>NZ_JPRF03000053.1 GCF_001188955.3 Kitasatospora aureofaciens | reverse complement strand
GGGACATCGCGCCCTCCAGCGGCCGGTACATCTCCCGCAATGCGCCGGCCCGCTCGCCGACCGGTCGCCGCGACGCCGCGCCCGGCCGCGAGTGCAGCGGCCACCGCCCGTACCAGCGGGTCCTCGGGCGGCGCCGCGGCCGCCAGGCGCAGCGCCAGTTCCTCCAGTGCGGCGGCCGGGTCCGGTGCCGCGTCGATCCGCTCGGTCAGCCGCCGCGCCTCGCCGCCGGGCCACAGGTCCGCCAACTCGACCCGGCGGTCCCGCAGTTCGTGCGCCGGTACGCCGAGCAGCGCGGGCCCCGCCCCGGGGCGGAAGCGGACGCCCGCCCACGGCCCGCCCAGCCCCGGCCCGGGCCGGAACGCCCGGGTGTCCGGCCCGGCGATCAGCAGCCGGCCCTCCGTCCACAGCAGGTCCATGCACCCGTCCGGCAGCACCAGCCCGCCCGCTGCACCGTCGGCCGCCGCCCCGCCTCCGCCCTTCGTCCACAGCACCGCCCCCGGCAAACGGGACGGGCGCTCCGCGTAGTGGGTGGACATGGTCCGAAGGCTACGCGGGCCGGACGGGGCGTGCGCCCTGAAAACCTGCGGCCCCCGGGAAAGCCCGCGGCCCTCGGAAGCCCGCGCCCGGGAAGCCCGCCGGCCCCGGCTGCGCGGGGCAGCCGGGGCCGGTGGGGGGTCACGGCCGGCGGGGTACCGGCCGCTTCGGAGGGGCTCAGACCACCGCCTCGACGGCGGGCTCGGCGGCTTCGGCGGGCTCGGCCGGGGCCTGGGCGGCCGCCGTGCCCCGCATCAGCACCAGGGTGAGCACCGCCGCTGCCAGGACGGCGATCCCGCTGACTGTGAAGGTGGTGGAGGTGGCGGTGTTGAAGGCCTCCCGGGCGGCCCGGGCCAGGCCGGTGTCGCCGCTGCCGGCGGAGAGGGCGAGGGCGTCGGTGATGGCGTGCCGGGCGGAGGCGGGGGCGTCCGCGGGCATCGAGCCGGTGTAGGTGCTGGAGAGCACGGTGCCGAGGATGGCCACGCCGAGCGCGGCGCCGGACTGCTGGATGGTGTCGTTGAGCGCGGAGCCGACGCCGGCGTGCTCGCCGGGGATCGCCCCCATCAGGGCGTTGGCGGCGGCCGGCATGCCGAGGCCGGAGCCGATGCCGAGCACCAGCATGGCCAGGGCGACCTTGGTGAAGCCGTCGCCGACCGACAGCGTGGCCAGCAGGCCGAACCCGGCCGCGATGATCACCATGCCGACGGCGGTCAGCACCCGCGCCGGGAGCTTCTTGCCGAGCGCGGCGCCGATCACGTTGAAGGCGAGCGAGGCGACGGCCAGCGGAATGAAGGCCAGGCCGGTGTCGGTGGGGGTGAACTCAAGGACGAACTGCAGGTACTGGGTGAGCACCAGCATCAGGCCGCCGGTGGCGAAGGTGAGCAGCACGAGGGAGAAGCTCGCACCGGTGAAGACCCGGTTGCGGAACAGCTTGAGCGGGACCATCGGCGAGTCGGTGCGGACCTGGCGGATGCCGAAGGCGGTGAGCGCGGCGACCGCGACGGCCATCGAGGCGAGGGTGCCGACGTGGGCGAAGCCGTCCCGCGGGAGGACGATGATCGACCAGACCAGTGCGGTCATGCCGACCATCGAGAGCAGCATGCCGGGCAGGTCGGGCTTGCGCCACGGGCCCTTGGACTCGGGCATCAGCACGCCCGCCGCGACGATGGCCACCGCCGCGACCGGCACGTTGAGCAGGAACACCGCGCCCCACCAGAAGTGCGCTATCAGCGCGCCGCCCAGCACCGGGCCGCCGACCAGGCCGATCATGGCCACCGCGCTCCAGGCGGCGATCGCCTTGGGCCGCTCCTCGTCGTCGAAGACGGTGATCAGGATGGAGAGGGTGCTCGGCATGACCAGGGCGCCGCCGACGCCCATCAGCACCCGGCCGGCGATCAGCTCACCGGGACTGGCGGCGACCGCCGCGACCAGTGAGGCGGCGCCGAACAGCGCCAGCCCGATGATCATCACTTTTCGTCGCCCGAACCGGTCGGACAGGCTTCCCGAGGTCAGCAGCAGCCCGGCGAAGACCAGGATGTACGAGTCGATGATCCACTGGATGTCCTGTGCCCCGGCCTTGAGGTCCTCCGCGATCGGCGGGACGGACACCGTGAGCACCATGTTGTCGATCACCAGCACCAGGCTGCTGAGGCAGAGCACGACCAGGATGAGCCAGCGACGCGGGTGACGGTCCACCGCGATCCCCCCTTGTGATTCGGCGCGTCGGCCGCGGCCCCGCGCACGTCCTCGCGTCGGCGACGAGCCGCGCGGAAGTCCCTCGCGGCGCACACCGTTCACCCGTCCCCGACCGAACGGTGTGCGCCACGCCGAACACTGTACGGAGACCGAACACTGTTCGCAAGGCCGTACGGTGTGCGGCGCCGGGGCCTATGCTGGACGGACCGCACCCGACCAGGGGGCACGTGGAATGGAGAGCCTGATGACGGCCAAGTCGGAGGACACCCCGCCGGAGCACCGGACCGGCACCCAGCCGGGCATCGCGTCGCCGTGGAACCGTCCGCAGAAACGGCGGCCCCAGCCCGCCCTCAGCCGCGAGCAGATCGTCGCCGAGGCCTTCGCCCTGCTGGACGCCGAGGGCATCGACGCGCTGAGCATGCGCAAGCTCGGCGCCCGCCTCAACGCCGGCGCGACCTCGCTCTACACCCACGTCGCCAACAAGGAGGAACTGCTCGCCCTGGTCGTCGACCACGTCTTCGGCGAACTCCCGCTGGCCCGCGCCGAGGGCGCCGAGGACCCGGCGGTCTGGCGTGCGGTCATCGTCGAGTGCACCGAGGGCATGCGCGCGGCCGTCGTGCGCCACCCCTGGATGGTCACCGTGATGGGCGACGTCGGGATGGTCTACCTCGGCCCCAACTGGATGCGGCTCTCCGAGGCCCTGCTGGCCCTGATGGAGGCGGCCGGCTTCGGACTCGCCGAGGCCAACGACGTGATGGGCGTCGTCGTGGGCTACACCATCGGCACCGCCAGCGTGGAGGCCGCCTGGCTGAGCGCGCTGAGCAGGAGCGGGCGGGGTGAGCAGGAGTTCCTGGACCAGCTGCTGCCCGCCGTCGTCGAAGCCACCAGGACGCACCCGCGACTGCACCGGCTGTACACCACCCAGGTGCCGGACGAGATCGAGGCCGGCCGGGACAGCGGCTTCCTCCGCGGCCTCAACGTGATCCTGGACGGGATCGAGGCGAGGCGGTGGCCCGGGCGCTGAACCCGGACCGCCCGCGGCCCGCCCGACCCTCAACTCCCGCTCAGTGCCCGGACCTCGGCGTAACCCGGCACCGGACCGACCGGCCGGCCCGAGGCCACGGCGGCGGCCGTCTCCACCGCCGCCGCCAGCGCCGAGCGGTACAGCAGCGAGCCCAGGCTGACCCGCGCCACTCCCAGCCCGGCCAGCTCGGCGAGGCCCGGACCGCCGGGCGACCAGAGGATGTTGAGCGGGACGGACAGTCCGTCGACCAGCCGGGCGATCACCGCCGGATCGCCCAGCCCGGGCACGAACACCCCGTCCGCGCCCGCGCGCTGGTAGGCGTCCAGCCGCCGTACGGCCTCCGGCTCGGGGCCCTCGGTGCCGCACCAGTAGGCGTCGGTGCGGGCGTTCACGAACAGCTCCGGCACGGCGGCCTTCACCGCCGCGACCTTCGCCGCGTGGACGGCGGACGGCGCCAGGGTTCCGTCCGGCCGGCCGTCCTCCAGGTTGATGCCGACCGCGCCGGCCTCCGCCAACTCCACCGCCAGCGCAGCCACTTCCTCCGGATCGTCGCTGAAGCCGGACTCCGCGTCGACGCTCAGCAGGAAGCCGTCGCGGCCCAGCCGCCGGGCCAGCCGTACGGTCTCCGCCCGGGTGGCGGCGGCGCCGTCGGGCAGTCCGGCGGCGGCCGCCACCCCCAGGCTGGTGGTGCCGATCGCGGGGTGGCCGGCGGCGGCGAGGGCGGCGGCCGAGGCGTGGTCCCAGGCGTTCGGGAGCAGCAGCGGACGGCCGGGGCGGTGGTGCAGGGCGGCGAACGGGGTCATCGCGGCGGGCCGGTTCATCGCGGCGGGCGGGGTCATACTGCGCCCTGCTGTCCGATCGGGCCCACCGAGTCCACGTAGTAGGAGCCGGACCGGGCGACGTGGCAGACGATGTGCCGGAAGCTCCAGCCCGCCCCCGGCGAGTCGTCCAACTGCCGTTCCGGCAGCGCGGCGACCCGCAGGGACCAGATCCGGCCGAGTCGGGTGAGGCGGCTGCGGGCCTCGTCCAGGTCGGCGACGGTGAACGGCACCAGGTCGGCCGGGGTGGTGACGTTGGAGGCGTGCCAGTGGTCGGCGGTGGCCGGCTCGCCCGCCAGGCGCGCCTCCAACTCGGCCCAGTGGTCGAGGAGATGGTCGGTGACCCGGCGGATCGCCTTGTGCGGGGTGTAGGTTCGGCCGTCGGCGTTGAGGAACGGGCGGCCGTCCCAGGCCGTCCAGGTGGCCGCCAGGGCGAGCACGTGGTCGATCATCTGCGGGATCAGGGCGGCCAGTTCGGCCTGCGAGCAGGGTTCCTCGGCGGGCGGCCGGGAGGTGTCCGCCGGGTCGGAGGAGCCGTACAGGATGCCCTCGGCGATCACCAGGGCCTGCGAGCGGCCCGGGCACAGCCGGGGCGGGGCGCCGAAGGCCAGCGGCTCGCGACCCGGCTCCCGGGCGGCGTCGAGGTCGAGCAGCACCTGCACCCCCGCGGGGACGACGGTCCCGCCGACCTCGGTAGGCCGGGCGGCGGAGCGGCGCATCGCCCGGATCGGCGGGTCGTCCCGCAGGGCTGCGGCCGGTCCGCCGCCGTTGCGCCGGGCGTGCTCGACCAGGGTGGCGGTGGCCTCGCAGGCCTGGACGAGCAGCCCGATCCGGTTCGCGGCCGTCTCCGGGTCGTCGTCGCCCATCGCGGGCAGCAGCCGGGCCACCGCGGCGTCCGCCGCCGGATCGTCCGGTGCCGGCTCGAAGTACGCCCGGGCCACCGCCTTCACGTCCCGGGCGACGGCCTCCGGGTCCGCCAGGCCGAGCGCCCGCGCGAGCGTCCGCACCACCCGCAGCCGCAGGTCCGGGTCGAAGCCGCCCGCTGCCAGGACCCGCAGCTCGCCCGGGTCCAGCCGTTCCAGGTCGGCCAGCACCAGCGCCCGGCGCCAGGCGTGCGGCTCGCCCGCGCTGAACCGGGCGACGGCGGAGCGCAGCCAGGCCACCGTGCCGTACGGGCCGGGCGTCGCGGGCGGCGGGACCAGTGCCGGGTCGGCCAGGGCCGCGGTCACGTCCTCGTAGCGGGAGAAGGTCAGTTCGGGGGACGTCACTTCAGGGGACGTCGGGTCTTGGGGCCACGGATCGCTCATGCCGCCATCGTGGTCCCGGGTCGTTTCGGCGCCGGCCGAACAGTGCCGGGTCGACCCTGGAGGCATGGCCGACCATGGACGCATGACAGTGGACCCACGGGGCTCGGCGCTCGCCGCCTTCGCCGCGCTGCTCGCCGACCCCACCCGCGCCGCCTTCTGCTGCGCGCTGCTGGACGGCCGCGCCTGGACGGCGGGCGAGCTGGCCCGCTCGGCGGGCGTCGCGCCATCCACGGCCAGCGAGCACCTGTCCCGGCTGATCACGGGCGGGCTGCTGGCCGAGGCACGGCAGGGGCGGCACCGGTACGTCCGGCTGGCCTCCACCGCCGTGGCGACCGTGATCGAGGACCTCGCCGTCTTCGCCCAGGCCACGGCCGAGGCCGCCGTGTCCACCGGCGCCGCTGCCGCTCCCACCGCCGACGCCCCCGCCGGCGACGCTCCCGCCCCCGCCGTGCGGTCGGCGCCCCGCAACCTCGGCGAGGCCACCCGGCAGAGCGCCGAGGCCCGCGCCCGCACCTGCTACGACCACCTGGCCGGCCGCCTCGGCGTAACCCTCGCCGACGCCCTGCTCGACCACGGCCTGGTCACCGACCACGCCGGGCTCGCCGTCACCGAGCGCGGTCACCACTGGCTGGCCGCGCAGGCGATCGAACTGCCGCCGCACGCCGGCCGCCCGGGCGGGCGCCCGGTGGTGCGCAGCTGCCTGGACTGGACGGAGCGCCGCAGCCACCTCGGCGGCGCGCTGGGCGCGGCCCTGTGCCGCACCGCACTGGACCGCGCCTGGGTCGAGCGGATCGGCACCGGCCGGGCCCTGAAAATCACCCCGGACGGCTGCCGGGCGCTGCGCGAGTTGCTCGGCGTCGAGGTGTCCTGAGGTGTCCTGAGCTCTCCCGCGGGCTTCCTTCGAGGAGCGCACCCGGACCACCCCACCGGCCCGTCAGACGTCCGCGGTCGGCGGCTGCGCGCCCACCCTCCGGCCGAGGTCGATCAGCCCGAAGGCCGCGCCCTGCTGGTCGCCGACCGCCGCGAACCGGCCGAACGGGCTGTCCATCGGCCCGAAGTACACCGCGCCGCCGTTCTTCTTCAGCCGCTCGATCGCGGCGTCGGCGTCGTCCACGGCGAAGTAGACACTCACGTACGAGGGCGCCTCGGGCGGCAGGAAGTCGCCCTGCGCCCCCATCCGGCCCAGCACCGGCCGGCCGCCGACCAGGAACATCCGGTAGTCGATCTGCTCGGAGTCCATCTTCCGCGTGCCGTAAGGGAAGACCGCCGGGAAGAAGGAGTCGGCCTTCCCGGGTTCGCGGGTGACGATCTCGGCCCAGCTGTACGCCCCGGGCTCGTCCTGCTTCTCGAAGCCCTCGTGGGTCCCGGCCTGCCAGACGCCGAACACCACCCCGCCCGGGTCCCTGGCGATCACCATGGTGCCGAAGTCGCCGACCTGCATCGGCCCCATCACCACCTCGCCGCCGTGGGTCCGGATGCGCTCGGCGGTGGCGGCGGCGTCCGGCGAGGCCAGGTAGAGGCACCAGGCGGACTGCGCCTGGCTCCCCGGCATCGGCGGCACGATCGCTGCGACGGCCCTGCCGTCCGAGTACGCCTGGGTGTAGTTGCCGAACTCCGACGAACTCTCGCCGAAGGTCCAGCCCAGGACGTCGCCGTAGAAGGCCTTGGCGCCCTCCAGGTCGGTGAACATCGCGTCGGCCCAACAGGGTGTGCCCTCAGGTAGCGCAGCCATCTCTCAGCCCTCGTCCATGACGGTGCGGACGCGCGCCGGAAGGCGCGCACGGCCCCCGACTGGTCAGCCTAGCCACGGCTCGGCGCACCCGCGCGGGATGGCCCGCACGGGTGCGCCGCTCCGGCAATGGCGTACGGCTCAGCTCACCGGTACGGCCCCGCTCACCGGCGCGCGCAGCGAGGCGGTGCCCAGGCCGGTCGGGCCGAGCGGCACCGCGCCCGTTCCGCTCCCCACGCCCACCCCGGCCCCGGCCCCGGTCGCGGCCGCCGCTTCCGCCCGGGCCCGGACCGCGCCCGCGAGGTCCCGCTCGGCGCCGAAGTGCCGCTCCAGGTCCTCGGGGCGGTACCGGCGGCAGCCCCGGTGCCAGCTCAGGATGCCCGCGAGCCAGTTCTCCAGCTCCTTCACGTACCCGTCGAGCGTCTCCCGGGTCTCCGCGCCGAGCGCGAAGTCCTCGTACATGACCGGGAGTTCGTTCTGCGCGACGTGCCGGAACTGGTCCAGCCGCGAGTGCATCAGGTCGCCGACGATCCGCAGCGCCGACGGGTAGTCGCAGTTGAAGAAGTTCTGCACCACCAGCACGGCGTTGTGCAGCTCGCCCTCGTACTCGACCTCCTTCTGGTACGAGAAGACGTCGTTCATCATGCACGCGTAGTCCATCGCGGAGTTCTCCAGCGCGCGCATCGAGCCGTGCCGGTACACCTCCGGCGGGACGGTCCTCCCGTGGCCGAGCCGGGCGAGCATCGTGGTGAGTTCGGAGCCGAAGGTGGAGCGGCGCATCTCCAGGTAGTCGACCGGATCCGGGACACGGTTCTGGATCTGGTTGCTCAACTCCCAGATCCAACTGGCCGTCATCACCTCGATCGACTCGCGCAGCGCGCCCCTGGCCTCGACGGTCATCGGGTCGACGGTCCGCTCCCAGATGTCGGCGAGCGAGCGCTCCAGCGCGTTGACCGGCTCCGGCACCGGCTCGCCGTCCAGCGGCATGAACAGCGGCAGCCGGGCGTTGGCGGCCTTGGCCCCGGCCAGGTCGCGCGTGCTGCCGAAGACCCTCGGGTAGTAGTCGTCGGCCCAGGTGCCCCAGGCCAACCAGGCCGAGGCGACGTCGAGTTGGTCGGCACTGGCGTCGGGGTGGATGCCGGCCGCGCAGAGCGGCAGGTCGTAGTCGCGCATCGACTCGGCGTCCCAGATGCCCGATCCGGGGACGCCGGGGTGCTCGGCCAGCAGGCCCACCCGCTCGGCCCACTCGACCACCCGCTCCCGCGCGCCGTCCAGGTGGGGGCTGAGCGACAGCGCGAACGGCAGCTCGAACTCCGGCAGCCGGGACGGCCCGACGGGCTGGAACGGCACGTGCGCGTGCGACCGCGCCCGCCGTACGGCCGGCGCCGCCGGGTCCTGCGCCGTCCCGGCCCCCTTGCGCAGGATGTCCAGCGCCGAGGTCCCGATCCCGCCGATCGCGTACCGGTCCCACCAGTTGCCGTCCCCGGGCATCCCGGGCAGTGCTCCGCCCGAGCCCGGCGCCACCTCACCGGCCGAACCGGCCGCCGATCCACCGCCGTTCATGTAACGGCTGGACCGCATGTGCCACTCGTGCCCGCCGGACTGCCAGTCCTGCAGCCCCTTGACGTACGCCATCACCCGGGCCCGGCCCTCCGGGTCGAGCCCGGTCTCCGCGAACAGCACCGGCAGTTCGGTGAACACGGTGTTCTCGAACTGCTGCAGCCGCGAGGTGAGCAGGTCGTTGACCGCCTCGGCGGCCTCCTGGGTGGAGCACTCCAGGAACCGCTCCAACACCAGGATGCCGTTGCTCAGTTCGCCCTCGTCCTCGACCTCGCGCTGGTACGAGAAGATGTCGTTGCGCAGGTGCACACCGTCGGAGAAGGCGTCCATCAGCACCCGCAGCGCCCGCGAGCCGGACACCTCCTTCGGCACCTCGGCCCCGGCCGCGTACTCGACCAGCTGCGCCGACCACGGCGCCCCGCCGACCTTGCGGCGCATCTCGATGTACTCGACCGGGTTGGCGATCCGGCCGGCGTCGATGTTGGCGAGCTCCCACAGTGACTCGTTGAGCAGGTTGCGGGTGCTCTCGGCGAACCGGATCCGCCAGTCCTCCCCCATCACCGGCACGGTTCGGCGCCACAGGTCGGCCAGGCCCGCCTCGACCGGGTTCTCCGGCTCGGGCATCGGAGCGGCCGGGTCGGCCGGCATGAACAACGGCAGCCGGTCGAGGTGTGCCTTGCCGGCCCGCCGGTCGTTGGTGCGCTTGTACATGTCGAGGAAGTGGTCGTCGAAGAAGAACACCCAGACGTACCAGTCGGTGACCAGCGACAGCGCCTCGGCGGAGGCGTCGGGATGGGTGTAGGCGCAGAGCAGTCCGTAGTCGTGGGCGTCCAGGTCCGCCTGTTCCCAGATCCCGGACCCCTCCAACATCCCCATCTCCCGGGCCCATTCCGAGGAATGGGCCCGCGCCTCGTCCAGATGGGGATTGAGTCGCGCCGGGTGCGGCACGTAGAAGGACGGCAGTTCGAACGGCTGGGTCACGGCGGGCGAGCCTTTCTGGACGCGTCGATTGGAGAAAGGATGACCCCAGCCACCTCGACCCACCGCCGCAACCCAAACAGTCATATGAAATGACCCACTTGCTCGAACCACCGGCCCGACCCCCCGGTCGAACTCCAGGCCGACTCCCGCGCCGACGACCGACCCACCCCCGCGGTGGGAGGCCGGTCAGGCCGCGAGTCCCAGGGTGAGGGAGGCGGCGGCCGGGGCCAGGTAGATCAGGGGGAAGGGGATGTGGGCGTACGCGCCGGCACGGGCGACGGTGATCACGGCGCCGAGGAAGTAGAGCACGATGCCGACGGCGGCCGCGTAGCCGACGGCCGGGACGGCGAAGCCGGCCAGCAGGCCGAGCGCCCCGGCCGCCTTGGCGACGCCGAGCCAGGTCCACCAGGCGCGCGGAACGCCGTACTCGGCGAGCGGCCCCACGACGTACTCGGCCTTGGCGAAGACCGAGTACGCCGAGAAGCCGACCATGAGGGCGCCGAGGACGGTGACGACGATGTGGGCGACGGACATTGGAGCACTCCCCGTTCGATGGCTGGTCGATCCGAGTCGATCGGATCCGGTCGGACACAGCACTGACCCGGAGCACCAGGCGGATGTGACAGCCGCGGACAAAATTGTTTCCGCACCGCCGCCGGGAAACGGCCAACAACCGCTCCGCCAACGAACAAAGCCTGTCTGACAAGGGCTGGAATCACCAAGACTTCCCCAGGTACGGGCGTGTTGACCGCGTCCGTCCACGTCACGTCATCCAGACTGGGCGCCGACCGACGTCAACTCCGAGGAGGCCACACCTCATGAACGTCACCGTCCGGCTCGCCCAGCAGCCCGAGGCCGACGAACTGCTCGGACGGAGTGCGCTCGCCGCGCTCGTCGGCATGCTGCTGGACCAACAGGTGCCAATGGAATGGGCGTTCACCGGCCCGCTGACCATCGCCCAGCGCCTCGGCCGGGACGACCTGGACGCCCACGAGATCGCCACCTACAGCCCGGAGGAGTTCGTCGCCCTGCTCTCCGCGAAACCGGCCGTCCACCGCTACCCGGCCGCGATGGCCAAACGGGTGCAGCAGCTGTGCCAGTTCCTCGTCGCGCAGTACGACGGAGACGCCGCCGCGCTGTGGAAGGACGCCCGCACCGGCAAGGAACTGCTCAGCCGCCTCAACGCCCTCCCCGGCTTCGGCAAGCAGAAGTCGCAGATCTTCCTCGCCCTGCTCGGCAAGCAGTACGGGGTACGGCCCGAGGGCTGGCGCGAGGCCGCCGGAGTCTACGGCGAGGAAGGCGCGCACCGCTCGGTCGCCGACATCACCGGTCCAGAATCCCTCGCTCTGGTACGGGAGTTCAAGCAGGAGACGAAGCGCGCGGCGAAGGAGGCCAAGGCCGCCGCCAAGCCCCGCACCACCACCCGGACGGCCACCGCGGCCGTCTCCGGCGCACGTTGAGCCGCCGGCCGGCCCCGGCCGGGAGCGGCCGCGACTACCGGCTGGCGGGCACCAGCGCGTAGGCGTACCGCCCGCGGATGCGGCCCTCCCCGTGAGCGACGAGGGCCCCGGCCGCGCAGCGCGACCGAGGCCCTCCCCCCCGAGATCGGAAAACCCGGAACCGAAAACCCGGGACCGGAAGCCCGGAGCCGTCACACCAGGACGGACTCCCGCTGCTCCGCGCCGTCCGGGGCACCGGCCTCGACCGCCACCCCGCGCTTGCGCGGCAGCGCGAACATCAGCAGGAACACCGCCAGCAGCACCCCCGCGACCCACCACATCGCGTGCACGAACGCCCCGCCGAAGGCCGTTCCCAGCGCGTCCGGCGCGACCACGTCGTCCATCGCCCCGAAGAAGGCCACCGACACCAGCCCGAGCCCGAGCGCGTTGCCGACCTGCTGCACGGTGTTGATCAGCCCCGAGGCCGACCCGGCGTGCCGGCGCGGCACCTCGGAGAGGATCGCGTCGGTGATCGGCGCGACGATCAGCCCCATCCCGAGGCCCATCACCACCAGCGGCAGCGCCATCTGCCAGGGCGCGATGCCCGTCCCGTACCGGTGCGCCTCCCCGATGTAGACGAGCACGCCCACCGCCATGATCAGCGCGCCCGCCTGGAGCACCTTGCGCCCGAACCGCGGCACCAGCTTCTGCACCGAGAGCCCGGCCGCCGTGGAGACCGCGAGCGAGAACGGGATGCCGGTGGCACCCGCCTTGAGCGGGCTCCAGCCGAGGCCGACCTGCATGTAGAGCGTCCAGACCAGGAAGAAGATGCCGAGCGCGACGCCGAAGGCCAGCTGCACGCAGATCCCGGCCGCGAAGCTCTTCACCCGGAACAGCGACAGCTCGACCAGCGGCGAGCCGTCCCGCCGCGTCTTGGCCTTCTCGTACACCACGAAGAGCACGAACACCGGCAGGCTGCCGGCCATCGACAGGTAGCCCCAGAGCGGCCAGCCGGCCTCCCGGCCGTGGGTCAGCGGGTAGATCAGCATCAGCAGGCCGAGGCTGGCCAGCGCCACGCCGACCAGGTCCAGCTTGAGCGCGTGCTCGGCCCTGGACTCGTCGATGAAGCGGCGTCCGAGCAGCAGCCCGGCGATGCCGACGGGCAGGTTGATCAGGAAGATCGGCCGCCACTCGAGGCCCAGCAGGTTCCACTCGGTGAGCAGCGCGCCGATCATCGGACCGGACACCGCGCCCAGCCCGACCACCGCGCCGAACATCCCGAACACCTTGCCGCGCTCCTCCGCAGGGAAGGTCGCGTGGATGATCGACAGCACCTGCGGCACCATCAGCGCCGCCGTCCCGCCCTGCAGGATCCGCATCGCGACCAGCATCTCCGGGCCGGAGGCCAGCCCGCACAGCGCCGAGGCCAGCGTGAAGCCGCCGATGCCGATCAGGAAGAGCCGCTTGCGGCCGTGGATGTCGCCGAGCCGCCCGCCGGTGATCAGGCCGATCGCGAAGGCCAGCGCGTAGCCGCCGGTGACCCACTGGATGGCGCTGAAGGAGGCGCCGGTGTCCTGCTGGATGCTCGGGATGGCGATGTTGACGATGGTGACGTCCACCAGGTCCATGAAGGAGGCGACCATCACGATCGCCAGCGCGATCCACCTCCGCCGGTCGGCTCCCGCCGTAGTCATTCCGTTCTCCTCACTCGTCCGCTGCTGCACGTCCGGAACGGTACGGGTCATGTAGGTCAGACCCTGTCCCAGTTCCTCCGGCATGCTGGAGGGCATGAGTGACACGCCGGCCCGGCTGCTGAACCTGCTGTCCCTGCTGCAGACCCCGCGCGAGTGGCCCGGCAGCGAACTCGCCGAGCGGCTCGGCGTCAGCCCGCGCACCATCCGCCGGGACATCGACCGGCTGCGCGACCTCGGCTACCCGGTGCAGGCCACCATGGGCGCGGTCGGCGGCTACCGGTTGGTCGCGGGCACCGCGATGCCGCCGCTGCTCCTGGACGACGAGGAGGCGGTGGCCATCGCGGTCGGCCTGCGGGCGGCCGCCGGGCACGCCGTGGTCGGCATCGAGGAGGCCTCGGTACGGGCACTCGGCAAGCTGCTCCAGGTGCTGCCGGGCCGGCTGCGGCACCGGGTGGGCACCCTGAACACGGCCACCGTGCCGCTGCTCACCGGGGACGGCCCGACCGTCGACCCGGAGGCCCTGACCCTGCTCGCCGGCGCCGTCACCAACCACGAGCGGCTGCGCTTCGCCTACCGGGCCCGCGACGGCGCCGAGACCCGGCGCAACGTCGAGCCCGAGCGGCTCGTCTCGACCGGCCGCCGCTGGTACCTGATCGGCTACGACCTGGACCGGGACGACTGGCGGCTCTTCCGGGTCGACCGGATCACCGAACCGTTCGCCACCGGCGCCCGCTTCACCCCGCGCCCGCTCCCGGCCGAGGACGCCGCCGGGTTCGTCGCGAGCCGGCTGCGCCGCCACTCACCGACGCACACCATGGTGGCCACCGTCCACCGCCCCGCCGCCGAGGTCGACGGCTGGATGCCCTGGACCGGCGACTACGAGCTCGAACCGATCGACGACCACAGCTGCCGTCTGCGCTCCCGGGCCGACTCGCTGAAGTGGCTGGCGGCCGGACTGCTGATGCTGGACTGCGACTTCGAGGTGCACGAGCCGCCGGAGCTGCGCGAGCACCTGCGCACGATCGCGGACCGGGCCGACCGCGCGGCGCCTCGGGGGGCTGAGCCGGGGGGCTGAGCCGGGGGCCGCTCTGGACGGCGGGCCCCGGCGGAAAGGAGGCTCAGACCCCGTACTCGGCCGTCAGCAGCGCCCGCCCGAGGGTGTGGAAGGTGAGGTTGAAGCCGATCTGGGCGGCCGGGGTGTCGGCGGTGACGTCCAGCTTCTCCACGTCCAGCGCGTGCACCGCGAACACGTACCGGTGCGGGGCGCCGGGCGGCGGGGCGGCGCCGTCGTACTTGTTGTCCGGGAAGTCGTTGCGCCCGTGGAAGGAGGCCGCGCCCGGCAGGGACTCGTCCGAGGAGCCGGCGCCGCGCGGCAGTTCGGTGGTGTCGGCGGGCAGGTTGAGGGCCAGCCAGTGCCACCAGCCGGAGCCGGTCGGCGCGTCCGGGTCGTAGCAGGTGACGGCGATGCTCCGGGTGCCCTCCGGCAGGCCCGACCAGGACAGCTGCGGCGAGAGGTTGCCGCCGCCGTGGATGAACTCCTGACCCAGCGTGCCGCCTTCGGTGATGTCCCGGCTGCTCAGTTCGAAGGACGGAACCCGCGGCAGGAACTCGTACGGCAACGGCGGACGAACACTCATGGGGTGCACCTCTCACGCTCGGAATGACACGGATCACTGTAATGGGGTGCACGACCGATCCGGCCGCCCCTACAGTCGACGACATGGCCTCGAAACTCGCCCAGTTGTTCTCGGATTCCCGCCGCGCGCTGTTCACCATGCTCGGGATCCAGGCCGTCATCTGGTCCGTCCAGGTGGTCAACTGGCTGGACGACTACGACCTGTCCAAGGAGTACGGCCTGCGCCCGGAGCGGGTGGACGACCTGCCCGAGATGTTCACCATGCCGTTCCTGCACTTCAGTTGGGACCACATCATCTCCAACTCCTGGCCGCTGTTCGTGCTGGGCTTCCTGGCCGCCTACCGCGGCATGCGGAAGTTCCTGCTGGCCAGCCTCGTGATCACGGTGTCCGGCGGGCTCACCATCTGGCTGCTGGAGAGCTCGAACACCGTGACGGCCGGGGCGAGCGGCATGGTCTACGGCTACCTCGGCTACGTGGTGCTGCGCGGCGTCCTCGACCGCAACCTGCTGGACGCGGTGGTCGGCGTCGGCGTCGCCGCGGTCTACTGGACGATCCTGATCGGCGTGCTGCCGATCGCCCACGGCGTCAGCTGGCTGGGCCACCTCGGCGGGCTGATCGGCGGACTGGCCGCCGCCTACCTGCTCCGCAACCCGGCGCGGCTCCGCAACCAGGAGCCACCGAAGCCCGTCCCCGCGGCTCCCGCCCCGGGCAGCCCCAACGCCGCCCTACTCAAGGAGCTGGACGACCTGGGCCTGTGACCCGACCGGGCGCACCAGGTATAGACCATTACCGGCCCTCCGGCTAGCGTGAACGACGCACCCGTCCCCAGCTCCGGAGCCGCACCGTGGAGTCGTCCGTCCTCGCCTTCGCCACCGACCTGCTCGACGAGGGCGCCGACACCTTCTTCGGCAACCTCACCGACCGCGCCGGCGTCGGCGGCGTCACCCTGGCCTCGGTCTACCACGAGGCCCGCGACGTCTTCCCGCACAACCCCCGCCAGGTGATCCGCTACCTGGAGCCCGGCGCCGCGTACTTCCGCCCCGACCCGGCCCGCTGGGCGGGTCGTCGCCTGGCGCCCGTCCCGTCCACCGCGATCGGCGCGCGCGACCCCTTCGCCGAGGCCGCCGCCGAGGCCGGCCGCCGCGGCCTCAGGCTGCACGCCTGGACGGTCTTCTGCCACAACGATCGGCTCGGCTTCGCCCACCCCGACTGCGCCCCGGCCAACGCCTTCGGCGACCGCCACCTCACCGAGCTCTGCCCGGCCCACCCCGAGGTACGGGAGTACGCGCTGACCCTGGTCGAGGAGCTGGCGCGGTACGGCGTGGACGCGATCCGCGCGGAGTCCCTGCACTTCCACGGCCTGCGCCACGGCTACCACCACGAGCGCTACTTCGAGGAGCTGGGCCCGACCGCCGAGGCCCTGCTCGGCGTCTGCTTCTGCCCGCACTGCCGCGCCGCCGCCACCCGCACGGGCGTCCCGGCCGAGCAGGTGGCCGAGGCCGTCCGGGCCGAACTGCGCCGCCGCCTGGCCGATCAGGAGGCCGCCGCCGAGCCCGCCGACCTGAGCGCCCTCGCCGACGGCGCCTTCGCCGGCTACGTGGACGCCTCCGCCGCCACCGTCACCTCGCTCGCCGCCGAACTCACCGAACGCGCCCGCCACCACGGCATGCGGCTGAGCTTCATGGACGGCGGCGGCCCCGGCAGGGGCTGGCTGGCGGGAATCGACCTGCCCGCCCTCGCCGCGGCCACCGACCAGATCGAGACCCTCGGCTACGCCGGGACCCCGGAGGCCGTCCGGGAGAAGCTCGCCGCCTTCGCCCTGCACGGCGTCCGGCCGGAGCGGATGGCGGTGATCCTTCGCCCGATGGCCGCGGACTGCGACGGACCGGAGAACCTCGCCGCCAAGATCGGGGTGCTGCGCGGCCTCGGTGTCCCCGAGGTCGAGTTCTACCACTACGGCCTGATGCGGCTGTCCTCCCTCGACCGGATCGGCGCCGCGCTCGGGAGCTGACTCACCGCCGCCACTGGACGTCCCGAACAGGCTGCGCGGGATCTCCTGCCCGAGCCGCCACCCGGCCGAGCGGCCGGAGACGTCCCCCTGACCTCCCGGACGGTCTGCGGGGCGGGGCGGAGGACATCGGTGCACGCGACCGGACGGGATCAGACGCCAAAAACACGGCCTGAACCCGGCCGCGACCGGGCGATGTTCACGACATTTCCCATCAAACAGCCGCAATCACCCACCCCCAGCCCACAACCGTGCGCGTGGCGCCCCCGCGGCTGCTGGGCCATCCGCCGTCCGAACGGTAGGCTTTCCGTGTGATCTTCAAGCGCATCGGCAATGGGCGGCCGTACCCGGATCACGGCCGGACGAGCACCCGCCAGTGGGCTGACGTCGCCCCGCGTCCGGTGCGGCTCGACCAGCTGGTGACCACCAAGGGCCAACTCGACCTGGAAACCCTGCTGGCCGAGGACTCGACCTTCTACGGGGACCTCTTCGCCCACGTGGTGAAGTGGCACGGCGACCTCTACCTGGAGGACGGGCTGCACCGGGCCGTACGGGCCGCGCTGCAGCAGCGCCAGGTGCTGCACGCCCGTGTCCTCGAAATGGACTGACGGCCGCACGGCGACTTCCCGGACCGCCCCCTCGCCACCCGGCGGAGGGCGGTCCGCGCGTACCCGGGTACCTCCTTTCGGGTGCCGGGGTACGCCAGATGATGATCATTTAGTACCTTCCCAGCTGTCCGGCACTACGCTGCTGACTACGGCCGCGACCAGGGGATCCGCCCGCACCGGGAGGACGCCTCTGCCCGGCCGCCCGTCATCCCGACCCCGCCCCGGCACGAGGGGGAGACAAACCGTGAGCATGTTGACTCCCCAAGGCCTCAAGGGGAAGCAGTACCGCATCACCGGCAACGCCTACCCGCGGCTTGGCCGGCCCCCGAAGAAGAGTCGCAAGGTGATCGCCGCGCTCGCGGCCCTGCTCGCCCTGGCCCTGATCGGCCTCGGCGGCGTGCAGCTGTACGACATCTTCCGCGGCAGGACCGGAAACGCCTCCGCGCAGGCCTGCGCCGACCCGTCCGGCAAGCCGCTGGCCGCCCCGACCCCGGGCGCCACCCCCGGCACCCCCGCGGCCTCCGGCGCCCCGGCCGCCGCGCTGGACCCGCACGCCGTACCCGCGCCCACGGCCGTCACGGTGAACGTCTACAACGCCACCACCAAGGCCGGCCTGGCCGGGCGGACCGCCGACGAGCTCAAGAAGCGCGGCTTCGTCATCGGCAAGGTCGGCAACGCGCCCGCCGAACTGGACAAGAAGGTGCCCGGCACCGCCCAGGTGATCGCCGGCCCGACCGGCGCCGCCGCCGGCACGCTGGTCAGCTCCCAGATCGCCGGGGCCACCGTCACCGCCGACGCCCGCACCGACGCCAGCGTGGACTTCGTGATCGGCGACAGCTACAACGCCCTACTGGACGAGACCCAGGCGGCCGCCGCCCTCGCCCTGGCCATCAAGCCCTCCCCCACCCCGAGCGCCACCGGCAGCTGCTGACCGCACGGCGGGGAAGAGCAGAGCCCCCGGCCGCGCGGCCGGGGGCTCTCGGACGTTCGGAAGGTCAGCCGGCCGTGCCGTACAGCCGGTCGCCCGCGTCGCCCAGGCCGGGGACGATGTAGCCGTTCTCGTTCAGCCGCTCGTCCAGCGCGGCGGTGACCACGGTGACCGGCAGGTCGGCCAGCTCGCGCTTCATCACCTCGACGCCCTCCGGCGCGGCCAGCAGCACCACGGCGGTGACGTCGGTGGCGCCGCGCTCGATCAGCATCCTGATCGCCGCGACCAGGGTGCCGCCGGTGGCCAGCATCGGGTCCAGCACGTAGACCTGGCGGCCGGAGAGGTCGTCGGGCATCCGGGTGGCGTACGTGGAGGCCTCCAGGGTCTCCTCGTTGCGCACCATGCCGAGGAAGCCGACCTCGGCGGTCGGCAGCAGGCGGGTCATCCCGTCCAGCATGCCGAGACCGGCCCGCAGGATCGGCACGACCAGCGGACGCGGGTAGCTGAGCCGGGTGCCGAGCGTGACCGCCACGGGGGTGGTGATCTCCACCTCGTCGGTGCGGACGTCCCGGGTGGCCTCGTAGGCGAGGAGGGTCACCAGCTCGTCGGTCAGGCGACGGAAGGTCGGCGAGTCGGTGCGCTCGTCGCGCAGGGTGGAGAGCTTGTGGGCGACCAGGGGGTGGTCGACGACGTGGAGACGCATGTACCGAGGTTAGCCCGGTCCTGGACGCCTGTACGACACGCCGTGCCAGGCCGCCCACCGGCCGCGGTCACCTTTCGGTGACACGCCGTGACGAGCGGCGGATGTCCGGACGGAACCGGTTCCTGTGGTATCAACCCGGCGCTTCTGGGAATGTCACGTCTTATGACGAGCAACCCGAAAGCCGGGGACGGCTCGGCGGACGAGCCCGTCGGCGGGGCGGCCCTTCACGCCGGCCCGCCGCAGGACCCCCCGGAGACCGAGTCGGAGCGCCGCAGGCGGCGGGCCGTCTTCCTACGCGAGCTCACCGAGGCCCGCGAGTTGAGGGAGCGGGTCCAGCCCCGACGGACCAAGGAACGCCGGATGCGCGAAGCGATGCGGATGCGAACCTTCCGCATCTGAGCCGGCCCGGCCCGGCTCCCCCACCCCTGCGATCCGACCCCGGCCCGGCCCGTCACCGACCCGACAGGCGTTCGGGCCAAAATTCGACCGGCGTCGGCGGGCCCCGGCCCGGCTCGGCCGCCGGCCGCCCGGCCCTTCCGACACGACCTGCAAAGACGCGCTGCCGAACAGCCCCCGCAAGGGCGGGCTTTCTGTCACGATTCCGATGGGACGGTCCGAACAAGCGGACCGCCTCTGGCGCGGGGGCGGCCAGATTTTCGCGTCGCCCGAGCGCGCCGACAGCCGAGACCGATGATCTTGGGAGTGTCCCTGGTGGCGTACTTCGCTGCAGTGCTTGCTCGCACCGAGGACGGGTGGGATGTGAGCGAGACGGAGCTCGACGACGTCGAAACCCTGGCCGATCTGGCCGACCTGGCCCGCGGCTCCGCCCAGGACGACGACAGCGTCCTGATCTTCATCGAACAGGAGGACTCCTGGTTCGCCATCGTCCGGGTGGACGGTGAGGACGACCCGCGGATCTTCGTGTCGGACGGCGCCGCCGCCGCCCGCAGCTCCTACGGCTCCGTCCTCACCGACGAGCTGGTCGACCAGGCCGGCGAGAGCGAGTTCGGCGACCTGGACCACCTGCTGGACGAGGAGGCCGAGGCCGAGGAGCAGGACGACGAGGACGCGGACGGCCGCGGCGGCGTCCCGGTCGGCCCGCTGGGCGACGCCCACCTGCTCACCGAGTTCGGCCTGGCCGCCGACGAACTGCTCGCCCTCAGTGGCGAGGGCGCGGTGCCGGGCGACGCCCTGGAGGAGATCGCCGAGGCGCTGGGCTGCGGCGAGGTCCTGGAGGCGGTCCGGTAGCGGCACCGGTCAGGCCGGTGTCCACCACCGGATGCCCGACACTGGATGCCATGCAGCCCGCATCCACCCCGCTGACCGTCCCGTACGTCCCCCCACTGCCCGCCCCCGTCCGCCCCGACCCGGTCCGCGACCGCTGGGCGGCGCCGATGCGCCTCGCCATCGCCGAGGCCGCCCTGGCGCCGGCCACCGGGGACGTCCCGGTCGGGGCGCTCGTCCTGGGCCCGGACGGCGAGGTGCTCGGGCGCGGCCACAACGAGCGCGAGGCGGTCGGCGACCCGACCGCGCACGCCGAGGTGGTCGCGATCCGGCAGGCCGCCGGGAAGGCCGGGGAGTGGCGGCTCGGCGGCTGCACCCTGGTGGTCACCCTGGAGCCGTGCACGATGTGCGCAGGCGCCATCGTGCTGTCCCGGATCGACCGGGTGGTCTACGGCGCCCTCGACGAGAAGGCCGGCGCGGCCGGCTCGCTCTTCGACGTGATGCGCGACCGCCGGCTCAACCACCGGCCCGAGGTGATCTGGGGCGTCCTCGCCGAGGAGTGCGGCGAGCAGCTGCGCGCCTTCTTCGACACCCACCGCTGATCCCGTGATCCCGCCGCCGACCACGCCGCCGTTCCCGTCGGCGAGCCGCCCCCGGGAACGGATTTCGTGACCGCGCCACCCGTCCGGTAGAGTTCCCCTCGGTAGCGTGTCCGAGCGGCCAAAGGAGCACGCCTCGAAAGCGTGTGTGGGGGCAACTCCACCGTGGGTTCGAATCCCACCGCTACCGCTGGAAAGCCCGAGGGCCCGTCCGATCCGGACGGGCCCTCGGCGTTTGCGCGCACCCCCGGACGCGGAAAGGGCCCCGCACTCCGGGCCCGTGACCACCACGGCCCGGCCCGTACGGAGCCTGGAGGGGGAGCGGCTCGGGGGGCCGACCGCTCCCCCGGCGGAGTCCCACAACCGGTGCCGCGTCCGGGGGGGAGCCGCGACGGCCGGTCCCACAGCGGGGAACTCCGGATCCACATGCCGGGGATTCCTGCCAGACCCCGGGCACGCCGTCTATCCTGCCGCCGGGCCGACGGCGGGGCACCCGGAGAAAGGCCCCACTCGCGGGGACCTTCGTCCCGCCGGGCCAACGCGCCGCACACTTGATAGCCCGTCCGGTGGATAAGCTGCCCTGCAGGGCCGCTCGGGGACCCGGATGACGGCGGCCCACCGCAGGGAGGAAGGTCACGATGGCGCAGGCGAAGAAGATCGGCATGGTCCTCCTGCTCATCTTCGTGCTCTACTCGATCATCACCTCACCGGCCCGGTCCGCCGAACTCGTCCAGCTGGGCTTCGAGGGCATCTCGAACGCGGCCAAGGCGGTCGGTACCTTCATGACCGGTCTGATCAAGTAAGGAGCGGCCATCGTGATCCGCCACCTCGTCCTCTTCAAGCTCAACGAGGGCGTCGCCAAGGACGACCAGCGCGCGCTCGCCGGCGCCGAGGCGTTCGCCGAACTCGGCTCGTTGATCCCCGAGCTGCGCGAGTGGGAGTGCGGCTGGAACACCACCGAGCGCGACATCGCGTACGACTACGCGATCAACAGCCTGGTCGAGGACCGCGAGTCCCTCCAGGCGTACCTGACCCACCCCGCGCACCAGGCCGCGGCGGGCCAGTGGCGCGAGTTCGCGACCTGGGTGATCGCCGACATCGAGGTCTGATCCCGCCCGGCCGTCCCCCGGACGGCCCGCGTCGCCCCGCCCGGCCTCCGGGCGGGGCGTCCTGCTCTGTCCGGGAACGACCCGTGCGGCGCCTCGCCGGCGGGCGCCGGGGAGTTCGGGCACCCCACCAACACACCTCCACCGGGTGCTTGCCCGACCTGCGCCCACCTTGTGATGCTATGACCGGTTTTGCCGGACATGGCGAGGTGTGAACCAGCCAGCGACACCCGATCCGCAGGGCCCGCCGTTGTCGACTATGGGAGGGGTGACGTGTCCGTGGACGAGGTACTGGCGGCGATCATCAGCCCGGCCGGCGAGCTCCGCCCGGACGGGCTTCGCGGCCCCGGTGGCCGGCCCGCCGTGGACGTCCGGACGCTCACCAGGGTGCTGTTCGAGCGGCTCTCCGAGCTGCCCCCGGACGCCCCCGAGCGGGAGCGGGTCCGGGCCGCGCTGATCGAGGTGAACATCCCGCTGGTCCGCTACGCGGCCACCCGCTTCCGCAGCCGCAGCGAGCCGATGGAGGACGTCGTCCAGGTCGGCACCATCGGTCTGATCAACGCGATCGACCGCTTCGACCCGACCCGGGGCGTCCAGTTCCCCACCTACGCGCTGCCGACCATCCTCGGCGAGATCAAGCGCTACTTCCGGGACAACGTCCGCACCATGCACGTCCCGCGCCGGCTCCAGGAACTGTGGGTGCAGGTCAGCGGCGCCATGGAGGAGCTGACGGTACTGCACGGGCGGGCCCCCAAGGTGCCCGAGATCGCCGCCAGCCTGCGGATCCCCGAGGAGGACGTCCGGGCCTGCCTGGACGCCGGGCGCGCCTACAACGCGGCCTCCCTGGAGGCCGCCCAGGAGCACGAGGGCGGCCTCGCCCTGCTGGACCGGCTCGGCTACGAGGACTCCGCGCTGGCCGAGGTCGAGCACCGCGACATGGTCCGCCACCTGCTGGTGCAACTCCCCGAACGGGAGCGGCGGATCGTGATGCTGCGGTTCTTCGCCAACCTCACCCAGTCGCAGATCAGCACCGAGCTGGGGATGTCCCAGATGCACGTCTCCCGGCTGCTCTCCCGGATCCTGACGAGGCTTCGGACCGGCAACTCCTGGGAAGAGTGAGGTTGCAGCGCGTTACCCCCGTGTGACAACTCGCGACGTTCGGGTTTGCCGTGGGCCGTGTTCCGGTATGGAGGGGGTTGGGCCCCCGCCGGGAACCTCCGTGCGACGGCCCCCGTTCAACTGTCAGTCACAAGGGGGTGGGTGCATGTCCGGAGAGCTGGGCACTGCGGAGATCCACGCTGGTCAGGCCAAGGGCACGGCGGTCGCCGAGGACCGGATCCCGCTCCAACGGGTCGGCCCGGGGGTGCCCACCGAGGGGGCACCCGCCCAGGGGACGCCCGCCGAGGCACCGCCCGGCTCCGGGCTGGACACCCGGACACTCTCCCGCTCGCTGTTCCTGCGGCTGGCCACACTGGAGCCCGGCAGCGAGGAGCACACCTACGTCCGCGACACCCTGATCGAGCTCAACCTGCCGCTGGTCCGGTACGCCTCGGCCCGCTTCCGCAGCCGCAACGAGCCGATGGAGGACATCGTCCAGGTCGGCACCATCGGCCTGATCAAGGCGATCGACCGCTTCGACCCGGAGCGCGGGGTGGAGTTCCCCACCTTCGCGATGCCGACCGTGGTCGGCGAGATCAAGCGCTTCTTCCGGGACACCAGCTGGTCGGTCCGGGTGCCGCGCCGGCTCCAGGAGCTGCGGCTGGCACTCACCAAGGCCGGGGACGACCTGTCCCAGCGGCTGGACCGTTCCCCCACCGTCGCCGAGCTGGCCGCCTGCCTCGGGGTCAGCGAGGAGGACGTGGTCGAGGGCCTCGCGGTGGGCAACGCCTACACCGCCAGCTCGCTCGACTCCAGCCCCGGCGAGGAGGACAGCGAGGGGCCGCTGGCCGACCGGCTCGGCTACGAGGACCTCGCGCTGGAGGGCGTGGAGTACCGGGAGTCGCTCAAGCCGCTGCTGGCCAAGCTGCCCCCGCGCGAGCGCCGGATCATCATGCTGCGGTTCTTCGGCAACCTCACCCAGTCCCAGATCGGCGAGGAGATCGGCATCTCCCAGATGCACGTGTCCCGGCTGCTCACCCGGACGCTCACCCAGCTCCGGGAGGGGCTGATCAGCGAGGGCTGACCGCCGGGCAGGCCCTAGTCCGTCCCGCCGTCCAGCAGGTTGGCGCGCAGTCCGGCCAGTACCTCCTCGTCCAGCCCGAGCCCCTCCCGCCAGAAGGCGTCGAAGCCGGCCCAGCCGGCCTCGACCTCCGCGAAGGCCGCGTCCAGGTAGCCGCGGTCGGCCCGGAAGACCGGCAGGAGGAGCTCGGGCTCGCGCATCAGGCCCCGGCTGCCGAAGTCCTCCAGCACCCGTTCGACCACGGCGGCGGAGCGCTCGTTGGTGAGCAGGTAGTCGGCGAGCACGGTCTCGCGGTCCACGCCCAGGGCGGTCAGCACCAGCGCGGCCGCCCAGCCGGTGCGGTCCTTGCCGGCCGAGCAGTGGAACAGCAGCGGCACGCCGCCCGGGTCGGCCAGCAGCCGCAGCAGGGCGGCGAAGCGCTCGCGGGCCACCGGGTCGGTGACGAACCAGCGGTAGAGCCCGGTCATCATCGCGGCCGCCCGGCCGTTGCCGAGCAGGCCGCGCTGCTTGCGCGCGCTGCGGTCGGAGAGGGCGCCGCGCAGCGTGGTGTTGATGTCGAAGTCCGTTGCCAGCAACGGAAGGTGGTGGGAGGTCACGCCGTCCGGCAGCAGGTCAGGACCGGCCTCGCGGATCTCGTCGGAGCTGCGCAGGTCGACCACCGCGCGCAGGCCGAGCGCGCCCAGCGGGTCGACGTCCTCGGCGGTGACCCGGTTCAGGCCGTCACTGCGCAGGACGACGCCACCGCGCACCACCCGCCCCCCGGCCGTCCGGTAGCCACCCAGGTCGCGAGCGTTGACCGCGCCGCGCAGACCGAGACTGCGCCCGACCAGGACCGCTCGGCCCGGCTTCGGGAGCGCATTCCGTACGTCCCCGATTCGCTCGGATGCGATCCGCCCATCGGTCACCCGCGAGCCTCCATTGCAAATTCGAACTGTCACATGGCACAGCGGTGCCCGATATTGCATGAACCTGCCCATTGCAGCGACATGATGTGCAAGAGTGTCAGGCGCAACGACGACAGTGTAGGTGCCCCACGGATCCGTGTGAGCCGCACAGTCGGTAACCAGCTGTAGCACTCGGCTTCCGGTTTTTCATTTTCAATTCATTATTTGCGCGGGCGGTCCGGTTGCGGTCACAATCAGCGCCTCCATGGCTTCACCATGAACGTTGGTAACAGGTTCGCTGCACTCTCGCCCAATTGGTCCCTCGCACCGTCGACGCTCGACCAGGATGGGCGCCGGGCAGCCTGCTGCCCGCGAACAGCTACACGGGCAGGCGAGCGCCGAGCAGCGCGGGGCCTGCCCAAGGGGAGGATCAGACATGGGTCAAACGACCCGAAGAGTTGCCGCCTGCGCAGCGGCAGTTCTGCTGGCCAGCGGCCTGCAGACCACCCTGGCCCACGGCGACACCACGCCGCCCAGGATCGACCTCACCGTCCTGGTCATCGACGACGGGGGTCCGTCCGTCGCGGCGATCACCGCCGAGCTGAAGAGCCAGGGCACGCCGTACAAGGTCGTCAGTCTCAATGACCCCAACCGTCCCGTGATCAACTCGGCTTTCCTGAGCGACACGGTGAACGGGCTCCCCCGGGGCAAGTACCAGGGCATCGTGCTGCCCAACGAAAACCCCTTCCCCAACAGCGCCGCCGAGATGACGGCGATCGCCACGTACGAAGCCGCTTTCAACGTCCGGCAGATCGACGCGTACACGTGGGCCAGTCCGGCGGTCGGACTGAACTACGCCCAGAATCCGGGATTCGTCGGCACCCTCGACGGATTCCAGGCGGCCACCACCACGGCCGGGACTTCCGGTCCGTTCGGGTACCTCAAGGGCAGCGTCCCGTTCGAGGACAACGACCCCAACGTCAGCGAGAGTTACGGCTACCTGGCGACGCCGCTCGCCAACCTGCCGACCGGTGCCTCCTTCGTCCCGCTGGTCGACGCGGCGATACCGGGCACGACCAGCCGCGGCTCGCTGGTCGGCGAGTACACCCACGACGGCCGCAAGGAACTGGTCGTCACGTTCGTCTACAACCAGTACCAGCAGCAGTACCGGCTGCTGGCCCGCGGCATGGTCGACTGGATCACCCAGGGCGTCCACCTCGGCTACGACCGCAACTACTTCGCCACCCACGTGGACGACGTGTTCCTGGCCGACGACCGCTGGGACACCGTGCTCAAGTGCACCCCCGGTGACGTCACCTGCCCGCCCGGCACCCCGGACACCGCCAACCCGATCCGGATGACCCAGGCGGACGCGCAGTACCTCAAGCAGTGGCAGACCGCCAACAACTTCACGCTGGACATGGTGTTCAACGGCGGCGGCAGCGAGGACTGGAAGTCCGACCACCAGACCACGGTGGACCCGACCGCCAGCCAGATGATCTCCGACCAGAACAGCTACCGCTGGGTCAACCACACCTACACCCACCCCTACCTGGGCTGCGTGCAGGACGTCAGCGTGGTGCCGTGGAAGTGCACCAAGGACGCCTCGGGCAACACCGTCTGGACCGACCAGAACACCATCTCCACCCAGATCAAGCAGAACTTCGACTGGGCCACCGCCAACGGCCTCAAGGTCGACCCGCAGGTGCTCGTCACCGGCGAGCACTCCGGTCTGCTCACCGCCCCGCAGGAGACCAGCGACAACCCGAACCTGGCGCCGGCGCTGGCCGCCAACGGCATCAGGTTCACCGGCAGCGACGCCTCCCGCGAGCCCGCCCAGCGGGCCGTCGGCTCGTCCACGCTGACCGTGCCGCGGTACCCGATGAACGTCTTCTACAACGCCGGTTCGGCGCAGGAGGAGACGGACGAGTACAACTGGATCTACACCAGCAAGGCCAACGGCGGCAGCGGCGTCTGCGAGAACAACGCCAACTCCACCTGCCTGTCCGCGCCGCTGGACACCACCACCGGTTACCAGTCGTACATCGTGCCGCTCGAGGCCCGGATCGACCTCGGCCACGTGCTGAACAACGACCCGCGCCCGCACTTCGTGCACCAGTCGAACCTCTCCGAGGGCCGCATCCTGTACCCGGTGCTGGAGAAGGTCCTCGGCACCTACCGCTCGCTCTACGCCGACAGCACCCCGATCGTGAACCTCGGTGAGCGCGAGATCGGCCAGGAGTTCCAGAAGCGCGCGGCGTGGAACAACGCCCTCGCCTCCGGCCAGGTCACCGCGTACAAGATCGGCAACACCGTCACCGTCAGCGCGCCGGCCGGTGTTCAGATCCAGGCCACCATGCCGACCGGAACTGCTCAGAAGATGGCCATCGGTACGGCCGCCTTCGGTTCGGCCTACGCCGGTACGCTCTCGGGCTGGGCGTCCCCGGGCTCCCTGCAGAGCAGCGTCACCCTGCAGCTCCCGGCCGCCGCCGCGCCGGCCGCCCCGGCCGCCGTCGCGCCGAGCGTCGCGGCCAAGTCCGTCCCGGCACCGGCGCCGGCGGACAAGAAGGTCGTGCCGCAGGGCGTCGCCACCCCCGTCCCGGCGGGGCCGGGCGACACCACCCGCAAGCCCGCTGCCAAGTCCCTCGTGCCCGGCAGCGGAATCCCGGTGCCCGGCAAGGCCGCCGTCCAGGGCAAGGGCGCCCAGCACTCCGGCAAGCAGTAACCCGCAACACCCCTTGGCGGGGTCGGGCCGGTCGCCCGGCCCGGCCCCGCCACGGCTCCCGCTCCGGCCACCCAGGACGGACAAACGACGCAAGAACAGGAGGGGGGACAGGAGATGCGCGTCACCCTGCTCACCGAGGGGACGTACCCGCACCAGCACGGCGGTGTGAGCGTCTGGTGCGACCAGCTCGTTCAGGGCATGCCGGACGTCGACTTCGACATCGTCGCCGTCACCGGGACCGGCCAGGAACCACTGGCCTGGGAACTGCCCGCCAACGTACGGTCGGTCACCACCGCACCGCTGTGGGGACCCGCCTCGGAGGCCCGACCGCCGCGCGGCAAGGAGATGCGGCGCTTCCTCAACGCGTACGAGCGCTTCCTGCACTCCATCCTCGACCCGGTCTACACCACCCACTTCGGCACCGAGCTGTACGGCTTCGCCGACCTCGCCCGGCGCGGCCTGCTCAGCCCCGCGCTGCGCAGCGAACGCGCCCTGCGCACCCTCCAGCACGTGTGGACCCGCGACTACCTGCCCACCGCGGTGTCCCGGCCCACCCTGCACGACGCGCTGAACGCCACCGACCTGCTGGAGCACGCGCTGCGGCCGCTCTCGGTCAACCCGCCCACCGACGGCGTCGCCCACGCGGCCAGCGGCGGCCTCGCCACCCTGCCCGGGCTGATCGCCGCCCAGCAGTACGGCGTACCGTTCCTGCTCACCGAGCACGGCATCTACCTGCGCGAGCGCTACCTCGGCTACCGCACCGGCCCGTACCGCTGGCCGGTCAAGGCGCTGCTGCTCGGCTTCTACCGGATGCTCGCCGAGGAGAGCTACCGCCAGGCCGCGCTGGTCACCCCCGGCAACCGGTACAACCGGCGCTGGGAGGAGCGCGGCGGCACCCCCTCCGCCCACATCCGCACCGTCTACAACGGCGTGGACCCGGCCGCCTTCCCGCCCGCCGGGCCGGAGCCCGAGACGCCGACCCTCAGCTGGGCCGGCCGGGTCGACCCGATCAAGGACCTGGAGACGCTGATCCGGGCCTTCGCCATCGTCCACCGTGAGATCCCCGAGGCGCGGCTGCGGCTCTTCGGGGGCACCCCCAAGGGCGGCGAGGCGTACCGGGACGGCTGCATAGCCCTGGCCGCCGAGCTCGGCGTAGCCGACTCGGTGGCCTTCGAGGGCCGCGTCGCCGACATCACCGACGCGTACGCGGCGGGCAACGTGGTCATGCTCTCCAGCATCAGCGAGGGCTTCCCGTTCACCCTGATCGAAGCCATGTCCTGCGGCCGCGCGACCGTCTCGACCGACGTCGGCGGCGTGCGCGAGGCGGTCGGCGACACCGGGCTGGTCGTCCCGCCGCGCGAGCCCGAGCCGATGGCGGCCGCCGCCATCGAGCTGCTGCGCGACCCCGCGCGCCGCGCCCGGCTCGGCGAGGGGGCCCGGCTGCGCGTCATCGAGCAGTTCACGCTCCGCCAGAACATCGACGGCTTCCGGGGCATCTACACCGAGCTCCTGGGCACTGCCCGCTGGATGCCCGGCGGCGTGGTCGCCGTCACCGACGAGGTCCCCAGCCCGGACTGGGAACCGCGGCTGACCGCCGTGCCGCCCCAGCACAGCGAGGTGGGCGCGTGAGCGAGCGAGCCATCGAGAGGTGCGTGTCCCGCGAAGCGGCCGCCGAGCGCGGCGAGGTGGGCGGCGTGAGCGAGCGAAGCGAGCGAGCCATCGAGAGGTGCGTGTCCCGCGAAGCGGCCGCCGAGCGCAGCGAGGTGGGCGCATGAGCGGTCCGATACGCCTCGTCCCTGACGAGGGCGGTTCCGAGCGGACGATGCAGCTGCGCACCCTGCCGCTGAAGCGCCGCCGCCCCGCCGAGCCCGACCCCGCCGAGCAGCTCGGCCTGTCCGACGACCCGCTGGACGAGCTCGCCGAGCGGCTGCGCGACATCTGCGCCGACGCCGTCCACCCGTACGAGATCGCGGCCTTCCTGGAGTCCGACGGCCTCTCCGACGAGCAGGCCGCCCTGCTGTACGGCCGCCCCGACGCCTTCACCGTCGCCGAGGAGCTGTTCGAGAAGGTCGAGCGCCGCTACCCCGGCCCGAGCTCCGAGTTCGCCAACCCCTGGCGGGCCGACCCCTGGCGCTGCGTGGTGCGCGGCCTGGTGTTCGCCCTGCCCGGACTCGGCTACCTGCTGGGCGCCAACCTGTTCGCGACCACCCGGATGCGCTTCGGGCTTCCCTCGGGCATGCTCGCGCTGTCCATCGCCACGCTGGTCAGCTGGGGCTTCAACCAGGCCCTGGCGCACCGGGCGTACCGCTGGCTGGGCCGGCTGCGCCGCCGGGAGGCCGCGGTCTGCCTGGCGATCGGCGCGCCGATCGGCGCGCTGCTGGCCTCCGCCGCCGCGTACGTGGTCGGCGGACCGCTCGGCGCCCTGTGGTTCGCCGCGGGGCAGTCCTGCTACCTGGCCGCGGCCACCGCCCTGCTGGTGCTCGGACGGGAGAAGTTCCTGCTGCTGGCGCTCGCCCCGGCCTCGGTCGGCGCGGGCGTGGTGCTGGCGGTCGACGTCCCGGAGCTGGTCCGTACGGTGGTGCTGCTCGCCTCGGTGGCGCTGGCGGTCGGCCTGGCCGTCCGGGAGCTCCTGGTCGCGGCCCGCGGCGGCGAACGGGACGGCGTGGAGCTCAGGCTGCCGATCCGCCAGGAGGTCCCGCACCTGCTGTTCGGACTGGCCTGCGGCGCGCTCACGCTGATCGCCGGCCTCGGCGAGACCATCCACCAGGCCGTGCACGCCGCCTCCCACGTGGCGCACGCCCACCCCGGGCACGCCCACGCGGTGGCGGAGGTGAAGACCACCCCGACCGGCCCCGCCATGATCGCGCTGACACTCAGTCTCGGCCTCGCCGAGTGGCTGCTGTTCCGCTACCGGGCGATGGCCGTGGCCGCACTGCGCACCAGCCACACCACCGGGCAGTTCACCCGCCGCACCGGCGGAATCCTGCTCGGCTGCCTGTTCATCTACCTCACCACCGTGGCCGCGCTGGACGCCGCCGCGACCGTGCTGTGGCCGGGCGCCCCGTCGCTCGGCGTGCCGCAGCTCGGCGCGATGCTGCTCCTGGGCGGCTCGCTCTGGCTGGCGCTGCTGCTGAACGCCTTCGGGTTCAGCTGGAGCACCGCCCTCATCTGTCTGGCCGCCGCGGTCGCCGAGAGCGTCGGGCTGCTGACCGGTGCGGACCCGATCGTCCTGCAGCTGATCGGCTGCGGGACGGCCGCACTCGTCCTCACCGCCACCGCCGGGCCCGCGCTCGGCCGCACCACCCAACACCGCTGACACCTCAGCCCCGCTGAGTGCCAGCCTCCACCGAGAACACCATCGGCCGACTGTCACGGGACGTTCGGCCGCTCCCGAAATCGAGAAAGCGAATCCGCATGAGCAGCGTCGCGGTTACCGGAGCCGAGGGCTTCATCGGCTCCCACCTCGTCGAGACCCTGGTCGCCGACGGGCACCACGTCCGCGCGATGGTCCAGTACAACTCCTTCTCCTCCTTCGGCTGGCTGGAGACCCTGTCCCCGGAGGTGCTGGACTCGGTCGAGATCGTGCTCGGCGACGTCCGGGACCCGGGCTCGGTCAACGGCCTGGTCAAGGGCACCGAGGCGGTCTACCACCTGGCCGCTCTGATCGCGATCCCGTACTCCTACCGCGCCCCCCACTCGTACGTGGACACCAACGTCACCGGCACCCTGAACGTGCTGGAGGCGGTGCGCCACCTGGAGATCCCGCGTCTGGTGCACACCTCCACCAGCGAGACCTACGGCACCGCGCAGACCGTGCCGATCACCGAGGACCACCCGATCAACACCCAGTCCCCGTACGCCGCCTCCAAGGCCGGCGGGGACCGACTGGCCGACAGCTACCACGCCAGCTTCGAGACCCCGGTCGTCACCCTGCGCCCGTTCAACACCTTCGGTCCGCGCCAGTCGATGCGCGCCGTCATCCCGACCGTGATCGCCCAGGTGGCGGCCGGCCAGACCGAGATCACCCTCGGCGACCTGCGCCCGACCCGCGACTTCATGTTCGTCAAGGACACCGCCAACGCCTTCCGCACGGTGGGCACCGCGCCCGCCGAGACGGTGGTCGGCCGGACCTTCAACGCCGGCACCGGCGGCGAGATCTCGGTCGGCGACCTGGTCACCCTGGTCGGCAAGCTGATGGGCGTCGACCTGCTGGTGAAGGAGGACGAGCAGCGCATCCGTCCGACCAACTCCGAGGTCATGCGCCTGGTCGCGGACGCCACCCGGCTGCGCGAGGCCACCGGCTGGGCCCCGCTGTTCAGCCTGGAGCAGGGCCTGGAGCAGACCATCGAGTTCTTCCGCGACCCGGCCAACCTGGCGCGCTACAAGACCGACATCTACAACGTCTGACCGCCGTAACGATCATGCTCGTCCTGGTCTCCGGGATTCGTGTCCTACACATCCTTTCCGTGGGGGAAACACCATGCACGCAGTGATCCTGGCCGGCGGTAAGGGCGTCCGCCTCCGCCCGTACACCACCGCGCTTCCCAAGCCGCTCGTCCCGATCGGCGACCAGCACGCGATCCTGGAGATCGTGATGCGCCAGCTCGCCGCCGCGGGCTTCAAGACCGTCACCCTGGCCATCGGCCACCTCGGCCACATCATCCGCGCCTACGTCGGCAACGGCTCGCAGTGGGGCCTGCGGGTCGGCTACGCCGTCGAGGACAGCCCGCTCGGCACCATGGGTCCGCTGCTCACCATGCAGGACCGGCTGCCGGAGCACTTCCTGGTGATGAACGGCGACATCCTCACCGACCTGGACTTCGCCGGGGTGCTCAAGCACCACGAGGCGTCCGGCGCCCCGCTGACCATCGCCACCTACGCCCGCCAGGTGAAGATCGACTTCGGCGTGCTGACCACCGACTCCGGCACCATCACCGGCTTCCAGGAGAAGCCCAGCATCGACTACCGGGTCTCGATGGGCGTGTACGGAGTCTCCCGCGCGGCGCTCGCCAAGTACACCCCGGGCCTCCCGCTGGGCTTCGACGAGCTGGTACTCGACCTGCTCGCCGCCGACACCCCGCCCGCCGCCTACGACTTCGGCGGCTACTGGCTGGACATCGGCCGCCCGGACGACTACGACCGGGCGAACGCCGAGTTCTCGTCGATCCGCCCGGTCCTGATGCCCTTCGAGTCGGCCGCCACCGTGCCGGGCGTCGCGGAACTGCCGGTCCCGGCCTCCCGCACCGCCCCGGACGACGCGGCCGAGGAGCCCGCCGCCGTGGGCGCCGAGAGCGACGGACGGGCCGCGTGAGAATCCTGCTGCTCGGCGGCGACGGCTTCCTGGGCCGTCACGCCTCCGCCGTCCTGCGGTCGCTGCCCGGGGCCACCGTGCTGACCGCGGGCCGGCGGCCCGCTCACGACCTCCGGCTGGACCTGGGCACCGCCCAGGCCGGCCCGCTCGGCGAGGAACTGGCCGCGCTGGCCCCCGACGTGGTGGTCAACTTCGCCGGCGCGGTGGCCGGCAGCGCGGTCAAGCTCGCCGAGGTGAACGCCCGCGGTCCCGCGGTGCTCTGCGAGGCCCTCGCCCTGGGCACCCCGAAGGCCCGGCTGGTGCACATCGGTTCGGCCGGCGAGTACGGCGTCTGCGCGGAGGGCGAGTCCCTGACCGAGCAGGCCGACGCCCGCCCGGTCGGCGTGTACGGCGCGACCAAGCTGGCCGGCTCCCTCGCGGTCGCGGGCTCCCCGCTGGACGCGGTGGTGCTGCGGGTGTTCAACCCGGTCGGCCCGGGCGCCCCGGCGGGCTCGCTGCCCGGCCGGCTGGCGGCCGAGCTGCGCCGGGTGGCGCCCGAGGGCGCCGACGGCGTGGTCACGGTCGGGGACCTCTCCGCCTACCGGGACTTCGTGGACGCCCGGGACATCGCCAGGGCGGTCGGTCTGGCCGTCTCCGCCGACCGTCCGCTCCCCCGGGTGCTCAACCTCGCCTCCGGGCGGGCCCAGCCGGTCCGGGCGATCGCCGACGGCCTGGTCGCGGCGTCCGGCTTCACCGGCCGGATCGACGAGAGCGGAGCGGGCTCCGAGCGCTCGGCCGGGGTCTCCTGGCAGCAGGCCGACGTGTCGGCCGCCGCCCGGGAACTCGGTTGGCACCCGGAGACCGTCCTCGCCGACACCCTGCGCGACTTGTGGCTCGACACCGACGGGCCCGCGTCGACCCCGGTGGTCGCATGACCGCCGGGACCACCCCCGACGGCCGCCTGCTGGTGCCGCTGTACGTCCACCCCGCGGTGGACCCGGCGGCCTGGCAGGCGGTCGCCGCCGCCGACCCCGCCCGGATCGCCGCCGTGGTGCTCAACCTCGCGGACGGTCCCGGCGAGGTGCCGGACCACGTCTTCGCCGACGCGGCCGAGGAACTCCGCGCGGCCGGACTGCCGTTGGTCGGCTACGCCGACACCGACTACGGCCGCAGGCCGCACGCGGCGGTGGTCGCCGACATCCTGACGTACCGCCAGCGGCACGGCATCACCGGCGTGTACCTCGACCAGGTCGCCACCCACCCCGGCGCGCTGGCGCACTACCGACGGCTCGCGACGGCCGCCCGGGCGGCCGGCTGCGGCACCGTGGTGTTCGGCCACGGCGAGCACCCCGATCCCGGGTACGCCGAGGTCGGCCTCGCCGACCTGCTGGTCACCTTCGAGGGCGACTGGGACGCGTACCGCGCCATGACCCTGCCGCTGTGGACCGGCCGCCACGCGGCCTCCCGCTTCTGCCACCTGGTCTACGACGTCCCGGCCGAGTCCGCCCAGGACGCCGCCGCACTGATCACCGCCCGGCGAGCCGGCGTCGGCTGTGCCGTACCGGGCGCCGGGGAGAACCCCTGGCGCACCCTGCCCTACGGTCTCACCGCCGCTGAACTGACCTGACCCGATCCGGAGTTCGACTACCGTGAACCGCCGTAACCGGCTGCTGCCGGCCACCATAGCCTTCGCCACCGTCACCGCCCTGCTGGTCAGCTCGTGCAGCAGCTCGGGATCGGAGGACGACCAGGACCCGGCCGACGGCACCCCGAGCAACTCGCCCGCGGCCACCGCGCCGAGCACCCCCGGCGACGGCTCCGCCACCCCCGGCACACCCAGCGCCCCCGGCACCACCTCGGCCCCGGGCACCCCGGGCACCACCACCGCCCCGAACACCCCGGGCACCCCGGGCACCCCGGGCACCACCACCCCGCCCGGCAGCACCGCCCAGCCCCCGGCCGGCGCCCGCTGGCAGCCCACCCCGGGCCTGGCCTGGCAGTGGCAGCTCGGCGGCACCGTCGACCAGTCGGTGGACGTACCGGTCTACGACATCGACGGCTTCGAGAACGACGCCTCGGTGGTCGCCGCGCTGCACGCCAAGGGCCGCAAGGTGATCTGCTACATCAACGCGGGCTCCTGGGAGGACTTCCGCCCCGACTCCACCGCCTTCGCCAAGGCCCTGCAGGGCTCGGACACCGGCTGGAAGGGCGAGAAGTGGTTCGACATCCGCAAGCTCGACCAGCTGAAGCCGCTGATGGCAGCCCGCTTCGACATGTGCAGGAGCAAGGGCTTCGACGCCATCGAGCCGGACACCATCGAGGCCTACAACCAGAACAGCGGCTTCCCGCTCACCCCTGACGACCAGCTCGCGTACAACCGCATGCTGGCGAAGCTCGCGCACGACCGCGGCCTGGCCATCGGCCTGAAGAACGACCTGGACCAGATCCCCGCGCTGCTGCCGGACTTCGACTTCGCGGTCAACGAGGAGTGCTCGCAGTTCGACGAGTGCGACCGCGTCGCACCGTTCGTCAAGGCGGGCAAGGCGGTCTTCCACGTCGAGTACAAGCTCGACACGGACCAGTTCTGCGCCAAGACCAAGGCGCTGGGCTTCAGTTCGATGCAGAAGAAGCTCGACCTCAACGCCTGGCGCAAGCCCTGCTGAGGACGGACTCTCCCGTCGCGCGGGTGGCTCGGAGCGGAGCCACCCGCGCGAGGGTCACTTGACCGCCAGCCAGACGACGGCGCCCAGGACGACCAGGGCGACGACGGCGACCAGCGCGATCACGCCGGTGCGACCGCCGCTCTTGCTGCTGCTGCCGTAGGTGGAGACGGAACCCGGTGCCTGACGCGCCGGGCTCTCGTCGACGAACGCCCGGAACATCTGGGTGCTACCGGCGGGGTCGTAGTCGTTGTCAGCCATGGCACGGACTCTAACGAATCCGCCCACCTCAGGCACACCCCGGACCCCTCTCCCGCCCGACGGACCACCCGGGCGTGCGACAGCGGCACGACGGGATCGTGAAATCCGCGTGACCGACGGAATGCACTGCCGCGCAAGCGGGTTGACTGCGGGCATGACCACCGGAAACCACAGCCGGGTCCGCCTCGGCACCTCCGACCTGTCCGTCCACCCGCTCTCCCTCGGCGGCAACGTCTTCGGCTGGACGGCCGACGAACAGCAGTCCTTCGCCGTGCTGGACGCCTACGCGGCGGCCGGCGGCAACTTCGTCGACACCGCCGACTTCTACTCCGCCTGGGCCCCCGGCAACACCGGCGGCGAGTCCGAGACGGTGATCGGCAACTGGCTGCGCACCCGCGGCAACCGCGACGACATCGTGATCGCCACCAAGGTCGGCCTGCACCCCGAGGCGAGCGGCCTGGGCGCGGCCACCATCAAGGCCGCCGCCGAGGCCTCGCTGCGCCGCCTGGGCGTGGACCACATCGACCTGTACTACACCCACCGGGACGACGACACCCCGGTCGAGGAGTTCGTGACCGCCCTGGACGAGCTGGTCCGCGCCGGCAAGGTCCGGGCGGTCGCCGCCTCCAACATCTCCGCCGAGCGGCTCGCCGAGGCACTGGCCTTCGCCGAGCGCGAGGGCCTGACCAAGTACGTCGCGGTCCAGCCGCACTACAACCTGGTGTCCCGCGCCACCTTCGAGGGCCCGCTGGCCGAGGTGGTCGCCGAGCACGGCCTCGCCACCGTGCCGTACTACGCGCTCGCCTCCGGCTTCCTGACCGGCAAGTACCGCCCGGGTGGCACGGGCGTCGACAGCGCCCGCGCCGAGGGCGCCGCCCGCTACCTGGCCGAGCCGCGCGGCCCCAAGGTCCTGGACGCCCTGGACTCGGTCGCCGCCGACCACGGCGTCGAGCCCGCGAGCGTCGCCCTGGCCTGGCTCGCCGCCCGCCCGACCGTCGCCGCCCCGATCGCCAGCGCCCGCACCGTCGACCAGCTGCCCCCGCTGCTGGCCGGCGCGACGCTGGAGCTCACCCCTGCGCAGACCGCGCTGCTGGACGAGGCCTCCGCCTGAGCACACGACCGGGCCCCCGGACAGCACGCCGCTGTCCGGGGGCCCGGTCGTGCTCCGCGGCTACGGCCGCCCGAAGTGGGTCGGGTAGTAGCCCGGGCTGGGCGTCGACACCCGGACGGCCCTGCCCGGCCGCGGCGCCCGCGCAGGCACATCAACGGATGGTCGGGGCGGTCGGCGCAGCTCAGCGCCGCCGGACGCCGGATCCACGGGCGGACACCCGGCGGGCGATCGGCCCGATTCCGGCGAGCACCAGCAGCCCCCGGCGAGCAGGCCGTGCCTGCGGGGCCGACCGGCCGCCACCACCACGGCCGCCGGGGGCTCGGCCACCCGGCCCGGACGCCCGCCCTGCGGAGCGGGGGCCGCGGCGGGCCCGGCGGTGGAGGCGGCGTCCGGAAGCGAAACGGCGCTACGCGGCGACGGGGCAGAGCCCGCGGGTACAACGGGCACGGACGGCACCACCGGCGGGACGACGACCGGCAGCAGCCCCGGCGGAACGGGCCGGACCTCCGGGAGTTCGGTCGGGCCGGAGGGCTTCGGCGAGGACGCCACCGACGCCGTCGCACTCGCACCCGCGCCCGCACCCACACCCGCGCCCGCCCCAACCACCGCCGTAGCAGCGGGAGTGGAAGCGGGAGCCGGCCGGGACGGCAGGGCCGAACCGCCGGTCGCCGCAACCGGGGCACTCGGGCTGGGCCCCGCCGGGGTCGGCACCGCGGCCGCCACCCGCACCCGTACCGGGTCCGCCGCGGCTCCGTTCCCCGCCGGGTCGGTCACCGTGACGGTCAGCCACTGCTCCCCGTCCGCCAGGTCCCGGTTGGCGGTGCAGCTCCAGCTCCCGTCCAGCGCCGCCGTCACCCCGCACAGCACCGTACGGTCCCCCGGCCCGGCACCCGCCCTCGCAGCCGCCGTGACCAGCACGTCCGCCCCCGGTTCGGCCCGCCCGGCGAGTTTCGGCCGGCTGACCCGCAGCACCTCCCCCGGGGCGGGCGAGCCGAGCACCGGCTTGTCCGGCGGCACGGTGTCCACCACCAGCGCGACCGGCTGCCCCACCGTCCGGTTCCCCGCCGCGTCGACCGCGGTCGGGGTGAGCCGGTGGGTGCCGTCCGCCAGGTTCTCGACCGGCAGACAGGACCACGCGCCGTCCGGCCGGACAGCAACGCTGCACAGGTCGGAGGAGGTGGTCCGGTCGCCGACCGAGACGGTGCTGCCCGCCTCGCCGGTGCCGGTGAGCCGCAGCGCCGGATCGTTGGTGTGGGTGGGGAGGGTGAGCAGGGGCGCGGCCGGCGGGGCGGTCTTCACGGTGACCTTGACGGTCTCGCCGCGCAGCACCACGCCCCCGCCGGTGGTCTCCGCCGGGGTCAGGCCGTGCGCCCCGGCCGCGAGCGCCCCGGCGGGCCGGCAGGACCAGTCGCCGCCGCGCTCGACCCCGGCCCTGCACAGCGTCCTGTCGCCCTCCCGGACCTCCACCGACGCACCCGGAACCGCGCCCTCGCCGCGGACCTGCGGGCGGGCGTCGGCCAGTACGGTGCCGTCGACCGGTTCGGCGATCTCGGGCCGCGCCGCACCGACGGTGAGCCTGATCCGCTGGTCGGAGACCTGCCCCGAGTCGGCGAAGCCGCCGGAGGGGACGAGCTGGCTGGTGTCGCGGCCGATCCGCAGCCGGGCCCAGGTCTCGCCGGAGGCTGCGCCGGGCGGCACGGTCCACTCCAGGGTCGCGGTGTCGGCGCCGGCCGGGATCTCGGTCTGCACCCGCTCGGCGGGCTCGAACCGGCCGTTGTGGTCGAAGTCGATCCAGCCGGCCAGGGTCGCGGGCTGGTCGCCCACCGCGACCGGGACGCTGAGCCGGTAGTAGTGGCCGACCGCGGCCTCGTCGGGGAAGCCGATCGAGGGGTCGGCGCCCTGGTACTCACCGCGGCCGGGCCGGAGCCTGGGCGGCGGCTGACTGCCGGCGGGGCGGGTGAAGGGGTTGCCGCGCCGCACGGCGCCGTGGTCGAGCTCGACCATCGGCTCGCCGTCCGCGGGGCCGCCGGGCCGGGACCGGTCCCGATGGGAGGGGGTGGTGGCGTCGGCGCCCAGGAAGAGGTCGGAGACCACGTGCGAGGCGTTGCCGTAGGACTGCGGCGCGGTGCCGAGGTCCTCGTCCACCGTGACGGTGAAGGCCTGGCGCAGCGCGGGCGGGGCGGTGGCGCTACCCGCCCGGGCGGTGCAGCGCTGCTCGATCCGGAACACCGCGGTGCGGACCGTCCCGGCGAGTTCCAGGGTGCCTTCGGCGGCGGAGCCGGCCGTGCCGTCGGAGGAGCCGTCGGCCCCGTCGGGGGCGAGCGAGTCGCCGTCGACCGTCCAGCCGGGCCAGTCGGTGCGGCGGACCAGGGTGGGGGCCGCCGGTGCGCCGCCGGTGAGGGAGAGCCGGACCGCGGTGCTGGTGGTGCCGGATTTCCCGGCGGCCACGGCGGCCAGTCCGCTCAGGTGCAGCCGGGGATTGCGGACCGGCCGGGAGAAACCCAGCCGAAGAGTACCGACGGTGCGCCAGGAACCGTCCGCCTGCGGATGGTCGGGGGTGATTCCGAAGGTCTGGGCCGGGTCGCCGGGGTACATTCCGTCCGCGTACACCATTGCGGAATGTCCCCCTCCGGAACGGTCCGCCAGTTGGCCCGGCCCGGCGTTGACGCCCGTACCGGGTGCGGCCGCGAAGTCGAACCGGACGGCGAGCCCGGACGGCAGCACCGCCCGGCGCTCCCCCGACCAGGCGTCAGGGGACTGCTGCGCGGCCGAGAACGGTGCGTTCCAGCCGGTCAGCGCTCCGACCGTGAGAACGGCCAGGGCGGCTGCCGTGCGGGGAAACCGTAGGCCCATCCGGCCCTCCTTCACGGTCGGCTGCCGGGGAGGCGGGCAGTCCGGGCACAAGATCCGACAAAACGGAACCACGACCCCGGACCGGTCATACCGCGACACCTGTCGTTCCGGCCGCGTCCCACCCGTTCGGCAGCCCTCCCGACAGCAGAACGGGATGCACCCGAACGGCTGTGTTCCACCCATTGGCCGGCGATGGATCCCGCCCGAACGACCGGACCGCCGGAACGGCCGAGAACCGGGGACTCCGGCCGATTCGCCGGACACCGGCGTCCGACCAGGCGTACCTCGTGATCGCCCGGATCATGACCGAGGCCGCCGGCGACGTCCCGGATGATCAACCGCACCGACCCGGGGTGACCCGCGTCACGGAGGGGCCGGGGCCGGGAAAACGGAAAAGCCCCCGGCCGGTGGCCGGGGGCTTCTCGCTGGTGCGCTCAGCAGGATTCGAACCTGCAACCTCTTGATCCGTAGTCAAGTGCTCTATCCGTTGAGCTATGAGCGCAAGGAACGGGCGAACCCGATCTTGCGGAGTTTGGTGCGCTCAGCAGGATTCGAACCTGCAACCTCTTGATCCGTAGTCAAGTGCTCTATCCGTTGAGCTATGAGCGCTCGCCCTGTGGACGTTGTCCTCGGGGCGTTGCGGGGACAACATTACATGACCTGCGACGTAGGACGAAATCGATTGATCCGGCCCCTCCGGGCCGGCTGGCGATCACGCCCCGGACATGCAGAAGAGCCCCGCCGACAAGATCGTCGACGGGGCTCCCGGCTGCGGAGGCTGAGGGATTTGAACCCTCGATCAGGAATAACCCCGAAACCGCATTAGCAGTGCGGCGCCATAGACCGGACTAGGCGAAGCCTCCCCACATGGACCGCACCCGCGCGAAGCGGACCCGTTCCGTGTGTCAGTGATGATGCCACAACCGTGGGGCTCGGCACCAACCACCGCCAACGTTACTAGGCGGGTCGCCCCCGCCGCAAAGAAGAATGAGATACTGCCGACTCCGGAGGAGCTGCCCTGAGCCGAGGAGACCTGTCGACGTGAGCAGCAGGCCGATCCGAGGCGCTGCTCGCCTCGACGCCATACTCGACGCCCTGCCCGACGCGTTGTTGCTGGTGAACAGCAACGGCACCGTCGTGGACGCCAACAGCGCGGCGGTCCAGGCGCTGCAGGCGCCGGGCACCTCGCTGGTCGGCATGGGCGTGCTCGGCCTGCTGCCCGAGTTCGACCCCAGCCGCATCCCCGGCTCGATGCGCCCGGCCACCCGCGACGGCGACGCCCTCGACCGCCCGGTCCGGATGACCGCCCACCGCACCGACGGCACGACCTTCCCGGTCGAGGTCTCCGGCAACGACTTCGCCACCGACGGCGGCGAGGGCTACGGGCGCTCCCCGTACGACCCCTACCGCGACGGCCCCCGCGCCTCCTCGTCCTCCGACCTGCTCCTGCTGCTGGTCCGCGACCTCTCCGGACGGCTGGGCGTCGAGGCCGAGCTGCGCCGCCAGCACAAGCAGACCGAGATGATCCTGCGGGCCGCCGCCGAGGGCGTGCTCGGCGTGGACCTCGAAGGCCGCTGCGTCCTGGTCAACCCGGCCGCCGCGCACATCCTGGAGTACCGGGCGAGCGAGCTGGGCGGGCGCGAACTGCACCCGCTGATCCAGCACTCCCGGGCCGACGGCACCCCGCTGGCGCTGGAGGAGTCCGCACTGCTGGACACCCTGACCTCCGGGCGCAAGCACCGGGTGCGCGGCACCGTGCTGTGGCGCAAGGACGGCCGCCCGGTCACCGTCGACCTCACCACCGCCCCGGTCCGGGACGGCGACCAGCTGGTCGGCGCGGTGATGACCTTCACCGACCGCAGCCGCGAACTCGCCCTGATCGCCCGCAACGAGCACCTCACCGCCGTCCTGGAGAGCGAGCTCGGCGGCGCGCTGAGCGCGCTGAACCAGCGGCTGGACCGGCTCGCCGCCGACCCCGCCGGACAGCTCTGGCCGGAGGCCAACTGGACCCTGCGCCGGCTCGCCGACGAGTGCCGCCGGTTCGGGAAGCTGATCGACGGGGTGCTCGAACACCAGCGCTCCGAGGCCGGCGAGAACGGGCCGGCCGAGGGCAGGGACGCGAAGGACGGCAAGACCGGGCGCCAGGCCGAGCAGCGGGTGCCGGTCGGCCTGGACAAGGTGGTCCGCCGGGCCGTCGAGGAGGCCGGCGAGCTGGTCGGCCCCGGCCGGGTGCGCTTCTCGGTGCACGCCGCCGCGGTCGAGGTGATCGCCGACGAGCGGCGGCTCGCCCAGGCGCTGGCCCACCTGGTCGCCGACGTCAGCGGCACCGGCCTCTCGCTGGACCCGCCCGTCGCCCCCTCCCCCGGTCTGGCCGTCCCCGGCCTGACCACGCCCGGACTGGGCGGCCCGCCCACCCCGGCCACGCCCGCCGAACCACCGACCGTCGTCCTGGCCGCCGCCCAGCGCGGCGAGGTCGCCCGGGTCGAGATCCGCGGTCCCGGCATCGGCGGCAGCGCCGTCCACCTGCCGATAGCCCGCGCGGTGGTCGAGCGCCACGGTGGCGTGCTCCAGCCGCACGAGCTGCCCGGCAAGGCCGGGACCACGTACGTGGTCGAGCTGCCGTTGGACCCGGTCGCCGCGAAGGCCGCCGCCGAGCGCGCGTCCGCCGAGGGCCGCTCCGACCGGCCCAAGGAGACCGACAGCGCCGTCCTGCCCGAGCTGCCGGGCATCCCCCCGCTGCCCAGCAGCGGCGACGTCGCCGAGGACACCGGGAGCACCCCGACCGCCGCCGGCGCCCCGGCCGGACCGAGCGGACCGGACGGCCCGGGCGACGAACGGCCCGCCCGCGCCCCCGAAGCCGAGCAGGCGCCCACCGAGGAGCCCCCGGCCGAGCGCCGCGGCCGCCGCGGCCGCCCGCTGTCAATGCCACCCCACCTGTGGTTCCCCCGTAAGGATGGTGGATACTGTGCTTGTGAACGTG
>NZ_JPRF03000052.1 GCF_001188955.3 Kitasatospora aureofaciens | reverse complement strand
GGTCGCGCCCGGCAGGGCGGGCCGACCCGGCAGGCCCGGCACGGCCGGCACGGTCGGCGGGTTGGGTGCTACGGGCACGACCGGGGCCGGGGGCACCGACGGCAGTACGAGCGGCGCCCCCGGCGAACCGGACATCAGCTGCTTGAACACCGCGGTCGAGCGCGGATTGCTCCGGCACTGGAAGAAGCCGTGCGGGCAGTAGTCGGTGACGGTCTGGTAGGCGGTGTCGTGGGTGCGCATCCAGTCGACCATCCGCCGGACGAACTCGGGGTTGTCGCCGTTGCGGAACAGCCCCCACTCCGGGTACGAGACCGGCTTGCCGCGCCTGGCCGCGAACTCCACCTGGTCCTGGAGGCCGTACGGCTCGCGCACGTAGTCCTCGAAGGTGCTGCCGGCGGGCTGGTCGTAGCTGTCCATGCCGATGATGTCGACCACGTCGTCGCCGGGGTAGCACTTGGTCCACGGGACGGCGTCCAGGCCCCGGTTGGGGGCGAAGTCGAAGCGGAACCGCTGCCCGGGCACCGAGCGCATCACCCCGACGATCCGCCGCCAGTACGCCTTCCAGGCGGTGGGGTCGGGCTTGCAGCGGTGGGTGTAGGTGACGCCGTTCATCTCCCAGCCGAGGGTGATCACGGTGTCCGCGCCGCCGAGCGCCACCAGTCGGCGGGCGAGCCGGACGAAGTGGCTGTCGAAGTCCCCGTGCGCGCCCCGGTCCAGCAGCCGGGCGACCTCGCCGTCCGGCACCTGCGCCTCGTTGGGCACCAGCATCGGCACGCCGAGCACCAGCAGCCGGGACGGGTCGGCCAGCCGCCACTGGGACCACATGCCGAGCACCGCCGGCTCGCCCTCGATGTCCGCCCAGCTGTTGCCCGCCAGATAGGTGTGGCCGACCTGCAGGTTCGCGTTGCCGAGCCACTGGGAGTACTTGCCGATCTGCGGGATGTACCTGTCCCAGGAGCCGACGAAGGCGCCGAACGGTGGCTCGTGCCCGGGCCGGTGCACCGGCGGGCGGGGGGCCGCGCCGCGCGGTTCGAAGGCGTCGGAGGAGAGGGCGTGCCGTTCGGTCTGGCTGAGCGGCGTCCCGGCCGGGACGCCGGCCGTGGCCATCAGCAGCAGAGCGGCGGCTGCCAGCGTCAGGCGACCGATGCGCATGGTCTGTCCTCCGGACGTCGCGGGGGCGGGGCGGGCGGTGGCCAGGTCGACGGACGGTGGCGCCGCGCTCGCCGACAGTAGGCCAGGCGATGGACGGGAAAGCCGAATGTCACCCTAAAGTGGGCGATATTCGAACGCCGTCTGCCACAAGCTCCCTCCGGCCCGGCCGCGTGTATCAGCTCTGTAACGGTCCGGCGGGGCCGACGGGGCCCGCCGCGCAGGGCCCGGCCGACCGACCGGGGAGCCGACGGCGCAGGTGGGCGGGCGGGAGTACGGGACGGGCGCGCACGATCGGGCGTGCGGCGGGCGGGCGGGCCCCGGCGCGATTCCGGCTGACTCGCGCACCCGGTGAAAGGTACGCTCCGGCCGTGTCCTGGAAGCCGCCGCGTGTCCTCACCCCCCGCTCGATCCTGCCTGCCCTGGCGGTGATGCTGGTCCTTGCGGCCGGTGCGGCGGCGCACGCGAACAAGCCGGTGCCGTTCGGCGACCGGGTGGCGGGGCCCGCCGACGCGGACGCGACCCCGGTGAACTCCCAGTCGGTCAGCTCGGCCGACCTGGACCTCAAGGTGGTCGGTCCCGGTCTGGAGGCGTACCACAAGCAGACCGGCGAGCGGGCCTGGACGTACCGTCGCGAGGGCGCCGAGGCGCTCTACCTGGCGATGGCCGGGGACAACGCGATCGTGGTCTGGGACGACGGCCTGGTCACCTCGGTGCGCCCGGGCGACCACGAGGTGCGCTGGCACCGCGCCGTGCCGGGCCTCGCGGACTACCTGCGCGCCGACGGTGATCCGGGAGCGGACAAGCGGACCGACGCCCAGCGCAGGGACACCGCCGTGCAGCGGGCCGAGGCCGCGCTGCACACCGTCCAGCGGGACGGCTCGCCCTGGCTGGCCGTGGTGACGCCGAAACTGACCATGGGCCTGCGCGACGCCGACGGCGACCTGCGCTACAACGACCGGCCCTCCAACGGCTGCCTCTACGACCCGCTGCGCACCGTCCACACCGACTACGCCGTGCTCATCCCGCGCACCTGTACCAACAGCAGCGGGGTGGCCGTCTCCGGTGGCATCACGGGCTACCGGCTGGACAGCAACGGGTGGTCGATGATCACCGGTCCGGCCGCGACGGTGAAGGTGCTGGGCCGCAGCCGGGTGGAGATCACCGACGGTCCGATCGTGCCCCCCAAGGTCTTCGACACCAAGGCGGCGGCCCCCGAGACGGCCTGCTCCAGCGTGGACGCCCCGTTCGCCGCGGTCCGCCCGCAGGGCGGCTGCGCCGACCCGTCGGCGAGCCCGGCGGCGACCGTCCCGCCGACCCCGGCCGCCCCGACGGCGTCGGCCACCGACCAGGCGGCCGCGCAGCAGTAGGGCCGGCCGGTCCGGCAGGATCCGCCGGACGGGCCGCGACCGGAGCCCCCGCGGGTACCCCCGGGTGGTAGTGCCCCGGGGCGTTTCGCGCGGCCCGGTAGACTGGCCGTCATGGCTATCTTCTCCGGGCAATAGCGGGCGGCGGCGCCCAGTTCCACGGCGCCGACCGCCGATGAAGCCCCACTTCCCGCTGCCCGGGCCCGTACCCGGCCGCCCGCCCACGTCCCAGGAGTAGTCCCAGCCATGATTTCCGCCAACGCCCTCGAGCTGCGCGCCGGTGCCCGGATCCTGATCGAGTCCGCGAGCTTCAAGGTCGCCGCCGGCGACCGGATCGGTCTGGTCGGGCGCAACGGCGCCGGCAAGACGACGCTCACCAAGGTGCTGGCCGGCGAGGGTCTGCCCGCCGCCGGTACGGTCACCCGTTCGGGAGAGGTCGGCTACCTCCCGCAGGACCCGCGCACCGGTGACCTGGACGTCCTCGCCAAGGACCGCATCCTCTCCGCCCGCGGCCTCGACACCGTGCTGAAGAAGATGCGCGAGAACGAGGACCGGATGGCCAACGGCAAGGGCGCCACCCGGGACAACGCGATGAAGAAGTACGCGCGCCTGGAGACCGAGTTCCTCACCAAGGGCGGGTACGCCGCCGAGGCCGAGGCCGCCACCATCGCCGCCGCGCTGGGCCTGCCGGACCGCATCCTCGGCCAGCCGCTGCACACCCTCTCCGGTGGTCAGCGCCGCCGCGTCGAGCTGGCCCGGATCCTGTTCTCGGACTCCGACGTGCTGCTGCTCGACGAGCCCACCAACCACCTGGACGCCGACTCGATCGTCTGGCTGCGGGACTTCCTGAAGACCTACAAGGGCGGCTTCATCGTCATCTCGCACGACGTCGACCTGGTCGAGACGGTCGTCAACAAGGTCTTCTACCTGGACGCCAACCGCTCCGCCATCGACGTCTACAACATGGGCTGGAAGCAGTACCAGCAGCAGCGCGAGGACGACGAGAAGCGCCGCAAGCGCGAGCGGGCCAACGCCGAGAAGAAGGCCGCGACCCTGAACGCCCAGGCCGACAAGATGCGTGCCAAGGCGACCAAGACGGTGGCCGCCCAGAACATGGCCCGCCGCGCCGACAAGCTGCTCGCCGGGCTGGAGCAGGTCCGGGCGAACGACAAGGTCGCCAAGCTGCGCTTCCCGGACCCGGCCCCCTGCGGCAAGACCCCGCTGACCGCCAGCGGCCTGTCCAAGTCCTACGGCTCGCTGGAGATCTTCACCGACGTCGACCTGGCGATCGACCGGGGTTCCCGGGTCGTCGTGCTCGGCTTCAACGGCGCCGGCAAGACCACCCTGCTGCGGATGCTGGCCGGGGTGGAGGCGCCGGACACCGGCGAGGTGATCCCGGGTCACGGCCTGAAGATCGGCTACTACGCCCAGGAGCACGAGACGCTCGACGCGGAGCGCAGCGTCCTGGAGAACATGCGTTCTGCCGCGCCGGACACCGACCTGGTGCAGATCCGCAAGATCCTCGGGTCTTTCCTGTTCTCCGGTGACGACGTGGACAAGCCGGCCGGGGTGCTCTCCGGTGGTGAGAAGACCCGTCTGGCCCTGGCGACCCTGGTGGTCTCCTCCGCCAACGTGCTGCTGCTGGACGAGCCCACCAACAACCTCGACCCGGCCAGCCGCGAGGAGATCCTGGGCGCGCTGCGCGAGTTCTCCGGCGCGGTCGTGCTGGTCACCCACGACGAGGGCGCGGTCGAGGCGCTCGACCCGGAGCGGATCATCCTGCTGCCCGACGGGGTGGAGGACCTGTGGAACCCGTCGTACGCCGACCTGGTCTCGCTGGCCTGACCGGGAAGTAGACGCCCCATCCGCTTTTCGGACCAGAAAATCTAGTCCTTTCGGCGTGTCCGGGAATGAAGAAGACCCGGATTCCGTTTAAGCACTTCCTGTCGGCCCGCCACTCGATCGTGGTCGGGCCGACGCTGCTGATCAGCTCTTTCTCGGCACCCGGCGGTACCCGCCCGGGGGCGTGCACTCAGCGTGAGCGCCCTGGTGCGCTCGGATCACCACCGCAGGACCACGCATTTGCGACATCGACCTTGTCGAATGGGTGGCCAGGACGCGGTCGATGGGTGATCATGGGAATCTGACCGAGCAACGCTACGAGGAGGCACGGGTGGCCGAGACTCTGAAAAAGGGCAGCCGGGTGACCGGTGCCGCGCGTGAGAAGCTCGCGGCCGATCTCAAGAAGAAGTACGACTCCGGGGCGAGCATTCGCGCTCTCGCGGAGGAGACCGGTCGTTCGTACGGCTTCGTGCACCGGATGCTGAGCGAGTCCGGAGTGATCCTCCGGGGCCGCGGTGGTGCCACGCGGGGCAAGAACAAGGCGACTGCCGCGGCCGGTTCCTGACGGTCCGTCGGCTTTGAGCTGGATGGCGCGGCGGCAGGACGCCGACCGGGGAGACGACGGCTGACCACGGCCGGGCGTCCGCCCTCGGGTCGAGTGGACCGGCCGCCGATCGTCATGTCCGGATCCCGGGCTCCGCACCCGTTCCGATCTTTCGGGCCAGGGCCCTGCCCGTCCGCTCCCAGGTTTGTTACTCTCCGGTAGCCACGTCCCCCGCCACCGGAGGTTTCCGCATGACCGCCCCCGCCACCGACCCGCAGGCCCCGAGCTGGGAGCGGGACGGCGTCCGCCTGGAGATCGACGGCGAACTCGCCGTCGTCACCCTCTGTCAGCCCAAGCGGCGCAACGCCCAGTCGCCCGCGCTGTGGCGCGCCCTCGCCCAGGCAGGGCGCGAACTGCCCGGCAGCGTGCGGGTGGTGCTGCTGCGCGCCGAGGGCGTCTCCTTCTCGGCCGGGCTGGACCGGGCCATGTTCACCCCCGAGGGCATCCCCGGCGAGCCCACCTTCCTCCAGCTGGCCGGCTCCGCGGACAAGGAGCTGGACGAGGCCATCGCCTCGTACCAGGAGGCCTTCACCTGGTGGCGGCGCGCCGACCTGGTCTCCATCGCGGTCGTCCAGGGCCACGCCGTGGGGGCGGGCTTCCAGCTCGCGCTCGGATGTGACCTGCGGGTGGTCGCCGACGACGTCCAGTTCGCGATGAAGGAGACCTCGCTCGGCCTGGTCCCCGACCTGGCCGGCACCAAGCCGCTGGTCGAACTCGTCGGCTACGCCCGGGCGCTGGAGATCTGCGCGACCGGCCGCTGGGTCGGCGCGGAGGAGGCCGTCGCGACCGGACTGGCCAACCTGGCCGTCTCCGGCGCGGAACTGGACTCCGCCGCCCGGGACCTCGCCGCCGCCCTGCTGGCCGCTCCGCGCGGGGCCGTGATCGAGACCAAGGCGCTGCTCCAGGGCGCCTGCGGCCGGTCGTACGACGAGCAGCGTTCGGCCGAACGGGTGGCACAGGCGCGACGGCTGCGGGAGCTCGCCGGTATCGGCGACTGACCGCCGTTGAGGTGCTGGGAGGCCCGGCCCGGGGAGAACCCCGGTGCCGGGCCTCCCGGCGTTTCCGGACGTTCCCGAGGGCACGCTCGGCGGGCGGGGGTCGTGGCGAAATGCCAGAGTTGGAGAGGTTTGCGATATAGCTGGAGCCGCTACGAGGGAGATGCCCCATGCCTGAAACTCCGACGCCAGCGACCATGCACAAGACCACCGGCGGTGCGACGGCGCCCGGACCGCTCGCCGGTGCCCGACCCGCACCGGGCACGAGCCCGGGCGGCGACGGCGGACGGTCGGCCGGTGAGCGCGGCCGTACGGCTCTGGCCGTCGGCGTGGTGGAGAAGGTCGCCGGGATGGCCGCCCGCGAGGTCTCCGGCATCCACGCGCTGGGCTCCGGCCTGGCCCGCACCTTCGGCGCGATGCGGGACCGGGTGCCCGGCGGCAAGTCCAGCGTCGGGCGCGGGATCAAGGCCGAGATCGGCGAGAAGCAGACCGCGATCGACATCGCCCTGGTGGTGGAGTACGGCGTGGTGATCCCCGAACTCGCCCGCCAGGTGCGGGAGAACATCATCGACGCGGTCGAACGGATGACCGGCCTCGAGGTCGTCGAGGTCAACATCGCCGTCAACGACGTCCACCTCCCGGACGAACCGGAGTTCGAGGAGGAAGAGGAGCAGGTAACGGCACCCGGGCAGCGGCCCAGGCTCAAGTAAAGCCCGGCGAGGACGAGGGAGTAGCGGATGAACCTGGCCATCGTCGGCCTGGTGGTGGGCATGGCCCTCGGCTTCGCCGGGTACTTCGGCGGGTTCGCGGCGTTCCTGCTGGTGGCGGCGCTCGGACTGGTCGGCTTCGTGGCCGGGCGGCTGCTGGAGAGCGACATCGACCTGGGTGACCTCGGCGACCTGCTCCGCGGCCGCGACCGGCGGCGCTGATGGGGACCTCGGTTCCCGCCCCCGCCCCCGCCCCCGGCACGGCCCGCCGGGGGCGGCTCCGGGTCGCCGACCGGGTGTACGCACGGATCGCGGGGAAGGCGGCCCGGGAGGTGCTCGCCGAGGCGTGGGCCGGGCGGTCGGTGAGGGGGGCGCCGCCCCGGGTGACGGTGGCCCGGCCGGGCAGCACGGTGACCGTCCGGGTGGCCGTCGACGCGCCCTTCCCCGCGGACCTCGCGGGCCTCGCCCGGGCCGTACGGGAGCGGGTGGCGACGCGGGTGGTCGGGCTGACCGGGACCAGGGTGTCCGAAGTGGTCGTGGAGGTCGAGAAGTTGGTCGCCGGGGGAGCGTGGTGAGCCGGGACGGGGAGCGGACCGACCCCGGGGCCGGCTCGGTGCGGAAGGCGCCCCGGCTGTGGGCGGGGCGGGCGGCTACGGCGGCGATGGTCGCCACGGTGGTGCTGGTGGTGGCGGGGGCGCTGCTGTACGACGTGGTCGCGGTGCGGGCCGGGCAGCCGGCCCGGCGGTGGCGGGCGCAGGTCGCGGACGAGCTGGCCACGCGTCACCTGGACGACGTGTGGGTGCTGCTCGGGGCCGGGGTCTCGGTCCTTCTGGGCGGCTGGCTGCTGTGGCTGGCGATCACTCCCGGGCTTCGGCGGTGGCTGGTGCTGCGGCCGTACGGGGGGACGGACGCGGCGATCGAGCGGGCCGGGATCGGGCACCTGCTGGCGGACCGGGCCGCAGGGCTGAGGGGCATCGACCACCTGCGGATCAGGGTCGGGCGGCGGCGGGTGCGGGTGTCGGTGAGCGGGCCGGTGGATCCGGCGGTGGTGCAGCGGCAGCTGCGGGAGGAACTGGGACGGGTCGGCCTGGCGCGGCCGCTGCGGCTGGACGTGCGGTCCTGGCGCGGGGCGGCCGGAGGGGTGGCCGACGGCGCACCCGATCAGCCGGACGACCGGGCGGGGGAGGCGGCGGGGTGAGGCGGACGGTCGTCAACCGGGTGCTGCTGGGGCTGGTGGGGTCGGTGCTGCTGGGGTTCGGGGTGCTGGTGCTGGCGGGCGGACTGGACCTGTACCGGCGGCTGGGTGTCCATCCGCCGGGCTGGTGGCCGCTGACCTCGCCGGACCAGCCGGTGCTCAGCGCGCGCTCCCGGAGGCGTTGGGTGGAGTCCTCCTGGTGGTGGCCGACGGTGATCGGCGCGCTGGCGGTGCTGGTGGCGGGGATGGCGTGGTGGCTGGTCGCGCAGCTACGGCGGACCGGTCTGCACCGGATCGACGTGCCGACTCCGGGGGCGGGCGGACTGCGGCTGAAGGTGAGCGCCCGGGCGCTGGAGGAGGCGCTGGAGCACGGCACGTCGGTGCTGCCGGAGGTCGAGCGGGCCAGGGTGCGTTTGGTGCGGGCTCCCGGACACCCCCGGCTGCGCGGGGCCGTACGGCTGACACCGGGCGGGGATCCGGTGGGGCTGGTGGAGCACTTCGAGGACGGCCCGCGGGTGGACGCCGTCCGCAGCCTGGGGCTGGCGGAACTGCCGGCCGACCTGCGGATCCGGGTGCGGGAGGCCCCCGCCGAGCGGCGGCGGGGTCGGCGGAGGCACCGTCAGCTGGAGTAGCTCAGAGGGAGCGGAGAGCACCACCGTCGACGGGGACCATCACGCCGGTCAGGTAGGAGGCGGCGGGGGAGAGCAGGAACGCGGCGACCCTGCCGAACTCCTGGGGGGTGCCGTAGCGGCGGAGCGGGATGGTCGCGCCGGCCTCGGCGCGGGCGGCCGCCGGGTCGGGGGCGAGCGCGTCGAGTTCGCGGACCCGGTCGGTGTCGATCCGTCCCGGGAGCAGGCCGAGAACCCGGATGCCGCGCGGGCCGAGCTCGTCGGCGAGGGACTTGGCGGCCATGGCGAGGCCGGGGCGCAGGCCGTTGGAGATGCCGAGGCCGGGGATCGGCTGGCGGACCGAGCTGGAGAGCACGAAGCCGATCACGCCGCCGGAGGGCAGGGCGGCGGCCGCGGTGCGGGCGAGGCGCAGCGCGCCGAGGAAGACGGACTCGAAGGCGTCGCGCCAGGCGGACTCGGGGGTGGTCTCGACCGGGCCGGCCTGGGGGCCGCCGACGCTGATCAGGATGCCGTCGAAGCGGCCGAAGCGCTCGTTCGCCTCGGCGATCAGGCGGTCGGCGGTGTCCGGGCCGGCGTTGTCGGCGACCAGGCCGTGGGCGGTGCCGAGGGCGGCGAGCTCGGTGACGGCGGCGTCGACGGCATCCTGGGTGCGGCCGCTGACGAGCACATGGGCGCCTTCGGCGACGAGTTCGCGGGCGGTGGCGAGGCCGAGGCCCCGGGTGGCGCCGGTGACGACGTAGGCCTTGTTCTTCAGTCCGAGATCCATGGGGACATCTTGCCGGACAGGATCCGGGCCGCCCGCGGATTCGCACTGGCGTTGACGTCGGGGGGAAGGTTTACGGTCGGTACCGGCTGTTCGGGAGGAGTGGTTCGGCGTGCGGATCGGGGAGTTGGCGGAGCGGGCGGGGACGACCACGCGGGCGTTGCGGTACTACGAGCAGTTGGGACTGTTGCCGGCCCGGCGGGCGGGCAACGGGTACCGGGCGTACGACGAGGGGGACCTCCGGCTGCTGCGGGAGATCCGGATGCTCCAGGACTTCGGCTTCGGGCTGAAGGAGACCCGGCCGTTCGTGGAGTGCCTGCGGGCCGGGCACCCGGACGGGGATTCCTGCCCGGCCTCGCTGGAGGTCTACCGGCGCAAGCTCGCCGAGCTGGACGAGTGCATCGGGCGGCTCCAGGAGGTGCGCGAGCAGGTGGCCGGGCAGTTCGCCCGGGCCGTCCGGGCGCGGGACGACCTCGCGGTCGCCGAGCAGCCGCCCCAGTGTGAACTGACGGAGGAGTAGACGATGGTACGGATCGCGGGTGTGCCGGCGGTGACGGACGAGACCTTCGCCGCGGAGGTGCTGGCGGCCGAGGGGCCGGTGCTGGTCGACTTCACGGCGGACTGGTGCCCGCCGTGCCGGATGATGGCGCCGGTGCTGGCGGACGTCGCGCGGGAGGAGGCCCACCGCCTGCGGGTGGTGAGCGTCGACGTGGACCACAACCCCCGGACCCAGGCGGCGTACGGGGTGCTGTCGATGCCGACGCTGATGGTGTTCCGGGACGGCCGGCCGGTGCGGTCGGTGGTGGGTGCCCGGGCGAAGGCGCGGCTGCTGCGGGAGCTGGAGGACGTCCTCTAGTCCTGCTGCAGTACCAGGACGTCCTCCAGCGCCGCCGGGCCCTCAGGCGGGCAGGGCGTCGAGCTCGACCTCGGGCTCGGCGGCCTGCTTGGCGCGGTCCTTGGCCTCGCGGCGGATGAGGACCCAGACGCCGACCGGGATCATCGCGGTGAACAGCCACCACTGGATGGCGTAGGCCATGTGAGGGCCGATGTCCGAGTGGTCGGGCGCGGGGATCAGCTCGGGCTGGTCGGCCGGGGCCGGGTTGGTGGCGGTCAGCTCCAGGTAGCCGCCGAGGAGGGTGGTGCCGGTCTCCTTCGACTGCTGTTCGGTGTTGATCAGGTTGAACTGGCGGGCGGGGAGGCCGGCCCGGTCCTTGACCCAGCCGCCGCTGCTGCCGGTGGTCTCGTCGGCGCGCAGCCTGCCGGTGAGGGTGACCTCGCCGGCCGGGGCGGCCGGGACGGGCGGGTACTCGGTGGCGCCGTCGCCGGAGGGGACCCAGCCGCGGTTGACCAGGACGGTGCCCTTGCCGTCGGAGAGCTTCAGCGGGGTGACGACGAAGTAGCCGAGGGTGCCGTTGGAGTCGGTCCGCTTGCGGACCACGAACTCGTGTGCCGGGTCGTACTGCCCGGTGGCCGTCACGGCGCGCCAGGTGAGGGCGGAGGGCACCGCGGCGCCGGGGGCCGCGGACAGGCTGTCGAAGGGCACCGGTGATGCCGTCAGGGCCTTGCCGATCAGCTCGTTCCGGGCCACCCGCGCCTCGTGGCGGTGCAGCTGCCAGAAGCCCAGCTTGATCGTCGCGGGGATCAGCAGCAGCCCGATCAGCATGGTGATCAGCCACTGGCGGGTCAGCAGAAATCGGTACACATGGGAACGGTACGCCGACCTCACAACCGGCTCACGCACCGGGGTGCGGGGCGACCTCGCGCAGCAGCTGGAGGAAGGCGTCCTCGGTGACGACGGGGGTGCCGACGTCGCGGGCCTTGCGGGCCTTGCCGCTCCAGCTGGCCGGCTCGTTGGTGACCAGCAGGCTGGTGAGCCGGCTGACCGAGGTGGCGATGTGCAGGCCGGCCTCCACGGCGCGGTCCTCCAGCACCTCGCGGTCGGTGGCGGTGTCGCCGGTGAAGGCCACCCGCATGCCCTGGACCAGCGGCTTGCCGTCCTCCCAGCGACCCGGGTTTGGGTACGGGCAGGGCGGGCGCTTCTTGGCCTGGCGGTACTGGGAGCCGGTCCAGTTGCTGCGGCCGGGGGTGGCGGGCTCCTCCTCGCCGAGGTCGGTGACCGCGACGCAGGTCTGCAGCGGCAGCGGGACGCCGGCCAGGCGGGCCAACTGGAGGCTGGGGCGGAACGCCTCGGCGAGCACCCGGGCGTCGTCCAGGGCGTTGTGGGCGTGGCGCTGCTGGACGCCGAAGTGGGCGGCGAGCGAGGCGAGCTTGCCGTTGGGCAGCGGGAGGCGCAGGTCGCGGGAGAGCACCATGGTGCACACCCGCTGTTCGACCGGGGCGCGGCGGCCGGCCCGGGAGAACTCGCGGGAGATCATGTTCCAGTCGAAGAGCGCGTTGTGCGCGACCAGCACGCGGTTCTCCAGGCGTGCGGCGAACTCGTCGGCGATCTCGGGGAAGGTGGGCGCGCCGGAGAGCAACTCGGCGGTGAGGCCGTGGATCCAGACCGGGCCCGGGTCCCGCTCGGGGTTGACCAGGGTGTACCAGTGGTCGGTGACCTCGCCGTCGTGGTCCAGCTGGTAGACGCCCGCCGAGATGACGCGGTCGGAGCGGCCGAGACCGGTGGTCTCGACGTCGACGACCGCGAAGCCCTCGGCGGGGGCGGCGGAGCGCTGGGCGGGGACCGGGGCGGTCCGCGGCGCGCCGTACGTCTCGGGCTGGATCGGTTGCATGGTCCAACAGGATAAGGGGCGGGCTGCCGGGGTCCGGTCGAAATGTTCCGGTCGGACGGCCGGAATAGAGTGGTCGGCGGGGGTGTCGTACATCTGGTCGAGATCGTTTCCGGCCGCCCGGTCGGATTTGTGTGAGGAAGAACGCATGCGCGCCACGGTGATCCACGGACCGAACGACATCCGGATCGAAGAGGTACCGGACCCGGTGATCCAGCACCCGACGGACGTGGTGCTGCGGGTGGTGAACGCCTGCATCTGCGGCAGCGACCTGTGGGCCTACCGCGGGGTGGCGGAGCGGGTGGCCGGACAGCGGATCGGGCACGAGTTCCTGGGCGTGGTCGAGGAGGTCGGCGCCGAGGTCCGCGGCTTCACGAAGGGCGACCTGGTGGTCGCCCCCTTCGTCTGGTCGGACGGCGTCTGTGAGTTCTGTCTCGAAGGGCTGCAGACGTCCTGCCCGCACGGCGGGTTCTGGGGGCAGGTCGGCTCGGACGGCGGCCAGGGCGAGGCGGTCCGGGTGCCGTTCGCGGACGGGACGCTGGTGAAGCTGCCCAAGGAGGCGGCGGGTGACGAGAAACTGCTGCCGGGGCTGCTGGCGCTGTCCGACGTGATGTCCACCGGGCACCACGCCGCCGTGTCGGCGCGGGTGCGCCCGGGCGCGACGGTCGCGGTGGTCGGCGACGGCGCGGTGGGCCTGTGCGGCGTGCTGGCGGCCAACCGGCTGGGCGCGGGCCGGATCATCGCGCTGGGCCGGCACCCTGCCCGGACCGAGCTGGCCCGCCGCTTCGGGGCGACGGACGTGGTGGCCGAGCGCGGCGAGGCCGCGATCGAGGCGGTGAAGGAGCTGACCGGCGGGCTGGGCGCGCACGCGGTGCTGGAGGCGGTGGGCACCGAGGAGTCGATGCGGACGGCGATCTCGATCACCCGGGACGGCGGCGCGGTCGGCTACGTGGGTGTGCCGCATGGCGGCAGTGCGGGCGTCGACATCGGTCAGATGTTCGGCCGAAACGTTTCGCTCAACGGTGGCGTCGCGCCGGCCCGTGCGTACATTCCCGAGCTCCTTCCGGACGTGCTCTCGGGAGCGATCGAGCCCGGCCTGGTGTTCGACCGGACGGTTGGCCTGGACGGCGTGCCGGACGGCTACCGGGCGATGGACGACCGCTCCGCGCTGAAGGTCCGGATCGCGTTCTGACGCTACGTCAACAGGGGCGGCGCCGTTGGACGGTGCCGCCCCTTTTCGGTCGCCGGGGCCGGATCCATGAGTGACGGGAGAGATGTTTTTCAGCCAATTGGATGATGCGAGGGGGTGAACGACCGGCCGATCGCGGCCAACCCCTTCCGGGGCGGGCGCGACGCTCCTAGCATTGCGCGGCGCACACGAGGAATGTGACGCCCCTCACGTTCGATTCTTTCCCTCGTGTGGCCGCCACTGCCGAAGGAGTGAGGAGACAGAGTGGATTCGCCGCCGATCACCACTGCCGCCACGGACGTCCAACTCATCGACGACAGCGAGGAGTTCCGTACCCTGCGGCGCTCGTTCCGGAGCTTCGCCTTCCCGGTCACCATCGGCTTCGTGCTCTGGTACCTGCTCTACGTCCTGCTCTCCTGCTACGCCCCCGGTCTGATGGGCACCAAGGTCCTCGGGCACGTCAACGTGGCCCTGGTGCTCGGGCTGCTGCAGTTCGCCACCACCTTCGTCATCGCCGGCTGGTACGCCCGCTACGCGGACCGGCGGATCGACCCGCCCGCCGCCGCGATCCGCGAGGCCCACGGTGCCGTCGTCCACGCCCCCCGGGAGGCCGCCGAATGACCTTGCTCGCCAGCTCCGCCACCGAGCACCGCGGCCTGACGATGGCCCTGTTCGGACTCTTCGTGCTGACGACCCTGGCCATCACCCTGTGGGCCGGGCGGCGGAACCGCAGCGCCGCCGACTTCTATGCGGGCGGCCGCGGGTTCACCGGCTTCCAGAACGGCCTGGCCATCTCCGGCGACTACATGTCCGCCGCCTCCTTCCTCGGCATCGCCGGCACCATCGCACTGGCCGGGTACGACGGCTTCCTGTACTCGATCGGCTTCCTGGTCGCCTGGCTGGTCGCGCTGCTGCTGATCGCCGAGCCGCTGCGCAACTCCGGCCGGTTCACCATGGCGGACGTGCTGGCCTTCCGGATGCGACAGCGCCCGGTGCGCACCGCCGCCGGCGTGTCCACCATCGTGGTGTCGATCTTCTACCTGCTGGCCCAGATGGTCGGCGCCGGGACGCTGGTGGCCCTGCTGCTCGGGGTCGAGGGGAACGCCGCCAAGCGCTGGACAGTCGTCGCGGTCGGCGCGCTGATGATCATCTACGTGGTGATAGGAGGCATGAAGGGCACCACCTGGGTGCAGATCGTCAAGGCGGTGCTGCTGATCGCCGGTGCCGCGCTGATGACCGTCCTGGTGCTGGCCAAGTACCACTTCAACCCCTCCGAGCTGCTCGGCGCGGCGGCGAGCGCCAGCGGCAAGGGCGAGGCCTTCCTCCAACCCGGGCAGAAGTACGGCACCGGCACCGCCAAGCTCGACTTCATCAGCCTCGGCATCGCACTGGTCCTCGGCACCGCGGGCCTGCCGCACATCCTGGTCCGCTTCTACACGGTGCCCACGGCCAAGGCGGCCCGGAAGTCGGTGCTCTGGGCGATCGGCATCATCGGCGTCTTCTACCTGATGACCCTGGCGCTCGGCTTCGGCGCGGCGGCTCTGGTCGGTTCCAAGCAGATCAAGGCGGCCAACGCGGCCGGCAACACGGCCGCCCCTCAGCTGGCCGAGGCGCTCGGCGGCGGCAGCGGCAGCACCGGCGGGGCGATCCTGCTCGCGGTGATCTCGGCGGTCGCCTTCGCCACCATCCTGGCCGTGGTCGCCGGGCTCACCCTGGCCTCCTCGGCTTCCTTCGCGCACGACCTGTATGCCAACGTGATCCGGCGCGGGAAGGCGAGCGAGCGGGAGGAGGTGCGATCGGCCAAGTGGGCGGCCGTCGGGATCGGCGCGGTCTCGATCGTGCTCAGCCTCTACGCGGACAAGCTCAACACCGCCGCCCTGGTCGCACTGGCCTTCGCGGTGGCGGCCTCGGCGAACCTGCCGACACTGCTCTACTCGCTGTTCTGGAAGCGCTTCACCACCACCGGCGCGGTCAGCTCGGTCTACGCCGGGTTGGTCGGCTCGGTGCTGCTGGTGGTCTTCTCCCCGGTGGTCTCGGGCAAGGCGACCTCGCTCTTCCCGCACTCCGACTTCCACTGGTTCCCGCTGGAGAACCCCGGCCTGGTCTCCATCCCGATCGGATTCCTGGCCGGGTGGCTGGGCACCCTCCTGTCCAGGGAACGTCCCGACCCGGCGAAGTACGCTGAACTCGAGGTCCGCTCGCTCACCGGGCTGGGCGCCCACTGATCGTCACGGCATGACTATGCTGGCCCGGCCCCGCCGCGACGGTGGCCGGGCCGGCCGCTTTCCAGGGGAATCGGCCGCTCTTCGGGAAGGGAAGCGACGTGCTGCTCGACACCTTCGGACGACAGGCCGTCGACCTGCGCGTCTCCCTGACCGACCGGTGCAACCTCCGCTGCACGTACTGCATGCCGGAGGAGGGCCTGCAGTGGCTGGCCAAGCCCGACCTGCTGACCGACGAGGAGATCGTCCGGCTGGTCACCCTGGCCGTGCGCGACCTCGGCGTGCGCGAGGTCCGCTTCACCGGCGGCGAGCCGCTGCTGCGCCCCGGACTGGCCGCGATCGTGGCCGCCTGCTCGGAGCTGGAACCGCGCCCCGAGCTGTCGCTGACCACCAACGGCATCGGGCTGGCCCGGACGGCCACCGCGCTGCGCGAGGCCGGGCTCGACCGGGTCAACGTCTCCCTGGACACCCTCGACCCCGAGGTGTTCCTCACCCTCACCCGCCGTAGGCGCCACCAGGACGTGCTGGACGGGCTGGCCGCCGCCGAGGCGGCCGGGCTGGCGCCGGTCAAGCTGAACGCGGTGCTGATGCGCGGGGTCAACGACCACGAGGCGGCCGACCTGCTGGCCTGGTGCCTGGAGCGGGGGTACGAGCTGCGCTTCATCGAGCAGATGCCGCTGGACGCCCAGCACGGCTGGGACCGCTCGTCGATGGTCACCGCCGGCGAGATCCTCGAACTGCTGCGGGCCCGCTTCGAGCTCACCCCGGAGTCCTCCGCGCGCCGGGGCGCGGCGCCCGCCGAGCGCTGGGTGGTGGACGGCGGCCCGGGCCGGGTCGGCGTGATCGCCTCCGTCACCCGCCCGTTCTGCCGGGCCTGCGACCGGACCCGGCTGACCGCCGACGGTCAGGTGCGCAACTGCCTCTTCGCGACCGGGGAGACCGACCTGCGCACCGCGCTGCGCTCGGGCGCGGACGACGCGGAGCTGGCCGCGCTGTGGCGGGCGGCGATGTGGGGCAAGAAGGCCGGGGCCGGGATCGACGACCCGGAGTTCCACCAGCCCGAGCGGCCGATGTCGGCGATCGGCGGCTAGCCCTCTTCGGAGGTCCAGTCGGCGAAGGCGACGACCTCCTTCAGGAAGCCGCGCACGCCCAGGAACTGGGACAGGTGCTCGCGGTGCTCCTCGCAGGCTAGCCAGGTCTTGCGGCGGTCCGGGGTGTGCAGCTTCGGGTTGTTCCACACCAGCACCCAACGGGCGTCCGCCCGGCAGCCCTTGGCGGAGCAGATCGGGGTCTGCGGGGTGTCCATCGGGGGCCGTCCTCGGTGCTCGGCGGGTGCGTCGTCACCGCCAGTCTGTCACGCCGCCGCGCCGCGCCCTCCGGGCCCGCCGGGATCCGGGCATGGCGACGCCGGGCAGCCACGGGGGGAGCCGCCCGGCGTCGGTCCGTCGCTCCGACGGGGGATGCGGAGCGCGTACGCAGTATGTCACGCCGAGACCCTCGGATGGGGAGGTCTTGCATGATTAATCTGAGGTTCTTTTGAGCTTTCGTCCAGTCGATTCGGGCTCAACCGCCGTGAACCGGGCGGTCAGTCCGTGCCCGGTGACGTTCCGGTGCCGGCGGCCTTTGCCTGTTCTGTACCAGCGGCCGCACCAGCCCCACCCGTACCACCCGGGCCGAGCATCAGCGGGGTCTCGGAGGGGAAGTCGAAGGTGCTCGGCAGCGACGGCGGCTGCTCCCGGCCCGCGTTGGCGACCAGTACCGCGAAGTACGGCAGCAGCACGCCGCCCGCCAGCGCCGTGAAGGCGAGCCAGCGCTGGACGTCCCACAGTGCCACCGCGAGCAGCACGCAGAGGGTGCGGATCAGCATCGAGATGACGTAGCGGCGCTGGCGACCCCGGACGTCCTCGGTGAGGCTGCTGCGCGCCCCGGTGATCCGGTAGACCCGCCCGCCTTCGGCGCTCTTGCCCATGTGTCCTACCGCCCTCGTCCACGCACCCGCGCGCCGTGTCGCGCGGCCATCTCACGGTACGCCCGGGCACCGGGGACGACGAGACCGGGTGGGCGGGGCCCACCCGGTCGGGCGTGATAGGAGGGCCGTACGGCTCCACCGGTTGTCAGGAGCGGCGGGAGAGGTACTGCGGGGGTACGGCGTCGGTGAGCCAGACGCCGTTCTCGCTGAGCCGGAACTCGTGGCCGGCCGCCGCCATCGCGGCCGCGTTCACGGTCAGCACCACCGGGCGGCCGTGCCGGGCACCGACCCGGGTCGCGGTCTCGGTGTCCGCCGAGAGGTGCACGTCCTGCCGTGTCATCGGGCGCAGGCCCTCGCGGAAGATCGACGCCAGGTGGCGGTCGGCCGTGCCGTGGTAGAGCACGTGGGGCGGCACGGTGGCGGTCAGACCGAGGTCGACCGCCACCGTGTGGCCCTGGTTGGCGCGGATGGAGAGGCCGTCCGGCGAGAAGCCGAAGCGGCGCTTGTTGTTGGTGGCCACGACGTGGTCGAGCTCGGCCCTGGTGAGCGGCCGGCCCTTCGCCGCGAGGGCGTCGAGCAGGACCTCGACCCGGACCCAGCCGGAGCCGTCCAGCGTGATGCCCACCAGCTCCGGCTCGTGGCGCAGGATGCGCGACAGCATCTTGCTCGATCTGACCAGCCGCTTCTCGTCCATCATGTTCTTCGTTATCCCCCCGTTGGCCAGCGACTATGAGGCCTGGCTGACCGAACTCATGTTGAAGTCCGCGACACGCACGGGTGGCATCGCGGTGCGGGTGAAGTAGTCGCTCCACTCGCGCGGCAGGCAGCGCTCGGTGCGGCCCGCCTCGGTGATCCGGCCGAGCAGGTCGACCGGGGACTCGTTGAACCGGAAGTTGTTCACCGCGCCGACCACTTCGCCGTTCTCCACCAGGTAGACGCCGTCCCGGGTGAGGCCGGTGAGCAGCAGCGTCGCCGGGTCCACCTCGCGGATGTACCAGAGGCAGGTGAGCAGCAGGCCGCGCTCGGTGCGGGCGATCATCTCGTCCAGGGTCGGCGCGGACTCCTGGTCGGCCGTCTCCAGCACCAGGTTGTCGACCGCCGGGCGCAGCGGCAGGCCGGTGAGGCCGGCCGCGTGGCGGCTGGTGATCAGATCGGTCAGCACGCCGTCGCGGATCCAGTCGGTGGCCGTGATCGGCGCGCCGTTGTCGAAGACCGAGACGTCGCCGCCGGAGCTGTGCGCCAGCACGAACGGGGCGGCCTCCAGGCCGGGTTCGTCCGGGTCGGCGCGCAGGGTCAGCGGCAGGCCGGCGAGCTTGTCGCCGAGCCGGGTGCCGCCGCCGGGCTTGGAGAAGACCGTCCGGCCCTCGTGGGCGTCCCGGCCGCCGGAGGACCAGTGGAGGTAGATCATCAGGTCGGCGACGGCCGAGGGCGGCAGCAGCGTCTCGTACCGTCCGGCCGGCAGATCGACCTTGCGGGCGCCCCAGCCGAGGCGCTTGGTGAGCTCGGCGTGCAGGGCCGGGACGTCGATGTCGGTGAAGTCCCGGGTGGCGGCGCCGACCCAGGCCGAGCCGGTGAGGTCGGCCGTCTTGCCGTTGATCTCGACCATGCCGGTGGGCTGGTCGTGGCGCAGCCGCAGGCCGGTGGAGCTGCCGAGGTAGCTGGTGGTGACCTCGTGGCGGGCGAAGCCGTATAGCAGTTCGCCCCGGGCGGCGGCGCGGGCGAAGGCCTCGCCGAGGGCGGGGCCGAAGGCGTCGAACACCTCGATCGAGGTCTCCGCGGGCGGCGCGGTGAAGTCCGGGGACTGCGGCCGGTCGGCGACCAGCGGCTGGGCGTCCTCGGCGGGGCCGGCCGCGCGGGCGGCCTCCTCGGCGGCCCGCACCAGGCCCTCGACGTCCTCGGCGGTGACGGCCTCGCGCGAGACCACGCCGGAGGCGGTGCCCTCGGCGCCGGCGACGGTGGCGATCACGGTGAGGCGGCGGCCGCGGGTGACGCCGTTGGTGGTCAGGGCGTTGCCGGCCCAGCGCAGGTTGGCGGTGGACTCCTCGTCGGCGATCACCACGCAGCCGTCGGTGCGGGAGAGGCCGAGTGCCAGCTCGACGAGTTCGTGGGGCTGCATCGCGGTCATCAGTGACCCGCCTCCTGCTGGGTGTTGAGCACGTTGACGTTGCGGAACAGCGCCGACGGGCAGCCGTGGCTGACCGCCGCGACCTGGCCGGGCTGCGCCTTGCCGCAGTTGAAGGCACCGCCGAGGACGTAGGTCTGCGGGCCGCCGACCGCCGCCATCGAACCCCAGAAGTCGGTGGTGGTGGCCTGGTAGGCGAAGTCCTTGACCTGACCGGCGAGTTCGCCGTTCTTGATGGCGTAGGCGCGCTGGCCGGTGAACTGGAAGTTGTAGCGCTGCATGTCGATCGACCAGGAGCGGTCGCCGACGATGTACAGGCCGTTCTCCACCCCGGCGAACAGGCCCTCGGTGTCGGGACCGTCGGCGGCGGGCCGGAGCGAGACATTGGCCATCCGCTGGACCGGGACGTGCGCGGGGGAGTCCGCGAAGGCGCAGCCGTTGGAGCGCCCGAAGCCCTTCAACTTCGCCATTGCGCGATCGAGTTGGTAGCCGACCAGGACGCCGTCCCGGATCAGGTCCCAGGACTGGGTGGCGACGCCCTCGTCGTCGTAGCCGATGGTGGACAGGCCGTGCTCGGCGGTGCGGTCGCCGGTGACGTGCATCAGGTCGGAGCCGTAGCGGAGGCTGCCGAGCTGGTCGAAGGTGGCGAAGGAGGTGCCGGCGTAGGCGGCCTCGTAGCCGAGCGCGCGGTCCAGCTCGGTGGCGTGGCCGATCGACTCGTGGATGGTCAGCCAGAGGTTGGACGGGTCGATGACCAGGTCGTACCGGCCGGCCCGGACGCTCGGGGCCTTCATCTTCTCGGCCAGCAGGACGGGCAGTTCGGCGAGCTCCGCGTCCCAGTCCCACTCGCTCCCGGTCAGGTACTCGTACCCGCGGCCGACCGGCGGGGCCAGGGTGCGCATCGAGTCGAAGGCGCCGGTGCGCTCGTCGACCGAGGTGGCCTCCAGGTCGGAGTAGAGCCGGACCCGCTGTTGGGTCGTCATGGTGCCCGCGGTGTCGGCGTAGAACTTGTTCTCCTGCACCGTCAGCAGCGCGGCCTGGACGTGCGAGACGCCCGGGGCGGCCAGCAGCCGGGAGCTGCGCTCGGCGAGCAGGGCGGTCTTCTCGGCGTCCGGCACCTCGAAGGGGTTGACCTCGTACGAGGAGACCCAGGTGACGTCGCGGTGGACCGGCTCGTCGGCCAGCTCGACCCGCTCGGTGGAGCCGGCCGCGCGGCTGATCCCGCCGGAGAGCCGGGCCACCGCGACGGCCTGGGCGGCGACCTCCGCCGCGGCCTCGGGGGTGAGGTCCACCCCGGCGGCGAAGCCCCAGGCGCCGTCCAGCAGCACCCGGACGGCGAAGCCCAGCTGCACGCTGTCGGAGGTGCCGGCCGGGCGGGCGTCGCGCAGCCGCCAGGAGGCGCTGCGGACCCGCTCCAGGCGGAAGTCGGCATGGCCGGCGCCCAGTTGACGGGCCCGGGTGAGGGCGGCGTCGGCGAGGGAGCGCAGTGGGAGGGCGAGGAACAGCGGGTCGACGGCGCGCTCGCGCGGGGCGCCGGCGGTGTCGGCCGGAGGGATCGGAGGCAATCGGGCTCCCAGGTCGCGGAGGGTGGCGGTGCGGGCGCCGCAGGGGCGTCCGCACCGCATCATTTCCCGTCCACCGGGTTTCCGGCCAGCGTATTCGGCCCGGTGCGTTGCGGTTTCGGCCAGGGCCCCGGCGTCGCGCGCCCGGTGGGAACCGTCGGACTCCCTTTCAGGAGACGGCCTCCCACCAGCCGTCCAGCTCCGGCGGGTTGTCCACGTCGACCCGCTCGCCGGGGCGCGGGACGGCCAGCGGGACGGCCTGGGTCTTGGCCTCCTTGACCAGCCGTTCGATCGGCTCGGCCCACGGGTGCAGGCCCAGGTTGAAGGTGCACCAGTGGACCGGCACCAGCAGCCCGGCGCCGAGATCCCGGTGGGCGAGGACGGCGTCCTCGGGGGTCATGTGGATGTCCGCCCAGGCCGCGTCGTAGGCGCCGATCTGCACCAGGGCGGCGTCGAAGGGGCCGTGCTGCTCGCCGATCCGGGCGTAGCCCTCGAAGTAGCCGGAGTCGCCGGTGTAGAAGACCTTGCGGCTCGGGCCGGCGATCACCCAGGAGCCCCACAGGGTGGTGTTGCGGGTCAGGCCGCGGCCGGAGAAGTGGTGCGCGGAGGTGAGGGTGAGCACCAGCTCGCCCAGGGTGCAGGTCTCGTCCCAGTCCAGCTCGATGATCCGGTGCTCGGGGACGCCCCAGCGGCGCAGGTGGCCGCCGATGCCCAGCGGCACCGCGAAGGGCGCGGACTGGCTGCGCACCAGGCGCTTGACGGTGGCCATGTCGAGGTGGTCGTAGTGGTCGTGCGAGATCAGCACCGCGTCGACCGGCGGCAGTTCCTCCAGCTCGACCGGCACCGGGTGCAGCCGCTTGGGGCCGACGTGGGCGGAGGGGGAGCAGCGGTCGCTCCAGACCGGGTCGAGCAGGACGCGCGAGCCCTCGATCTCCACCAGCGCGGAGGCGTGCCCGTACCAGGTGATCTCCACCCCCTCGGCGGCCGGACCGGTCGCGGGGGCGGGGCGCATCGTGGGCACCGGGAGGGCCGGGACGCGGCCCTCGCGCTGGAACAGCATCCGGCGGACGGTGTCGCGGTCGAAGTCCGGCGTGCTGCCGGCCCGGGCCAACTCCGAGGGCGCGTTGTGGAAGACGCCGTCGCGGTACTGGGGGGAGTTGCGCACCCGCTCCTCGCGCTCGCCGTCCGGGCGGCGCCCGAACGCCGCCGGCAGGTCGCGCAGCGACCAGGCGGTGGCTCCAAGGCCCGCCGCCAGGGCGGTGAGGGCCAGCAGTCGTCCGCGCCGGGGGGTGCTCCCGGGCCGTGCCTTGGTCATGCGCCCTGCCTTCGTTTCCTCGCCGGGACTCTTCGGGGAAGGGTAACGGCCGGCCCCGGGGCGGTTCGCACCACGGGGGCAACGGGCACGCCCGCCCGTGTTGTTCCCGGACAGCCCGCCCCGATCCGGGCGGGGCTCCGGCCTGCGGCGGACGGCCCCGGGGGGCCCGGTGCTGCGGGTGCGGATTGTCGGATTGCGACAGTTCCGCAGGTGCGGCGCTGTGGGAGCCCGATTCGCCGCCGCCGCCGACCGCCCGATAGCGTCACACTGCGTACGCACTCCGACGTACACGCTCACACACGGAGAGAGGTGGATCGTTGAGCCGCTCGGTTCTCGTCACCGGAGGAAACCGGGGCATCGGCCTCGCGATCGCCCAGGCCTTCGCCGAAGCGGGCGACAAGGTGGCCGTCACCAGCCGCTCGGGTGAGGTGCCCGAGGCGCTGGCCAAGTACGACGTCCTCGCGGTGCGCTGCGACATCACGGACGCCGCGCAGGTCGACGCCGCCTTCACCGAGATCGAGCAGAAGCACGGCGCGGTCGAGGTGCTGGTCGCCAACGCGGGCATCACCAACGACACCCTGCTGCTGCGGATGTCCGAGGAGGACTTCACCTCCGTCGTCGACACCAACCTGACCGGCACCTTCCGGGTGGTCAAGCGCGCGTCGAAGCTGATGATGCGGGCCAAGAAGGGCCGCATGGTGCTGATCTCCTCCGTGGTGGGCCTCTCCGGCTCGCCGGGCCAGGCCAACTACGCCGCCTCCAAGGCCGGCCTGGTCGGCTTCGCCCGCTCGCTGGCGCGCGAGCTCGGCCCGCGCAACATCACCGTCAACGTGGTCGCCCCCGGCTTCGTCGACACCGACATGACCGCCGTGCTCAGCGACGAGCGCCGCGCGGAGATCGTCTCGGGCGTGCCGCTGGGCCGCTACGCGGCGCCCGCCGAGGTCGCCTCCACCGTGCGGTTCCTCTCGTCGGACGAGGCCGCGTACATCACCGGAGCCGTCATTCCCGTCGACGGCGGATTGGGCATGGGTCACTGATCATGAGTGGAATCCTCGAGGGCAAGCGGATCCTGATCACCGGCGTGCTGATGGAGTCCTCCATCGCGTTCCACGCCGCCAAGCTCGCCCAGGAGCAGGGCGCGGAGATCATCCTCACCGCCTTCCCGCGCCCGAGCCTGACCGAGCGGATCGCCAAGAAGCTGCCGAAGCCGGTCAAGGTGCTGGAGCTGGACGTCTCCAACCCGGAGCACCTGGCCGGCATCGCCGACCAGGTCCGCGAGACCCTGCCGACCCTGGACGGCATCGTCCACTCGATCGGCTTCGCCCCGCAGGACGCACTGGGCGGCAACTTCCTGGACACCCCGTGGGAGTCCGTGGCCACCGCGATGCACGTCTCGGCGTACTCGCTGAAGTCGCTGACCATGGCGCTGCTGCCGCTGATGCAGGACGGCGGCGCGGTCGTCGGCCTGACCTTCGACGCGCAGTTCGCCTGGCCGCAGTACGACTGGATGGGCCCGGCCAAGGCCGCGCTGGAGGCGACCAACCGCTACCTGGCGCGCTACCTGGGCGAGCGGGACATCCGCTGCAACCTGGTCTCGGCCGGCCCGCTCGGCTCGATGGCCGCCAAGTCCATCCCGGGCTTCGGCGACCTGGCCGACACCTGGAACCACCGCTCCCCGCTGAAGTGGGACCTGAGCGACCCGGAGCCGGCCGGCCGCGCCATCGTCGCGCTGCTGTCGGAGTGGTTCCCGAAGACCACCGGCGAGATCGTCCACGTGGACGGCGGCCTGCACGCCATCGGCGCCTGACCGGTTGACACCGCCGCTGCCCGGCACCCCCTCCGAGGGGGTGCCGGGCAGCGGCGTTCTCCGGCGGGCGGGCGGGTCACCGCGGGTCACGCCTCCGCGGTCGCGCAGGCGCCGATGGCCCGGCCGGCCTCGACCGAGGCGCGCTGGGGGTCGCCGTCCCGGATGGCGTCCCGGATGGTGTCGTGGCCGATGTAGCGCTCGGCGATCAGCTCGGGGCCGACGTCGTTGCGCAGGTGCTCGCGGGTGACCTCGCCGAGGTCGGAGTAGACGGCCAGCAGCACGTCGTTGTGGGCGGCGGCCACCACGGCCTGGTGGAAGGCGGCGTCGGCCTGGACGAAGTCCTCGGCGTCGCCGGAGCGCCAGGCGGCCTCGCGCCGCTCCAGCGCGGCCTCCAGCAGGCCGAGGTCCCGGTCGGTGCGGCGGACCGCGGCCAGGCCGGCCGCGGAGGTCTCCAGGGCCGCCCGCAGTTCGGCCACCTGCGCCTGGTCGGCGTCGGCGAAGCGGCGGTGCATCACCCCGGCGAGCTCGCTGGTGGCGAGCACGTACGTGCCGGAGCCCTGGCGGATGTCGAGCAGCCCGTTGTGGGCGAGGGCGCGGACGGCCTCGCGGACGGTGTTGCGGGCCACTCCCAGCTGCTCGACCAGGGCGGCCTCGGTGGGGATGCGCGAGCCGACGGGCCACTCCCCGGAGGTGATCTGGGCGCGCAGCTGCGCGATCACCTGGTCGGACAGCGGGGTGCGCCTCGGCGAGGACAGCGCCACGGGGACTCCTTGCGGCTACGGGGTGGGTGGCCCCTGGAGGGAGGTGGCCGGTGGATGAACGATCGGCACATCATGCCAATTCCAAGGTGCATCAATTCATCCCATCATTCTATGATGGCGCACATGCCTCCCGCAGCAGACACCACCGCCTCCCCACGAACCGGTGCCCGGCCGCAGACCGAGCGGCCCTCCGCCCCCGCCAAGTACCTCGGCGTGCTGTTCGCCGTCGCGATCGCCGCCGCCGCCGTCAACCTCCGTCCCGTGGTCACCAGCCTCGGGCCGCTGCTCGACCCCGTCCGCGCCGACCTCGGGATGAGCTCGACGCTGGCCGGACTGCTCGCCGCCGTGCCGGCGCTGTGCTTCGCGCTGTTCGGCTTCCTCGCCCCCGCGGCGGCCCGCCGGATCGGCCCGATCGCGGTGATCACGGCCGGCATGGGCGCGATCACCGCGGGCGTGCTGGCCCGCTCCTTCGCCGGCGGCACCGCGGTGTTCCTGCTGCTCACCGCGCTCGCGCTGGCCGGAGTGGCGGTCTCCAACGTGCTGCTGCCGGTGGTGATCAAGCGGTACTTCCCGGAGAAGGTCGGTCCGATGATCGGCCTGTACTCCATGGCGCTGTCCGCGGGCACCGCCCTGGCCGCGCTGGTCAGCGTGCCGCTGACCAGCGCCCTCGGTGGCGACTGGCGCTACGGCCTGGGCGTCTGGGCCGGCCTGGGCGCGCTCGCCCTGGTGCTCTGGCTGCCGGTGCTGATCGCCAAGCGCGAGCGCGGCGAGCGCGCCGGGAGTGCCGGCGCCCCCGCCAAGCTGCCGATCACCCGCAGCCGCACCGCCTGGGCGATGGCCGGCTACTTCGGCCTCCAGGCCACCGGCGCGTACGTGGTGATGGGCTTCCTGTCCAAGATCTTCCAGGACTCCGGCATCGACAAGGGCACCTCCGGGGCGCTGCTCGCGGTCACCATGGTGATCGGCGTGCCGGTCTCCTTCGTGCTGCCCAACCTGGCCGCCCGGCGCGGCGACCAGCGGCTGTTCGTGGTCGTGCTGGCCTCCTTCGGCATCGCCGGGTACGCCGGTCTGGCGTTCGCCCCGGCCGGGGCGCCGTGGGTCTGGGCGGTGCTGGTGGGCCTGTCCAACTGCGCCTTCCCGCTGGTGCTGACCATGATCGGGCTGCGCGCCCGGACCGCGGGCGGGGTGGCGCAGCTGTCCGTCTTCGCCCAGGGCGTCGGCTACCTGATCTCCATCCCGGGCCCGATCCTGGTCGGGTGGATCTACCAGGCCACCGGCCGGTGGTACGGGCCGCTGGGCTTCCTGGCGCTGCTGCTGGTGCCGCAGATGCTGTTCGGCCTGCGCGCCGCGCGGGCCCGGCACATCGAGGACGAGGCCGTCCACCACGCCGAGCGGGTCAGGGCCTGACCGGCGAGGTCCACCGGACGGGCTCCCGGGTCAAGGCCTGACCGGCCAGGTCAAGGCCAAGCCAAGGCGGTGGGGCCAGCGGACGACGGGCGTGTTCGGGGTGGGAGAATCCCGGCATGCCCGTTCTCGACCCGAATCCCACCGACGGCCGCAAGCAGCTCGGCCGCATCGCCCTCGCCTTCGGCGCCATCGTGGTGCTGGTGGCGGTCATCGCCACCGTCGCCGCCTCGATGGGCTGACCCCCCGGGGGAGTGGCGGCGACCGGGGGCGTCGCGCCCCCGGGCCGCTTTTCTGCCAAGCTTGTTGGGTATGAGCGCCGACACGCCCCGCAGGATCATCGTTCTCCGTCACGCCAAGGCCGACTGGCCGAACGGCGTGGACGACCATGAGCGGCCGTTGGCCGACCGGGGCCGCCACCAGGCCCCGGACGCCGGCCGCTGGCTGGCCGATTCCGGCATCAACCCCGACTTCGTGCTCTGCTCCACCGCCCTGCGCACCCGCGAGACCTGGAAGCTGGCGGCGCACGAGCTGCCCAAGCGGACCCGCAAGACGGTGTACGAGGACCGGATCTACGAGGCCAGCCCAGGCGAGATCATCGCCGTCCTCCATGAGACCCCGGAGGAGTACGCGGACGTGGTGCTGGTCGGCCACAACCCCGGGGTGCTGGGCCTGACCCAGGTGCTGGCCGGGGACGCCGGCGACCGGGACGCGCTGGAGCGGCTGCGCCTGGGCGGCTTCCCGACGGCGGCGATCGCGGTGCTCAGCTTCAGCGGCTCCTGGAAGGGCGTCGAGCCGGGCGTGGCCGAGCTGGTCTCCTACCACACGCCGCAGGACTGACGTCCGACACACAGGTGAGGGGCTCGCGGACCGGATCCGCGCGCCCCTCACGTACGTCCACAGGCCCCCTGTCCGGAGCTACTCGATCGGGAGGCCGTCGGCGGCCTCGACCTCCTCGCGGGTGATGCCCAGCAGGTAGAGCACGGTGTCCAGGAAAGGCACGTTCACCGCGGTGTCGGCGGCCTCGCGCACCACCGGCTTGGCATTGAAGGCCACCCCGAGCCCGGCCGCGTTCAGCATGTCCAGGTCGTTGGCGCCGTCGCCGATCGCCACCGTCTGCTGCAGCGGCACCTTCGCCTGCTCGGCGAACCGGGCCAGCCAGCGGGCCTTGCCGGCCCGGTCCACGATCTCGCCGACCACCCGGCCGGTGAACTTCCCGTCCACCACCTCCAGGGTGTTGGCCGCCGCGAAGTCCAGCCCCAGCTGTTCCACCAGGTGGTCGGTGACCTGGGTGAAGCCGCCGGAGACCACCGCGACCTGGAAGCCCAGGCGCTGCAGGGTGCGGATCAGGGTGCGCGCACCCGGCGTGAAGCGGACCTCCGCGCGGACCTTCTCGGTGACCGAGGCGTCCAGCCCGGCCAGCAGCGCGACCCGGGCCCGCAGCGACTCGGCGAAGTCCAGCTCGCCGCGCATCGCCGCCGCCGTCACCTCGGCCACCTGCTCCTCGCAGCCCGCGTGGGCCGCGAACAGCTCGATCACCTCGTCCTGGATCAGCGTGGAGTCCACGTCCATCACGATCAGACGCTTGGCGCGGCGCTCCAGCCCGGCGGCCACCACCGCGACGTCCACCCGCTGGGCGGCCGCCTCCTGGGCCAGCTCGGCCCGCAGCTCCTCGGTGGCCACCCCGGAGACGGCCAGTTCGACCGCCGTCACCGGGTACTTCGCGAGCCGGAAGACGCGGTCGATGTTGCCGCCCGCCGCGGTGATCCGGGAGGTCAGCGCGGACACGGCGGAGGCGGTCAGCGGGTTGCCGAGCACCGTGACGTGCGAACGGCCCTCGCGGCGCGGCCGGTTGTCGCCGATGCCGGAGAGGATCTCGGCCTGCAGCTTCTGCTCCTCGGCCCAGCGGTGCACGGTGGCCCGCAGGCCGCCCTCGGCGCCGGGCGCGTGGGGCGGGGTGACCAGGGCGCACAGCGTGATGCGGCCGCGGGTGACGACCTGCTCGATGTCGATCACGTCGACGCCGAAGCCGGCCAGGGTGGCGAAGAGGCCGGCGGTGATGCCGGGGCGGTCCTTGCCGAACACCTTGACGAGCAGGGTGCGCTCGTCCGCGGTCCGGGGCTGGGCGGCGGGGAGGGGCTCAGCGGCCAAGGGCGATGCGTTCATGGTGACTCCCACGCTACCCGTCGGCCGCCCGGCCGAGGGCACCCGTCCCACGTCGCGGACGCGCGCGGCCGGGGCCCGGCCGCCCGCCGCCGGTAGCAGCCTGGTCACAGTCACCCGGGGTGACTTTCATCGGCGGACGGCGGGCTGGAATGATTCCCCCGTCAGTCAGAGGAACAGCGCACCCCGGCCGGGGGCCGAATTCGGGGGAACCGAGAGAGCGGGGCAGGCGAGCAGTGCCGCAACTCGTCATTGAGATCAACGGACAGCAGCGGACTCTTGAGCCCGGGCGGTCCTACACCATCGGACGCAACCCGCAGTCGGACTTCCCGTTCGACGACGCCAGGGTCTCCTGGCAGCACGGGACCATCAGCTTCAACGGCAGCGGTTGGCAGCTGGACGACCACGGCAGCACCAACGGCACGTACGTGGCCGGCGCCCGCACCATGCAGGCCCAGCTGTTCCCCGGTGGCGTCGTCAACCTGGGCAACCCGCAGAACGGGCCCCGGCTCACCTTCTCCGCGCCCGCCCAGGCCACCGCCCCGCAGCCCTCCCCGGTGCACGAGGCCGTGACCAGCCGCAGCCCCGGTCCGACGCCCCAGCCGCCCGCCCCGCAGCAGCCGTGGCCGGGTCAGGACCCGTACCAGCAGCCGCAGCAGGCCTGGCCGGCCCAGCAGCAGTACGTGCCGCCGCAGCAGCCGTACGCGCCGCAGCCGCAGGACCAGCAGCCGCCGCAGCACGGCGGGTTCCCGCAGCAGCAGGGCTTCCCGGCCGCGCCGCAGCACGGCGGTGGCGGCGGCCCGCAGCCGACCATGATCCGCAACCTGACGGCGGGCATGCGCACCGTCAGGATCGGCCGTGCGCTGGACAACGACATCGTGGTGTCCGACCTCCAGGTCTCCCGCCACCACGCCGAGCTGCGCCAGCTGCCGGACGGCCGCTACGAGATCGTCGACCTCGGCAGCCACAACGGCATCTTCCTCAACGGCCAGCCGGTGCAGCGCCAGCTGATGGGCCCGCAGGACCGGCTGACCGTCGGCCACTCCAGCTTCGTGCTGGTCGGCGACCAGCTGCAGGAGTTCGTCGACACCGGCGAGGTCTCCTTCTCCGCCCGCCACCTGACCGTTGAGGTCGAGCACAAGGGCGCCAAGAAGATCCTGCTCAACGACGTCAGCTTCGGCGTCCCGGAGAAGTCCCTGGTGGCCGTCATCGGCCCGTCCGGCTCCGGCAAGTCGACCCTGCTGCGCGCCCTCACCGGCTACCGCCCGGCCGACCGCGGCGAGGTGCTGTACGACGGCCGCAACCTCTACAAGCAGTTCGCCGAACTGCGCTCCCGCATCGGCCTGGTGCCGCAGTCGGAGATCCTGCACCGCGAGCTCACCGTCCGCAAGGGCCTCAAGTACGCGGCCCGGCTGCGCTTCCCCGGCGACACCGAGGCCCGAGAGCGCGACGCCCGGATCGACGAGGTGCTGTACGAACTGCGCCTGGACAAGCGCGCCGACAACAAGATCACCGCGCTCTCCGGCGGCCAGCAGAAGCGCGTCTCGGTCGCGCTGGAGCTGCTCACCAAGCCCTCGCTGATCTTCCTGGACGAGCCCACCTCGGGCCTCGACCCGGGTATGGACCGCGAGGTCATGCAGATGCTGCGCGGCCTCGCCGACGACGGCCGAACGATCCTGGTCGTCACCCACTCGGTGGCCGAACTCGCGCTCTGCGACCGGCTGTTGGTGATGGCGCCGGGCGGCTCGGTGGCCTACTTCGGCCCGCCGGACGAGGCCCTGCACTTCTTCGGGTACGAGACCTGGGCGGATGTCTTCCAGGCCTTCGAGAACTATCCGGACCACGACTGGGCCGGCCGTTACCGCGGCTCGGTGCACTACCAGCAGTACTCCGCCCCGACCGTCGAGGCGGGCGAGGTGCAGCACGTCCAGGTCGCCCAGGAGGCGATCAAGCCGCCCAAGCCGCAGAGCTGGGGCTCGCAGCTGTGGACGCTGATGCGCCGCTACATGTCGGTGCTCGCCTCCGACCGCGGCTTCCTGGCGCTGTCGGTGCTGCTGCCCGCGGTCATCGGCGCGGTCAGCGTGCTGATCCCCAACGAACCGGGCCTCGCACCCAACCCGAAGACACAGCTCCACCTCAACAACGGGGCCGCGACGATCCTGCTGATCCTGGCGATCGGCGCCTGCTTCTCCGGAGCGGCCAACTCGGTCCGCGAGCTGATCAAGGAACGGGCGATCTACGAACGGGAACGGGCCACCGGCCTGTCCCGCTCGGCGTACATGATGTCCAAGATCATCGTGCTGGGCATCTTCTCGGTGATCCAGGGCGCGATCATCTCCGCGGTCGGCTTCCTGCCGCGCAAGCTCCCCGAGCACGGCCTGATCGTCCAGAACATGCCGATGATCGAGATGACCATCGGCATGATCCTGCTGAGCTTCGCCGCGATGATGTTCGGTCTGATGATCTCCGCGCTGGTGAAGACCGCCGAGAAGACCATGCCGCTGCTGGTCATGTTCGCCATCGTCCAGGTCGTCTTCACCGGCTGCCTCTTCCAGATCTTCGGCAAGCCCGGCCTGGAGCAGGTCGCCTGGCTGATGCCCGCCCGCTGGGGCACCGGCATCGTCTCCACCACGCTCAACCTGTCGGAGCTCATGGGCCCCTGGAACAAGGACTTCCAGCACCCGAACTACGACCCGCTGTGGAAGCACTCCGTCGCCCAGTGGGCGATCGACGCGAGCGTGCTGGTCGTCATCTCCATCGTGATCGGCGTGATCGTGACCCGGCTGCAGCGCCGGCACGAGCCGGAGGTCATGCAGAAGGGCTGACGCCCTTCGCCGCACAGGGCGGCTCTCCCCGCGAGGGGAGGGCCGCCCGCTGTCGTTCGGTGGTCGTGGTCCCACCGGCCTAGGCCCCCGGACCTGCGTCCGGGGCGTCCGGAGACGGACGCGGACGCCTCCGCCGCGGCGGTAGTTTGGCGGTATGCCCAGCACCACCGGTGACCACCGGACCCCCGAAGGCCCGCCCACCGCCTGCGACCCGCTGGCCGGCATCGAAGCCGTCAGCCAGGCCCTGCTCGCGATGAGCCGGCACCTGGAGGTCCGCGAGGTGCTGCGCCGCATCACCGCCTCCGCCCGCGACCTGCTCGACGCCGAGTACGCGGCCCTCGGCGTGCCCGACGACCACGGCGGCTTCGCCCAGTTCGTGGTCGACGGCGTCACCGACGAGCAGTGGCGGGCGATCGGCCCGCTGCCCCGTCAGCACGGCGTGCTCGCCGAACTGCTCCACGAGACCGGTCCGACCCGCCTCGTCGACGTCCGCAAGGCCCCCGCCTTCGAGGGCTGGCCCACCGCCCACCCCGAGATGGACGCCTTCCTCGGCATGCCCGTCCTGGACACCGACGCCGCCGAGGACGAACCGCGGGTGATGGGCGTCATCTTCCTCGCCAACAAGCGCGGTGGCGGCCTGTTCACCGACCACGACGAGGAACTCCTGCGGATCCTCGCCGCGCACGCCGCCCTCGCCCTGTCCAACGCCCGCCTGTACGAACGCAGCCGCGAACTCACCCTGGCCGGCGAGCGCGCCCGGATCGCCCACGACCTGCACGACGCCGTCTCGCAGAAACTCTTCTCGCTGAGGCTGACCGCCAACGCCGCCGCCAAGCTCGTCGACCGCGACCCGGCCCGCGCCCGTGTCGAACTCGCCGAGGTCTCCCGGCTCGCCGCCGAGGCCGCCGACGAACTGCGCGCCGTGGTGGTCGAACTGCGCCCCGCCGCCCTGGAGGAGGACGGGCTGAGCGCCACCCTCGCCTCCCAGGTGCAGGTCCTCGACCGCGCGCACACCGCCGACCTGGCCTTCGCCGCCGACGGCGTCCGCGCCCTGCCGCCCGCCCAGGAGGCCGCGCTGCTGAGGGTCGCCCAGGAGGCGCTGCACAACGCGCTGCGCCACTCCGGGGCCCGCCGGGTCACCGTCACCCTCACCGGCACCCCCGCCCGCGGCGCCGTGCTGCGGGTGCGCGACGACGGACGCGGCTTCGACCCCGATTCCGTCCGCCGGGCCGGCCGACACCTCGGCCTGGCCTCGATGCGCGACCGCGCGGCCGCCGTCGGCGGCACGCTCACCCTGGAGTCCGCCCCCGGCAAGGGGACGCTCGTCGAGATGGAGGTCCCCGGTGCCTGAGAGCACGCCGTCGATCCGCGTCCTGCTGGTCGACGACCACCAGGTGGTCCGCCGCGGACTGCGCACCTTCCTGGAGGTCCAGGACGACATCGAGGTGGTGGGGGAGGCCGCCGACGGGGCCGAGGGCGTGGAGCGCGCCCGCGAACTCGACCCGGACGTCGTCCTGATGGACCTCAAGATGCCCGGCGTCGACGGCATCGAGGCGCTGCGCACGCTCAAGGGCGGGGGCAGCCGGGCCCGGATCCTGATCGTCACCAGCTTCACCGAGCACCGCACCATGGTCCCCGCGCTGCGGGCCGGCGCCGCCGGGTACGTCTACAAGGACGTGGACCCGGAGGCGCTGGCCGGCGCCATCCGCTCGGTGCACGCCGGCCATGTGCTGCTCCAGCCCGAACTGGCCGAGGCGCTGCTCGCCGACGAGGGCCCCCGCGCCCCGCAGGGCCGCGGCGGCACCCTCACCGAGCGCGAGCGCGAGGTGCTCGGCCACATCGCCGACGGCCGCTCCAACCGGGAGATCGCCCGCAGCCTCCACCTGTCGGAGAAGACGGTGAAGACCCACGTGTCGAACATCCTGCTGAAGCTGGACCTCGCCGACCGCACCCAGGCCGCACTGTGGGCCGTCCGCAACGGCGAGACCCGCGAGGCCCCGCCGTCCTAGCGGTCCCGCCAGCCCCGCCGTCCTAGCGGTCCCGGCCGTCCTCGCGCTCGTCCACCTGGGCGTTGTAGGCCGCCACCTGGGCGCGGCGGGCGGTGCGCCGCAGGGGGGCCAGCACGGACTGGCGGGCGGCCATCTCGGAGGCGCTCACGGCCGCGCCGTGGCCGGCCGAGGCGATCGCCAACAGCGCGGACACCTGACGGGCCGACTCCAGCACCCTTACGGCGCGCGGCGGGTAGCCGGGGGCGAGCAGCTCGGTGTGGCCGCGCCGGCGGTACGCCTCCAGGGCGCGCAGCGCCTCCGGGCCGGCGCCCGCCACGTCCAGCCGGGTGAGCAGTGCGGTCGCCTCGCGCAGCCCGTCCGCCAGCTCGCGCTCGGCCTCGTGCAGCGAGGGCACGTCGGCCGGCGGGGCGTCGTTGACCTCGGCGCAGCGCCACAGCACGGTCGCCGAGCGGTCCCCCTCCGGGCCGTACACGGTGACCTCCGGCACCAGGCCGAGCGGTACACCCACCGCGAGCACCGCCTCCCCCGCCGCCATGGCCCGCTCGTTGAAGACCGCCGGGCCGGTCAGTCCCAGCGGGTGCCCGGCCGAGGGCAGCGCCAGGCGCAGGCCCTTCACGCCCAGCACCCGCAGCCGGCCGAGCGCCCAGGTCAGCCCGTGCTGCTCGCCCAGGGCGTCTCCGGGCAGCCCGGTCACCCGGTGCCCCTCGTCGGCGCCCAGCACGGCCGCGGCGGCGTTGTCCGGCGGCACCAGGCCGCTGAGCAGGGCGTTGCCCCAGGCGGTCAGCCGCCCCGAACGGGGCTCTTCGTACGGATTGTCGGCAGGAGTCGCGAGCATCCGGCCAGCCTACGGAATCGGCGGTCATCCGCGTGGCGTAGGTTTGCCCATGCGCGTGCGGCGCACCCACCCCGTGCCCACCGGCCGCCGGAGTAGGCTCGCCGCCCGCACCGACGGCCGACATTTTTGTATTTGGGGAAGGCGTAGGCATGAGCGACGTGCTGGAGCTGGTGGACGTATCCGTGGTCCGGGAGGGGCGCGCGCTGGTCGACCAGGTCTCGTGGTCCATCTCCGAGGGTGAGCGCTGGGTCATCCTGGGACCGAACGGCGCCGGCAAGACCACCCTGCTGCAGATCGCCTCCTCGTACCTGTTCCCGACCTCGGGCAAGGTCTCGGTGCTGGGCGAGAAGCTGGACGAGATCGACGTCTTCGAGCTGCGCTCCCGGATCGGCCTGGCCGGCGCCTCGATGTTCGACAAGCTGCCGGCCGAGCAGACCGTGCTGCAGACCGTGCTCACCGCCGCCTACGGCATGACGGTCAGCTGGCAGGAGACCTACGAGCAGTCCGACGAGGGCCGCGCCCTCGCCCTGCTCGACCGCATGGGCATGGCCAACCTCACCGCCCGCAAGTTCGGCACCCTCTCCGAGGGCGAGCGCAAGCGCACCCTGATCGCCCGCGCCCTGATGACCGACCCCGAGCTGCTGCTGCTCGACGAGCCCGCGGCCGGCCTGGACCTCGGCGGCCGCGAGGACCTGGTCCGCCGGCTCGGCGCGCTCGCTCAGGACGAGTTCGCGCCGGCCATGGCGATGGTCACCCACCACGTCGAGGAGATCGCCCCCGGCTTCACCCACGTGCTGATGATCCGCCAGGGCAAGGTGCTCACCGCGGGCCCGATCGACACCGAGCTGACCGCACGCAACCTCTCCAAGTGCTTCGGCCTGCCGCTGACCCTGGAGCGCCACGGCGACCGCTGGTCGGCCCAGGGACTGCCGCTGGGCTGACCCTCCGTCCGTCCGGCCGGGGCCCGTCGGACGGGCCCTGGCGAAGGCCTGGCGGAGCCGGTCGCACGTGCGACCGGTTTCCGCCCCTCGACCTGCGGGAACTGTCCGCCTCGGAGGCCCTTCGCTCCCTAGGATGGACGTGTGGACAGCTGGATCTGGTGGCTTCTGGCCGCCGCGGCCCTCGGCATACCGCTGGTGCTCACCGCGATGCCGGAGTTCGCCATGTTCGCCGTCGGCGCGCTGGCGGCCGCCGGGGTCGCCGGGCTGGGCGCCGGGGTGGTCCTCCAGGCCGTGACCTTCCTGGTGGTCTCGGTCGCGCTGGTGGCCTTCGTCCGTCCGATCGCCTACCGGCAGCTGCAGCGGGGGCCGCAGATCAGGATGGGCATCGAGGCGCTCCAGGGCGCCACCGCGGTCGTCGCGGAAACCGTCGACGGTGAGGGCGGACGGATCAAGCTCAACGGCGAGATCTGGTCGGCCCGCGCGCTCCACCCGGACCAGGTCTACCAGCCCGGGCAGCAGGTCGACGTCGTCGAAATCCAGGGCGCGACCGCCCTGGTCGTCTAGGGGAGAGTCCGTGGAACCCGTCCTTATCGTTTTGGTCGTCCTGGTCGTGGTGGCCTTCATCGCGCTGATCAAGACGATCCAGGTCATCCCGCAGGCCAGCGCCGCGATCGTGGAGCGCTTCGGCCGCTACACCCGGACGCTCAACGCAGGGCTGAACATCGTCGTCCCGTTCATCGACCGGGTCCGCAACCGCATCGACCTGCGCGAGCAGGTCGTGCCGTTCCCGCCGCAGCCGGTGATCACCCAGGACAACCTGGTGGTCAACATCGACACCGTCATCTATTACCAGGTCACCGACCCCCGGGCGGCCACCTACGAGGTCGCCAGCTACATCCAGGCCATCGAGCAGCTGACCGTCACCACGCTGCGCAACATCATCGGCTCGATGGACCTGGAGTCCACCCTGACCTCGCGCGAGGTCATCAACGCCGGTCTGCGCGGGGTGCTGGACGAGGCCACCGGCAAGTGGGGCATCCGGGTCAACCGCGTCGAGCTGAAGGCGATCGAGCCGCCGACCTCCATCCAGGACTCGATGGAGAAGCAGATGCGCGCCGACCGTGACAAGCGCGCCGCGATCCTCACCGCCGAGGGCCAGCGCCAGGCGCAGATCCTCAAGGCCGAGGGTGAGAAGCAGGCGGACGTGCTCCGCGCCGAGGGTGAGGCGCAGGCCGCGGTGCTGCGCGCCGACGGTGAGGCCGCCGCGATCCGGACGGTCTTCGAGGCCATCCACGACGGCGACGCCGACCAGAAGCTGCTCGCCTACCAGTACCTGCAGACCCTGCCCGAGCTGGCCAAGGGCGACTCCAACAAGCTCTGGATCATCCCCAGCGAGGTCGGCGACGCGCTCAAGGGCCTCGGCGGTGCCTTCACCGGTCTGGCCGGCAACGGTGGGGGAGCTAACGGCGGTGCGGTGGCGGCGCCGAGCGTGCCGCAGACGCCCCCGGCGGCGACCCAGGTGCCGATCGACCCGGCGGCCGGGCCGCGGCCGGTGGACGTCGAGAAGGGCGCCGCCCGTCCGCGGGTGGACCCGGCGCGGGAGTACCGCAAGATCGACCCGGAGTGATCGGCCGAGTTCTCCGGTCGGGGGCCCGCTGCCTGGTGGTGGCGGGCCCTCGGCGTTCTCCCGGTTAGCGCACGGGCGGTGCGGCGGTGCGGTGGTACGGCCGGTGCGGCCGGTGCGGCGTACCGGCGGTGTGGCGTACGTCCCGAATCGTGGGCGGGCCTGGTCCGGCCGGGGCGGGGTCCGGCATGATCCCCTCGGACAGGACCGCTAGGAGAGGTGACACATGACGCTCTGGGAGGCGATCGCCGTCCTGGCGGCCGGCGTCGGGGCCGGGATGATCAACGTGATCGTCGGCTCCGGCACCCTGATCACCTTCCCGGTGCTGCTCGCCGTCGGCATCCCGCCGGTGACCGCCAACGTCTCCAACTCCTTCGGCCTGGTGCCCGGCTCGCTCAGCGGCGTGATCGGCTACCGCCGCGAACTGGTCGGCCAGGGCCGCCGGTTGCGGCGGATGGGCACCGCCTCGCTGCTCGGCGGGCTGCTCGGCGCACTGCTGCTGACCAAGCTGCCGAGCGGTGCCTTCGACGCGATCGTCCCGGCGCTGATCCTGCTCGCGCTCGTCCTGGTGGTCATCCAGCCCCGGGTGGCCAAGGCCGTCGCGGCCCGCCGCCGGGCCGACGGCGACCCGGACGGCAGCCTGGTGCTGCTGGCCGGGGTGTTCCTCACCGGCATCTACGGCGGCTACTTCGGCGCCGCGCAGGGCGTCCTGCTGATGGCGCTGATGGGCATGATGCTCCAGGAGGACCTGCAGCGCATCAACGCGGTGAAGAACGCCCTGGCGATGATCGTCAACGGGGTCGCCGCCCTGTTCTTCCTGTTCACCTCGACGGTGAACTGGACGGCCGCCGGGCTGATCGCGGCGGGCTCGCTGGTCGGCGGCCTGCTCGGCGCCAAGGTCGGCCGCCGCCTTCCGCCGGTCGTGCTGCGCGCGGTCATCGTGGTGGTCGGACTGGCGGCCGTCACCAAGCTTTTGCTTAGTTGAACGACGGTCGGACCGTACTACTGACCGACCGTCGGACCGTGCCAACATCGGAGGAGACTGCCCATGGCACTGGAGATGCGTGAGACCTGCGAGCGCTGCGAGGTGTCGCTGACCGCCGACGGCCCCGCCTCGATATGTTCCTACGAGTGCACCTTCTGCGCGGACTGCACCGAGGCCATGGCCGCCAACTGCCCCAACTGCGGCGGCGAACTGGTGGCCCGTCCGCGCCGGAAGGCCGACTGACGAACCCCCCACCGGCACCCCACCGGTACCACCGACGAGACCCGGAGCGCACCCATGAGCAGCAGGGCACGACTGAGCGAGGACGAGATCGCGGCGGCGCTGGCGGACGTGCCCAGGTGGAGCCGGGACGGCGACAGCATCGTCCGCAGCGCGGACGCCCCCGACTTCCCGGCCGCGATCCGGGTGGTCGTCGCCGTCGCCGAGCAGGCCCAAGAACTCGACCACCACCCCGACATCGACATCCGCTGGCGCACCCTGCGCTTCGTGCTGTCCACCCACAGCGCGGGCGGGCTCACCGGCCTGGACTTCACCCTCGCCGCCCGCATCGACGAGGCCCTGCGCGCCGAGTCGGCCGACTGAGGCCCGGCCCCCGGCACCGCGTCGAGGGCCCGGGCAGCTGGCCCGGGCGGGCGTGAGATGCTGACTGCCGCAATTGGCAGGCCGGCTGGGGGGCTGGGAGGGACGGAACGGTGGCACAGGAGCCCTTCGGAGACGCCCATGCCCAGCAGCAGCCGTGGCACCCCCAGGGCGGGCAGGACTGGCAGGGCTACTACGACCCGCAGCAGCAGGCCGCGCAGTGGCAGCAGCCGCAGCCGCAGGCGCCCGGCCAGTGGCAGTACGACCAGGCCGCGTACGAGCAGCAGGGCGGTTACGGGCACACCGGGTACGTCGAGGGCGGCTACTTCCAGGGGCAGGGCTTCGACGGCCACGGCCTCCAGGACCAGGCGCACGGGTACGGGCCCGGGCCTGGGCAGGGGGCGTACGGCGGGCAGGAGCAGTTCCAGCCGTACCAGCAGCAGTACCCGGACCACGGGCAGCAGTCGTACGGCGCCGCCGTACCGCAGGCTCAGCCGGTGGGGGAGGGGCTGTACGTCCCGGCGGGGGCCGACTACTCGGCCGACGGTTACGTGCAGATCGAGGAGACCCCGGCGGAGCCCGAACCGGCCGTCGACCAGCCCTCGACGGGTGCGGCGGCCGAGGCCGCTGGGCCTGCCGAGCCCGGAGCGCGCTCGCGGGCCGCCCGGCGGGGCCCCCGCGGTGGTGACGGCGGTTCCGCTTCTCCTTCCTCCTCTTCCTCTTCCTCGCTGGTGGACAAGGTCCGGGCGGCCGTCCTGACCGGGGAGCACGTGCCCAGCCGGCGGGCCCTGCTGGTGCGGGCCGGTGCCGGGGTGGCCGCGCTCGGGGTGTTGATAACCGCCGCGCTGACGGTCGGCGCCGAGGGTGGTGGAAGCGCCTCCGCGTCCAGCGGCGGCGAACCCGGGTTCGCGGTGGCGCACACCAAGGTCTGGTCGGTGCAGCCCGTCGCCGCCGCGCAGCAGGCGGGCGACGACACGCTGGTCGGCAGCTGGCTGCTGGCCGACGCGGTGGTCCGCGCCGACGGCTCGGGCGTGCACGCGTACGACCGGACGGCGGGCAAGCCGACCTGGTCGGTCGAGCCCCCGGCGGCCGGGGCCGTCCCGTGCGGGCTCTCGGCGAGCGTCAACCAGGCCGGGCTGGGCGCGGCCCTGTTCCGGCCGCAGGCGGACCCGAAGAGCCCCTGCACCCTGGTCGCCGCCGTGGACACCAAGACCGGCAAGACCGCCTGGACCAAGAGCCTCTCGGACTCCAAGGACGCCTATTCGGCGCGGATCGGCGTCACCGAGGACATGGTGATCGCGGTCGGCGACGACCGGGCCGCGGCCTGGGCGGCTGCGGACGGGAAGGACGTCTGGCAGTACACCGGGCAAGGCAAGTTCTGCACCCTGTCGGGGGGCGTCACCGGAAAGACCGTGCTGGTCGCCTCCTCCTGCGCCGACTCGACGCCCGCCGACCAGGCCGTCGCGCTGAACGCGGCGGACGGCAAGGTCAGCTGGTGGCGGGGCCTGAACAACCAGCCGAAGACGGTGACGGTGCTCTCCGCCGAACCGGCGGTGGTGCTCACCACCGGCGGGAAGCCCGAGGACGACCGGGTGTTCGGCTGGGGCGCCGCCGGCGATCCGGCCGTAGAGATCCCGGTGGTCACCGACGGCGGCCGGCTGAACGTCACCCACGGAACGTTTTCGGCCACGCCCGAGGTGTTCTTCGAGGGCCGCACGATGGTCGCCGCGATGACCCCGGCGAACAGCGGCGGGTCGGTGTCCGCGGTCGGCTACGACCTGGACACCGGCAAGCAGCGCTGGAAGACGCCGACCGCCGCCAAGGGCACCTCCCGCGCGGTCGGCATCGACGGCGGCTCGCTGGTGCTCGCCGCCGACGAGCGTCGCGACCAGCCCGCCCGCCTCGGCCGCTTCCCGCTGGTGGGCGGCCAGGAGACCGTCGGCGGCAACTTCCCGCCAGGCACCGGCTCGCTGCTGCTCTCCGGGCGGGTACTGATCGGCGGCGGGCAGGTGGTCGTGGTGCCCGAACACGCGGCCAACTACGGCACGGCGGCGGGCTACCAGGCGAAGGACTGAGCCGGGCCCGACAGGCCAGGGCACCCGGGCCGGCCCGGGCTAGGCCGCCGTGACCGGTTGGGCCGGTACGGCGGGCAGCCAGTCGGCGAGCTCGCGGGCCTCCGAGCCGCGCAGGCCGAGCGCCAGCATCAGGGTGGCCTGCGGCGTCGGCACGAACGGCCGCCGCAGCAGTTTCATCCCGGCCTGTTCCGGAGTCCGGTCGGCCTTGCGCTGGTTGTCCTCGGCGCACGCCGCCACCGTGTTCATCCAGCTGTCCTCGCCACCGCGCGACCGGGGCTGGAGGTGGTCCACCGTGGTGGCCCGGCGCCCGCAGTACGCGCAAAGGTGCTGGTCCCGGGCCAGGACACCCCGCCTCGACCACGGGGCCTGTTGTCGGAACGGCACTCTCACGTACCTCTGCAGCCTGATCACCCGTGGCACCGGGACGGCCACGCCCGTCCCCCGGATCGAGCGCAGCGGGTGCGCCTGCTCCACCACCGCCTTGTCCTGGAGCACCAGGACGACGGCGCGCTGGAGCGACACCGTCGTCAGGGGCTCGTAGCTAGCGTTCAGAACCAGCGTGTTGCGCACTCGGCACACCCTTCCCACGGGCGTGCCACGGCGGCACGACCGTCTCCACACACGTCACTGCCGCCGCACGGCGGTGAACCCACTCTGAATGGGCCCACAGCCGACGAACAACGGAATTTCCGGTGTCGGGGGAGGAGCCCGGGGGGAACGGGGCTGCCCGCCCGAGGTGCCTCGGGGGAAACTCGCTGGCCGGAACCGCGTAGGCTCTATCAGGCTGGAGTCGTACCGACCCCGGGGCCCGACCGAACCGGGCCGACAGCGGGCGGACGCCCGATCGAAGGAGAAGCGTGACCGTGACGGACATCGTCGACGAGCTGCGGTGGCGAGGGCTGATCGCCCTGTCCACCGACGAGGACGCACTGCGCAAGGCGTTCGCGGACGGCCCGGTCACGTTCTATTGCGGCTTCGACCCGACGGCCCCCAGCCTGCACCTCGGCAACCTGGTCCAGATCCTCACCATGCGCCGCATCCAGCAGGCGGGGAACCTCCCGCTCGGCCTGGTCGGCGGAGCCACTGGTCTGATCGGCGACCCGAAGCCCACCGCCGAGCGCGTGCTCAACGACCCCGAGACGGTGGCCGGCTGGGTCGAGCGCCTGCGCGGTCAGGTCTCGCGCTTCCTCGACTTCGAGGGCCCGTACGCGGCGCGCATGGTGAACAACCTGGACTGGACCTCCGGGATGTCGGCCATCAGCCTGCTGCGCGACGTCGGCAAGTACTTCCGGGTCAACAACATGATCGCCAAGGAGGCCGTCGCCCGACGGCTCAACTCCGACGCGGGCATCAGCTACACCGAGTTCAGCTACCAGATCCTCCAGGGGATGGACTACCTGGAGCTGAACCGCCGCTACGGCTGCACCCTGCAGACCGGCGGCAGCGACCAGTGGGGCAACCTCACCGCCGGTACGGACCTGATCCGCAAGGCGGACGGCAAGTCCGTGCACGCGCTGGCCACGCCGCTGATCGTCAAGGCCGACGGCACCAAGTTCGGCAAGACGGAGTCCGGCACGGTCTGGCTCGACCCGGAACTCACCACCCCGTACGCCTTCTACCAGTTCTGGCTGAACGCGGACGACCGGGACGTCTCCAACTTCCTGCGGATCTTCAGCTTCCGCTCGAAGGAGGAGATCGAGGAGCTGGAGCGCGAGACCGCCGAGCGCCCCGCCGCCCGCCTCGCCCAGCGTGCCCTGGCCGAGGAGCTCACCACGCTGGTGCACGGGGCCGAGCAGTACGAGCGCGCGGTCGCCGCGTCCAAGGCGCTGTTCGGGCAGGGCGACCTGGCCGACCTGGAGGCCCCGACCCTGGCCGCGGCCCTCGCCGAGGTCCCGAAGGCCGAGGTCACCGAACTCCAGCCGGTGGTCGACCTGTTGGTCGCCGTCGGCCTGGCGCCGAGCCGCTCGGCCGCCCGCCGGACGATCAAGGAGGGCGGTGCCTACCTCAACAACGTCAAGGTGACGGACGAGGAGGCGGTACCGACCGAGGCCGACCTGCTGCACGGCCGTTGGCTGGTGCTGCGCCGTGGCAAGCGCAACCTGGCGGCAGCGGAGCTGGTCCCGGCGGCCGGCTGACCGGTCCGAGGACCCGCCAGTTGATCAACTGGCCGAAAGCGCACCCGCTCTGAGCTGCGGCTTTGAGCCCCGAGGGCCGGATCTGGACAGATCCGGCCCTCGACGTTTGACGATGTCCTCCGGGTGGCCTAGTGTTGAACGAGTCGCTGGAGCGGCCACCTCACTCAGCACAACCCACCCTCACACCTCGAAGCCCATTCGCTTGGGTCTGTCGGCGTTGCCGCCAACGGGTGTGAGTGTGAATTTCGATTGACTGTCGGAATGCGCTAAAGTGGTGGTCGTCGCAGAAAGCGACCCCGGCCAGTTCGGGAAATTGGATGAATGAAACTCCGGAAAATGGAGCGGAAAACATCTGATAAGCTGGAAACACGAAAGAACGAAGCGCCCGGAGGGCCCGCTGGAAGGCGGTCCGAAGGAAGCGTCCGTTCCTTGAGAACTCAACAGCGTGCCAAAAGTCAACGCCAGATATGTTGACATCCCCGGCCTCGATCATCTGAATCGGGGTTGGAGATTCCTTTTGAAACAAACACTAGCGAGGACGCAGTGCGCGGGATCACCCTATTCCGGTGGTTGCCGTGCCGCTCAACGCGGGTGTGGACCCGATTACGGGTAAACATTCACGGAGAGTTTGATCCTGGCTCAGGACGAACGCTGGCGGCGTGCTTAACACATGCAAGTCGAAC
>NZ_JPRF03000051.1 GCF_001188955.3 Kitasatospora aureofaciens | reverse complement strand
TACGCGACGCGGGCGGCGGCGCGTCCGGGCGTCCGGCGGCGGCCGGAGGAACCCTGGCCGTCGCGGCCGTAGGCGGCCCGGGCGTCACCGGCCGCGTCGGCGGGGCGGCTGCGGCCGCCGCGGCTCGCGGACGGGCTGCGGCGCGGCCGCTCGACGACGGGGTCGGGAATCACCGTGGGGATGCCGGTGGGCACGCGGGCGCCAGTGATGCGGGCCAGCTCCTCGTCACCGGCGCTGACCCTGGTGGTGACGGGTGTGATGCCGGCCGTTGCCATCACGCGGGCCATCCCGCGGCGCTGGTTGGGCAGCACCAGCGTGACGACGGTGCCGGACTCGCCGGCCCGGGCGGTGCGGCCGCCCCGGTGGAGGTAGTCCGTGTGGTCGCCCGGCGGGTCCACGTTGACGACGAGGTCGAGCCCGTCAACGTGGATGCCGCGGGCGGCGACGTTGGTCGCGATCAACGCGGTCACCTGGCCGGTGCGGAACTGCTCCAGGGTGCGGGTGCGCTGAGGCTGGGACTTGCCGCCGTGCAGGGCCGCGGCCTTCACCCCGTTCGCGAGCAGGTCGTCCACCAGACGGTCGGCGCCGTGCTTGGTGTCGATGAACATGATCACCCTGCCGTCGCGGGACGCGATGTGGGCGATCGTGGCGTCCTTGTCGAAGTTCTGCACGTGCAGCACGTGGTGCTCCATGGTGCTGACCGCTCCCGCGGACGGGTCCACCGAGTGCGCGACCGGGTCCTTGAGGAAGCGCCGCACCAGGCGGTCGACGTTGCGGTCCAGGGTGGCGGAGAACAGCATGGTCTGGCCGCCTTCGGCAACCTGGTCGAGGAGCTCGGTGACCTGCGGCAGGAAGCCCATGTCGGTCATCTGGTCGGCCTCGTCGAGCACCGTGATGCCGACCCGGTCCAGCCGGCAGTCACCACGCTGGACCAGGTCCCTGAGCCGGCCCGGCGTGGCCACCACGATCTCCGCCCCGCGGTTCAGCATCCATGCCTGGCGACTCATCGACGTCCCGCCCACCACGGTCACCATCCGCAGGCGCACGGCCCGGGCGTAGGGGGTAAGGGCCTCGGTGACCTGCTGCGCGAGCTCGCGGGTGGGAACCAGCACGACGGCCAGCGGATACCCCGGCTCGGCCCTCTGCCCGGCGGTGCGCGCCAGCACGGCGAGGCCGAACGCGATGGTCTTGCCGGAGCCGGTCCGGCCCCGTCCGAGGAGATCGCGGCCGGCCAGCGAGTTCGGCAGCGTCGCGGCCTGGATCGGGAACGGCTCGGTGACGCCCTGGCCGGTCAGCACCGACAGCAGCGCCTTCGGCATGTCCAGTTCGTCGAAGGACTCGACGGCCGGCAGCGCCGGGGTGGTGCTCACCGGCATCGCGAACTCGCCCTGTGCGGAGGAGCCCCGGGTCCGGCCGGAGGGGCGTCGCCCTCCGGCAGGCCGGTCACCGTGGAAAGAGCCGCCACCGGAGCGGGAACCGGCCGCGGAACGGAAGTCGGTGTCGCGGTGGGAGTGGTAGGAGGAGCGACTGGAGCTGGCCATGCGGAGGACCTTCCTCGGGACGGCACGCCACGAGGAATACTCCGCGGCGCGGGGCGCCGACGGAGACCGCAAGGGAACGGGCCGGAGTGTGACGGGCGGAGCATGGACGGTGGAACCGTTCGGCACGTCACCCGTGGTCGGCGCTCACCGCGGCGACGGGAGCGGAGAACCTACAACCGTGAGCTGTCACGGCAGGGCGCCGATCCGGACGCGGCGCTGTGCGTCTCGCGTGGGGATGGCCGCCGGCGGCGGAGTCAGCGGCCTGAACGACCGGAGGGACGCGCCGTGGCGCGATGACCGAGGGGCCCGCACCGGGCACTTGCGCGCGGTACGGGCCCCTCGCTGCTAGGCGGGTGCCGTGGCAGAAGAACTACAGCGGGCGAATGTTCTCGGCCTGCGGGCCCTTCTGGCCCTGCGTGACGTCGAACTCGACCTTCTGGCCCTCGAGCAGCTCACGGAAGCCGTTGGCGTTGATGTTCGAGTAGTGGGCGAAGACGTCGGGGCCGCCACCCTCCTGCTCGATGAAGCCGAAGCCCTTCTCCGAGTTGAACCACTTCACAGTGCCATTAGCCATTAAAAATCTCCTTCAAGGGACTGTCCGAAGCACGCACGGCGCGGGCCTCGAGTCACCGCATGGAGCGCCCACCGGGGAAGAGCCGGGGAACAAAAAATGCGCCTGCAAAACATCAGCAGGCGCACACAAAGTTCATGGGAACCACTACTGCAACTAGGTCGACTGTAGCAGGCCGCGGCCCGCCGCGTCGGGAGCTTTCACCCCCGGTCCCGAACTCGTACGCGCCGGGGAGCCCCGCGGCCGGGCTTCCAGGCGCATACTGGCCGGGATGACGAAATTTGCAGCAAGTCGCCGCCCCCTGCCCACCAGCCCCTTCAAGCCCCGGCCGGAGGCACTGCCCAAGCACTTCACCGTCGGTGACCGGGTCACCCATGACGGGTACGGCCTCGGCCGGGTCATCGGCGTCGAGGGCGACGGCGACGTCGCGGTCCTCGTCGACTTCGGATCACGGCAGGAACGCATCACCCACCCGTACACCGCGATGTTCAAACTCTGATTCCGGGACTCCCCCGGCCACCCGGCCGATCGTGCCGCACAGCTCGCGGGCGGCCCGGGGCGGAGCCGGAACGCCCGGTCCGCCGCGTGCCGCCAACCGCCCGATCGGATGGTCGCCCGTTTCGGCCCCGCCCGTGCGGACACACGCATGTCGTCGACAACTGCCGCCGGCCCCTGAGCCGGCGCCGCAGCGCTGTGGTCGGCACGCGGCCCGCTCGCGGCCCCGGCCGGAGCGCGGCCGCACCGCTACGTGGACGATCGGAGTGACATGACCCAGACGGTGGTGATCACCGGCGCGAGTGCCGGCATCGGCCGTGCCACGGCACGGCTGTTCGGCCGCCGGGGCGCGAACGTGGTGTTGCTCGCCCGGGGCAGCGCGGGGCTGGAGGCGGCCGCCGCGGAGGTCGAACGGGCCGGCGGCACCGCCCTGGCCCTGCCGACGGACGTCGCCGACCACCAGGCGGTGTCCGACGCCGCGGACCGGGCGGAGGAGCGGTTCGGCGCGATCAACGTGTGGATCAACGTCGCCTTCACCTCCGTGTTCGCGCCCTTCGACGAGATCCGGCCGGAGGAGTTCCGGCGGGTCACCGAGGTGACGTACCTGGGCTTCGTTTACGGCACGATGGCCGCCCTGGAGCGGATGAAGCCGCGCAACCGGGGCACAATCGTCCAGGTCGGCTCCGCGCTGGGCGCCCGCGCCATTCCGCTGCAGTCCGCGTACTGCGGCGCGAAGCACGCCGTCAACGGGTTCACCGAATCGGTGCGCTGCGAGCTGCTGCACGAGGGGAGCGAGGTCCGCGTCACCGTCGTCCAGATGCCGGCGGCCAACACCCCGCAGTTCTCCTGGGTGCTGTCCCGGCTGCCGCGCCACCCGCAGCCCGTGCCGCCCATCTACCAGCCCGAGGTGTGCGCCCGGGCCGTGGCGTACGCGGCGGACCACCCTCGGCGCAAGCAGTACTGGGTGGGCGCGAGCACGGCCGCCACCATCCTCGCGCAGAAGGCGGCCGCCCCGCTCCTGGACCGCTACCTCGCCCGCACCGGCTACGACTCCCAGCAGACCGGCGACAGTGTCACCCCGGGACGGCCGAACAACCTGTGGCACCCCGTGGACGGCGCCGACGGCACCGACCACGGGGCGCACGGCGAGTTCGACGAGCGGTCCCACTCCCGCAGCTTCCAGCTCTGGGCCTCCCAGCACACCGGGACCGTCTGCGCCGTGGCCGGCGGGCTGCTGGCGGCGGGCGTCTCAGTGGCGTTCGCCAGGAACCGCCGGTGATCGAGCACCGAGTACTCCTGGGCGTTCGAGCCGCCTGGGGATCGCTGCTGCTCGTCCGTCCGTCCTACGTCTGCACCGTCCTGGCCGGCCGGCCTCCCGACACCGTGACCTGCGCGACCGCCGGCGTCCTCGGCGTGCGCCACCTGGCCCGGGCAGCCCTCACCCCGCGCCTGGGCCCACGGGGCGCCCCGGCCGGAGCCGCGACCGGCCTCGCCCATGCACTGTCCATGCCGGTGCTCGCCACCGTCGTCCCCGACCGGCGCCGGATCTGCCTCACCGACGCAGCCAGTGCCACCGCTTTCTGCCTCGCCGACACCGAACGGTTCGGACGAGCGGCCGCAACGGCCGCCAGAGGCACCGACGCGTGACTGCTGTCGCCCGCCGAGCCCCGGAGCCCGGCCGGTCACCTGAGCAGCCCCACCGAGGGCCGTCGCCGGGCCCTCGGGATCCGGAGGGGACGCCCCCCCGGGAGGCGGCGGGCGCCCGGTCACATCCGGCCATCCTCCGTGCGAGTGAGTGAGGCTCGTCACTGGTTCGCGCCATCGGTTCGCAAACCGGGTAGGAGTACGTTCCTTCGACCGACGGCCGGGGATCCTCCCCCGGCCGCCCATCCCCCCGGTCAGCAGCGCTCTTCGACGAGGGAGACACCAGACATGTCTGCACTTGTCCCGACCCAGCCCCCACCCCAGTCCATCGGCGTGGTCGCCGAGTCGTCCAGCGGGGACGCCCGCGTCGCGGCGACACCGGCGACGGTGCGGCAGTTGCTCGGTCTCGGCTACGACGTCGTCGTCGAGCCGGAGGCCGGTGCCGCCTCGGGCTTCACCGACGCCGCCTACACCGAGGCCGGGGCGCGCATCGGCGACGCCTGGGCGGCGGAGGTGGTCCTGAAGATCAACGCCCCGACGGACGGCGAGATCGCCCGGCTGCGCGAGGGCGCCACCCTGGTCGGCCTGATCGCGCCCGCACAGCATCCCGAGCTGCTCAAGGCGCTCTCCGCCCACGGCGTCACCGCGCTGGCGCTGGACGCCGTCCCGCGGATCTCCCGGGCGCAGTCGATGGACGTGCTCAGCTCGATGGCCAACATCGCCGGGTACCGGGCGGTGATCGAGGCGGCCCACGTGTTCGGGCGCTTCTTCACCGGCCAGGTCACCGCCGCGGGCAAGGTCCCGCCGGCGAAGGTCCTCGTGGCGGGCGCGGGCGTGGCCGGCCTGGCCGCCATCGGCGCCGCGTCCAGCCTGGGTGCGATCGTCCGAGCGACCGACCCCCGGCCCGAAGTGGCCGACCAGGTAAGGTCGTTGGGCGGCGAGTACCTGGCCGTGGAAGTCGCCCAGGAGGCGAGCACCGACGGGTACGCCAAGGCGACGTCCGCCGAGTACGACCGCGCCGCCGCGGCGCTGTACCACGAGCAGGCGAAGGACGTGGACATCATCGTCACGACCGCGCTGATCCCCGGCCGCCCGGCCCCGCGGCTGGTCACGGCCGAGGACGTGGCGGCGATGCGGCCCGGCAGCGTCATCGTGGACATGGCCGCCGCGCAGGGCGGGAACGTCGAGGGCACCGTGGCGGGCCGGACTGTGGTCACCGACAACGGCGTCACCATCATCGGGTACACCGACCTGGCGGCCCGACTACCCGCCCAGGCCTCGCAGTTGTTCGGCACCAACCTGGTCAACCTGTTGAAGCTGCTGACGCCCGGCCGGGACGGCCGGTTGGCCCTCGACTTCGACGACGTGGTCCAGCGGGCCGTGACGGTCGTCCGCGACGGCGAGATCACCTGGCCGCCGCCGCCCGTGGCGGTGTCGGCCGCTCCGGCCGCGCAACCCGCCGCGCCGGCATCCACTGCCGTGGAACCGGGACGGCCCCGCCTCGGCCCCGCGGCGCGCTTCGGCCTGATCGGCGCGGGGATGCTCGCGGCCTTCCTGCTGACCGCCGTCGCACCGGCCCAACTCGCCCAGAACCTCACGGTGTTCGCCCTCGCCGTGGTCATCGGCTACTACGTCATCGGCAAGGTGCACCACGCCCTGCACACCCCGCTGATGTCGGTGACCAACGCGATCTCCGGAATCGTGGTGATCGGGGCCCTGCTGCAGATCGGTCACGAGAGCCGCGTCGTCACCCTGCTGTCCTTCGTCGCCGTGCTGCTGACCAGCGTGAACATCTTCGGCGGCTTCGCCGTCACCCGCCGCATGCTGTCGATGTTCTCGACCTCCCCCGAAAGGCGTTGAGCCCGATGACTTCCACGACGGCCTCGCACGCCGCGGACCTGGTCGCCGCGCTGCTGTTCATCCTCAGCCTCGCCGGGCTCTCCCAGCACCGGACCTCGCGGGCCGGTGTCGTCTACGGCATCGCCGGCATGGCCCTCGCGCTGGTCGCCACCGTCGTGGTGGCGGCGCAGAGCGTCACCGCCGGCGCGGTCGCGCTGATCGTGGTCGCGATGGCGATCGGCGGTGCGGCCGGGCTGTGGCGGGCGCGGCGGGTTGAGATGACCCAGATGCCCGAGCTGATCGCCGTCCTGCACAGCTTCGTCGGTCTCGCCGCCGTCCTGGTCGGCTGGAACAGCTATCTGGAGGTCGAGTCCCACGGGTCCGGCCAGACCCGGATCGCCGGTGACCTGCTCGGCATCCACCACGCCGAGGTCTTCATCGGCGTCTTCATCGGCGCGGTCACCTTCACCGGCTCCGTCGTGGCCTTCCTGAAGCTGTCCGCCCGGATCGCCTCGCGTCCGCTGACGCTGCCCGGGAAGAACGCCCTCAACCTCGGCGCGCTGGCCGCCTTCCTGGGGCTGACGGTCTGGTTCACGGCCGGCCCGGGCCCGGTCCCGATGGTCGCGGTCACCCTGCTGGCGCTCGCCCTGGGCTGGCACCTGGTCGCCTCGATCGGCGGCGGCGACATGCCCGTGGTCGTCTCCATGCTGAACAGCTACTCGGGCTGGGCCGCGGCCGCCTCGGGGTTCCTGCTCGACAACAACCTGCTCATCGTCACCGGGGCGCTGGTCGGCTCCTCCGGCGCCTACCTCTCGTACATCATGTGCAAGGCCATGAACCGCTCCTTCCTGTCCGTGATCGCCGGTGGTTTCGGCATCGAGGGCCCGTCCGGTGGGGGCGGGGAACAGGGCGAGCACCGCGAGGTCCACGCCGAGGAGGTCGCCGGGCTGCTCGACCGGGCCCGGTCAGTGGTGATCACCCCCGGCTACGGCATGGCCGTGGCCCAGGCCCAGCACCCCGTGGCCGAGTTGACGCAGCGGCTGCGCGAGCGCGGGGTCGAGGTCCGCTTCGGGGTGCACCCCGTCGCCGGGCGCCTGCCCGGGCACATGAACGTGCTGCTCGCCGAGGCGAAGGTGCCCTACGACATCGTCCTGGAGATGGACGAGATCAACGACGACTTCGCCGCGACCTCGGTCGTCCTCGTCATCGGCGCCAACGACACCGTCAATCCGGCCGCCACCGACGACCCGGCCAGCCCGATCGCCGGGATGCCGGTCCTGCGGGTGTGGGAGGCCGAGCAGGTGATCGTCTTCAAGCGCTCGATGGCCTCCGGCTACGCGGGGGTGCAGAACCCGCTGTTCTTCCGGGACAACACCGGCATGCTCTTCGGCGACGCCGGGCAGAGCGTCGAGGCGATCCTGCGGGCCCTGCCGGGGCGGGACCCGGAGGATGCCCTCCCGGCCGCCGGGCGGGCGGCGGCGGCGCGGTAGCACCGGCGTGCCCGCGCGGTGAGCACCCGCCGGGCCCGGGGTGACCCCGTCGCCCCGGCCCCGGTGCCCGCTGCCCTGGTGCCCGACGGCGCCGGAGCAGCGGGCACCGGGGCGGTGGGGGCGGCGGCTCGGGCGCCACGGAGAGGGGCCGGTCCCCGTGTTCCGTCCGCCTGCCCGGCAGCCCGGCGAGCCGATGTAAGAGAGTTCTCAGAGTCGGTTTGAGAGGGTTGCCCGCATGAGCAACGGGCAGAAGGTACTGGTCGTGGACGACGACCCGGAGGTGCGCGCCGCCGTCGAGGACGGGCTGGCGGTCGAGGGCTACCAGGTGCGCGGCGCCGCCGACGGGCTGGCGGCGCTCGGCGAGGTGGCCCGCTGGCAGCCCGACGCCATGGTGCTCGACCTGATGATGCCCGCGCTCGACGGCCTGGCGGTCTGCCGCCGGCTGCGGGCCCTGGGCGACCGGATCCCGATCCTGGTGCTGACCGCCCGCGACTCGGTGAGCGAGCGGGTCGACGGCCTGGACGCGGGCGCCGACGACTACCTGGTGAAGCCCTTCGCACTGGACGAGCTGACCGCCCGGCTGCGCGCCCTGCTGCGCCGCAGCGCACCGGCCGTCGAGGAGGCCGAGTACCGGTACGCCGACCTCGTGGCCGACCCGATCACCCGCACCGGCAGCCGCGGTGGCCGCCCACTGGACTTCTCGCGCACCGAGTTCGCCCTGCTGGAGGTCCTGCTGCGCCACCCCGGCCAGGTCCTGCCGCGCGAAGTGATCATGGAACGGGTATGGGGATCGGACTTCGGCCCCGACTCCAACTCGCTGGCGGTGTATATCGGTTACCTGCGCCGAAAGCTGGAGGCCGGCGGCGGGCCACGGCTGGTGCACACCGTGCACGGGGTGGGCTACCGGCTGGCGGAGCGGTGACGGCGCACGCCCGCTGGCGCCGGCGCCGTCCGCTGCGCACCCGGCTGGCGCTGGCCTGCACGGCCGCGGTCGCGCTGGTCGCCGTCGGCGTCAGCGCGGCGGCCTTCACCGTCGTCCGCTACGAGCTCGAGCACCAGCTCGACCTGCACCTCGTCCAGCAGGCAACCCTGGTCCAGCAGCAGCACCGCGGCCAGGGACCCCAGGTGGTCTACGGCGAGTGCGGCTACCTGGCCGCTCCCGCGTGCGCCCAGATCGTGCCCGCCGACCCTGCCAAGGACCCGGCCCAGCCGTACCTGTTGCCGGTCACGGCCGCCACCCGCCAGGTCGCGGCCCGCGAGCGCGGCGGCCGGTTCACCGACCTCACCATCGGCGGCCACCCGGCCCGGATGCTCACCACCCCGATGACCACCACCCCCGCCGGCATCCGGCAGGCCGTCCAGGTGGCGCTGCGCGCCGACACCGTACAGGAGGGCGTACGGCAGGCCGGCGAGCTGATGGCGGCCGTCGCCGCGGCCGGGGTGCTGCTGGCCGCCGCGCTCGGCCACACGGTCGCCCGCACCGGACTCGCCCCGGTCACCCGGCTGACCAGGACCGCCGAACGGATCGCCGACACCCGCGACGCCGGCCTGCGCATCGAGCTGCCGCCCGGCCGCCGGGAGGACGAACTGACCAGACTCGCGGGCAGCTTCAACACCATGCTCGGCGAGCTGGAACAGTCCGTGGCCGCCCAGCGCCGACTGGTCGCGGACGCCTCGCACGAACTGCGCACCCCGCTCACGGCGCTCCGTACCAACGCCGAACTCCTGGCCCGCGCGGACCGGTTGACCGACGGCCAGCGCGAGCGGGCGGCCGCCGCGCTGGGCCGCCAGCTGCGCGAGGTGACCGGCATGGTCAACGACCTGATCGAGCTGGCCCGCGACGAGGAGCCGCAGCCGCTGCTCGAAGAGGTCCGGGTCGGCCCACTGGTCGCGCACAGCGTGGACGCCGCCCGCGAGCACTGGCCCGCGATCGGCTTCACCCTGGTGGACACGGCCGGGGAGCGCACCGTCCCGGGCGTGCCGGCCCGGCTCGCCCGGCTGCTGTCCAACCTGCTGGACAACGCGGCCAAGTTCAGCCCTGCGGGCGGCACGGTCGAGGTGCGCCTCACGGCCGGCCTGGAACTGACCGTGCGCGACCACGGCCCCGGCATCACGCCGGAGGACCTGCCGTACGTCTTCGACCGCTTCTACCGCGCCTCGGCGGCCCGCGCGCTGCCCGGCTCCGGTCTGGGACTCGCGATGGCCCGGCAGATCGCCCGCGCCCACGGCGCCACCCTCACCGCCGAGAACGCCCCGGGCGGCGGCGCGCTGTTCCGGCTGGCGCTGCCCGGCTGAACCCGGCCGCCGGGGTGGTCGGCGCGCTGACTGTGGCGTGGGGCGCAGCGCCGCTGACGATTCATAAGAAGTCTTCTTATGACCTGCCGACACCCTTCCACAGCATGACGACCACGAACCCGACTCCGCAGCCTTCCCCGCAACGCCCGCGACGTGCCCGCCACCGCCGCGCGACGGTGGCGGCGATCGCGCTGGTGAGCACCGCCACCCTCGTCAGCGCGACCTGCTCGGCCGCCCAAGGCGCGACCACCCGCCCGGCCGCCCCGGCGCCTGCCGACCTCTCGATCCGGCTGCACGGCAACGTCCTGGACATCCCGGTGAACGGCGGCGTCGCACAGCTGCGGACCGACTCGCTGGCCATCACCGCGCGGGGCCGCGACCACCGGACCCTGACCCTCTCCGCACCTGCGGCGCAGCCGCTGGGCGCACCCGGCTCGATCACCGTCAAGGGCGGCGCCGCGAGTTGGACGCTGCCGGCGCAGGGCCTGAGCGTCACGGCCGCCGCGGTGCGCGGTCGGCTGCAGGTCACCGTGCACAGCGAGCAGGACGGCGCCTCGCTGTCCTGGCCGGTCACCGGCACCGACCCGTCCGCCACCCAGCTGCAACTGCCGCGCGGCGAGGGGCTGGGCATTCCGGTTGCCGACCCGTTCTGGAACTCGACCCGGACCGGAGTGGCCGGCGCCGGCTACGGCCTCGAAACCGACCTGAGCATGCCGCTGTGGGGCTACACGCTGGCCGGAGCAGGCGTCAGCTACCTGGTGCCGCAGCCGGTCGGCACCTCACTGGGCCTCAGCTCCCAGGACGGCCGTCTGCGCGGCACCGCCGTGCACACGTTCTCCCAGCGGGCGGGCACCCGGGACTACACGGTCACCTTCGCGCTCACCGCGCCCTCCCCCGTCGCCCCGGCTCAGGACTACCGCCGCTGGCTCAGCGACGAAGGCCAACTGGTCACGCTGAGCGCCAAGATGGCCGCCAACCCCGAGGTCGGCAAGCTGCTCGGCGCCTTCCACGCCTACACCTGGGGCAGCGCCCGCACCGCGCAGGGCGTCCAGCAGATGCAGGCGCTCGGCCTGTCCCGGCTCTGGCTCGGCTACGACGCCGACGACCACCCGATGGACGCCCAGGCGGTGGCCGCCGCGAAGCGGGCGGGCTACCTGGTCGGCCCGTACGACTCGTTCGCCAACGGGCAGGACCCGGCCACCGCCGACGCCCCCACCTCCGCCTGGCCGGCGCCGGTCTACCCGGGCTACTGCATCCACCAGCAGGACGGCTCCGTGCTCGCGGGCTTCCACGATCGCGGCTGTTACCTCAGTTCCCAGGCATTCGCACAGCACGGCGAGCTCCTCGCCCAGCGCACCACGCAGATGACCGCCAACGGGGCGAACAGCTACTTCCTGGACGTGGACGCGGCCGGCGAGCTGTACGACGACTACAGCCCCGAACACCCGATGAACCAGCAGCAGGACAAGGCCAACCGGATCGCCCGGATGCGCCAACTGTCCGGCCCGGACAAGCTGGTGCTCGGCTCCGAGTCCGCGCACAGCTGGGCCGGCCCGGTCATCGACTTCAGCCACGGCTCGCTGACCCCGCCGGCGGACGGACTGTGGCCACTGGAGAAGAACAGGGAGGTCTGGGGCGGCTACGCGCCGGCCGCCGCACCGGGCGTCTTCTTCAAGCCGGTCACCCTGCCGGACGACCTGACCAAGGCCGTGTTCGACCCGACGTACCGGATCCCCCTGCTGGAGACCGCGTTGCACGACGCCCAGGTCAACCTCGACCGGTGGGAGCTGTCCTACACCAAGCTCCCCGCGCTGGAGACCACCCGGGCGTTGCAGGCGATCCTGCAGAACACCCCGCTGAACCTGACGCTCAACGGCCCGACGCTCGACACCGACGGCAAGCAACTCGCCGCACTCCAGCAGTACTTCGCGCCCCTGCATCAGGCCGCCGGGACCCAGCCGATGACCGACTTCCGCTACCTGACCGCGGACCACCAGGTGCAGCAGACCGGCTTCGGCAACGGCGTGCTCCAGGTCACCGCCAACTTCGGCACCAGCACCTACGGCCCCGCCGCACTCCCCGGCGGCTGCGTGGACGCCAAGCTCAAGGGCGACAAGCAGCCGCGCCGCCTCTGCCCCAGCACCCTGCCGCAGGCGCCCCTCGGGTAGCCGGGTGCACGTGGAGCGACCCCCGCGCCGGCGGGTTCATCGCCGCGCCAGGTGCCTCAGGGCCGACTGCGCCGCGTGGAAGCCGGCCATGCCGTGCACTCCGGCGCCCGGTGGGGTGGCGGCGGAGCAGAGGTAGACGCCGGGGATTCCGGTGGCGTAGGGGTCGCGGGTGGGGCGGGGGCGCAGGAGGAGTTGGCGGGCGGTGTTGGCGCCGCCCGTGATGTCGCCGCCGACGTGGTTGGGGTTGTCCGAGTGCAGCCGGGCCGCCGTGCGGACGTACCGGGCGCGGATCCGCGGCCGGAAGCCGGGGGCGAAGCGCTCGATCTGGTCCAGGACCGGCTCGGTCGCGTCGCCCCGGTAGCCGTGCGGGACGTGGGCGTAGGCGTAGACGGGGTGGAGGTCCCCGGCCGAGCGGGACGGGTCGGCCAGGTACTGCTGGCCGACTAGCACGAAGGGGCGGCGGGGCATCCGGCCGCGGGAGGTCGCCTCCTCGGCGGCGACGACCTCCTCGAAGGTGCCGCCGAGGTGGACGGTGCCCGCCGCCCGGCAGTGCTCGTTGGTCCACGGGATGCCGCCCTCGACCGCCAGGTCCACCTTGAAGGCCGCGGGGCCGTACCGGTACCGGCGGTAGGCCCGGGCGGTCCGGGGCGGCAGGCGGTCGCCCAGGATCCGGACAGCGGCGTGCGGGCCGGTGTCCAGCAGGACGAGATCGGGCCGGTCGAGCTGGTCGAGGTGGAGGACCTCCACCCCGGTCTCGACGGTGCCGCCGAGCCGCTGCAGCAGCCGCGCCATCGCGGTGGTGACCGCCTGCGAGCCGCCCTGCGCCACCGGCCACCCGTGGGCGTGGCCGACGGCGACCAGCATCAGGCCGATGGCGCTGCCGAACGGCCCGCCGAGCGAGCCGAACGCGTGGGCCGCCGCCCCGCCGAACAGCGCCCGGGCCTGCTCGCCGCTCCACTGCCGTGCGGTCCACGGGGCGGGCAGCACGGCCTGGGCGCCGAACTCGGCCAGGGCGAGCGGCGCGGCGGGCACGTGCAGGAGGGGGCCGAGGACGTCGTCCGCGAGCCGGTCGAAGTTGCTCGCCAGCCGTCCGAACACCCGCCGCCACGTCCGGCCGTCCGCCGGCGGCAGCTGCGCGGCCGTCCGGTCCACGTCGCGCCACAGCACCCCGGCGGCACCCGAGTCCAGGGGGTGGGCCAGCTCCGCCCCGGCCCGGAGCCAGCGCAGCCCGTACTCCTCCAGGCCCAGGGAGCGCAGGAACGGCGAGGCGACGCCGGTGGGGTGGAAGGCGGAGCAGTCGTCGTGGATCAGCCCCGGCAGCGTCCGCTCGCCGGACCGGGTGCCGCCGCCGATGGTCTCCCGCGCCTCCAGCACCCGTACCCGCACGCCCTCCTGGGCGAGGCGGATCGCGGCGGCGAGCCCGTTCGGCCCGCTGCCGACCACCACGGCCGTCGTCATGCTGCCGGTCCCACCTCTCGCCGGGGTCGCCGGGCGGCGGAGAGGGGGGCCACCCGGTACACCGGGCCAGCTTAGGGAGCGGAGGCCCCGGAACCGTGCACCGATCCGCCGCGTCACGGCAGCGGTTGCCCGGTCAGGGGCGGCCCAGCGAGAGGCAGGTCGCCTTCGCCCTGGACCGGGCGTAGCTCGTAGCCGAGTCAGAAGGCGTCGTCGGGGATCTCCACGGCGGTCCGGTCCAGGCTCTCCAGGAGGTCGAACTGGGGCCCGGTCCTGGGGAGTTCGTGGCGGAAGAAGAACCGGCAGGCGTGCCGCTTGCCGTCGTGGAAGGGCTCGCTGCCGGCTTCGGCGGCGAGGAACTGTTCCAGCCAGAGCCAGGCGACGACGGTGTGGCCGACCGCTTCGAGGTAGACGGTGGCGTTGGCCAGCGCCGTTTCCGGGTCGCCGGTTCCCCACAGCCGCTCGGTGACCGAGACGGTGCGCTGCACGGCCTCGTCGAGCTGTGCCGCGTAGTCGGCGGCCTCGCGGCCAGCGGCCTTGGCACGGGCGGTGGTCGCCGAGATGGTCTCGACGAGCAGGCGCAGCCCGGCGCCGCCGTCCATGACGACCTTGCGGCCGAGCAGGTCCAGGCCGTGGATGCCGTGGGTGCCTTCGTGGATGGGGTTGAGCCGGTTGTCGCGGTAGAACTGCTCGACGTTGTACTCGCGGGTGTAGCCGTAGCCGCCGTGCACCTGGATGGCGAGGCTGTTGGCCTCCAGGCACCACTGGGAGGGCCAGCTCTTGGCGATCGGGGTGAGGACGTCCAGCAGCAGCTCGGCGCGGGCGCGGTCCTCGGGCGAGGCGCCGGTGCGTTCCTCGTCGAGGAGCCGGCCGCAGTACAGGACCAGGGCCAACGCCCCCTCGGTGTAGGACTTCTGGGCGAGTAGCATGCGGCGTACGTCGGTGTGGGCGATGATCGGCACCTGCGGGGAGTCCGGGTCCTTGGCGCCGATCGGGCGGCCCTGGGGGCGGGCGCGGGCGTAGTCGAGGGCGTGCAGGTAGCCGGTGCAGCCCAGCGCGGTGGCGCCGAGGCCGACGCCGATCCGGGCCTCGTTCATCATGTGGAACATGTACGCCAGGCCGCGGTGCGGTTCGCCGACCAGGTGTCCGACGGCGCCTGGCTCGCCGCCCGGCCGGTGCACGCCCTCGCCGAAGTTGAGCAGGGTGTTGGTGGTGCCCCGGAAGCCCATCTTGTGGTTGAGCCCGGCCAGGACGACGTCGTTGCGCTCGCCGAGCGAGCCGTCGGCGCCGACCAGGACCTTGGGCACGATGAACAGCGACAGGCCCTTCACCCCGGGCGGGCCGCCGGGGATCCGGGCCAGCACCAGGTGGACGATGTTCTCGGACAGCTCGTGCTCGCCGCCGGAGATCCACATCTTGTTGCCGAACAGCCGGTACGTGCCGTCGTCCTGGGGCTCGGCCCGGGTACGGAGGTCGGCGAGCGAGGAGCCGGCCTGCGGCTCCGACAGGCACATGGTGCCGAAGAACCGGCCCTCCACCATCGGCCGGACGTAGGTGTCGATCTGTTCGGGACTGCCGTGCGCCAGCAGCAGGTTGGCGTTGCCCGCGGTCAGGAAGGGGTACGCCGCGGTGCCCGGGTTGGCGGCCTGGAACCAGGCGAAGCAGGCGCTGGCCACGACGGAGGGCAGCTGGGCGCCGCCGGCCTCGTAGTCCATGGCGCTGCCGAGCAGGCCGGTCCCGGCGAAGACCGACAGCGCCTCGCCGACCTCCGGGATCAGGTGGACCCGTTCGCCGTCGAAGCGCGGCTCCTCGGCGTCGTTCCGCTTGTTGTGCGGCGCGAAGTGCCGGGTGGCCACCTGCTCGCTGAGGTCGAGGGCGGCGTCGAAGGTCTCCCGCGAGTGGTCGGCGTACCGCGGCCGCGCGGTGAGGGACGGGACGTCCAGCCATTCGTACAGCAGGAAGTCGAGGTCGCGGCGGGAGAGCAGCAGGGAGGTCATGAAACGGATGTTCCCCTTCGAGTCGCGGCGGCGAACCATGACCCGGCGGCCGGATTCGCCGGCTGTGGTCAGCCGAGGGCGGGCCGCCGGGTGGCGGCCTCCGCCAGGCTGTTGGGGCGGATGTCGGTCCAGGTGGTCTCGATGTGGTCGACGCAGTCCTGCCGTCCGGCCGGGCCGAAGGTGGGCTGCCAGCCGGCGGGGGCCGGGGCGAAGGCGGGCCACAGGGAGTGCTGGCCCTCGTCGTTGACCAGGACCAGGTAGTCGGCGTCCGGGTCGTCGAAGGGGTTCGTCATCGGGTCGGTCCTCTCTCGGTTGGGTGGGGCCGGGGCGGTCAGTGGCCGCGCAGCTCCAGGGTGCAGCACTTGACGCTGCCGCCCGCCTTGAGCAGCTCGGTGAGGTCCACGCCGATCGGCTCGAAGCCGTGCCGGCGCAGCTCGCCGATCAGGTGGGTGGCCGATTCCGGCAGCAGCACGTGCCGGCCGTCGGAGAGCGCGTTGAGGCCGAAGACCGCGGCGTCCTCGTCGGTGGCCAGGATGGCGTCCGGGAAGAGTTCGCGCAGCACCGCGCGGCTTCCGGGGGTGAAGGCCGCCGGGTAGTACATGACCTCGTCGTCGGACAGGACGGCGAGGGCGGTGTCCAGGTGGTAGAACTCCGGGTTCACCAGGGTCAGGCCGGTCACCGGGACGCCGAAGAACTCCTGGGCCTCCGCGTGCGACCTCGGGTCTGTGCGGAAACCGGTGCCGGCCAGCAGACGGCGGCCGACCAGCAGGTAGTCGCCCTCGCCCTCGTTGATGTGCTCGGGCCACAGGAGCTCGGAGTAGCCCTGGTCGCGGAACCAGGAGAGGTAGGCCGGGCCCTCGGCGGTGCGCTCGGCGTGGCGGAAGCGCGCGCCCAGCACCTTCCCGTCGATCACGGTGGCGCCGTTGGCCGCGAAGACCATGTCGGGCAGGCCGGGCAGCGGGTCGATCTCCTCGACGGTGTGGCCGAGTTCGCGGTAGAGGTCGCGCAGCCGGGTCCACTGGGCGAGCGCGCGCTCGCCGTCGACCGGCTTCTCCGGGTGCATCCAGGGATTGATGGAGTAGCTGACGCCGAAGTGACTGGGCCGGCACATCAGGAAACGGCGCGGGCTCGCGGTGCGGACCGGCGGCCGCTCGCTCGCGCCCGGTCGGGTGGTGTCCGTCATGGACGTGGTTCTCCTTGGTCTGCGCGGTGCCCGGCGGAAGACCGGGCCCCGGGTCGGTCGGGGGGTGTGTGGCGCGCTCCCGCGCGCTCCTTCCCCGGTTCAGTCGATGAGTCGCCGACGCATCCCGCGGACGGCCAGGTACCAGGCGAGGGCGGCGAATCCGGCCAGCACGGCTCCGTGCAGCGCGTCCGCCGCGCCCAGCGTCCCGAAGGCGGCGTGCCGGACCGTCTGGGTGCAGTGGTAGATCGGGTTGACGGCGGCGACGGCGTGGACCCAGCCGGGCAGGCCGTCCAGCGGGAAGAACACGCCCGCGGCCATCACCAGCGGGGTCAGGACGCCGGAGACCACGAGCCGCAGCCAGTCGATGGCCGGCACCAGGCAGGACACCCACATTCCGAGCAGGGCGAAGGCGAAGCCGGAGACCAGCGCCACCAGCGGCACCAGCAGCAGTTCCGGCGTCGGCGGGAGGCCGATGGCGAGGGTGACCAGCAGGGGCGCGGTGCCGTACACGGAGGACTTGACGGCGATCCAGGAGCCCTCGGCGGTGACCAGTTCCCAGACGTCGACGGGCTGGCACAGGACGGCGTCGTAGATCTTCTGGTACTTGCGGCGGTTGAAGCTCTCGAACATCCCGGCGAAGGCCGAGGCGAAGAGCACCGAGGTGACCACCATGCCGACGCCGACGAACTGCGGGTAGGGGTGGCCCTGGACGGAGTCGATCAGCCGGCTGAAGCCCAGGCCGAAGCCGGTCATGTAGACGAGCGGCTCGATCAGCGAGCCGAAGGTGATGGCGGGCCAGTAGCGGCGGAAGAGCAGCAGCTCGCGCAGCCAGACCGCGCGCATGGTCGGCCACAGGGCCGACGGGCGGCCGGGTCCGGCGGCGGGGCCGGCCTGCTCCCGGGTGCGGGGCGTGGGCGTCGCCGTGGTCATCGGATGTCCTCTCGTTGTCCGGCGGGCGGCCGCCGGCCGGCCGCCCCCGTCGGGGGCGGCCGGCTCGCGGGGCGCGACGGCGCGGGCGGTTTCAGCCGGATCTCAGCCGAACAGTTCTCCGGTCAGGGCGACGAAGACGTCCTCGAGGGAGGTCGGACGCAGCACGTCCGGAGAGCCGAGGCGCTCGTGCATCCGCGCGGGGACGGTCTCGGCCCGCAGCACGGAGACGGCCGGCCCGGTGCGGCGGCTGGGCAGCCCGGCCCGGGCGGCTTCGGCCTCGACCAGTTCGCGCCGGGCCGCGTCGCCCCGGTACTCGGCGGCCTGGGCGCCCGCGTGCGCGTGCAGCAGTTCCGCGGGGGTGCCCCGGGCGATCAGTCGGCCGCCGAACACCACCGCCACCTCGTCGGCGAGCCGTTCGGCCTCCTCGATGTAGTGGGTCGACATCACCACGGTGGTGCCGCTCTCGCGCATCCCGTCGATGACGTCCCACAGGTCCTGGCGGATCTGCGGGTCGAGACCGACGGTGGGCTCGTCCATGAGCAGCAGCCGCGGGTTGTTGACGATGCCCCGGGCGAGCAGGACCCGGCGGCGCATGCCGCCGGAGAGCGCGTCGGCCCGGGTGTCGGCGCGGTCGGTGAGGCGGACCGCGGCCAGGGCGCGGTCGACGGCGTCACGATACCCGGCGCGCGGCAGGGCCGTGAAGCGGACGAAGACGTCCAGGTTCTGTCGGACCGTCAGTTCGGGGTCGATGTTGTCGTGCTGCGGAACGACGCCGACCAGGGAGCGGGCGCGGCGGGAGTCGTCCGGCATCCGGTGCCCGAAGACCTCGACCGTGCCCGAGTCCGCCCGGGTCTGTCCGGTGAGCATCCGCATGGTGGTGGACTTGCCGGCGCCGTTGGGTCCGAGCAGGCCCAGGAACATGCCGGCGGGCACCTCCAGGTCCAGGCCGCCCACCGCCGTGGTGGTGCCGAAGGTCTTGACCGCACCGCTGATTCGGACGGCAGGGGTGTCCACGCGGGCCGCTCCTTTCGGGAAGGCTCTGGGAAGGGTCTTGGAACTCCCGGTAATCCCGGGGAAGTCGCGGAGTCCGACCGCGCCGGGTCGACCGGTGTCCTCGGGACGGGAAAATCGGGGCCGGCCCATGACCGGATTCGGGTCACACCCGGCCGACGTGATGTCACAACGGCCCACGGAGTGTTGCAGGTTCATTTCCGATCGCCCGCACGGACCGCGCTCATCTAACCGCAGAATAGCCCTGTCAGGAACCCGCCCGGAGGGGGTTCCCATGTCCATGACCAGGTGTTATGTTGACCGGAGATCAATGCCGCTGGGACCGCTTCGAAGCCGGCCCATCCGGGGGGAATTTCGGCTCAACCACCCGCCGCTCCAACGACGTTGCCGTCAGTGTGCGATGGGTGTCGATCTCTCGTTTCCACCCTTGATGGCCAACCCGCGGCAGCACCGCCCGCGAGGCCCCGTTCAAGGAGATGTGGATGCAATCCGACGCACCGTTCACCGGTAACGTCCACCTGCGGGCCGCGCGGGCGGAGGACGCCGCGGCCGTCACCGAGGTCTTCCTCGCCTCCCGCGCGGCGGCCATGCCCTACCTCCCCCGCCTGCACAGTGACGAGGCCACGCTGTGGTGGGTCACCAACGTGGTGCTCGCGGACACCCGGGTCTGGCTGGCCGAGGACGCCGGCACCGGGGCCCTCCTGGGCTTCGCCGCACTCGACGGCGCTCTGCTCGACCACCTCTACCTGCGTCCCGACGTCCGCCGCCGCGGCATCGGGACGCTGCTGCTGGGGGCCGTCAAGGAGGCGAGCCCCGAGGAGCTCTCACTGCACGTCTTCCAGCGGAACACCGGGGCCCGCGCCTTCTACGAGCGGCACGGCTTCGTCCCGGTGGACAGCAACGACGGCAGCCGCAACGAGGAGAACGAGCCCGACCTGACCTATCGCTGGACCGCCTGACCCCCTCGCAGCATGCGGCAGTACCCCCGCCGATGGACGTCGGCGGGCCCCAACGGCCAAGAGCCACCGGACAACCACCGTCCGTCCCACCCGGCCCACCAGGCCCGCGGGACGGATTGACCTGGAGGGAAGCCCTGTGCTGGGCGAACACAGCCTGCCCGCGGAAACACCGCTGTCGTACGCGCAGTTGGCGCTCTGGTTCAACGACCGTCTCCAGGGCGGGGACGCCTCGTACAACGTCCCGGTGGCCCTGCGGCTGACCGGCGAGGTCGACCACGAGGCGCTCCGGGCCGCGCTGGACGACGTGCTGGAACGGCACGCGGCCCTGCGCACCGTGTTCCCCGAGCGGGACGGCGTGCCGCGCCAGCACGTGCTGCCGATGGCCGAGGTGCCCCCGGTGCTCACCGTGGTGCCCACCACCGAGGCGGAGCTGCCCGCCCTGATCGGGGCCGAGTCCGGGCACGTCTTCGACCTGGAGTCGGAAGTGCCGCTGCGGGTGCGGCTGTTCTCGCTCGGCCCGCGCGAGCACGTGGTCCAGATGGTGCTGCACCACATCGCCGGTGACGGCTGGTCGATGGCCCCGCTGGCCCGCGACCTCAGCACCGCGTACCTGGCCCGGCGGCAGGGCCGGGCACCGATCTGGTCCCCGCTGCCCGCCACGTACGCCGAGTACGCCGTGCGCCAGCACGCGAACCTCGGCGACCTGGACGACCCGCAGAGCAGCGGCGGCCGCCAGCTCGCCTACTGGCGCGAGGCCCTGGCGGGCCTGCCGGACTTCCTGGAACTGCCCACCGACCACCCGCGGCCGGCCGCGATGTCGCACCGGGGCGAGTTCTTCCCCTGGGACCTCCCGGCCGAGCTGCACCGCGAGCTGCTCGCCCTGTCCCGCTCCTGCCGGGTCAGCATGTTCATGGTGCTCCAGGCCGCACTGGCCGCCACACTGACCCGCTCCGGGGCCGGTACGGACATCCCGATCGCCAGCCCGATCGCCGGGCGCACCGACGAGCGCTACGACGAGGTCGTCGGCTATTTCGTCAACCCGCTGGTCCTGCGCCTGGACACCTCCGGCGACCCGACCTTCCGCGAGCTGCTCAAGCGGGTGCGCCGCACCGACCTCCAGGGCTTCGCCCACCAGGAGTTCCCCTTCGAGCGGCTGATCACCGCGCTCAATCCGCACCGGTCGCTGGCCTGGCACCCGCTGTTCCAGGTCATGCTGGCCTTCCAGAACACCCCCGAGGCGAGCCTCGCCCTGCCCGGCATCGAGACCGAGATCGCCGAGGCGGGCCCGGGCGGCGCCAAGTTCGACCTGTCCTTCAACGTCCGGGAGCTGCACGACGCCGACGGCGCCCCCGCCGGTCTCGGCTGCTTCGTCGAGTACAGCACCGACCTGTTCACCCGGACCGGCGCCGAGGCCCTGACCGTCCGGCTCGGCCGGCTGCTCGCCGCGGTCGCCGCCGACCCGGACCAGCCGATCGGCGCCCACGACCTGCTCTCCGCCGACGACCGGCTGGACCTCCTGGAACGCGCCGCCGGGCCCGCCCTGCCCGCCTCCACCGTCACCTACCACACCGCCTTCGAGCAGCGCGCCGCGCTGGAGGGCGAGGTCACCGCCCTCGTCGCGGAGGACGGCCGGCTCACCTTCGCCGAGGTCAACGAGCGGGCCAACCGGCTCGCCCGGGAGCTCGTGCGGCGCGGGGCCGGCCCCGAGAGGTACGTCGTGCTGGCGCTGCCGCGCACCACCGACCTGCTGATCGCCCTGCTCGCCGTGCTCAAGTCGGGCGCCGCCTACGTCCCGGTCAGCCCCGCCTCGCCGCGCGAGCGGCTGGCCGCCGTCCTCGCGGACGCCGACCCGGTCTGCGTGCTGGCCACCGTCGCGGACGCCGGGCGGCTGCCGGCCGCCGCGCCCGTCCTGCTCCTGGACGAGCCCGAGGTCCGCGCCGCCGTCGCCGCCCACCCCGGCGGCGACCTGACCGACGCCGACCGCACCGGCCCCACCGGCCCGCTCGACCCGGCCTACGTCATCCACACCTCCGGGTCGACCGGCGTCCCCAAGGGCGTGGTGATCCCGCACGGCGGCCTCAGCAGCCTGATGCAGCACCACCGCACCCGGATGGTCCGGCCGTCCGGCGGCCCCGGAGGCCGGCGCCTCCAGCTCGGCCTGGTCGCCTCGATCACCTTCGACACCGCCTGGGAGCCGCTGTTCTGGCTGCTGGAGGGCCACCCGCTGCACCTGCTGAGCGACGAGGTCCGGCTCGACCCCCAGGCCCTGGTCGACTACGTCCGCCGCGAGCGCCTGGACTTCCTCGACCTCACCCCGACCTACGTCCCGGCGCTCACCGCGGCCGGTCTGTTCGCCGAGGGCGAGCACCGGCCGACGGTGCTGATGCTCGGCGGCGAGGCCGTCGGCCCGGCGCTGTGGACCGAGCTCTCCGCCCTGCCCGACGTCGCGGTGTTCAACTACTACGGACCGACCGAGTGCACCGTCGACGCGCTCGCCTGCGACCTGACGGACAGCGCGACCCCGGTCATCGGCCGCCCCCTCGACAACACCCGCGCCCAGGTGCTGGACGAGCGGCTGCGCCCCGTCCCGCTCGGCGTGCCCGGCGAGCTGTACCTGTCCGGGCCGCACCTGGCCCGTGGCTACCTGCGCCGCCCCGGCCTGACCGCCGAGCGCTTCGTCGCCGACCCGTACGGCCCGCCCGGGGCCCGGATGTACCGCACCGGCGACCTCGCCCGGATGCGCCGCGACGGCCAGGTGGAGTACCTCGGCCGGGCCGACGGGCAGATCAAGATCCGCGGCTTCCGGATCGAGCCCGGCGAGGTCGAGGCGGTGCTGCTGCGCCACCCCGCCGTCCTCCAGGCCGCCGTCCTGGCCCGCGGCGACAGCGCCGAGGAACGCTACCTGGCCGCCTACCTGGTGACCGAGGACGGCAACGCCCCCGACCTCGCCGAGGTGCGCGAACTGCTGGCGGGCCGGCTGCCCGACTACATGATCCCGGCGGCGTACGCCGTACTCGACCGGCTGCCGCTCAACTCCAGCGGCAAGCTGGACGGTTCGGCCCTTCCCGAGCCCGGGCTGCGCGCCGCCACCGGCCCGTCCCGGGCTCCCCGGGACGCCCGCGAGGCCGCGCTCTGCGCGCTGCTCGCCGAGGTCCTCGGCGTCCCCGCGGTCGGCCCCGACGACGACTTCTTCGCGCTCGGCGGCCACTCGCTGCTGGCCACCCGGCTGGTCAGCCGGGTGCGCACCGCCCTGGGCGCCGAACTGCCCATCCGAGCGGTCTTCGAGAGCCCCACCGCCGCCGGACTGGCCCGCCTCGTGGACACCGACCGGTGTCGCCCCGTGCTGGCCGCCGCCGCCCGGCCCGAGCGGATCCCGCTCTCGCACGCCCAGCGCCGGCTCTGGTTCCTGCAGCAGCTGGACCCGCTGAGCGACGCCTACCACATTCCGCTCGCCCTGCACCTGCGCGGCGACCTCGACGACGACGCGCTCGCCGAGGCCCTGCGCGACTGCGCGGTCCGCCACGAGGCCCTGCGCACCGTGTTCCCCGCCGACGCGCAGGGCCCCCGGCAGCTGGTCCACGACCCGGACCGGCTGCCCCCGCTGCTGCGCCGTGTCGACGCCACCCGGATGAGCGAGGATGAGCTGGCCGAGGCGCTGCGCACCGCCGCCGCCCGGCCCTTCGACCTCGCCGCCGAGCCGCCGCTGCGCGCCGACCTCCTCGCCCTCGCGCCCGACCGACACGTCCTGCTGCTGACGGTCCACCACATCGCCTGCGACGGCTGGTCGCTGGGCCCGCTCGCCCGCGACCTGGGCACCGCCTACCGGGCCCGGTCGGCCGGCCGGGCGCCCGAGTGGCCCGACCTGCCCGTCCAGTACGCCGACTACACCCAGTGGCAGCTCGCCCTCCTCGGAGACGACCGGGACCCGGCCAGCCCGGCCGCCCGCCAGTGGCAGTACTGGAGCGAGGCCCTGGCCGGCCTGCCCGAGGAGATCGCCCTGCCCGTGGACCGGCGCCGCACCGCCGAGACCGGTCCGCAGGCCGGCCACGTCCCGCTGCGGCTGGCCGCCGAGGACCACCGGGCCCTGGCGGCGCTCGCCCGGGCGCACGGCGCCAGCCTCTTCATGGCCGTTCAGGCCGGTCTCGCGGCGCTGCTCACCCGCCTCGGCGCGGGCACCGACATCCCGATCGGCGCCCCGATCGCCGGCCGCACCGACGAGGCCCTCGACGACCTGGTCGGCTTCTTCGTCAACACCCTGGTGCTGCGCACCGACACCGACGGCGACCCGGGCTTCCGCGAACTGCTGCTCCGGGTCCGGGACGCCGACCTGGCCGCCTACGCCCACCAGGACCTGCCGTTCGAGCGGATCGTCGAACTGGTCAACCCCGAGCGCTCCCCCGGCCGCCACCCGCTGTTCCAGGTCGCCCTGGTGATGGACCAGGCCGCTCCCGCCGTGGACATCCCGGGCCTGGAGAGCGAGTTGCTCGCCGCCGGTCCGGCGCCGGCCAAGTTCGACCTCACCGTCACCCTCGGGGCGCCCACCGGACCGGACGGCGAGCTGAGCGGCGCGATCGAGTACCGCACCGACCTGTTCGACCGGACCACCGTCGAGGCGATCGCCCGCCACCTGGCGCGGCTGCTCGGCGCGGCGGCAGCCGACCCGGAGCGGCCGATCGGCCGCCTGGACCTGGCCGCGGAGGGCGAGCTGCCCGGCCTGCTGGCCGGCTCCGTCGGCGAGCGGCGGGCGCTGGCGCCGACCACGCTGGCCGCGCTGGTGCGGGAGCGCCTCGCCGCCCCGTCCGGCACCCCGGCGCTGGTCTTCGAGGGCGAGGAGCTCGACCCGGCCGAACTCGACCGCCGGATCGAGGCGATGGCCCACCGGCTCGCCGCCGTGGGCGTCCGCCCGGGCACCCTGGTCGCGGTGGCCGTGCCCCGGTCGGTGGAGCTCGTGGTGGCGCTGTGCGCCGTCCACCGGGCCGGCGGTGCCTATCTCCCGCTCGACCCCGACTACCCGGCCGACCGGCTCGCCTTCATGCTGGCGGACGCCCGCCCGGCCGCCGTGGTCGCCGCCCCCGAACAGCTCGCGCTGCTCGGCCCCGCCGACGGCGTGCCGTGCCTGTCCCCGGAGGACCTGCCGACGCCCGGCGGCGTCACCCTGACCGCACCGGGCCCCGAGGACCCGGCGTACGTCATCTACACCTCCGGCTCCACCGGCCGCCCCAAGGGCGTGCTGGTCCCGCACCGGGGCATCGTCAACCGGCTGCGCTGGGGCCAGGAGGAGTACCGGCTGACGGCCGCCGACGCGGTGCTGCAGAAGACCTCGTCCAGCTTCGACGTCTCGGTCTGGGAGTTCTTCTGGCCGCTGGTCGCCGGCGCCACCCTGGTGGTGGCCAAGCCGGACGGGCACCGCGACCCGGCCTACCTGGCGGACCTGATCCGCCGCCGGAACGTCACCGTCGCCCAGTTCGTGCCGTCCATGCTGGACGCGTTCCTGCAGCATCCGCAGGCCGCCGACCACGCCGGGCTGCGCCTGGTGGTGGCCAGCGGCGAGGCGCTCTCGGCGGCCACCGTGCGCCGGTTCCGGCAGGTGCTCCCGGGCGTCCGGCTGGCCAACCTGTACGGACCGACCGAGGCCTCCGTCGAGGTGACCGCCTGGGAGTGCGGCCCGGCGGACGAGCAGCCGCGTCCGGTGCCGATCGGGCGGCCGGTCTGGAACACCGGCGCCTACGTGCTGGACGCCGCCCTGAACCCGGTGCCGCCGGGCGTGCCGGGCGAGCTCTACCTGTCCGGCGAGCAGCTCGCGTACGGCTACCTCGGCCGTCCGGCGCTCACCGCCGAGCGCTTCGTCGCCGACCCGCACGGCGCTCCGGGCGCCCGGATGTACCGCACCGGCGACCTGGCCCGTCGCCGTCGCGACGGCGCGGTGGAGTACCTGGGCCGGGTGGACGGCCAGGTGAAGGTGCGCGGCTACCGGATCGAGCTCGGCGAGATCGAGGCCCGGCTGGGCGAGCACCCGGCGGTCTCGGCCTGCGCGGTCGCCGTCCGCGAGGACCGGGCCGGCGCCGTCCGGGTGGTCGCCTACGTGGTCCCGGCCCCGTCGGCGCAGCCGCCCACGGCCGCCGCGCTGCGCGCCCATCTGCGCAGCCACCTGCCCGAGTTCATGGTGCCGACCGCCTACGTGACGCTCGGCGCGCTCCCGGTGAGCGTCAACGGCAAGCTGGACCGCCGGCGGCTGCCCGAACCGCAGACCCACGTGGAGAGCCGGGCCCGGGAGCCGCGGACGCCGGCCGAGCGCACCCTGGTCGCGCTGTTCGCGGAGCTGCTCGACGTACCGCAGGTGGGTCCGGAGGACGACTTCTTCCTGCTCGGCGGCCACTCCCTGCTGCTGATCCGGCTGGTCGAGCGGATCCACGCGGAGTTCGGCACCGAACTGCCCGTCCGGGCGCTGTTCGAGGCGCCGACCCCCGCGGCGCTGGCCGAGCGGCTGGCCGGGCCGCCGCCCGGAGCCGCCGAGGCGGCCTTCGAGCCGCTGCTGGCCCTGCGGGGCACCGGCGACCGGCCGCCGCTGTTCTGCATCCACCCGGTGACCGGCGACGGCCTCGGCTTCCTCGGCCTGCTGCGCGGCCTCGACCCGGACCAACCGGTCCACGCCTTCCAGGGCATCGGCCCGGTCGGCGGCGGGCCGCGGCCCGCGACCATGGACGGGCTGGCGCGGGAGTACCTGGAGCGGATCCGGGCCGTCCGGCCGCACGGACCGTACCGGCTGCTCGGCTGGTCGTTCGGTGGGCTGGTCGCCCACCAGATCGGCGTCCTGCTGCGCGAGGAGGGCGAGGAGGTCGACCTGGTGGCGCTGCTCGACAGCCTGCCGGCCCCGGCGGACGCCGGGGAGGTGGACGACACCGTCGTGCTGGCCGAGCTGCTGACCACGATCGGCGCGCCCGACGAGGAGGTGGCCGCCGTGCTGGCGAACCGCTGGCGGCCGAAGCCCTCGGAGCTGCTCGACCGGCTCGCCGTCGCGCTGCGCGAGGCCGCGCCGCGCGACGAGGAGCAGCTGGCGGTCTTCCTCGACTCCTGCCGCTACCACGCCGGGCTGATGACCGGCTGGACGCCGGGGGTGCTGGACGCGCCGGTGGTGGTCTTCACCGCCTCCGCCGACAACCGGCCGGAGGAGACGGTGGCCACCTGGCGGGCCCACACCAGCGGGCCGGTGCTGGACCATCCGGTCGCCGCCCGGCACCTGGACCTCGCCAGCGCCGGACCGATCGACGAGATCGCCCGGGTCGTCGCGGCCGCCCTCCGGCGGGCCGACGGGGCCCGGTGACGGCGATCCGTCCGGAGTGTTCCGGACGAACCGCCGTTTGCCGGCCGGCTCCGCGGGGGGCTGGCCGGCGGGGGTCAGGCTCCCTGGGCCTCCAGGCCCGCCCGGGCCTCCGCCGCGAGCTCCGCGAGCACCTCGCTCCGCTGCTGGTGCAGGAAGAAGTGGTCGCCCGGCAGGATGCGGTGGCGGAAGCGCGCCGCCGTGGTGCAGCGCCAGCCGGTGATCCACTCCGGGCCGGCCATCAGGTCGTCCGAGCCGCCGAGCGCCAGTACCGGGCAGGGCAGCACGGTCGGCCGGATCCGCTCGTTGTACTCGGCCAGCAGTGTGACGTCCGCCCGGAGCACCGGAAGCACCATCCGCATCAGGTCCTGGAACTCCAGGACCTCGGCCGGGGTCCCGCCCAGCTCGACGAGGCGCTCCAGGAGGTCGTCGTCGGTGAGGTCGTGGAGCTGGGCCACGTCCGGCGTGCCGGGCGCCCGGCCGCCCGAGACCACCAGGGACAGCGGCAGCGGCCGCCCGTCGGCGGCGAGCCGGCGGGTCGTCTCGTAGACGATCCGCGAGCCCATGCTGTGGCCGAGGAGGATGAACGGCTCGTCGGCCGGACGGCTCGCCAGCACGGCGAGCACGCCGTCGACGACCTCGTCCATGCCGGCCGCCGGCGGCTCGGCGAGGCGGGTGCCGCGGCCGGGCAGTTCCACCGGGACCACCGTCAGGTCCGGCTGGCCGGTGTCCCGGGCCCAGGGGAGGTAGGCGCTGGCGGAGCCGCCGGCGTGCGGCAGGCAGTAGACGCGTACGGACCCGGACCCCCCGTCCGGCTCGGCATCACGGTGCCACGGCGTCCATCGGGCCACCTCGTCGGGCAATACGGCGGGCCATCCGGTCATCAATTCTTCTCTTTCGTTCCCGGTCAATTCGAAGAAGCCTGAGGACCAGGCCTCCGGGAAGACTTTATGCGCTGATTTTCAGATAGGTCCAGCCCGGCATCCGACATGTCCCGGAGATTATCGATCCGGCCGTGGCGGGAATTTTCAGTGCCCGGAAACAGTCGATTCACACGGTGAAATCTCGCTCTTTCCCGGGCCATCCGACTCTGTTACGGTGCTATCCGTCCGGGCTTCTCCCGGATATTTCCGGAAATATTTCCGACGAAACCTGCGAACATCCACGGGAGAGGGCGGACACAATGTGCGGAATAACCGGCGTATTCGTCCTGGGCGGTGGTCGCCCGGCCGACGCCGAGGCGGTCGCCGCGATGACGGCCTGCCTGGTGCACCGGGGGCCCGACGACGACGGCCACCACACCGCGGACGGCATCGCCCTCGGCTTCCGCCGGCTGGCCCTGAACGACCTCGCCCACGGCAACCAGCCGCACCGCACCGAGGACGGGACGCTCGTCTCGGTCTGCAACGGCGAGATCTACAACCACCGCGAGCTGCGCACCGCGCTGGGCCGCCGCGGACACCGCTTCCGCACCGAGAACGACACCGAGGTGCTGCTCCACCTCTACCGGGAGTACGGCAAGGAGCTGACCGCCCATCTGGACGGCCAGTTCGGCTTCGCCCTGCACGACGCCGCCGAGCGGCGGCTGCTGCTCGCCCGGGACCGCGCCGGCATCGTCCCGCTCTTCTACACCGTCACCGACGGCCTGCTGATCTTCGCCTCCGAGGTCAAGGCGATCCTGCGCCACCCCGCCGTGCGCACCCGGGTCGACCTGCGCGGCCTCGACCAGGTGCTGACCCTGCCCGGGCTGGTCAGCCCCCGCACCATGTTCGAGGGCATCAGTGCGCTGCGCCCCGGGGAACGGCTGATCGCCGACTGCACCGGAGTGCGCACCGAGCGGTACTGGGACCTCGACTTCCCGCTCGCCGCCGACCTCGCCCCGGTGGCCCCCGCGGACCTGGACCGGGAGCTGGACCGGTTCGCCGACAGCACCGTCGGGCTGCTCGACACCGCCGTCCGCAGCCGGCTGGTCGCCGACGTGCCGATCGGCACGTACCTCAGCGGTGGCCTCGACTCCAGCCTGATCGGCGCCCTGATGTCCCGGGCCCGGCCCGGCCACGCGTGGCCCAGCTTCTCGGTCACCTTCCCCGGCCGGGACTTCGACGAGGGCCCGCACCAGCGGCTGGTCGCGGGCAAGCTCGGAACCGACCACCACGAGGTGCCGGTCGGCGAGCACGAGGTCGCCGAGCGGATCGCCGCGATGGTGCGGCACGCCGAGGCCCCCGTCCGCGAGTCGTACAACGTCTGCTCGCTCGCGCTGTCCGAGGCCGTGCGCGCCGCCGGGACGGTCGGCGCGCTCAGCGGCGAGGGCGCCGACGAGCTGTTCGGCGGCTACCCCGGCTACCGCTTCGACGCCACCGGCCTCGGCGGCAGCCGGCTCACCGGGCTGGACGCCTCCCTGGAACGGGAGTTCCGGCACCGGATGTGGGGTGTCGACCTCGCCTACGAACAGGACCAGCTGCCCGCCCAGGAGTTCCGCCGCGAGCTGTACGCCGAGGACCTGGCCCACGCGCTGGACGAGTTCTCCGTCACCAGCCAGCGCCTGGTCGACCCCGAGCGGCTGGCCGGGCGCCACCCACTGCACCAGCGCTCCTACCTCGACTACCACCTGCGGCTCGCCGACCACCTGCTCGGCGATCACGGCGACCGGATGGCCCTGGCCAACGGCGTCGAACTGCGCTTCCCCTTCCTGGCGAACGCCGTGGTCGACCACGCCACCACGGTCCCGCCGGAGCTGATGCTCGCCCACGGCCGGGAGAAGGCCGTCCTGCGCCGGGCGGCCGAGGGGCTCGTCCCCGCCGAGGTGCTCGGCCGGCAGAAGTACGGCTTCCGCGGCCAGACCAGCAGCCACCTGCTGAACACCGGCGCCGACTGGTTCGAGGAGCTGATCTCCCCCGCGACCGTCCGCCGCCAGGGCTACTTCGACCCGGACACCGTCGCCGCCCTGACCGCGCGCCAGCGCACCGACGGCCGCCAGGTGCACGCCCACCTGGACACCGACTACCTGATGCTCGTCGCGACCTTCGCCCTCTTCGTCGAGGAGTTCGACCTGCCGTGCCTGGGATGACCCTCACCGCCACCGCGCCGCCCGCCGCCCCCGGCGACCGCCCGGAACACCCGCTGATCGGCGTGCTCGGCGGCATGGGGCCGCTGGCCTCCACCGAACTGCTGCGCACCGTCTACCGGGCCTGCCGGCTCCAGCCCGAGCAGGACACCCCCCGGCTGCTGCTGTGGTCCGACCCCGCCGTGGTGGACCGCACCGAGGCCATCGGCAGCGGTGAACTCGACGCACTGCGCCGCGCCGTGGAGACCTCGCTGCGCGGCCTGCTGGCGGCCGGCGCGGAGCGCACCGTGATCGCCTGCATCACCGCCCACCACGTGCTCGGCGACCTGCCCGCCGAACTCGCGGAGCGCTGCGTCTCCCTGGTCGACGTGGTGCACGAGGAACTGGCCGCGGCCACCGAACCGCACCTGCTGCTCTGCTCCTCCGGCACCGCCCGGGCCGGCCTGCTCACCTCCGGCCCGGCCGGCGCCCGCGCCGCCGAACGGCTGGTCGCGCTGCACCCGGCGGACCAGGACGCGCTGCACGAGCGCATCCACCGCCTCAAGCGCGGTGAGGACCCCGCCCGCACCATCGACTTCCTGCGCGAGACCCTGCCCCGCTACGGCGTGCGGGCCTTCGTCGCCGCCTGCACCGAACTGCACCTGGTCACCAGGGCGATCGAGGACTCCGGTCTGGGCGGGGAACTGCCCTCCCTCGACCCGCTGACGGTCGTGGCCCGCCGGATCATGAACGGAGAGTTGTGAGCCACACGAGCATCCTCGACCGCTGGGCCGACCAGGTCGAGCACCGAGCCGCCGAACCCGCCCTCGCCACCGCCGGGCGGGACTGGAGCCACCGCGAACTGGCCGAGCTGGCCACCGGCCTGCGGGCCCGGCTCGCCGAGGGCACCGGCCCCGTCCTGGTGGCCTGTGCCGACCCCGTCCCGGTGGTCGCCGCGATCCTCGCCTGCGCCGCCACCGGCCGCGCGTTCGCCCCGGTCGACACCCGTCAGCCCGCCGCGCGCTGGACCGCCCTGCTGGCGGACCTGCGGCCGGGCACCGTACTCGCCGACGCCGCCGGGCGCGCCGCCCTGGCCGCCGCCGGACAGGGCGAACTGCCCCTGCTGGAGACCGAGTCCGTCACCGGCCTGCCGTGGACAGCCGACCACTGGCGCGGCCTCGACGGCCCCGACGCCGGATACGTCTACTTCACCTCGGGCACCACCGGCCGTCCCAAGGGCATCCTGGGCAGCTTCGAGGCCGTCGCCCACTTCCTGGACTGGGAGATCGCCGAGTTCGGCATCGCGCCCGGCACCCGGGTCTCCATGCTCACCTCCCCCGGCTTCGACGCCTTCCTGCGCGACGCCCTCGTCCCGCTCTGCGCCGGCGGCACCGCCGTCGTCCCCTCGCCCGGTGCGGTTCCGGTCGGCGCGGCCCTCGGCGACTGGCTGACCGAGCAGCGGATCGAGCTGCTGCACTGCGTCCCCACCGTGTTCCGCACCCTGCGCGCCGCCGGGCTCACCGCCGGCTCCCTGCCCCGGCTGCGCGCCGCCCTGCTGGCCGGCGAGCCGGTCCGCCCCGCCGACATCACCTGGTGGCGCGGCCTGTTCGGGGCCGACAAGGAGCTGGTCAACCTCTACGGCCCGTCCGAGACCACCATGACCAAGGTCTTCCGCCGGCTCACCGCCGAGGACGCCGAGGCCGAGACCGTCCCGGCCGGCTGCCCGATGCCCGGGGTCGAGGTCCGCGTGCTGGTCGCCGGACGCCCCGTCACGGAGGCGATCGGCGAGATCGAGATCCGCACCCCGTTCCCGCTGCGCGGCTACCTGGGCGGCACCCCCGGCGGCTTCGCCGGGCCGGACCGCTACCGCACCGGCGACCTCGGCCGGCTGCGCGCCGACGGCGCCCTGGAGGTCCTCGGCCGCCGCGACCAGCAGGTCAAGGTACACGGCGCCCGGGTCGAACTCGGCGAGATCGAGGACGGGCTGCGCCGCCACCCCGGCGTCGCCGACGTCTGCGCCGCCTTGGTCGAGGAGACTGACGGCGAGCCGGTGCTGTGCGCCTACCTGGTCGCCGAGGGCGTCACCGACGAGGAACTGCGTGGTCACGCCGCCGAGACCCTGCCCGCCCTCGCCCGGCCCGCCCTGTACCTGCGGCTCTCCGCCATCCCGCGCACCCTCAGCGGCAAGGCCGACCGACGGGCGCTGCCCAGCCCCGCCGCCGCCCGGGCCGGCCACACCGGCGAACAGCCGCTGGAGGGCCTGGAGGCCGGGATCGCCGAGCTCTGGCGCGAGCTGCTGCACGTTCCCAGCGTCGGCCGGCACGACGACTTCGCCCTGCTCGGCGGGGACTCGCTGGGCATCGCCCGGCTGCTGGACGGACTGCGCACCCGCTTCGGCGTCGAGGTGCCGTTGCGGGTCTACGTCGGCGCCCCCACCGTCGCCGGGCTGGCCGCGGCCGTCGCCGCCAGCCGCGACGGAGCCCGCCCGGACGGTGAGCGCCGGTGAGCCGCGACACCTCCCTGCCGCTGCGCGCCGACCGCGGCCGCGCCCCGCTCTCGTACGCCCAGCGCTCCATCTGGCGGGCCGAGCAGGTCCTGCCCGGCACCGCCCTGCACAACGAGAGCGCCGCCTTCCACGTCAACGGCCCGCTGGACCCGGCCGCCCTGGAGCGGGCGCTCGCCGAGGTCGCGCGGCGGCACGAGATGATGCGCTGCTCCGTCGCCCCCGACGGCGCCGGCGAACCCTGGCAGCTGTTCGCCGAACGCGTCCGACCCACCGTCGAGACCGTCGACCTGACCGGGGTGCCCGAGCCCGAGCGGGCGGAGCGGCTCGCGGAGCTGGTCGCCCGCGCCGTGGCCGTGCCCTTCGACCTCGACCGCCCCCCGCTCATGCGGACCCACCTGTTCCGGCTGGGCGAGGACCGCTCGCTGCTGCTGTTCACCGCCCACCACATCGTGGTCGACGCCTGGGGCTTCGGCGTCTTCCTGGAATCCCTCGGCGCCTGCTACGCCGCCGAGCCCGGCACCGGGGCCCCCGCCCCGGCCGGCGGCCCCGACTTCGGCGACTACGCCGCCTGGCAGCGCGCCGAGGCCGGTGACGGCGGCGGGCTCGACCACTGGACGTCCCGGCTCGCCGGGGAACTGCCCACCGCCGACCTGCCCACCGACCCCGGTCTGGGCGGCGACCCGGTCGCCGGGGCACTGCACCACTTCACCGTCCCCGCCGAACTGGCGGCCCGGCTCAGTGCCTTCGGCCGGGCCGAACTCGCCAGCCTGTCCACGGTGCTGCTGACCGCCTTCTGCGCCACCGCCGCCCGCTGGACCGGCCAGGACGACGTGGTGGTCGGCATGCCGGTGGCGACCCGCAACCGGACCGCCCTGGGGGGCGTGGTCGGCCCGCTGCTCAACATCGTGGCCCACCGCACCGACCTCGGCGGCGAACCCGGCTTCCGGCAGGCCCTGGCCCGCACGCGGCAGCAGCTGAAGGCCGACCTCCGGCACCGGGACACCCCCTTCGACCTGGTGGTGGAGCGCCTCGGCCGGGCCGCCGGCGGACGGACCCCGCTGTTCCAGCTGATGTACTCCTTCCACAGCGGCCCCACCACCACCCTGGAGCTGCCCGGCGTCCGGACCACCCCCGCACCCTCGCACAGCGGCACCGCCAAGTACGACCTGACCTTCTTCCTCCGGCCGCGCCCCTCGGGCGCACTGGACGCCACCCTGGAGTACCGCACCGCGCTGCTCGCCCCGGAGACGGCGGCCGACTTCGCGGACTCGCTGCTGTGCCTGCTGGAAGCCGCCGTCGCCGACCCGGACCGGCCGCTGACCGAACTGCCGGTGCTCTCCGAGCCGCGCCGCTACCAGGTCCTGACGGAGTTCAACCGGGCACCGGACGGCGGGCGCGCCTGGGCCACCGTCCCCGCGGCACTGGCAGAGCTCGCCCGGCGGGACGGCACCGCCCCGGCCGTCGAGTCCCCCGGCGCCGCCTTCACCCGGGCCGGCGCCGACGCGGCCGCCGACCGGGTCGCCCACCGGCTGACCACCCGTCACGGCGTGCTGCCCGGCGACCGGGTGGCCCTGCGAGTGGACCGCGACGCCGCGCTGGTGCCGCTGATCGTCGGCATCTGGCGGGCCGGGGCCGCCCTCGTCCCGCTGGACGGGGCCATGCCCGCCGCGCGCGCCGAGCACGTGCTCACCGACAGCGGCGCCCGGCTGCTGATCGGCGACGGCGTGCCGGGCCTGCCCGCCGCCGACCCGGCCGCGCTGCTGGCCGACGGACCGGAGCCGTCCGCGGCCCCGCCGCCCGGCCCGGCCCCCGAGGACCTCGCCTACCTGATGTACACCTCGGGCTCCACCGGGCTGCCCAAGGGCGTCGCGGTCCCGCACGGCTGCGTGGCCAACCTGCTGCACAGCGTGGTCTCCGCCGAGCCGGGCCTCGGTCCCGAGGACACCCTGCTCGCCGTCACCTCGATCACCTTCGACATATCGGTCCTGGAACTGTTCGCCCCGCTGCTGGCCGGCGGCCGGGTCGTGGTCGCCCCGCGCGCGAGCGTCCGGGACGCCGAGGCGCTCGGCGCCCTGCTGGAGAGCAGCGGCGCCACCGTGATGCAGGCCACTCCCTCGCTCTGGCGCGGACTGCTGGACGGCGGCTGGCCGGGGCGGCCCGGCCTGCGGGCGCTGTGCGGTGGCGAGGCCCTGGACGGCGACCTCGCCGAACGGCTGCTGACCCGCTGCGCCGAGCTGTGGAACCTGTACGGGCCCACCGAGACCACCATCTGGTCCACCGTCGGACGGGTTCGCTCCGGCGAGCCCGTCACGGTCGGCCGCCCGGTCGCGCGCACGGTCTGCTACGTACTCGACCGGCGGCTGCGCCCGGTGCCGCGCGGCGCCGTCGGCGAGCTGGTGATCGGCGGGGCCGGCGTGACCGCCGGGTACCGCAACCGCCCCGAGCTCACCGCCGCCGCCTTCGTGCCCGACCCGGTGGACCCGGCCGGCGGCACCGTCTACCGCACCGGCGACCTGGCGCGGCACCTTCCGGACGGCCGGATCCTGGTGCTCGGCCGGGCCGACCAGCAGGTCAAGATCCTCGGCCACCGGATCGAGGTCGGCGAGGTGGAGTCCCTGCTGACCGCCCACCCCGCGGTCCGCCAGGCGGCCGTGGTCGTGGACCGGCAGCAGCCGGCCGGCCCCCGGCTGGTCGCCTTCGTCACCGTCCGGGCCAAGGACGACGGCCTGCCCGAGTCGCTGCGCCGCCACCTGCGCGAGCGGCTGCCCGCGGCCGCCGTGCCCGGCACGATCGCCGTGCTGCCCGCACTGCCGCTGAACACCAGCGGCAAGGTGGACCGGCCCGAACTGCTGCGCCGGGTCGGGGAGTTCGCCGCCGCACAGCGGACCGAGCCGGTCACCGCGGCCGAGCGGGCCGCCGTCGCGCTCTGGGCGGAGGTGCTGGGCCTGCCGGCCGAACGGGTGGGCACCGCCGACGACTTCTTCGCCGCGGGCGGCAACTCCATCGCCGCCAGCCGCCTGCTCGGCCGGGTCCGGGCCCGGTTCGGCGGCGCGCCCTCGCTCGCCGAGTTCTACACCGACCCCACCCCGGCCGCACTGGCCCGTACCCCGGCGGCCGCCGCTGCGGCCGCCCCGGCCGGCCGCACCGCCCGCCCCGCACCCGACACTGTCCCGATGACCGACCAGCAACGACAGCTGTGGCTGCTGCACCGGCTCGACCCGGAATCGCCCGCCTACCACCTGCCGGCCGAGCTGGAGCTGACCGGTCCGGTGGACCGAGACGCCCTCCAGGGCGCCTTCGCCGACCTGGTGGCGCGCCACCCGGTGCTGGCCGCCCGGTGCGACCTGCGCGAGGAGGGCCCCGTCCTGCTGCTGGCGCCGACCGCCGCACCGGCCCTCGCCGTCCTGGATGCGACGCCCGGGGAGGTGCCCGCGCTCGCCCGTGCCGAGGCGGTCCGGCCCTTCGACCTGGCCGCCGGACCCCTGCTGCGGCTCACCCTGGTCCGGACCGGGCCGGAGCGCTCGGTGCTGCTGTGCACCGCGCACCACCTCGCGGTGGACGGCTGGTCCATCGGGGTGGCCGTGCGCGAGCTGGCCGCGCTCTACGCCGCGCGCCTCGGCCTGGCCGAACCGCCGCCCGCCCTGGAGCTGGGCTTCGCCGACCACGCGGCCGACCTCGCCGCCAAGGAAGCTGTGACGGAGCGTCAGCAGCAGCTGGCGTACTGGCTGGAGCGGCTCGACGGGCACCCCGGGGTGCTAAACCTGCCCACCGACGTGCCCGCGCTGACCCGCCCGGCCGGTTCCGGCGCGACCCTTCCGGTCGCGCTGGCACCGGCGGTGACGGCCGGGCTGCGCGAGGGCGCGGCGCGCCTTCGCACCACGCCGTTCACCCTGCTGCTCACGGTGTACGCGGCCCTGCTGGGCCGCTACGCGGGCAGCGACGACGTGGTCGTCGGGGTCCCCGCGGCCAACCGGGACCGGCCCGAACTGGAGCCGCTGGTCGGCTCCCTGGTGAACACCCTGCCGGTGCGGGTGGACCTGTCCGGCACACCCTCCTTCGCCGAGCTGGTCGCCCGCACCGGCGGAGCGCTGGCGGCCGACCTGGGCCGTCCGCTGGTCGCCTTCGACCGGCTGGTGGCCGGCCTCGGACTGCCCCGCGAGCCGGGCCGGCCCAGTCTGGCGCAGGCCTCACTGGTGTTCCAGGCCGCGCCGCCGACCGCGGTCCGGCTGGGCGGGGCCACCGGCGTGCTGCGGCAACTGCCCACCGGCACCGCCAAGTACGACCTCACGCTGGCCCTGGACGAGCACGCCGACCGGATCGACGGCGGGCTGGAGTACGCCGCCGACCGCTTCGGCCCGGACTTCGCCACCCGGTTCGCCCGGCACTTCGACACCCTGCTGCGGGCCGCCCTGGCCGCGCCCGACGCCCCGCTGGACGCGGTCGAGCTCGCCGACCCGGGACTGCCCGCCCCCGCTCCGGGCCGCCCGGCCGGCCGGGTGCGCGCCGAGTACGCCCGGTCGGTCGCCGAGCTGTTCCGGGCCCGGGCGGCCGCCCACCCGGACGCCCCCGCGATCCGCGCCTACGGCCTGACGGTCGACTACCGACAGCTGGACGCCTGGAGCGACGCCGTCGCGACCCGGCTGCTGGCGCACGGCGCCGGACCCGGCCGGTTCGTCTCGGTGCTGCTGCCCGCCGGTCCGGTGCAGACCGCCGCGATCCTCGGCGTGGCCAAGACCGGCGCCGCCTTCGCGGTGCTCGACCCGGCCGACCCGGACGCCCGGCTGACGACCCTGCTGGCCGACGCGGAACCGGTCTGCCTGCTGGCCGCCGAGACGGCGCTCGCCCGCCGCCCCGGGCTGCGCGGGGACGGCGGGGACTTCGCCGGCGTCCCGGTCGAGACCCTCGACCCGTGCCCGCCGGACACCGGAGCCCCCGCCGGCCCCGCCCCGGTCGCCTCCCCCGCGGCCCCCGGCGACCCGCTCTGCCTGGTCTACACCTCCGGTTCCACCGGCACCCCCAAGGGCATCGCCCTGCCGCACGCCGCGCTCGCCCAGTTCGCCGACTGGCAGCGCGAACGCTTCGGCATCCGGCCGGACAGCCGGATCGCCCAGTGGGCGCCGTTCACATACGACGCCGCCTACACCGAGGTGTTCGCCGCGCTCTGCTCGGGGGCGGTGCTCTGCCTGCCGCCGGACGGACTGCGCCGCGACCCGCTCGCGGTGGCCGAGTGGCTGAGGGCCGAGCGGATCACCCAGATCCAGACCGTCCCGGCCTTCTTCCAGCTGGTCACCGAGGCACTGGACGCGACCGGGACGCGACTGCCCGACCTGGAACACGTCCTGATGGCCGGCGAGGTGCTCCCGGTGGCCCTGGCCGCCACCTGGGCGCACCGCCCCGACCGGCCCCGGCTGCACAACCTGTACGGGCCCACCGAGTGCGTGCTGGCGACCCACCGCGAGCTGGCGCCGGGCGAGGAGTTCCCCACCGGGGTGCCGATCGGCCTGCCCATCCCGGGCCGCGAGGCGGTCGTCCTGGACCACCGCGGCCGGCTCTGCCCGGTCGGGGTGGTCGGCGAGATCCACCTGCGCAGCGACCTGCTGGCCGGCTCCTACCACCGCCGCCCCGAGGAGAGCGCCCGGGCGTACGTCGCCGACCCCTGGGAGGACGGCGGCCGGCTGTACCGCACCGGGGACCTCGGCCGCCGGCTGCCGGACGGCGAACTGGCGTTCACCGGCCGGATCGGAAGCCAGCTCAAGATCCGCGGCAACCGGATCGAGCTGGAGGAGATCGAAGCCCTGCTGGAGCTGCACCCCGGGGTGCGCGAGGCCGCGGCCGCCGCGCACGGCGAGGGTCCGGCCCGACGGCTGGTGGGCTACGCGGTCGCCGCGCCCGGGGTCACCGGCGCCGACCTGCGGACCCACCTCGCCGAACGGCTGCCCGCCGCGGTGGTGCCGGACACCGTGATGCTGCTGGACGCCCTGCCCAGGACCCGCACCAACAAGCGGGACCGGGCCCGGCTGCCGCTCCCCGGGGCCGCCGCGCGGCCCACCGACGCCACCCCGCTGGCCGGCGTCGAACAGCTCGTCGCCGACGCCTGGCAACAGTTGCTGGGCGGCGGCCCGGTGGGCCGGCACACCAACTTCTTCGAAGCCGGCGGCGACTCGCTGCTGGCCGCCCGGCTCCAGCTGGAGCTGGCCCGCCGGCTCAACCGGCCGGTCCGGCTGGTCGACGTCTTCGGCCGGCCGACCATCGCCGAGTTCGCGGCCGGCCTCACCGACGGCACCGGCAGCACGGGCGACCGGACCCCGGCCGCAGCCGCCGAACCGCGCGGCGAACGGCGGCAGAACGCCGTCCGCGCCCGGGCCAGGGCCCGCCGCGAGGCCCGCGACCGGGCCGAGGGGGCGGACACCGCCGACCAGTACACACCGACAGGGAGGGACTGAAACCATGGACGTCCAGAGCGTGATGATGGAGCTGCACGGCGCCCTCGGCACCGAGGGGCTGGAGCGGGTCGAGGAGTGCCTGCGCATCCTCACCGGGGAGCAGGCTCCCGAGTACCTGCACGAGGACCAGGAACCGACCCGGCTGTTCTTCCCCGGGATCAGCGCCCTGCCCTGGCACGACACCGCCGAACTGCCGTGGGTGGCACGGGTGGAGGAGTCGTACGAGGCGATCAAGGCGGAGTTCCTGGCGCTGCGCGAGGAACAGGCCCGCTTCGCCCCGTACGAGGACCTGTACACCAAGGAGCTCGGCTGGCAGGGCTGGGACACCTACCAGCTCTACCGCAACGGGGAGTGGCGCGACGAGGTCCGCGAGCGCTGCCCCGAGACCCACGCCGCCGTGTCCGCGACCCCGCACGGCCCGCGCGACGGCATGTTCACCATCCTCAACCCCGGCGTGCACATCACCCCGCACACCGGCGGCGTGAACCTGCTGCTCACCGCGCACCTGCCGCTGATCGTCCCGCCCGGCTGCGCCATCAAGGTCGCCGACGACGAGCGCGGCTGGGAGGAGGGCAAGGTCATCCTCTTCGACGACAGCTTCATCCACGAGGCGTGGAACAAGGGCACCCAGCAGCGCGCCGTCCTGCTCTGGGACGTCTGGCACCCCGAGCTGACGCCCGTCGAGGTCCGGGCCCTGGAGATCCTCATGCCCCGCTTCCAGCGCTACCTGATGGCGGTCTGAGCCCCGGCCCCGTACCCGGTCGCCCCCGGTCCTGCCCGCCCCGCCGCGCGCGGAGCCCACCACACCACGGAGAACACCTTGAACGCACAGCCGGTCCTTCCCGACGCGGCCGAGACCGACGGCCGGGTCGCCGTCGTCGGCCTCGCGGGCCGCTTCCCCGGAGCCGATTCCGTCGACGCGCTGTGGGAGCTGCTGGCCGCCGGCACCGAGGCGATCAGCCGCTTCGGCCCGGAGGAGCTGCGGGCCGACGGAGTGCCGGACGAGGAGTCGGGCAAGCCCGGGTACGTGGCCGCCAAGGGCGTGCTGTCGGACGTCGCCGGCTTCGACTCCCAGCTGTTCGGCTACAACGCGCTGGAAGCCTCGGTCATCGACCCCCAGCAGCGGATCTTCCTGGAGTGCGCCTGGGCGGCCCTGGAGGACGCGGGCTGCGACCCCGACCGGGCGCGCGGGCCGGTCGCGGTCTACGCCGGATCGCTGCTGAGCACCTACCTGATCCACAACCTGCTGCCGCGCACCGACCTGCGGGACTCACTCGGCGTGCCGATGCTCTTCCAGGGCAACCAGCCCGACCAGCTGGCCGCCCGGGCCGCGTACAAGCTCAACCTGCGCGGGCCGGCGGTCAGCGTGCAGACCGCCTGCTCGACCTCGCTGGTGGCGGTGCACCTCGCGGTGCAGAGCCTGCTCTCCGAAGAGTGCGACCTCGCCCTGGCCGGCGGCGTCACCGTCACCGTGCCGCACCGCTCCGGCTACCTGCCGGTGCCCGGCGGCATCGAGTCCCCGGACGGGCACTGCCGGCCCTTCGGTGCCGAGGCGGCCGGCACGGTCTTCGGCAACGGCGCGGGCGTCGTGGTGCTCAAGCGCCTCGCCGACGCGCTCGCCGACGGCGACCGGGTGCACGCCGTCATCCTCGGCTCGGCCGTCAACAACGACGGCGCCAACAAGGCGGGTTACACCGCTCCCGGGGTGGCCGGGCAGACCGCGGTGATCCGCGAGGCGCTGTCCGTCGCGGGCGTCGCGCCGGACACCATCGGCTACGTCGAGGCGCACGGCACCGGCACCCCGATCGGCGACCCGATCGAGGTCGAGGCGCTCACCGCCGCCTTCCGCGCCGAACAGGACGCCGAGCTGCGCTCGGCCACCGGCTGGTGCGGCCTCGGCTCGGTCAAGTCCAACCTCGGCCACCTGGACACCGCCGCGGGCGTCACCGGCCTGATCAAGGCCGTCCTGGCCGTCCGCAACGGCCGGATCCCGGCCAGCCTGCACGCCGAATCCGTCAATCCTGGACTCGGCCTGGCCGACAGCCCGTTCTTCGTCCCCGCCGACCTCACCGACTGGCCGGTCTCCGAGGGCCCGCGCCGGGCCGCCGTCAGCGCCTTCGGCATCGGCGGCACCAACGCCCACGTGATCCTGGAGCAGGCCCCCGCGGCCGCCGCCCGGGAGGCCGCCGGACCGACCGCCGTCCCGGTCGCCCTGCCGCTGTCCGCCCGCACCGGCACCGCCCTGGACGCCGCCGCCGAGCGGCTCGCCGAGGACCTCGCCGCCCACCCGGACCGCCCGCTCGCGGACGTCGCCCGCACCCTGCGCACCGGCCGCCGCCGACTGGTCCAGCGCCGGGTCGTGGTCGCCCGCGACACCGCCGACGCGATCGCCGCGCTGCGCGGGGGCGGCCGCCGGGAGTCCGTCCGGGCCCGCGCCGGGCAGGGCGCCGCGCCCGTCGCCTTCCTGCTGCCCGGCCAGGGCGCCCAGTACCCGGGCATGGCCCTCGGCCTGCACGCGGCGCACCCGGTGTTCCGCACCGCCCTGGACGAGGCCTCCGAGCTGCTGCGCCCGCACCTGGGCCTCGACCTGGTCGAACTGCTCCGCAGCGGCGACGCCGAGCAGCTGCGCCGCAGCTCCGTCACCCAGCCGGCCGTCCTCGCGGTCGGGCACGCCCTGGCCGCCCTGTGGCGGCACTGGGGCGTCCGCCCGGCCGCCCTGCTCGGCCACAGCCTCGGCGAGTACACCGCCGCGTTGCTCTCCGGCGTCCTCGACCTGCCCGAGGCGCTCGCCCTGGTCGCCGCCCGCGGCCGGCTGATGGAGGCCACCGCGCCCGGCGCGATGCTGGCCGTCCCGCTGGACGAGGCGGCCGCCGCCGACCTCGCCGCCCGGCACGGCCTGGACCTCGCCGCCGTCAACGGCCCGGCCGCCGCCGTGCTGTCCGGCACTCCCGGGGCCGCCGAGCGCGCCGCCGCCGAACTCGGCGAGCGCGGCCTGCGCGCCCTCGCCCTGCCGGTGGACCGGGCCTTCCACAGCGCCCTGTGCGCCCCGGCCGCCGAGCGGTTCGCCGCCGAACTGGCCAAGGTGACGCTGCGCGAGCCCACCGTGCCGTTCCTCTCCAACCTCACCGGCGACTGGATCACCCCGGAGCAGGCCACCGATCCCGGGTACTGGACCCGCCAGATGCTCTCCCCGGTCCGGTTCCACGACGGACTCACCCGCCTGGCCGCGCTCGACGAGCGGATGGTGCTGGTGGAGACCGGCCCCGGCAGCGTCCTGACCGACCTGGCCCGCTCGGCCGCCGACGGCACCGCCGCACCGCGGCTCGCCCAGCCGCCACTGCCCACCCGCGGCCGCCGCGGCCCCGAGGACGAGCCCGGCAGCGCCGTGCTCGCCCTCGGCAGCCTGTGGACGCACGGCGCCCCGGTCGACTGGGAGCCGCTCGACGCCGCGGCCCGCCCCGCCGACCTGCCCGGCTACCCCTTCGAGCGGCTGCCGCACTGGATCGAGCCCACCGTCCCCGGACGGGCGCCCGCCACCGCGCTGCCCGCCTCGGATCCCGACGCGGTGCACGCCACCATCGGCTGGCACCCGCTGACCGGCCCGGCCGGGGAGGACCCGCTGAGCGGGCGCCGGCAGACCTGGCTGGTCCTGCTGGACCGGGCCGGCGCCGCCCAGCCGCTGGTCGACCTGCTGACCGCGCGCGGCCAGATCGTCACCACCGTCCAGCCCGGCACCGGGTACCGCCGGGTGCGCCGGGGCGTCTACGAACTCGACCCGGCCGACCCGGCCCAGTACGCCAAGCTGCTCGCCGACCTGCGCGCCCTGGTCCGCACGCCCACCGCCGTCCTGTACGCCTGGGGGCTCGACGAGACCGCGGACGAGACCGACGGCTACTTCGGCCTGGTCCGCCTCGCCCGGGCGATGTCCGCCGAGAGCGTGGTGCACGAGGTGCGGCTCGGCGTGGTGACCGCCGGGGCCTTCCCGGCCGCCCCCGGCGAGCGGCCCCGGCCCGCCGCGGCCCTGCTCAGCGGCCCGGTCCAGGTGTTCGGCGAGGAGTACCGCAACCTGCGCTGCACCCAGGTCGACCTCGCCGCCGGGGCCGCTCTGGACGAGGCGGCCGCCACCGCGGTGGTGCGCGCCGTGCTCACCGGTCCCGCCCCGCTGCTCGCCCTGCGCGACGGCGCCCTGCTCTCCCGCACGGTCGAGCGCGCCGAGCGGCCCGTCCCCGCGGCCCCGGCCCGGGTGCGCGCCGACAGCACCTGGCTGATCACCGGCGGCCTCGGCGGGATCGGCCTGACCCTGGCCCGCTACCTGGCCGGTGCCGGGGTCGCCCGGCTCGTCCTGCTCGGCCGCGGGACCGGCGGCGAGGCCGCCGAGACCGCCCTGGCCGGACTGCGCGGGGTCGGCGCCGAGGTGCTGGCGGTGCGCGCCGACGTCACCGACGCCGAATCGCTCGACCGGGCGCTGGAGCAGGCCCGGTCGGCCTTCGGACGGATCGACGGCGTGATCCACGCGGCCGGTGTGCCCGGCGGCGGCTCGGTGGAGCTGCGCTCCGACGACAGCATGCGCGCGGTGCTCGCCCCGAAGACCGCCGGCCTGCGCCACCTGCTGGCCGCGCTGCGGCCCGGCGAGGCCGAGGTGCTGGTGCTCTGCTCCTCGCTCGCCACCCTGATCCCGACCTACGGCCAGTCCGACTACGCGGCCGCCAACGCCTACCTGGCCGCCGTCGCGGAGGCCGAGGCCGCGCGCGGCGAGCGGTTCGCGGTGGCCGTCGACTGGGACATGTGGGCCCGGGTCGGCATGGCCAGCCAGGCCGAGGTCCCGGAGGCCCTGCGGGCCTTCCAGGCCGAGATGCTGGCCGGCGCGCTCACCCCCGAGCAGGGTGCCCGCGCCTTCGCCGCGCTGCTCGACGGCCCGGCCGGCCGGGCCGTGGTGGCCCGGGTCGGCGCCGGGATCACCGACGGCACACTGCGCACCTCCACCGCCCCGGCCGCCGACCTGCCCCGGACGGCCGCCCTGCCGCGCCCCGAGCTCGCCACCCCGTACACCGCCCCGGCCACCGCGACCGAGGAGCGCCTGGCCGAGATCTACGCCGAACTGCTCGGCCTCGACCGGGTCGGGGTGGAGGACGACTTCCTGGAGCTCGGCGGCCACTCGCTGCTGGCCGCCCAGGTCGCGGCCCGGCTGCGGGCCGAGTTCGGGGTCGACGTCCCCGCCCGGCTCTTCTTCGAGGGCGGCCGCATCGCCGACCTCGCCGTCGAGATCGAAGACCGCATCATCGCCGAACTGGAGCAGCAGTGACCAACCCCGCAGGCCGCAACCCCCGGGGCCGCGAGGACCGCCTCGCCCGGCTCACCCCCGAGCAGCGCGCCGCCTTCGAGGCGCGCGCCCGGGGCCGCGCCGGC
>NZ_JPRF03000050.1 GCF_001188955.3 Kitasatospora aureofaciens | reverse complement strand
CGGGCGGGGCGGGCTGACCGCCGGCCGGGCCGGTGCGCACCACCGGCAGCCGGGCCGGGTGGTCGGCGAGCCAGCGCTCGATGGCCAGCCGGGCGGCGGGGGTGCGGGCGTGCGCCAGCCACTCCGGCGACGGCCCCGAGGGTTCGGCGCCGCGCTGGCCGCTCCCGGCCGGGGGGCCCTCGGTGAGCACGGCGAGCACGTCCCCGTCCTGGAGCACGGTGGACAGCGCGGTCAGCCGGCCGTTGACCCGGGCGCCGATACATCGGTGACCGGTCTCCTCGCCGAGCAGGTAGGCGGCGTCCACACAGCTGGCCCCGGCCCTGAGCTGAAGCGTTTCACCGCTCTCCGTCACCACGGTGATCTCCCGGTCGCCCGCCAGGTCGGCGGTGAGCGCGGACCAGAAGGCATCCGGGTCGGGGGTCTCCTGCTGCCACTCCAGCAGCCGGCTGAGCCAGCCCGGCCGGGCCGGGTCGGTGCGGTCCAGCTCGTCCGCGTCCTGGGCGGCGCCGGTCCGCGACGGGTCGCCGAGCGCGACCACCCCGGTCTCGGCCACCTCGTGCATCCGGCGGGTCCGGACCAGCACCTCCACCACCTCGCCGTCCAGCGCCACGGCGGTGTGCAGCGACTGGTAGAGGTTGAACTTGGGGGCGGCGACAAAGTCCTTGAACTCCCCGGGCAGCGGCGTCCAGCAGGTGTGCAGCTCGCCGAGCACGGCGTAGCAGTCGGCGTTCTCCTCGACCACCACCAGCAGCCGCCCGAAGTCGGCCGGCTGCGGCCGCTGCGGCTGCCCGTCCGGCCCGGGCGCGGCGGCCCGCTTGACCAGCACCCGGTGCAGCGAGACGCAGTGCCGGGGCCGTACCGTCACCTCGGCGGCGACCCCGGCCTCGGCCAGCTGGCGGGCCAGTCGGCGGGCGAACGGCTCCAGCAGGGCGTCCGGCTCGGCCTCGTGAGCGGCCATCAGTGCGCGGGTGCGGGCGTGCTCCTCGGGGTGCAGGGTGGCGAAGACGATGTCCTCCAGCTCCGCCTTGAGCACCTGGATGCCGAGCCGCTCGGCCAGCGGGATCAGCACGTCCCTGGTGACCTTGGCGATCCGCACCTGGCTGGCCGGCTTCATGTGCCGGATGGTGCGCATGTTGTGCAGCCGGTCGGCGAGCTTGATCACCATCACCCGGACGTCGTCCCCGGTGGCGACCAGCATCTTGCGGAAGGTCTCGGCCTCGGCGGCGGCGCCGAAGTCGACCTTCTCCAGCTTCGTCACCCCGTCGACCAGGTAGGCGACTTCGGGCCCGAACCCGGCGCCCACCTGGTCCAGCGTCAACTCAGTGTCCTCGACCGTGTCGTGGAGCAGCGAGGCGACCAAGGTGGTCGTCCCCGCGCCGAGTTGGGCCAGGATCATGGTGACGGCCAGCGGGTGGGTGATGTACGGCTCGCCGCTCTTGCGCTTCTGGCCGCGGTGGCTGGCCTCGGCCAGCCGGTACGCCCGGGCCAGCAGGGCGAGGTCCGCCTGCGGATGGTGTCGGCGGTGCACCCGGACCAGCGGTTCCAGGGCGTCCGGCACGGGCGGGCGCCCGGTGGCCAGTAAGGCGGCCCGCCCGGCCCGGCCGAGGGCGGCCCGGCCCAGCTCTCCGAGGGGCCTCCTGGCCCCGGCCTGCCGTACGCTCGTCGGCTGCCCCGCGAGAGGGGGCTGCCCGGCTTCGATGGTCATCGGCACCTCCGGCAACGTCGCCGGGCGCTGCCCCTCCCCGTGGGGTGATCGACCCGGTGGTCCATGCTACCGAGCAGAGCACGTTCCGCGACGCAGTGATTCCCGTCCGCGAGCGGTATCACCCGATCGGGGGGATTCGTCACCGCGCGAAATGGGCAAACCGGGCCGTCAGCCCCGCGTCAGGGACCCCCACCAGCGCTCGTCGAGCCGCCCCTCGGCCACGATCACCGCCGGTCCGGTCATCTCCACCCGGCCGTCCGGGTGCTCGGTGATGACCAGGCGGCCGCCCAGCACGTCCACGGTGTACGAGACCGCCTCGCCGGTGACGGCCGGGTCCGCGCCGTCCCTGCGGATGGCCGCCACCGCGACGGCACAGGCGCCGGTGCCGCAGGAGCGGGTCTCGCCCGAGCCGCGCTCGTGCACCCGCATCGCGACGTGCCGCGGGCCGCGGTCCACCACGAACTCGACGTTGACGCCCTCCGGGTACGCCCCCTCGGGGCTGGTGAGCGGCGCGGTGAAGAGGTCCCCGGCGTGGTCCAGGCTCTCCACGAAGGCCACCGCGTGCGGGTTGCCCATGTTGACGTTCAGCGCGGGCCAGCGCCGCTCGCCGACCGCGACCTCGATGCCGTCCGGTCCGGGCAGCCGGGCGCGGCCCATGCCGACGGTGACCTCGCCGGGCGTGCCGTCCTCGGCGTCCTCGGCGACCTTCGCGGTGAGCACCCCGGAGCGGGTGGCGATCGCCAGTTCCCCGGGCTTCGCCAGACCGGCCTCGACCAGGAAGCGGGCGAAGACCCGCAGGCCGTTGCCGCACATCTCGGCGATGCTGCCGTCGGAGTTGCGGTAGTCCATGAACCACTCGGCCCGGTCGGCCAGGTCCGCGGCGGCCGGGTCGGCGGCCGCGCGCACCACGCGCAGCAGCCCGTCGCCGCCGATGCCGGCCCGCCGGTCGCACAGCGCGGCGACGGTCTCCGGGCCGATCTCCAGCACGCCGTCCGGGTCCGGCACGATCACAAAGTCGTTCTGGGTGCCGTGCCCCTTGAAGAAGGGGAGACCGGCCCGCTGGGAGGAGGACTGCTGAGGAGAGGATGCGCTCACCCCTCCGATGGTACTGATGCCCGCCCGCCCGGCGTGGGGCGGGAAGGTGCCCACGGCCGGCTCAGCGCAGGTAGGCGACCCGCCAGACCGCGAGCGCACAGGCGGCCAGCGCGATCAGGGTGTACACCGCGATGGCCTTCCAGCCGGCCCGCTGCCCGGATCCCCGGCGCGGCAGCCCCGGCCACTTGTAGCCGGCGTGCCGGGCGGCCATCGCGCCCCAGCCGAACGAGGCGGCGGTGAACAGCAGCCCGAGCATCCCGATCATGGTGGCCCGCGCCCCGGCCGAGCCGAAGGCGAGCGGGAAGGCGAACATCAGCGAGCCGAGGGTGCCGAGCAGGGCGATCGGCAGGGTCTGCCACCAGCGGAGCCGGCGCAGCGGCCGGATCTCCCGCTCGTGCACGGCGGCGTCCGGCGGGGTGCGGGTGTCCAGCGCGGGCACCGCGGAGGCGTAGGAGGTCGGTGCCCCCAGGCCGGTCAGCACGGGGAGGTCGCCCATCGTCGACTCGTCGAACTCGTCGAACTCCTCGGCCGGTGCGGTGACGCTCCCGCCCTGGCCGGGTTCGGGGCCGGTACCCGTCGACACACGGCCTCCCCTGACAGATCGACACGAGCGGACTCGCGGCCGGGCACGGTCGACCCGCGCGGGCCGACCCTTATGGCATCGATGATGGCATGTCCAGAGGGGACGTTCGGGGCCTGACCGGGGTCCTCGGGTGATCCGTGGCCATCACGTGATCGGGCCGTGACCCCCGGTGCGCTCTGCACGGTCGCCTGCGCGCGCAGGTGCACCGCCGAATTGGCCGGAACAGGTCCTATGCGGCCGGAACTCCCTGACGTCCGATCAGTTCGAGGGAGCGCTCCAGCAACTCGACCGGGTCGGTGCCGGCCGGACGGGAGAGCCAGTGGATGCGGTCGTCCCGGCGGAACCAGGACTCCTGGCGGCGGGCGAAGCGCTTGGTGGCCCGGACGGTCTCGGCCCGTGCCTCGTCCTCGGTGCACTCGCCGGCGAAGTGGTCGAGCACCTGCTGGTAGCCGAGCGCCCGCGAGGCGGTCCGGCCCTCCCGCAGTCCGACCTTCTCCAGCTCGCGCACCTCGTCCAGCAGCCCGGCCTCCCACATCCGGTCGACCCGCAGGGTGATCCGCTCGTCCAGTTCGGGGCGCGGGACGGCGACGCCGATCTGCACCGCCTCGTACACCGCGGTGTTGCTCGGCAGGTTGGCGGTGAAGGGCTGCCCGGTGATCTCGATGACCTCCAGGGCGCGGACTATCCGCCGCCCGTTGCTCGTCAGGATCGCCTCGGCGGCCGCCGGGTCCAGCTCGGCCAGCCGCCGGTGCAGCGCGTACGGGCCGGCCTGCTCCAGCTCGGCCTCCAGCCGGGCGCGCACCTCGGGGTCGGTACCGGGGAACTCCATCTCGTCGATCGCGGCCCGGACGTACAGTCCGGAGCCGCCGACCAGGACGGGGGTGCGCCCGGCGGCGAGCAGCCGGTCGATCTCGGCCCGGGCCAGCCGCTGGTACTCGGCGACGCTGGCGGCCTCGGTGACCTCCCAGACGTCCATCAGGTGGTGCGGCACTCCCCCGCGCTCGTCCAGGGTCAGCTTCGCGGTGCCGATGTCCATGCCCCGGTACAGCTGCATCGAGTCGGTGTTGATCACCTCGCCACCGAGGCTGCGGGCGATGGCGACGGCCAGATCGGACTTTCCGGCGGCGGTCGCGCCGACGATGCTGATCACACGGGAGCTGCTCACCGCTCCAGTCTCGCAAACCGCCGGGCCGCCCGGGACCGGCTGCCGCTCGCCCCCGACTGCGCGAGGACGTGACCGTTCCCCGGACCGTCTCCGGCCGTTTCCACGGCCGACCGCCCTTTTTGCGAACGCTTTACCCTTCCGGCGCGTTGTGCAGGAGACAGGGAACGAAGGAGATCGCCATGGGTCTGATGGACAACCTCAAGGGCAAGGCCGAGGAACTCAAGGAGAAGGCCGGCGAGCTCGCGGGCAGGCACAGCGACCAGATCGAGCAGATCGTGGACAGGGCCGGGGGCGCGATCGACAAGGCCACCAAGGGCAAGTACAGCGAAAGGATCGAGCACGGCGCCGGCCGGGCCAAGGACGCGGTCGAGGACTTCGCCCACAAGCCGAAGCCGGGCGGCGAGCAGGGTCGGGCCCCGCAGCCGCCGCAGGCCCCGCGGCCGTAACCGGTCAGGACCAGGACGCCACGAAGTACCCGACGCCGTACGGGGCGTCCTGGTAGCCCAGCCGCGCGGTGAGGCCGGCGCCCTCGGCGGCGCCGGCCAGCACCTGCCAGGGCGCCCGGCCCTCGGCCTTGAGCTCGGCGGCCAGCGCTGGGTCGACGGCGGCGAGGGCGGGCAGGTCGGCGGAGCCCAGGGCGGCGGCCAGCGAGGTGTCGAAGCCCTCGGCCCGCTCGTCCAGGTAGCCGGGCGCCTTCAGCGAACGGCAGGCGCTGCCGTCGCCGAGGACCAGCAGGGCGACCCGGTCGGCGAGGCCGGCCAGGCCCTGGCCGAGGCCGAGCATCCGGTCGGCGGGGGCGTCGGCGGGCACGGCGCAGGCGTGCGTCGGCAGGGTCACCCCGGCGCGCTCCAGCAGCCAGGCGCCGACGGTCAGCGAGGGCGCCAGCTCCGGCCCCTCGACGCGCCCCCCGGGCAGCTTGGCGATCAGCGGCACCCCGTAGCGGTGGAAGGACCCGGCCCCGCCCTCGGTCCAGACCTCGGCCTCCGGCCCGGCGCCGACCGCCACGACCAGCTGCGGCTCGGCCGCGACCAGCGCCGCCAGCGCCTCGTCGCAGGCGGCGCGCAGCGCGTCCAGCTCGGGCGCGGCCCCGGCGGCGACCTCGGGGACGAGCAGCGGCGGACAGGGACACACGGCGGCGGCTACCAGCATGCCGATCACTCTAAGGCGTGTCCCCCGGATCCCCGCTGCGGGGAGACACGGCCTTCCACGAGAACGGCCCTCCACGACAACGGCCGTCCACGACAACGGCCCGGCGGGAGCACCAACGCTCCCGCCGGGCCGCCGTCACGGCACGGGCGTCAGTCGCCGCAACAGGCGCCGCCCGCCGGGGCGGCCAGCGGCAGCTCGGCCGGGGCGCCGATCTTCGGCAGGCCGAGCATCACGCCGGCCGGCTTGCCGGCGGGCTCGGCCTGGCGCTTCTCCCAGGCGTCGCCGGCCCGAGTGCGGCGCACGGCGAGGGCCGGGCCCTCGGCCAGCAGGTGGTGCGGGGCGGCGTAGGTGATCTCGACGGTCACCATGTCGCCCGGCCGCACCGGCTCCTCCGGCTTCGTGAAGTGCACGAGCCGGTTGTCGGGCGCGCGCCCGGACAGCCGCTGGGTCCGGTCGTCCTTCTTGCCCTCGCCCTCGGCGACCAGGACCTCCAGGGTGCGGCCGACCTGCTTCTTGTTCTCGTCCCAGGAGATCTCCTCCTGGAGCGCGATCAGCCGGTCGTAGCGGGCCTGGACGACCTCCTTCGGCACCTGGTCCTCCATCTCCGCGGCGGGGGTGCCGGGGCGCTTGGAGTACTGGAAGGTGAAGGCGTTGGTGAAGCGGGCCTCGCGGACGACGTGCATCGTCTCCTCGAAGTCCTCCTCGGTCTCGCCGGGGAAGCCCACGATGATGTCGGTGGAGATGGCCGCGTCCGGCATCGCCTCGCGCACCTTGCGGATGATCCCGAGGAAACGCTCCTGCCGGTAGGAGCGGCGCATCGCCTTGAGGACGCGGTCCGAGCCGGACTGCAGCGGCATGTGCAGCTGGTGCATCACGCTCGGGGTCTCGGCCATCGCGGCGATCACGTCGTCGGTGAAGTCGCGCGGGTGCGGCGAGGTGAAGCGGATCCGCTCCAGGCCCTCGATCTGCCCGGCGGCGCGCAGCAGCTTGGAGAAGGCCTCGCGGTCGCCCAGGTCGGAGCCGTAGGCGTTGACGTTCTGGCCGAGCAGGGTCACCTCGATGACGCCCTCGTCCACCAGCGCCTCGATCTCGGCGAGGACGTCGCCGGGCCGGCGGTCCTCCTCCTTGCCGCGCAGCGCGGGGACGATGCAGAAGGTGCAGGTGTTGTTGCAGCCGACCGAGATGGCGACCCAGGCCGCGTACGCGGACTCGCGGCGGGTGGGCAGCGTGGAGGGGAAGGTCTCCAGCGACTCCAGGATCTCGACCTGGGCCCTGCGCTCGACGGCGGCCCGCTCCAGCAGTGCCGGCAGGTGGCCGATGTTGTGGGTGCCGAAGACCACGTCGACCCAGGGGGCGCGCTTGACGATGGTCTCGCGGTCCTTCTGGGCCAGGCAGCCGCCGACGGCGATCTGCATGCCCTGGTGGCGGCTCTTGGCCGGCGCGAGCTGTCCGAGGTTGCCGTACAGCTTGTTGTCGGCGTTCTCGCGCACCGCACAGGTGTTGAACACGACCAGGTCGGGGTCGCCGTCCGGCCCGGCCTTGACGTACCCGGCGTCCTCCAGCAGCCCGGACAGCCGCTCGGAGTCGTGGACGTTCATCTGACAGCCGTGCGTGACGACCTTGTAGCTCTTCAATCCGCTCTCACCGCTCACCAGACCAGGGTACGGGCAGCGGCACACCGGTTTTTCCGGACCTTCGCCGAGCTTTCCGCCGCCCGTTCCCCTCCCGTTCGGCCGGAGCGCCTGGCAGTATCCCTGCATGACCCCCACCGATCCGTCACTTCTCGGCGCCGCCGTCCGCCGCGCGGCCCGCAGCCCGTTGTGGCGGACGGTGCTGGTGCTGGTGCTGCTGGTCGCCGGCCTGGGCGGCTGGTGGCTGTCGGCGGGCCGCTCGCCCGGGTACCCGCGCGGGGAGACCCGCTTCGCGACCGGCGTCCCGCGCGGGGTCTACGACCGGTACGGGCAGCTGCTGCAGGCCCACGTCTCGCAGACCATGCCGGGGGTGCGGCTGGCCCTGGACAGCACCGACGGCTCGGTGGAGAACCTGTCCAGGGTGGTCACCGGCCAGGACACCTTCGCCATCGCCACCGCCGACGCGGTCGCCGCCTACCAGGGCGCGGGCAAGGACCGGCTGCGGGCGATCGCCCGACTGTACGACGACTACCTGCAGCTGATCGTCCCGGCCGGCTCCCCGGTGCACCGCACCGCCGACCTCAAGGGCCTGCGGGTCGGTGTCGGGCTGCCGCAGTCCGGGGTGAACCTGGTGACCAGGCGGCTGCTGACCGCGGCCGGGCTGGACCCCGACCACGACATCACCGCGGTCCCGGCGGGCGTCAGCGACGGCTCGGACGAGCTGCGCGAGGGCAAGCTGGACGCCTTCTTCTGGTCCGGCGGCCTGCCGACCAGCGCGCTCACCGACCTCTCCGACCGCTTCCGGATCCGGATCGTCCCGCTGGCCGACCTGTCCGAGGCGCTGCACAAGACGGAGGGCGACGGCGTCGACGCCTACCGGGCGGCCACCATGCCCAAGGGCACCTACCCGAACGCCGAACCCAAGGACGCGGTCGCCACCATGGCCGTGCCCAACCTGCTGGTCACCCGGGACGACGCGGACCCGGGCCTGGTGGAGGGCATGACCCGGGCGGTGATAGACAGCCGGGACCAGATCGGCGCCCAGGTGCACGCCGCCCAGCTGGTCGACCTGCGCACCGCCGTCTACACCGACCCGCTCCCGCTGCACGAGGGCGCGGCGCGCTACTACCGGTCCGTAAAACCCTAGGAACCGCTACGGCCGTTCCGGCCGCGGCACCGCCAGGGTCACCGCGAGCCCGGTCGGCTTCACCGGGGCGAAGCCGAGCGTGCCGCCGCCGGCCGCCAGCAGGGTGCGGGCGATGGACAGGCCCAGTCCGGAGCCGTCCACGTTCTGGTGTCGCGGGCTGCGCCAGAACCGGTCCCCGGCCCGGGACAGCTCGTCCTCGGTGAGCCCCGGCCCGGCGTCGCTGACGGTCACCGCGACCTCGTCCCGGCGCACCGCGACCCGCAGCCGCACCTCGCTGCCGGACGGGCTGAACTTGAGCGCGTTGTCCAGGACGGCGTCCAGCGCGGAGCCGAAGCCGATCGGGTCCGCCATGCCGATCGCCAGCGCCGGGCCGTCCCAGCGCAGGACGATCCCGCGCCGCTCGGCCACCGGCCGCCAGCCGTCCACCCGGGCGAGGGTCAGCTGGGCGAGGTCGGTCTGCTCGGGCTCGGGGCGGGCGTGCTCGGCGGTGGCCAGCCCCAGCAGGTCGTCCAGCACCCGGGCCAGCCGGGAGCCCTCCTCACGGACGCCGCCGAGCTCCTCCTCGTGGCCCTCGGGCAGTTCCAGGCCGAGTACCTCGACCCGCAGCAGCAGGGCCGAGAGCGGGTTGCGCAGCTGGTGCGACGCGTCCGCGACGAAGGCCTTCTGCTGGTCCATGGCGTGCACCACGTGGTCCGCCATCTCGTTGAACGAGCGGGCCAGTCGCTGGAGTTCGGGCGGTCCGCCGCCGGGGGCGACCCGGGCGGCCATCCGGCCGGTGGCTATGTCGTGGGTGGCCCTGTCCAGGGTGCGCACCGGGCGCAGCACCCACTCGGTGAGCCGTACGGCCAGCAGTACGGCGACGGCCATCGCGGCCGCCTCGCCGCCGGCGAGCACCAGCCACTTGTGCAGCACCCGGGCCCGTAGCGCGCCGGTCGGGGACTCGCTCAGCACCACCGCGACCACGTCGCCATCCCGCACCACCGGGGCGGCGACGGTAATCGTCCGGTCCTCGGTCCACGGCCAGACCTGCGGCGGGTTGTGGCTGCGCCGCCCGTCCAGCGCCTCCTGGAAGGCCTGGGCGCCCCAGCCGACGGCGGGCACCCGCCAGTCGCGCGGCGCGACCGCGATCGGCGCGCCGTCGCGCTGGAAGATGCCCAGGCGCACGCCGTACAGGTCGAAGTAGCGCTGGACCTCGGCCTCGATCGCGTGCCGCCGACTGAGGTCGCCGGGGGCGGGCTCCGGGTCGGCCTTGAGCGCGGAGTCCAGGGCGGCGGCGCCCGAGGTGGGCAGGTCCTGGGCGAAGCGGGCGGCGTCGTCAAGCCGGTCGACCACCACCCGGCTCTGCTCGGCCGCCGCGAACGCCGCCGCGAGCGGCAGCCCCAGGGCGGCCAGGACGCAGAGCATGAGGGCGATCAGGATGCCGAGCAGGCGGGTGCGCACGTGCGGTCAGTGCTCCGCGGGGGCGGACGGGGCCTGGTCGGCCGCGGTGGAGGTCGGGCTGTCGGGGATCAGCCGGTAGCCGACGCCGCGCACGGCCTCGACCAGGCCCGGCAGCGCGAGCTTGTTGCGCAGCGAGCCGATGTGCACTTCCAGGGTGCGGCCGTTGCCCTCCCAGCCGCTGCGCCAGACCTCGCTGAAGATCTGCTCGCGCCGGTAGACCACGCCGGGGCTCTGGGCGAGCAGCGCCAGCAGGTCGAACTCCTTGCGGGTGAGCGGCACGTCCCGGCCGTCCACGCTGACCCGGCGGCGTTCCCGGTCGATCCGGATGCCGCGGGACTCCAGCGGGCCGCGCTGCTGCGGTACGGCGTCGAGCGGGGGCACCGCCACCGAGGACGGCTGGGCACCGCGGCGGGCGACCGCGTGGATGCGGGCGAGCAGCTCGCCCATGTCGTACGGCTTGGTGACGTAGTCGTCGGCGCCCAGGTTGAGGCCGTGGATCCGGGAGCGGATGTCGGCGCGGGCGGTCACCATGATCACCGGCACTCCGCTGCCGGCCCGGATCCGGCTGCACACCTCGAAGCCGTCGCGGTCGGGCAGCCCGAGGTCGAGCAGCACGACGCGGTACGGCTCGTTGCCGTCCGGCACCAGGGCGTCCAGCGCCTCGTGCCCGCTGCGGGCGTGCCGCACCTGGAAGCCGTGCCGGCCGAGCACCGCGACCAGTGCCGCGGCCACGCGTTCGTCGTCCTCGACGAGCAGCAGTCGCATCCCGTTCTCCTCCCTCCCCCACGTGGTCGCCGGGGCCGATTAGGTCGGGGCCCGGTCCTGCGCAGTATGGGCCAGTGCGCGGCCCGGCGCCAGGCTCGACCGCGTACCGGGCTCCCGGGGGACTGCGAGCACCGGTACGGATTCCCGCTGTGACATGCCCCGTCGACACACTCGCGAACAGTGCGTACCCGTCGTGTGTCCGTTTCGTGATCCTCAAGTTCCGCTCAGATCCGCTGACGGGGCACCGTCAGCGCTCCTAAGGTCGCCCCACCGGGGGCTGCGGCTCCGCCGGTCGCGGCTCCCGGATTCGCACCACCTTTGCCACCCAAGGGAGTTGGGACTCCTCGGGCAGGCCGAAATGACCCAGTTCGACACAGTAGGGAGCAGGCGCGATGACCGAGAGCCCGGTCGAGGACTCCACCCCCGCAGCCGCCCCGCTGGTCGTGCTGAGCAACGTCAACAAGCACTACGGCGCGCTGCACGTGCTCCAGGACATCGACCTGGAGATCAGGCAGGGCGAGGTGGTCGTCCTGATCGGCCCTTCCGGGTCGGGCAAGTCCACGCTCTGCCGGACGATCAACCGGCTGGAGACGATCGACTCCGGCACGATCACCCTGTCCGGCCGGCCGCTGCCCGCGGAGGGCCGGGAGCTGGCCAAGCTGCGCGCCGAGGTCGGCATGGTGTTCCAGAGCTTCAACCTGTTCGCGCACAAGACCGTGCTGGAGAACGTGGTCCTGGCCCAGGTCAAGGTCCGCAAGGTGCTCCGCTCGCACGCCGAGAAGACCGCCCGCGAACTGCTCGACCGGGTCGGCGTGGGCGCGCAGGCGGACAAGTACCCGGCCCAGCTCTCCGGCGGCCAGCAGCAGCGCGTGGCGATCGCCCGGGCGCTGGCGATGAAGCCCAAGGTGATGCTCTTCGACGAGCCGACCTCGGCGCTCGACCCCGAGATGGTCAACGAGGTGCTGGAGGTCATGCGCCAGCTGGCCGCCGACGGCATGACGATGGTCGTCGTCACCCACGAGATGGGCTTCGCCCGCTCCGCCGCCAACCGGGTGCTGTTCATGGCCGACGGCAAGATCGTCGAGCAGGACACCCCGGACGCGTTCTTCACCGCGCCCCGCTCCGACCGCGCCAAGGACTTCCTCTCGAAGATCCTGCACCACTGACGCTTCGAGACCACGCGGGGCCGCCTCCGGCAACGGCGCCGGACGGCCCTGCCCGTGCACGACTTCCAGACGCCAGAGCCCGGTCCGCACCGTGGCCCAGCCCCAGGAGTACAACCCTCATGAGGACTTCCCGCACCCTCGCCGTGGCGCTCTGTGCCGTCGCGCTGACCGCCACCGCCGCCTGCGGCAAGGACGGCACCCCCGCCTCCAACGCGGCGAGCGCGACCAACGCCCCGGCGCTGCCGACCTACACGGTCAAGACGGACGCCAAGGTCGACTCCCCGGTCATCGCCGAGGCCAGGAAGCGCGGCCAGCTGATCATCGGCGCCAAGGCCGACCAGCCGAACCTCGGCTGGGAGGACGTCGCCAGCGGCGACCGCAGCGGCTTCGACATCGAGATCGCCAAGATGGTCGCCGCCGACCTGGGCTTCACCCCGCAGCAGATCAAGTGGCAGACCCTGGTCTCCTCGCAGCGCGAGCCGGCCATCGCCAAGGGCCAGATCGACTTCTACGTCGGCACCTACAGCATCAACGACGAGCGCAAGAAGACGGTCTCCTTCGCCGGCCCGTACTACATCGCCGGCCAGGACTTCCTGGTGAAGAGCGACAACACCTCGATCACCGGCCCGGACAGCATCAGCGGCAAGAACATCTGTACCGCCACCGGCTCGACCTCGATCAAGAACATCCAGCCGTACAACCCGAAGGTCACCCAGTTCGACACCTACTCGGCCTGCGTCGAGAAGCTGATGTCGGGCGAGGTCGACGCGGTCACCACCGACGACGCGATCCTCAAGGGCTACGCCTCCAAGTACGCCCCCAAGCTCAAGGTGGTCGGCAAGCCGTTCACCAAGGAGAACTACGGCGTCGGCCTGAACAAGGACGACAAGGCGCTGCGCGACGCGATCAGCGACGCCCTCAAGGCCCACGAGGACAACGGCGACTGGAAGAAGGCCTACGACGCGACCCTGGGCGCGTCCGGCTCGGCCGCCCCGGCGATCCCGACCCTCGACCGCTACTGATTCCACCCCCCGCTTCCCGACCATCTGTGAGAGGAGGGCCGCCGGATGGGGTTCCTGTTCGAGCAGGACAACTTCGCGTTGTTCCGCGACGGCTTCCTGCAGACGATCGAGCTGAGCGCGCTCAGCGCCCTGCTCGCCCTGCTGCTGGGCACCCTGCTGGCGGCCTTCCGGGTCTCCCCGGTGCCGGTCCTGCGCGCCTTCGGCACCACCTGGGTGACGCTGTTCCGCAACACGCCGCTGACCCTGCTGTTCTTTGCCGTCACCTTCGGCCTGCCGCCGCTCGGGGTGCACTTCAGCCACCTCACCTTCGCGGTGCTGGCGCTCGGCGGGTACACCGCCTCGTTCGTCTGCGAGGTGATTCGCTCCGGCATCAACACCGTCCCGCTCGGCCAGGCGGAGGCGGCCCGCAGCCTCGGCATGAACTTCTTCCAGACCCTCAGCCTGGTGATCCTGCCGCAGGCCACCCGGACCGTGCTGGGCCCGATGAGCAGCGTGTTCATCGCACTGCCCAGGAACTCGGCGATCGCCGGCGCGTTCAGCGTCGGCGAGCTGTACAGCGCCCAGCAGACCTTCTCCGAGCGCGGCTACTCGATCTTCTCGATCTTCTTCTGGGTGGCCTGCGCCTACCTGCTGATCAGCGCGACGGTCGCCTCCCTCTTCCGCTTCCTGGAATCCCGACTGGCGGTGGCCCGATGAGCATGCTCCAGCGTCAGCGGCAGGGCTCGGCGAGCGTCCTCTACGACATCCCCGGCCCCCGGACCCGCACCCGCTACCGGCTGTTCGGCGTCCTCGCGCTGCTCGGCATCGCGGGGCTGCTCTGGTACGCCGTCAGCGCGCTCGCCGACAACGGCCAGTTCGACGCCGACCTGTGGGACCCGTTCCAGTACAACTTCGTCCAGCAGATGATCGTGGACGGCCTGCTGTCCACCCTGAAGGCCTTCGGCCTGGCGGGCGCCTTCTCGCTCGCCCTGGGCGCGCTGCTGGCCTCCGGGACGCTCTCCGACCACGGGCCGGTCCGCTGGGTCTGCACCGCGATCGTCCAGTTCTTCCGGGCGATGCCGCTGCTGATCCTGATCGTCGCGCTCTACTACGCGTTCTTCGCCAAGGACCCGATGTGGGCGCTGGTGCTCGGCCTCACCCTCTACAACGGCTCGGTCCAGGCCGAGATCATCCGCAGCGGCGTCAACGCCGTCCCTCGGGGCCAGGGCGAGGCGGCGTACGCCCTCGGAATGCGCAAGACCCAGGTGATGTCCACCATCCTGGTGCCGCAGGCCGTCCGCTCGATGCTGCCGTCGATGATCGGTCAGCTGGTCGTCACCCTCAAGGACACCTCGCTCGGCTACATCATCACGTACAACGAGCTGCTGTTCATGGGCAAGAAGATCGCCAGCCAGCCGATGAACGCCGCGGGCTTCCCGTACATCCCCGTGGTGCTGGTGATCGCGCCCATCTACATCGCGCTGTGCCTGCTGCTGACCGCGCTCGCGCGGTGGATCGAAGCACGCGGCCGCCGCGGCGCGAACCGGCGCACTTCAGCTGCTGCTTGACGGACACGCAGGTGAACTGTTGCATTGCTGTTCGTGACACCTCCCGGGAGCATCCACGCGGCATATGCGGCAGCGGTAACTGACGCCGGCCCATGGGCCGGTTCGTGCCCGGAGGTCCCCGCATGGACCCGGTGATCGTGGTCGGGGCCGGACCGGTCGGTCTGGCCCTGGCCCTCGCGCTGGCCCGGCACGAGGTGCCGACCGTCGTCCTGGACGAGGGCTCCGGGCTCTGCCCGGAGGGCCCCCGCAGCGTCGTCCTCGGCGCCGACACCACCGCCTTCCTGACCCGGATCGGCTACTCCCGGGCCGTCTCCGACTCGGCGCTGTGGGACTCCTTCGCCATCTGGCGGCGCCGCCAGGAGGTGCGGCGGATCGACCTCACCGACTCGCCCACCTTCCACCTCCCCCAGCACCGCCTCCAGCGCGGCCTGCGCGACGCCCTGACCGGCACCCCGCTGGTCCGGCTGGTCCCGCTGAACCGGGTCGTCGAGCTCGAACAGGACCGCGACGGCGTCAGTGTCCGCACCCACGGCACCCAGGACGGCTCCGCCACCTGGTGGCGCGGCAGCCACCTGGTCGGCTGCGACGGCGCCCGCTCCACCGTCCGCAAACTGCTGAAGATCCGCTTCCCCGGCCGCCCGGCCGTCGACCGCAACGCCATCGCCACCGTCCGGGTCGACCTGCCCTTCGACGGCGCCCGGCTGCACCGCGAACCCCCGTGGCGCGGCGACCGCGAGGCCTCCGCCCGTCCGCTGCCGGACGGCGTCTGGCGGCTCGACTGGCGGCTGCCCCCCGGCCGACCCGCCCCCACCGAACAGGTCGACCCGCACGCCACCTGGCCCGGCATCGTCACCGGCGACACCCTGCTCACCCGGGTCACCTCCACCCTCACCGGCTGGTGCGGCGAACTCCCCCGCTACGAGCTGCTCGCCGCCGCCGACCACACTGCCCAGCAGCGCCTCGCCGCCCGCTTCCGCAGCGGCCGCTGCTTCCTGGCCGGCGACGCCGCTCACCTGCACGGCGCACTCGGCATGCAGAACCTCGCCGACGGACTGCGCGACGCCGACAACCTCGCCTGGCGGCTCGCCCTCGCCTGGCACCTCCACTCCGGCGGCCCCCAGCCCGGCGGGTCCCTGCTGGACGGCTACGAGGCCGAGCGCCGCGGCGCGGTCGGCGCCCGGCTGCGCGCCGTCGACCAGTCCATGCCGCTGCTGCGCCCGCTGCGCGGCTGGCAGCAGACCCGGCGCTCGCTGCTGGTCGGCGGCTTCCGCAAACACGCCCCGCTGCTCGCCGACGGCCAGCTGGGCACCGGCCGCTTCGGCGGCGCCCCCGCCTACCCGGCGGCGCCCTCCGGCGTCCCCGGCCGGGTGCCGGTGCAGCGCGGCGCGCGCGGCGCCACCTCGCTCAGCGAACTGCTGCCCGCCACCGCCCCCGGCGTGCTCGTCCCGGACCTTCCGGTGCTCACCACCGACGGCACCCCGGACCACCTGCACGCCCGGCTCGGCGCCACCTTCCTGCTGCTGCTGGTCGCCCCCGGCACCGCGGTCTGGTCGGCCGAGCACTGGCTCGGCGCCGGGCTGATGCCCCGGCTGGCCGAGGTCGCCGCCGCACTGCCGGTGCCGGCCCAGGTGCTGGTCACCGAGGAGTACCCGGGCGCCGGGCCGCACACCGTGCTGCTGATCCGCCCGGACGGCCACCTGGTCGGCGTCACCCAGGGCGCCGCCGCCGAGGACCTCCTGGCACTCGCCGACCGCGCCCGCGGCGGGCCGGCCCCGATCGCCGCCCCGCCCGAGCCGGAGCCCGAACCCACCCCGGAGCCCCAGCAGGTGGATTCCGCGAGTTAGGGCTTCCTCGGGGAGATCCGAGGGACACGCCTCAACCCGCTACCGCCGTGGCCCGGCTCTCCCGGACCTCCACTACTCCCATTCCGTCCCGGACCGTTCACCGGACGCCTCCTGCTCCAGCGCACCGCGCACCACCCGGAAGGCCAGCCCCTCGGAGTAGCCGCGCCGGGCCAGCATCCCGACCAGCCGCCGAGTGCGGACCTGCGGGTCAAGCCCCCGGGTGGACCGCAGCTTGCGCTCGACCAGCGCCCGGGCCGCGTCCGTCTCGTCGTCGTGGTCGAGCTGGGCGACGGCCTGCTCGACCACGTCGGCGGCCACCCCCTTGGTGCGCAGCTCCTGGGTCAGCGCCCGGCGGGACAGGCCCCGGACGGCGTGCCGGGACTCGACCCAGGCCGCAGCGAAGGCGGCGTCGTCGATCAGCCCGACCTCTTCCAGCCGGGTGAGCACCTCCTCGGCGACGTCCTCCGGGATCTCCCGCTTGCGCAGGGCGTCGGCGAGCTGCTTGCGGGACTTGGCCGCACCGGTGAGCAGCCGCAGGCAGATGTCCCGGGCGCGGCTCTCCGGGTCGGACTCCTCCTCGGCCCGCTTGCGGGAGGTACGGGCGGCGCCCGTCTCCTCGCCCGGCGGCCCCTCCTCGGAGCGCGCGCTCCGCCGGCCGCGGCGAGCTCGGGTGGGCGAGGCGGCCACACCCCCGTGACCGGCCGCCTCGGCCCCACCCGGGCTCCGCTCTGCGGGCATGCCGCCGCCCGCGGCCTCCGACTCCTCGGCCAGCGCCGAGCGACGCCGCCGACGGCCGGCGCGCAGCTCGGAGGCGGGGACCAGGCCGAGTGCCTCGAGCGGGGCCTCCGTCGGCTGCTCCCGGTCGAGAACCGGTCCGGGCGCCGCGCCGCGCGCCACCCGGACCGGAGTCCGCTCGGGCCGCGCTCGCGGCTCCGGCTCGGGCTCCGCGACCGCGGCGAACCAGTCCGGCGGCCCGAAGTCGTCGTCCTCGGGGCCCGCCGGGCCGCCGCCCACCATGTCGTACTGCGTCAACGGCTCAGGCCTTGGCAGCCGCCGTCTTCTTCGCCGCGGCCGTCTTGGCGGCGGTCGCGGTGATCGGCTTCGCGACGCCGTCGGCGGCGGCAGCGGCGGCCTCCGGAGCGGCCTCGGCCGGCTCCTCGGTCTTCGGGCCGATGCCGAGCTTGCCCTTGATCTTCCGCTCGATCTCGTCGGCGAGCTGCGGGTTGTCCCGCAGGAAGTTACGGGCGTTCTCCTTGCCCTGGCCGAGCTGGTCGCCCTCGTACGTGTACCAGGCGCCGGACTTCCGGATGAACCCGTGCTCGACGCCCATGTCGATCAGGCCGCCCTCGCGGCTGATGCCGATGCCGTAGAGGATGTCGAACTCGGCCTGCTTGAACGGCGCGGCGACCTTGTTCTTGACGACCTTGACGCGGGTGCGGTTGCCGACCGCCTCGGTGCCGTCCTTCAGGGTCTCGATCCGGCGGATGTCCAGTCGGACCGAGGCGTAGAACTTCAGCGCCCGGCCACCGGTCGTGGTCTCCGGCGAGCCGAACATCACACCGATCTTCTCGCGCAGCTGGTTGATGAAGATGGCGGTGGTGTTCGACTGGTTCAGCGCACCGGCGATCTTGCGCAGCGCCTGGCTCATCAGGCGGGCCTGCAGACCGACGTGCGAGTCACCCATCTCGCCCTCGATCTCGGCGCGCGGGACGAGTGCCGCGACCGAGTCGATGATCACCAGGTCGATCGCGCCGGAGCGGATCAGCATGTCGGTGATCTCCAGGGCCTGCTCACCGGTGTCCGGCTGGCTGACCAGCAGGGCGTCGGTGTCCACGCCGAGCTTCTTGGCGTACTCCGGGTCGAGCGCGTGCTCCGCGTCGACGAAGGCGACCGTGCCGCCGGCCCGCTGGGCGTTGGCCGCCAGGTGCAGGGTCAGGGTGGTCTTGCCGGAGGACTCGGGGCCGTAGATCTCGATCACTCGGCCGCGCGGGATGCCGCCCACCCCGAGGGCGACGTCCAGGGCGGTCGACCCGGTGGAGATCACCTCGACCGGCTCGTTCGCCTTCTCGCCGAGGCGCATCACCGAGCCCTTGCCGAACTGCCGCTCGATCTGGGCGAGCGCGGTCTCCAGGGCCTTCTCGCGGTCCGTACCTGCCATGGCTTTTTCCCTCGGGTTCTGTGCTGTGCGCTTCATCGTCATCGACGCTAGCGCGTCCCACTGACAAACGAGCCCCACCCGGCTCCGCCTGTGGAAAACTCCTCGCCGGAGAGTACAAAGGAACGTCTGTTCGATTCAAGCCGCGCAGGTCCGACCACGCCGGGGGGCGGGTCGACGGGGTCACCCCCGGCCGCCCGCCCCGCACCGTCCGTCACTCCCCGTCGCCGCCCACCATCCGCCGCAGCCGCCGCGCCGCCTCCCGGCGCAGCTCCCGCCGGGCCCGCCGCTGCTCGCCCTGGTCGATCCTCGGATCGGTCGCCACCTCGTACCGCCGCACGTACGTCCCGACGAAGCCCTGCATGGTCGCCGCCGCCGGGATCGCGATCAGCGCGCCCACCGCCCCCAGCAGCGCCGCCCCCGCGATCACCGCGCCGAAGGCCACCGCCGGGTGCACGTCCACCGTCCTGGCGGTGATCCTCGGGTGCAGCACGTAGTTCTCGATCTGCTGGTAGACCACCGTGAAGACCAGCACGTACAACGCGTCCACCGGCTCCACCGTCAGGGCGACCAGCACCGGCAGCGCACCCGCCAGGTACGTCCCGATGGTCGGCACGAACTGCGACATGACGCCGACCCAGATCGCCAGCGCCGCCGAGTACGGCAGGTCGATCAGCGCGAACATCACCCAGTGCCCGGCCGCCGACACCACCGCCAGCACCGCCCGGGAGTACAGGTAGCCGCCCGTCTTGGCCAGCGCGATCTCCCAGGCCCGCAGCACCTCCGCCTGCTTGGCGGGCGGCAGCAGCGAGCACACCGTCCGCCGCACCCGCGGGCCCTCGGCGGTGAAGTAGAACGTGAACAGCCCCACCGTGAACGTCTGGAACAGCCCGCCGATCAGCGTCGACGAGACGCCCCAGACGTTGTCCGCGGCCTGCTGGGCGTACCCCTCGATCGTCCCGGAGTCCTTCAGCAGCCGCTTCTGCAGCTCACCCAGCGACAGGTCCTGGTGGAACGTCCGGTTGGTCCAGACGATCAGATTGTCGACCAGGTGCGGCATGTCCCCGGCGATCTTCGCCACCTGGTCCACCAACAGCGTGCCGAGCGCCGCCAGGAAGCCCACCACCGCCACCCCGACCGCCACGAACACCAGGAAGGTCCCCACCCCCCGACGCACCCCGCGCGCCGCCATCCGGTCCACGGCCGGCTCCAGCGCCAACGAGAGGAAGAACGCCACCAACAGCATCACGAACAGGTCGATCAACTGCCGGAACGCCCAGTCCGCGAGCTGGAACAGCCCCACCGACACCAGGAACAACACCATCGCCCGGGGCAACCAGGGCGGCATCCCGCCCCACAACACCCCACCGTGCCCCGCCCGTTCCCCCTCGGCACCCCGCACCGCCTCACCGAGGCGCTCCTGCTCTCCGCTCGTAGTCACCCGGACAGTCTGTCCCACCACCCCCGCACCGACCGCTCAGCGCAGCAGCGCCGAAACCCCCTGCGTCTCACAGACCACCCGCCACACGTCCTTGGCCTCCCACCCCGCCTCCAACGCCTGCCGCACCGTCCGCCCACCCAACTCACTCATCACATGATCAGACGCAAACGACTCCGCATACCCCTCCCCGAAGTGCGCATACATCCGTCGCCAGAACTCGGTCAGCCTCATACCCCCAGTATCCCGGAGGCCCCTCACGGGCCCCGCCCACCGCCATCCCCCGCCAGTGGGCGCCGCCCCCCGCCCTCGTGGGCGCGCGGGCAGAACCCGCGCGCCCACGAAGCACCGCCCACCCCTCCCGAGAGCCCCGCGAACACCCCCGTCCCCAACCGCCTACCGGGGCACCACCAACAACCCCACCCCGAAGTGCCCCCGGTCCCCGCACCCCCGCACCGGACACCCCGCCGCCGTCCGAGCCAGCAGATCCGCCAACTGCGCCGCCCCGAAGTCCGGGTGCAACGCCGCCGCGACCGCCACCGCCCCCGTGACGTGCGCCGCCGACATCGAGGTGCCCGCCAGCGCCGCGAACCGCCCACCGGGCCAGTCCGAGACGATCGCCCCCTCCGCCCCGCCGTCCGGGTCCCCGCCGGGTGCAGCCAGCGAAATCCGGCCGCGCCCGTAGTTGGTGTAGGAGGACGGACTCCCGTCCCGGTTGACGGCCGTGACGGTGACGACCCCGGGCAACTCGCCGGGAAGGCGGATGCACTCGGTGCCCAGGTAGCGGGTGGGGGCCGGCCCGGTGACCCGGTCGTTGGGGCTGCGCCGGTCCGTCCGGGCCGCGCCGAGGTCCTGCCCGTCGTTGCCGGCCGAGGCGACCACCACCGCGCCCTTGCGCCGGGCGTAGGCGACGGCCCGGCCGACGGCCGCGATCAGCGCCGCCTGGTCCGGTTCCTCGGGGCAGTTGTACTTCCACGGGTCGGCGAAGTAGCTGTCGTTGATCGCCTTCGCCCCGTGGTCGGCGGCCCAGAGCATGCCGCAGACGATGTTCTCCGCGTAGTACTGCCCCAGGGGCCCGAGCAGCCGGACGGCGGCGATCCGCACACCGGGCGCGACCCCGGTGACGCCCTGCCCGTCCCGGGCCGCACCGATGATCCCGGCGACGTGGGTGCCGTGCCCGCTCTCCTCCACCCCGGGGTCGGGCCGCCAGGAGCCGGTGCGTGCGTCCGGCCGTCCGTCGGCGCAGGACGCCGAGGCCTTCGGGTCGACGGCCGCCCGCAGGTCGGGGTGGGTGTCGTCCACGCCCGAGTCCAGCACCGCGACCAGCACCTTGCGCATCGCCTCCGGCCCCGGCACCCCACCGACACCGTCCCCGGTCGGCCCAACCCCCGCCACCGCTCCCGACGCCGTCCCTGCCCCCGCATGAACCATGGCCAGGTTCCAGGCCCCGCCCTCCCTGGGGTCCGGCACCGTACCAGCCGTCGTCCCCGTCCCGCCGTCCCCCGCATCCCCCCGCCAGCCGCGCCCCACCCCCGCGGCGAAGTCACCCGCCCCGGCCAGTTCCCGCGGCGGCCCCACCACCGGCGCCGTCCGGGTCGCCCCGACCGCGGCGATCCCCGGCCTGCGTCGCACCCGTTCCGCGAAGCCCCCGGTGGCGTACGTCAGCACCGCCCCGATCTGCGGGTACTCCTGCACCACCTGTCCGCCCGCTGCCCGGCTCTCCTTCCCGGCCCTGGTGGCCCCTGCGGCGTCCTCCCGCTCGGCCAGCACCAGGTAGCTGACGTAGGCGCGCCCGGGCCCCGACACGTACGGCACGGCGCCGCCCGCCACCAGGGCGGTGACCAGTATCGCGAGCAGCGCCCGGGCGTGCCCGCACACCCTGCGGCGGCGGGCCGTACGGACGGGACCGCCGGACCGGTGCGCCTGCGCCATCCCACGCTCTCCGCTCGTCGGTCCAGTGAGGTCACAGCCCAAGCCGGGCAGCCACCAAGTGATCACCCGCCCGATTTCTCACCATATGAGCGTTTCATCATTCCCGCCCCCGCAGCTACACCCCTCGGCCCGGCCCCCTCACGCCCGGCCCCTTCCGCCCACCCCACCCCTGCTCACGGCCCCGCCCTCGCTTGTCAGTCCCACCCGGCACCATGGGTGCATGGCGCCCCAGCACCCGACCCCGCCCGCCGACGCCCCCCGGCCCGACGACCCGCTGGCCGACTTCGCCCCGGCCACCCGGGCGTGGTTCACCGGTGCCTTCTCCGCCCCGACCACCGCCCAGGCCGAGGCCTGGCGCGCCATCCAGCGGGAGACCGACGTCCTGGTGGTCGCCCCCACCGGCTCCGGCAAGACGCTGGCCGCCTTCCTCTCCGCGCTCGACCGGCTCAGCAGCACCCCGCCCCCGGCCGAGCCCAAGCGCCGCTGCCGGGTGCTCTACGTCTCCCCGCTCAAGGCCCTGGCGGTGGACGTCGAACGGAACCTGCGCGCCCCGCTGACCGGCCTGCGCCAGGCCGCCGTCCGGCTCGGCCTGCCCGAGCCCGAGGTCCAGGTCGCCATCCGCTCGGGGGACACCCCCGCCGCCGACCGCCGCCGCTTCGCGACCCACCCGCCGGACATCCTGATCACCACCCCCGAGTCGCTGTTCCTGCTGCTCACCTCCGCCTCTCGGGAGGCGCTCCGGGGCATCGACACGGTGATCCTGGACGAGGTCCACGCCGTCGCCGGCACCAAGCGCGGCGCCCACCTCGCGCTCAGCCTGGAGCGGCTGGACGAACTGCTGGACCGCCCGGCCCGCCGGATCGGCCTGTCCGCGACGGTGCGCCCGGTCGAGGAGGTGGCCCGCTTCCTCAGCCCCCAGCGCGGCGCCGTCGTCGTCCAGCCCGCCGCCGCCAAGGAGTTCGACCTCTCGGTGGTCGTCCCGGTCCCCGACCTGGACGACCTGCCCGCCGCCCCGGCCACCGGCGGCGCCGCGGGCTCCGACCCGCAGCGCCAGGCCTCGATCTGGCCGCACGTCGAGGAGCGGATCGTCGACCTGGTCGAGGCGCACCGCTCGACCATCGTCTTCGCCAACTCCCGCCGCCTGGCCGAGCGCCTGTGCAACCGGCTGAACGAGATCGCCTACGAGCGCGTCACCGGCACCGCCGCCCCCGAGGCGCACGCCCCGGCCCAGCTGATGGGCGGCTCGGGCGCCGCCGGGGGCGTGCCCGCGGTGATCGCCCGGGCCCACCACGGCTCCGTGTCCAAGGAGCAGCGCTCCCTGGTCGAGGAGGAGTTGAAGGCCGGCCGGCTGCCCGCCGTGGTCGCCACCTCCAGCCTGGAGCTGGGCATCGACATGGGCGCCGTCGAGCTCGTCGTCCAGGTCGAGTCCCCGCCCTCGGTCGCCTCCGGCCTGCAGCGGGTCGGCCGGGCCGGCCACCAGGTCGGCGCCGTCTCCACCGGCGTGTTCTTCCCCAAGTACCGGGGGGACCTGGTGCAGTCCGCCGTGGTCACCGAGCGGATGCGGGCGGGGCGGATCGAGGCGCTGCGCATCCCGCGCAACCCGCTGGACGTGCTGGCCCAGCAACTGGTCGCGATGACGGCCCTGGACGCCTGGCCGGTGGATGAGCTGCTCACCGTGGTCCGCCGCGCCGCCCCCTTCGCCACCCTCCCGCAGTCCGCCTTCGACGCCGTGCTCGACATGCTGGCCGGCCGCTATCCCTCCGACGCCTTCGCCGAGTTGCGCCCCCGGGTGGTCTGGGACCGGGTGGCCGGGACGGTGACCGGCCGCCCCGGCGCCCAGCGCCTGGCCGTCACCTCCGGCGGCACCATCCCCGACCGAGGCCTGTTCGGCGTCTTCATCGCCGGCACCGATCCCAAGAAGGGCGGCGGCAGGGTCGGCGAGCTCGACGAGGAGATGGTCTACGAGTCCCGCGTCGGCGACGTGTTCACCCTCGGCACCACGTCCTGGCGGATCGAGGAGATCACCCACGACAAGGTGCTGGTCACCCCGGCCCCCGGCGTCCCCGGCCGGCTCCCGTTCTGGAAGGGCGACACCCTCGGCCGCCCGCTCGAACTCGGCCGCGCCCTCGGCGCGTTCACCCGCGAGCTGGGCTCGCTCCAACCGGAGGCCGCCACCGAGCGCCTCAAGCGGGCCGGCCTGGACGACTGGGCCGCCGCCAACCTGCTGGACTACCTCGCCGAGCAGCGGGCCGCCTGCGGCCACCTCCCCGACGACCGCACCATCGTGGTCGAGCGCTTCCGGGACGAGCTCGGCGACTGGCGGATCGTCATCCACTCCCCCTTCGGCGCCCAGGTGCACGCCCCCTGGGCGCTCGCCCTCGGCGCCCGGCTGCGCGAGAAGCACGGCCTGGACCCGCAGGTCATGCACGCCGACGACGGCATCGTGCTCCGGCTGCCCGACGCGGACCTGTTCTCCCCCGACTTCGACTTCGCCGGCCCGTCGGAGCCCGCGAGTCCGTCCCGGGACGAGGCCCCGGTCGGCGCCGACGCCGCCCTGTTCGACTCGACCGAGATCGAGCAGCTGGTCACCGACCAGGTAGGCGGCTCCGCCCTGTTCGCCTCCCGCTTCCGCGAGTGCGCCGGCCGAGCCCTGCTGCTCCCCCGCCGCAACCCCGGCCGCCGCACCCCGCTCTGGCAGCAGCGCCAGCGCGCCGCCCAACTGCTCGAAGTCGCCTCCGAGTACGGCTCGTTCCCGATCGTCCTGGAGGCCGTCCGCGAGTGCCTCCAGGACGTCTTCGACGTCCCCGGCCTGGTCGAGCTGATGGGGGACCTCGAATCCCGCGCCGTCCGCCTGGTCGAGGTCACCACCCCCGAGCCCTCGCCCTTCGCCCGCTCACTGCTGTTCGGCTACGTCGCCCAGTTCCTCTACGAGGGCGACTCCCCGCTCGCCGAACGCCGGGCCGCCGCCCTCTCGCTCGACTCCCGGCTGCTGTCCGAGCTCCTCGGCCAGGCCGAACTGAGCGAACTGCTCGACCCGCAGGTGCTCGCCGAGCTGGAGGCCGAGCTCCAACGCCTCACCCCCGAGCGCCGGATCAAGGACGCCGAGGGCGTCGCCGACGCGCTGCGCCTGCTCGGTCCGCTCACCGAGGCCGAGTTGACCGCCCGTGGCGCCGAGCCGCTGTGGGCCCTGGAACTGGAGGCCGCCCGCCGGGTGATCCAGGTCCGGATCTCCGGCGAGCAGCGCTGGGCCGCGATCGAGGACGCCGGACGGCTGCGCGACGCACTCGGCACCCCGCTGCCGGTCGGCGTCCCCGAGGCCTTCACCGAGCCGGTCAAGGACCCGCTGGGCGACCTGCTGGCCCGGCACGCCCGCACCCACGGCCCGTTCACCGCCGCCGAGGCCGGCGCCCGCTACGGCCTGGGCACCGCCGTCGTCACCGGCACCCTGCAGCGCCTCACCGCGGCTGGCCGCCTGGTCCAGGGCCAGTTCAGGCCGGCCGGAAGCCACACCGACCCCGAGTGGCACACCGCCCCCGAGTGGTGCGACGCCGAGGTGCTGCGCCGACTGCGCCGCCGCTCGCTGGCCGCCCTGCGCCAGGAGGTCGAGCCCGTCCCGCCGCGCGCCCTGGCCGCCTTCCTGCCGCAGTGGCAGCACCTGGCCGGGCACCGGCTGCGCGGCGCGGACGGCCTGCTCCGGGTGGTCGAACAGCTCCAGGGGACCGCCCTGCCCGCCTCCTCCCTGGAGAAGCTGATCCTCCCGGCCCGGCTCGGCGACTACTCCCCCGGCCTGCTGGACGAGCTGATGGCGGCCGGCGAGATCGGCTGGTGCGGCGCGGGCGCCCTGCCCGGCAAGGACGGCTGGCTCAGCCTCCACCTGGCCGAGAACGCCCACCTGCTGCGCCCCGAGCCGGTGCCGCCCGCGCTCACCCCGCTGCACAGCGCCCTGCTGCAGTCCCTGGCGGGCGGCTACGGCCTGTTCTTCCGCCAGCTCCTCCAGCAGCTGCCGGAGGAGACGGCCGAGCCGGAGGCGGTCGAGGCGCTCTGGGACCTGGTCTGGGCCGGGTACGTCACCAACGACACCCTGGCACCGCTGCGCGCCCTGCTCGGCTCCGGCCGCACCGCCGGAGCCACCGCCCACCGCGCGCCCCGGTCCACCCCGCGCGGCCGTTACGGCGGCGCGGGCCGCGCCTTCGGCCGGGCCGGCGCAGCGTTGCGCGGCGGCCCGACGGTGGCGGGGCGCTGGTCGCTGCTGCCCTCCCTCGCCGCCGACCCGACGCTCCGGGCCACCGCCCAGGCGCAGAGCCTGCTGGACCGGCACGGTCTGCTGACCCGGGGCACGGTGGCGGCCGAACGGGTGCCCGGCGGCTTCGCCGGGGTCTACCGGGTGCTCGCCGCGATGGAGGAGCGCGGCCGGGCCCGCCGGGGCTACTTCGTCGAGGGCCTGGGCGGCGCCCAGTTCGCCATGGAGGGCGCGGCCGACCGGCTGCGCTCGGTCAACGGCCGACTGGAGCGGGCCCGGGCCACCGAGTGGCCGGCCGCGCCGACCGCCGAGCCGCCGCAGCTGCTGGTGCTGGCCGCCACCGATCCGGCGAACGCCTACGGCGCCGCGCTGCCCTGGCCGGAGCCGCCCTCAGCGCCGGGGGCCAAGGAGGCCAAGGCGCACCGCCCGGGCCGCAAGGCCGGCGCCCTGGTGGTGCTGGTCGACGGCGAGCTGGCGCTGTACGTGGAGCGGGGCGGCAAGTCCCTGCTGGCCTGGCCGCAGGACGGGGCGACGGTCGCACTCGCCGCCGGGGCGCTCGCCGGGGCGGTCCGCGCGGGAGCGCTCGGCAGCGTCACGGTCGAGCGCGCCAACGGCGAGCCCGCCCTCGGCTCCGACCTCGGCCGCGCCCTGGAGGAGGCGGGGTTCCACGCCACGCCCCGCGGGCTGCGGCTGCGGCCGTAGCAGGGCCCGAGCGCCGCCCAGGGGCCGGAACGCCGCGAACGCACCCGAATGCCGCGGAAAGAGCCAGGAGGCCGCGGAGTCAACGACCCCGCGGCCTCCGGCCACGTCGATTCACCCGATCGGCGGTGATGGTGCCTCCACCCGGCGCACGGCCTCCTCGCGCCCGCGTCGGCGTCGCACGGGTCCGGTCGCGTTCCGGTCGGCATGGACCGGGATGAGACCGAGCCCCCAGCCGCCGGCCGCCAGCAGCCCCAGCACCGCGCCGTCGGTCAGCTGCCCGCGGACGGCCACGAGCCACCAGGTGAGCCCGGCCGTGAGAACCAGCAGGACCCGGCGCGCCGGCCGCGTCACCGCCCACCGCACCCGCAGCCGTATTCGGGCCACCGTGCGCACCGTCGCGATCCTCCGCACGACCGCCCTCCTCCGCTCGCCCCGGGCATCGGATACCCGGGAGTCGAGGCCGGATCAGGCAGCGACCACATCCATCGCGGCGGCCTTGGGCGACATGTTCGCCCGGTCGGCGCCGGGGGCGGGCAGCGGAACCGGTTCGAGTACCGGCCTCAGCAGATCACCCTCGGAGAGGGTGGCCATCGCCGCAAGTTCGGCGAGCGACAGTTCGTCGCTGACCTCGCGCATGACCTCGGACATCCGGACGTCGAGCGCGTCGCAGATGGCGGAGAGCAGCTCCGAAGAGGCCTCCTTCTGTCCCCGCTCCACCTCGGAGAGGTACCCGAGCGAAACCCTGGCGGCCGCCGACACCTCGCGGAGTGTGCGGCCCTGGCGCTGGCGCTGCCGACGCAGTACATCGCCCAGTAGGCGACGGAGCAGGATCATCGGTGCCTCCCTCCTCGGACTGCGGATCGAGATGTCACGCCCCCACCGTACCGCCTTGCCCGCTTCGCGTGCGGGGACCCTGGTCGTGTTCACTCTGGGCTGCAAGGCCGTCCCCCTCCTTGTTCCGGTGTCGTACCCGGGTTCGCGGGCCCCTCGTGGTACCCGACCTGGCCCACCCGGCCACCGTCACGCAACTCGTTCGCCACCTGGTTTCTGCCCAACCAGGCCGTTGGATGTAACACGATCCTCCAGCTGTGTCATGCCTGTACGCCAGTTCGGCAGAATCTCGATCCGGTGGAGATCCGTCCGCCGGCCGTCAACGACTGAGTCGGCCGGCGAGCAGTTCCAGTGCGGCGGTCACCGCGTCGTGACGGATTGTGGCACGGGCGCCCGACAGCAGGGGCGAACTGACCAGAGTTCCCCCCGGGCCGGCGACCGCCAGGTGTACGGTGCCCACCGGCTGTCCGTCCTGCGGGTCCGGACCGGCCACCCCGGTCGTCGCGAGCCCGTACGTGGCCCCCAGCAGGGCGCGCACGCCCTCGGCCATCTGTCGGGCCACCACCGGGTGGACCGGACCGTACACGTCCAACAGGCCCTCGTCCACCCCCAGCACCGAGGCCTTCAGCTCGGTCGCGTACGCGGTGACCGAGCCGCGGAAGGTCGCGGAGGCCCCCGGGACGTCCACCAGCGCGGCGGCCAGCAGCCCACCGGTGAGCGACTCGGCGACGGCCAGCGTGCCGCCCTCGGCCCGCAGCGCGGCGTGCACCCGCTCGGCCAGCTCGTGGTCCGTCATCGGAGGTCCCCTGTTCCTACCGGTCCGCGCGCTCCGCGGCCGTGCCCTCGCGGCGCAGTCGCAGCGCCTGCCCGACGTAGTCCAGTGCGGTGCCGACGGTCAGCAGCACCGCCAGGCCCATCAGGACCGCCCTCCCGGTGGCCAGCCAGCCGTGGAGGTCCAGCACGTACATGCCGACCGCGATGCCCTGGGTCAGCGTCTTGAGCTTGCCGCCGCGGCTGGCCGGGATGACCCCGAAGCGGATCACCCAGAAGCGCATCAGGGTGATGCCGAGCTCGCGGGCCAGGATCACCGCAGTGACCCACCAGGGCAGGTCGCCGAGCACCGAAAGGCCGATCAGCGCCGCGCCCATGATGGCCTTGTCGGCGATCGGATCGGCGATCTTGCCGAAGTCGGTGACCAGGCCCTTGCGGCGGGCGAGCTCGCCGTCGAACAGGTCGGTGATCATCGCGATGGCGAAGGAGGCCCAGGCGACCGAACGCCACTTGGGATCGTGCCCGCCGCCGGCGAACAGCAGCGCCACGAACACCGGCACCAGCAGCAGCCGGACCATGGTGAGCACGTTGGCGATGTTCCAGATGCCCGGCGCCGACGGCAGGGCGGCCGCCGGTCTGCCCGGGCGGGCCGCGGCCGGGGCGCCGGGCCCCTTGGTCATTCCCCGGCTCCCGGAGCCTCGGCCCCCGCGGTCCTGAGCGCTCGCACCTGCTCCAGCGCCTCGGCGATCAGGTCGACGCCCTCGCTGGCCACCACGGTGGCCCGCCAGAACTGTCCGACCTTCGGGTCCTCGACGCCGTGCAGGGTGGTCAGGCCGTCGGTCTCCGGGGCCTGGTGGGCGGAGCGGCCCTCGACCACGCCGTCCTCGACCGACTCGATCAGCACCTCGACCTCGGTGCCGATCCGCTGCTCGGCCCGCTGGGCGGTCATCTCCTCGGCGAGCCGGCTCAGCCGGTCCAGCCGGTCGGCGACGACGTCCTCGGGCAGCTTGCCGTCGTAGGTGGCGGCCTCGGTGCCGTCCTCGTCGGAGTAGCCGAAGACGCCGATCGCGTCCAGCCCTGCGTGGGTGACGAAGCGCTCCAGCTCGGTGAAGTCCTCCTCGGTCTCCCCCGGGAAGCCGACGATGAAGTTGGACCGGGCACCGGCCTGCGGGGCCTTGCCCCGGATGGTCCCCAGCAGCTCCAGGAACTGGTCGGTGGAGCCGAAGCGGCGCATCCGGCGCAGCACGGCGGGCGCCGAGTGCTGGAAGGACAGGTCGAAGTAGGGCACCACGTCGGCGGTCCCGGTCATCGCGTCGATCAGACCGGGGCGCATCTCGGCCGGCTGCAGGTAGGACACCCGCACCCGCTCGACGCCCTCGATCGCGGAGATCTCGCCGAGCAGCGTCTCCAGCAGCCGGATGTCGCCGAGGTCCTTGCCGTACGAGGTGTTGTTCTCGCTGACCAGGACGATCTCGCGGACGCCCTGCCCGGCCAGCCACTGGGCCTCGTTCAGCACGTCGGAGGGGCGGCGGGAGATGAAGGAGCCGCGGAAGGCCGGGATGGCGCAGAAGGAGCAGCGCCGGTCGCAGCCGGAGGCGAGCTTGACCGAGGCGACCGGGCTGTCGTCCAGCCGCTTGCGCAGGGTGCGCGGGCCGGAGGCCGGGGCGAGGCCCTCGGGCAGGTCGGTGATCGGCTCGGCGGCGGCCTCGGCGCCGTGACCGGGCAGCGCGACGGCCTCGGCGGCGGACTGCCGATCGGCCGGGCTGATCGGCAGCAGCTTGCGGCGGTCGCGCGGGATGTGCGGGGCGTGGTGACCGCCGGAGAGGATGGTCTGCAGGCGGTCGGAGATGTCCGCGTAGTCGTCGAAGCCGAGCACCCCGTCGGCCTCGGGCAGCGCGTCGGCGAGCTCCTTGCCGTACCGCTCGGCCATGCAGCCGACCGCGACGACGGCCTGGGTGCGGCCGTGCCCCTTGAGGTCGTTGGCCTCCAGCAGGGCGTCGACGGAGTCCTTCTTGGCGGCTTCGACGAAGCCGCAGGTGTTGACGACGGCGACATCGGCCTCGGCGGCATCGTCGACGAGCAACCAGCCGTCGGCTTCCAGTCGCCCGGCGAGTTCCTCGGAGTCCACCTCGTTGCGGGCGCATCCGAGCGTGACAAGGGCGACAGTGCGGCGTTCAGGCATAGGGCCAAGATTAACGCGCGGCCTCCGGTGCCGTTCGCCCCGGAGTCCGCGCGCCACGGTTCGGCTGGTCATAACCGGCCCCCGCGGGCCCTGTGGTCAGCCTGCCTGCGGGTCTCCGGGGGTGTACGTGACGTGCACCACCTGGCCGTCCTTGCCGAGGACGCCGAGGTCCTTGCCGTTGACGTACGCGTGCACGGCTCCGCCGTTGCCGAGCACCAGCTTGATCTGCTTGGGGTCGGTGAAGGTCTGGTCCTGGCCGCCGCTCATGTTGTTCTGGAACAGCGACTTGCCGTTGCCGTCCATCGCCGAGACCCAGCTGGTGCCCTCGGCGACCAGCTTCACGGTGACCTTGTCGGCCGGGACGGCGGCGATCGCCGCGGGCGCCGACGGCTGGACGGTCGGCGTGACCGGGGCGACCGAGCCGGTGCTGGAGCCGCTGGGCAGCGGGGCGCTGGCGGAGCCGGTGCCGGTGCCGGTGTGGCCGCCCCTGCCGCTCACCAGGTTGAAGCCGATCAGGCCGACCACGGCGACGATCGCGGCGACCATGGCCGCCGCCCAGTTCGGCCGGCTGCGGGCGGGCACCTTGATCGGGCCGCTGTCGATCAGCTGGGTGGTCGGGCGCTTGGAGGCCGGCGAGCCGCCGTGCGCCTCGTCGAAGCGGGCGACCAGTGCCTCGGCGTCGGCGCCGACCGCCTGGGCGATCGAGCGGATGTGCCCGCGGGCGTAGAAGTCGCCGCCGCAGCGGCCGAAGTCGTCCTCCTCGATGGCATGGACGATCGGCACCCGCACGCGGGTGGAGGTACTCACCTGGTCCACCGTGAGTCCCGCCTCGATCCGGGCGGCGGACAGCACCCGGCCGATGCTCGGAGCATCGGCTGCCTGCTCCGCGTCGTCGGTCGGCTCGACGGACGACGGGGCGTTGTCGCGGTCGGAGGACTTGCCGATGGTCACGGGGCACGCCTTTCGAGCGGATGGCCACCTGCTGGGGAACAGTCTAGGGGCGCGGGCGGATCGTTTCTCAAACGGACCGGGCCGAATGCGCGGCCCCGCCACGACCGTGGCTCCGGCCCCCGCTGGCCGGCGGTCAGCGGGGACGCACGACGGAACTCGGGGTGTGCTTCGCGGCCTGTGACGCGGCGTACGGACATTCGGTTCCCCGGGGGATCGAAGACGAGCCTTCGTGGCGCCTACCCTCCTCCGAACGAGTGAACACCCGCCGAGGGCACGGTCCGTCAGCCCCGCAGGGTGATCAGCACCCCGTCCAGTTCGTCCGGCTTCACCAGCACGTCTCGGGCCTTGGAGCCCTCACTCGGACCGACGATCCCGCGCGACTCCATGAGGTCCATCAGCCGGCCCGCCTTGGCGAAGCCGACGCGGAGCTTGCGCTGGAGCATCGAGGTGGAGCCGAACTGGGTGGAGACCACCAGCTCGGCGGCCTGGATCAGCAGGTCCAGGTCGTCGCCGATCTCCTCGTCGATCTCCTTCTTCGGCCCGGCCCCGGCCATCACGTCGTCCCGGTAGACGGCGCTCAGCTGGTCCTTGCAGTGCTGCACCACCTTGGCGATCTCCGCCTCGGTGACGAACGCGCCCTGCATGCGGATCGGCTTGCTCGCGCCCATCGGCAGGAACAGCGCGTCGCCCTTGCCGATCAGCTTCTCCGCGCCGGGCTGGTCCAGGATGACCCGGGAGTCGGCCATCGCGGAGGTCGCGAAGGCCAGCCGGGACGGCACGTTGGCCTTGATCAGACCGGTCACCACGTCCACCGAGGGCCGCTGGGTGGCGAGCACCAGGTGGATGCCGGCCGCGCGGGCCAGCTGGGTGATCCGGACGACCGAGTCCTCGACGTCGCGCGGGGCGACCATCATCAGGTCGGCCAGCTCGTCGACGATCACCAGCAGGTACGGGTACGGCCGCAGCTCCCGCTCGCTGCCCAGCGGCGGGGTGACCTTGCCGGCCCTCACCGCCGCGTTGAAGTCGTCCACGTGCCGGAAGCCGAACGCCGCGAGGTCGTCGTAGCGCATGTCCATCTCGCGCACCACCCACTGGAGGGCCTCGGCGGCCTTCTTCGGGTTGGTGATGATCGGCGTGATCAGGTGCGGGATGCCCTCGTACGCGGTCAGCTCGACCCGCTTGGGATCGACCAGCACCATCCGCACCTCGTCCGGGGTGGCCCGGGCGAGGATCGAGGTGATCAGGCAGTTGATGCAGGACGACTTGCCCGCGCCGGTCGCACCGGCCACCAGGATGTGCGGCATCTTGGCGAGGTTCGCCATCACGGTGTGGCCCTCGACGTCCTTGCCCATGCCGACGACCATGGGGTGGGTGTCCTCGGCAGCCGTGCGCGAGCGCAGCAGGTCGCCGAGGTTGACCATCTCGCGGTCCCGGTTGGGGATCTCGATGCCGACCGCGGACTTGCCCGGGATCGGGCTGATGATCCGCACGTCCGGGCTGGCCACCGCGTACGCGATGTTCTTGGCGAGCGCCGTGATCCGCTCCACCTTGACGGCCGGGCCGAGCTCGACCTCGTAGCGGGTGACCGTCGGGCCGCGGGTGAAGCCGGTGACCTTGGCGTCCACCTTGAACTCGGTGAAGGTGCCGGTGAGCTGGGCGACCACCTCGTCGTTGAGGGCGCTGCGGGCCTTCGCCGGGCCGCCGCGCTCCAGCAGGTCGAGCGAGGGCAGCGCGTAGGTGACGCCCTCGCCGAGCTGCAGCTGCTCCATCCGCACCGGCGCCGGGCTGTGCTCCGCGGGCGCGCCCGGGCCGCCGTTGCGGGCGGCCGGGACGGCGGGCTCCTCGGGCGCCGCGGTGAGGTCCTTGACCTGGTGCATCATGTCCGCCACCGCGGAGGAGGCGGGCACGCCGTAGACCAGTGCGCCGTCCAGGTCGGCGGCCGCGCCGGCGGCGAGGTCGCGGGTGGCGTACGGGTCCGGCGGCTCCTCGCCCAGGGGGCCCTTGTCCAGCGAGACGCGGACGGCGGCCGGCTGCTCCTCGTCGTCCTCGACGGACTGCTTGCGCCGGCGGCGGCGACGGCGGGCGGCGATCTCGTCGCCCGGGTCGTCACGGTCGGTGTCCACGGTGTAGGGCAGCGCCTCGGGGTCGACGTCCTCCGGCGGTTCGGTGGACAGCTCGCGCTCCGGCGTACGCCCCCAGTGCGACGCGTCCTCGGGACCGGGCTCGACCACGCCGAGCCTCATCCCCACGCCGCGCACCCGCTCGCCGATCCGGTTGACCGGGGTGGCGGTGACCACCAGCAGGCCGAAGAAGGCCAGCAGCAGGAGCAGCGGCACGGCCAGCACCGCGCCGGCGGCGGCCATCATCGGGGTGGACGCGCCCCAGCCGATGATCCCGCCGGCCGCCCTTATCCGGGAGGCGCCGCTGCCCATCGTGGGCGCGCCGCAGCCGATGTGGACCAGCCCGAGGATGCCGACCAGCAGCGTGCTCAGCCCGATCACGATCCGGCCGTTGGCCTCCGGCAACTCAGGGTGGCGCCAGAGCCGGATCGCTATCCCGGCCAGCAGGAACGGCACCAGCACGTCCAGTCGCCCGAACAGCCCGGAGACCACGGCGGTGGCCGCCCCGTTCAGCCAGCCCTCCGAGCTGAACCAGGTGCCGGCCGCGACCACCAGCGCGAGCGCGAACAGCAGCAGGCCGATCCCGTCCTTGCGGTGGGCCGGGTGGAGGTTCTTGGCGCCGTCGCCGAAGCTGCGGAAGATCGCGGCGATCGGGCTCGCGAGCGCGTTGAGGGCGCTCATCAGCACCGACCGGCGCGGCGGGGGCGGCGGAGCCGACTTGGCGGCCGCCTTCTTCGCGGGGGCCCTGCGGGCGGCCGCCTTCTTCGCGGGCGGCTTGCCCGGGGCCTTGGCCGCGGCCTTCTTGGACGGTCCCGGACTCGGTTTGCGTGCGGCGTTTCCGGGCGTACGAGTGGCCATGGGTCAGCAGCCTACCGGGGCGGGCGACCCGAGCACATGCGGCCGAGCCGGAGGTCCGGACGTGTCGCAGACACATCGTCACGCTGACCCCGTTTCACCCGGCCGCAGCACCAAACCACCCGGACGAGTGAACGCCCGGAGGCACGTCTACGCGCTGCCGGGGCGCATCGCATCCAGGGCCCGGCGCAGGCCGGCCAGCTTGCGCTCCAGGTGCGCCGCGGTGGCCGCCACCCCGGCGTCCTCGGCCCCGTCCAGCTGCTTGCCCAGCGCCTCCGCCTGCTCCTCGACCGCCGCCAGCCGCGCGGACAGCTCGCCGAGCAACGCCCCGCCGAGGGCCGGCTGCTCGCCGCCGCCCGCCTCCAGCTCCAGCCGCAGCAGCGCGGCCTGCTCCTTCAGCTGGCAGTTCTTGACGTACAGGTCGACGAAGACCGAGACCTTGGCCCGCAGCACCCACGGGTCGAAGGGCTTGGAGATGTAGTCCACCGCGCCGGCCGCGTAGCCGCGGAAGGTGTGGTGCGGGCCGTGGTTGATCGCGGTCAGGAAGATGATCGGGATGTCCCGGGTGCGCTCGCGGCGCTTGATGTGGGCGGCGGTCTCGAAGCCGTCCATCCCGGGCATCTGGACGTCCAGCAGGATGACCGCGAAGTCGTCGGTCAGCAGCGCCTTGAGCGCCTCCTCGCCGGAGGCGGCGCGCACCAGCGTCTGGTCCAGCGCGGAGAGGATCGCCTCCAGCGCCAGAAGGTTCTCCGGCCGGTCGTCGACCAGGAGGATCTTGGCCTTCTGCATCGGGGCTCGCCCTCCTGTCGCCTGCCTGCCGCCCGGTGAGGGCACTCGCGTACTGCCCACCGCTACCCCGGTCATGCTAGCCGCACCCCCTCGCCCGGCACATCGCTCCGTCGTGATCGGATCCGGAGCGGCGCGCAGCCAGTGCTCCGGCGCACGCTCAGCAGCGTGTCGTCGTCCGGTCACTGTTCGCAACGATCGGTGACCCTACCGGGTTCCCGAGCCCGATCGCCAGCAAACCGGCCGGCCGGCGGGCGCGAACCCGGGGTTCGCGCCCGCCGGGCCCTCACGCGCGGTCGCCGTTCAGCCACTCCGACATCACCGACAGCAGGTGGTCCGTCTCCACCGGCTTGGTGATGTGGTCGGTGGCACCCGCCTCCAGGGACTTCTCGCGGTCGCCCTTCATCGCCTTGGCGGTCAGCGCGATGATCGGCAGACCGGCGAACTGGGGCATCCGGCGGATCGCCTCGGTGGTCGCGTAGCCGTCCATCTCCGGCATCATGATGTCCATCAGGACCAGCGCCACGTTCTCGTGCTGCTCCAGCATCTCGATGCCCTCGCGGCCGTTCTCCGCGTACAGCACGGTCAGCCCGTGCTGCTCCAGCACGCTGGTCAGGGCGAACACGTTGCGCACGTCGTCGTCCACGATCAGCACCTGCTGGCCGTCGAAGCGGGTGTCGCCGCGGGCCGGCCTGGGCTGCTGCGCGGGCTCCACCGCCCGCGGCGCGGCGGCGCTCTCCAGCGCGGCGGTACGCCGGCGCTCCATGGCGCCGCGACGGCGCTCCTCGGCCATCTCCCGGACCTCCTGGGCCCAGTGGTCGGCCGGGCTCTCGCCGACCGGCACCGGCAGGCCCACGGGGGTCACCCCGACCGAGGCGCGCGGCGCCGGCGGGTTCGCGGCCCCCGGGCGCTCGGCCGGCCGCTCGGCGGCGGCGTCCGGGGCGTCGGTGCGCAGCGGCAGGTAGAGCGTGAAGGTCGAGCCCTTGCCCAGCTCGCTCTCGGCGTGGATCTCCCCGCCGAGCAGCCGGGCGATCTCGCGGCTGATCGACAGGCCGAGGCCGGTGCCGCCGTACTTGCGGCTGGTGGTGCCGTCGGCCTGCTTGAACGCCTCGAAGATCTCGCGCAGCTTGTTGCCGGGGATGCCGATGCCGGTGTCGGAAACCGAGAAGGCGATCAGCTCGTCGTCCGGGCCCTGGATCGAGCCGAACTCCAGCAGCCGCTCGCGCACGTGCTGGGGGACGTCCCGGCCGGCCGGGCTGATCGAGAAGTCGACGCCGCCGGCGTCGGTGAACTTGACCGCGTTGGAGATCAGGTTGCGCAGCACCTGCTGGAGCCGCTGCTCGTCGGTGTGCAGGGTGACCGGCAGGGCGGGCGAGACCCGGACCGCGAAGTCCAGGTTCTTGTCGACGGCGACCGGCTGGAAGGTGGCCTCGACGTAGTCGACCAGCTGGACCAGGGCGATCCGGGCCGGGCGGACGTCCATCTTGCCGGCCTCGACCTTGGACAGGTCGAGGATGTCGTTGATCAGCTGGAGCAGGTCGGAGCCGGCGCCGTGGATGGTGTCGGCGAACTCCACCTGCTTGGGCGAGAGGTTGCCCTCGTTGTTGTCGGAGAGCAGCTTGGCCAGGATCAGCAGCGAGTTGAGCGGGGTGCGCAGCTCGTGCGACATGTTGGCGAGGAACTCGCTCTTGTACCGGGAGGCCAGGGCGAGCTGCTCGGCGCGCTCCTCCAGCACCTGCCGGGCCTCCTCGATCTCGCTGTTCTTGATCTCGATGTCGCGGTTCTGCTGGGCGAGTTGCTCGGCCTTCTCCTGCAACTCCTCGTTTGTGCGCTCCAGTTCCTCCTGGCGGGCTTCCAACTCGGCGGAACGCATCGAGAGTTCGGCGGTGAGCCGCTGGGACTCCAGCAGCAGTCCCTCGGTCTTGGTGTTGACGCTGATGGTGTTGACGGTGACGCCGATCAGGTCGGCGATCTGGTTCAGGAAGTCCAGCGCGACGGTGGTGAAGGAACTGAAGGTGGCCAGCTCGATCACGCCCAGCAGCCGGCCCTCGAACAGCACCGGCAGCACCACGATGTGGGTCGGCGAGGCCTCGCCGAGGCCGGAGGCGATCTTGAGGTACCCGGGCGGCGCCTCCTTGACGATGATCGCCCGCTTCTCGACCGCCGCCTGGCCGATCAGCGACTCGCCCGGCCGGAAGGTGGTCGGCATCGCCCGCCGCTGGTAGCCGTAGCTGCCGATCAGGCGCAGCACGGTGTCGTTCTCGTCGTCGTCCTCGGTGATCAGTTCGGCGGTGCGGCCGGCCGGCTGGGCGAGGAAGAAGGCGCCGTGCTGGGCGGAGACCACCGGGGTCAGCTCGGTCATGATCAGCGAGGCGACCGCCTCCAGGTCCCGGCGGCCCTGCAGCAGGCCGGAGATCCGGGCCAGGTTGGTCTTGAGCCAGTCCTGCTCCTGGTTGGTGCGGGTGGTCTCGCGCAGGTTGGCGATCATCTGGTTGATGTTGTCCTTGAGCTCGTCGAGCTCCCCCGCGGCGTCCACGTCGATCCGCAGGCTCAGGTCGCCCCTGGTCACCGCGGTGGCGACCTGGGCGATCGCGCGCACCTGCCGGGTCAGGTTGTTGGCCAGCTCGTTCACCGACTCGGTGAGGTCCTGCCAGGTGCCGTCCACCCCGGGCACTCGGGCCTGGCCGCCGAGCCGCCCGTCGGTGCCCACCTCCCGGGCGACCCGGGTGACCTCGTCGGCGAAGGCGGACAGCTGGTCGACCATGGTGTTGATGTTGGTCTTGAGCTGGAGGATCTCGCCGCGCGCGTCGACGTCGATCTTCTGCGAGAGGTCGCCGCGGGCGACCGCCGTGATCACGAGCGCGATGTTGCGGACCTGACCGGTGAGGTTGTTGGCCATCTGGTTGACGTTGTCGGTCAGGTCCTTCCAGATGCCGGCCACGCCCGGCACGCTCGCCTGGCCGCCCAGGGTGCCGTCGGTGCCGACCTCGCGGGCGACCCGGGTGACCTCCACCGCGAACGCGGACAGCTGGTCGACCATGGTGTTCAGGGTCCCGGCGAGCGTCGCGATCTCGCCCTGCGCGTCGATGGTGATCTTCTTGGAGAGGTCGCCGCGGGCCACCGCGGAGGCGACCTCGGCGATGTTGCGCACCTGTCCGGTCAGGTTCGAGGCCATGAAGTTGACGTTGTCGGTCAGGTCCTTCCAGATCCCCGACACCCCGCGCACCCGCGCCTGGCCGCCCAGGATGCCCTCCGTGCCCACCTCGCGGGCGACCCGGGTGACCTCGTCGGCGAAGGCCGACAGCTGGTCGACCATGGTGTTGACGGTGGTGACCAGCTCCAGGATCTCGCCCCTGGCGTCGACGGTGATCTTCTTCGACACGTCGCCGCGGGCCACCGCCGTGGTCACCTCGGCGATGTTGCGGACCTGGCTGGTCAGGTTGTTGGCCATCAGGTTGACGCTGTTGGTCAGGTCCTTCCACGTCCCGGACACCCCGGGCACGCTCGCCTGGCCGCCGAGGATGCCCTCGGTGCCGACGTCCCGGGCGACCCTGGTCACCTCGTCCGCGAAGGAGGAGAGCTGGTCGACCATCGTGTTGATGGTGTTCTTCAGCTCCAGGATCTCCCCGCGCGCGTCCACCTGGATCTTCTGCGAGAGGTCGCCCTTGGCGACCGCGGTGGTCACCTGGGCGATGTTGCGCACCTGGTCGGTGAGGTTGTTCGCCATGAAGTTGACGTTGTCGGTCAGGTCCCGCCACACCCCGGCCGCCCAGGGCACCTGGGCCTGGCCCCCGAGCCGCCCCTCGGTGCCCACCTGGCGGGCCACCCTGGTCACCTGTTCCGCGAAGCCGGAGAGCTGGTCGACCATCGTGTTGATGGTGTTCTTCAGCTCCAGCATCTCCCCGCGCGCGTCCACCTCGATCTTCTGCGAGAGGTCCCCGCGCGCCACCGCCGTGGTCACCTGGGCGATGTTGCGCACCTGGCCGGTCAGGTTGTCGGCCATGAAGTTCACCGAGTCGGTCAGCTCACGCCAGACCCCGGCCACACCCGGCACCTGCGCCTGGCCGCCGAGCCGACCCTCCGTACCGACGTCCCGGGCCACCGTGGTGACCTGGGCGGCGAAGCCGTTCAGCTGGTCCACCATCGTGTTGACGGTGTTCTTCAGCTCCAGCATCTCGCCGGCCACGTCGACGGTCACCTTGCGGGACAGGTCGCCCTTGGCCACCGCCGTGGTCACCTGGGCGATGTTGCGCACCTGCGCGGTGAGCCGACCAGCCATGGTGTTGACCGAGTCCGCCAGGTCCTTCCAACTGCCGGAGACGCTGCGGACCTTGGCCTGACCGCCGAGCTTGCCCTCGGTGCCCACCTCGCGGGCCACCCGGGTCACCTCGTCGGTGAACTCCGAGAGCTGGTCCACCAGTCCGTTGACCGTCCGGCCGATCTTCAGGTACTCGCCGCGCAGCGGGTGGCTCACCCCGTTGCTGTGCAGCGAGCGCAGCTCCATCTTCTGGTCCAGGTCGCCCTCGGCGATCGAGGTCAGCACCCGGCCCACCTCGGCCATCGGACGGGCCAGGTCGTCGATCAGCGCGTTGCAGTTGTCGACGGCCGCCATCCAGGCGCCCTCGCCCGCGCCGGTCTCCAACCGCTCGTTCAGCCGGCCCTCGCGGCCCACCGCCCGCCGCACCCGCGCCAGTTCACCGGTCAGGTGCTGGTTGCGCTCGGCGACCTCGTTGAACACCGCGGCGATCTCCGCCAGCGGCCCGTCGCCCGGAACCGTCAGCCGGCGCCGGAAGTTGCCGTCCCGCATCGCGGTCAGCGCGGCCAGCAGCTTGCGCAGCTCGGCGGGCTCCGCGCTGCGGTTGTGGCCCGATCGCCGGCCGGCCGCGATCCGCGGCGCGGTCCCGGACCGCCCGCCGCGCGGCGCGGGCGGCGTCGTACCGGTAGCGTCCTTGGTGGCGTCCTTGATGGCCGAACTCAACGGGGCCCCTCCCACATCGTGTGAACTGTCCGGTGACCGCCGCGCCGGTACGGCACGGACCGGGCACCGGCCCGGCTGGGCTGCGTGCCGGCCGGACCCTCCGGTCCACCGGCACCTACACGACCGTACTGCTCCCACCGGCCGTCGCGGACCCCCCAGTCTGGCAGCACTGGCGCCCGGTATACGGCCGGTTGCACTGGGTTGTCCCCGCACCGTCCGAAACAGGTGGGGAGAATCACCCTCTGGTGCCTGTTTCACGGCCCCGCCCCCACGGGGAACCAAGCGGAAAGTAGGGTGGAGCGCTGCACCGGGCCACGACCCGACCCAGCGCCGACGCTCACCCCGACGGCGCGCACGGGGAGGTCGGCGCCGTAACCCCGGACAGTCAGGGCCAGAGCAGCAGAGGAGAAGTGGCAACGTGGTCACTGCGCGCGCAGCCGCCACCTTCGCCCCCGACGGCCGGTCCGCGGCCGCCGCCCGGGGCTTCGTCCGGGATGCGCTGCTCGGCTGGGGCCTGCCCGAGGTCGTCGACGACGCCGTCGTCCTGGTCAGCGAACTCGTCACCAACGCCGTCGTGCACGCCGGCACCGCCGCCGAGGTCTGCTGCCTGCGCGAGGAGCAGACCGTCCGGATCGAGGTCACCGACCACCACCCCGAGCGCGGCCTGCCCTCCCTCGGCGACGGGCCCGTCTCCGCTTCCGACCGCTTCGCCGACCCCGACGGCGAGGGCGGCCGCGGCCTGCTGATGTGCTCCGCCCTCGCCGAGCGCTGGGGCGTCGAGTACGCGGCCGGGCAGAAGACCGTCTGGTTCCGGCTCACCCTGCCGGCACACGTGGTCGGCACCCGCTACGCCGTTCCCGCCACCCCCGGCAGCGACCTGCCCAGCAGCCGCGGCCCGGTGCACGTCGCCGTCGTCCAGCTCGACGAGGACGGCCGGGTGCTGGCCTGGAACCCGGACGCCGAGGCGCTCTTCCAGCACCCCGCCGCCACCGTCCTCGGCCGCCCATGGGCCGACCTCGCGGTCTGGCCGCAGACCCCCGGCCGCGGCCCCGGCCTCACCGACACCCTCCGGCTGGCCCGCTGGGAGGGCGGCTACGGCCTTCGGCTGCCCGACGGCGAGGAGGTCGAGGTGTACGGCGTCCAGGTGCGCGTGCGCGACACCGAGGGCGTCCCCTCCACCCTCTGTCTGCTCGTCCTCGAAGCCGACCGCGCCGTCCTGCGCTCCCCCGCCCGCGCCCTGCCCGGCGAGCGCGCCGACGCCGCCGGCCCCAGGCTCGACCTGCTGGCCGGCCCGGTCGCCACCGACGACCTGGAGACCCTGCTCCAGCGCACCGTCGAACGCGCCCGCGACCTGCTCGACGCCGACGCCGCCTACCTGCTGCTCACCACCGACGACGAGACCGAGTTCGAGGTCCGCGCAGCCACCGGCCTGACCACCGAGCACCGTCGGCACAGTCGCTTCCCGGTCGACACCGGCAACCGCTACGACTCCGCCCGGCTGCCCTCCGTCCACGAGGACCTCACCGCCCGCCCCAGCGGACTGCCCCTGCTCTCCGGCAGCGGCATGCGCTCCCTGGTCACCGTCCCCCTCAAGGTCGAGGGCCGCCTCATCGGCTCGCTCGGCATCGCCACCGCCGCCCCCGGCCGCTACGACAACGAGGACGCGCTGCGCCTCCAGTTCGCCGCCGACCGGGTCGCCCTGGCCGTCGAGAGCACCCGGCTGACCGAGCTCGAACAACTGCGCCGCGGCTCGCTCTCCTTCCTCGTCGAGGCCTCCGACCTGCTGGCCGGCACCCTCGAACACGAGCAGACCCTCGCGCTGATGGCCCAGATGGCCGTCCCCACGCTCGCCTCCTGGTGCGCGGTCTACACCAACGGCGACCACAGCTCCCCGGCCCGCCTCGCCTTCGTTCTGCACGAGGACGAGGACCGGATCGACCCGCTGCGCGACCTGCTCGACAAGACCGCCTCCCCCGAGGCCGGCCCCACCCACGGCGTCCGCTTCTGGACCGCGCCCACCGAGGCGGCCACCGCCCGCGGCCTCACCGACAGCCCCGAACTCGCGGGCCTGCTCGGCGAGACCGTCGTCCTGCCGCTGACCGCCCGCAACCGGGTCATCGGCCTGCTCGCGCTCGGCGTCCCGGCCGGCGTCCGGTTCCGCCAGGAGATCCTCGAACTCGCCGAGGACCTCTCCCGCCGGGCCGCCCTCGCCCTCGACAACTCCCGCCTCTACTCGGAACGCACCGCCACCAGCCAGGCCCTGCAACGCAGCCTGCTGCCGCCGGACCTGCCCGAGATCCCCGGCGTCGAGGTGGACGTCTACTACCAGGCCGCCGGCGAGGGCAACGAGGTCGGCGGCGACTTCTACGACCTGTTCACCATCCGCGAGGGCACCTACGGCTTCGCCATCGGCGACGTCTGCGGCACCGGCCCCGAGGCCGCCTCCGTCACCGGCCTGGCCCGGCACTCGCTGCGCCTGCTCGCCCGCGAGGGCCTGGACGCCCCACAGGTGCTGCGTCGGCTCAACGCGGCCATCCTGGACGAGGGTTCGCGCAGCCGATTCCTCACCCTGCTGTACGGCGAACTGACGCCCCGCCCGGACGGCAGCACCGAACTGTCCCTGGTCTGCGCCGGCCACCCGCTGCCGCTGAGACTGCGCACCGACGGCCAGGTCGACCGGGCCGCCACCCCGCAGCCGCTGCTCGGAGTCATGGAGGACCTCGAACTCACCGCCGAGCGCCTGGTGCTCTCCCCCGGCGAGGTGCTGCTCTGCGTCACCGACGGAGTGACCGAACGCCGCGAGGGCCGACGGATGTTGGGCGACGACGGCCTCGCCGAGGTGCTCACCGGCTGCACCGGCCTGACCGCCGGCGCGGTTGCCATGCGGGTGCAGCGCGCGGTCGAGCGCTTCGCCCCCGAGCCGCCGTCCGACGACATGGCGATCCTGACCCTTCGGGTGCCGCACCAGCGTCAGGCGTGACCGTTGGCTCGTGACGGTTGGCGCGTGGCTGTCCGCGCGTGGCTGTCCGCGCGTGACCGCTCCACAGCTGACGCAGTCACAAATTGTTATCTTCACAAGGGTACAAGCGAACAGGGCCGGGTAAACCGGTCTCGCCGGGGAATCTCCCCGGCGAGGACGTGACCAGCGGCTCTCCGCCGGCCCACCACTTCCGACCTCACTTCTGACCGCCGCCCGCGCACGCTCCCAGCCGTGCGCCCTCGGCGCGGTCGCGCGCATCCCCCCTCGTCCCCACACCACAGCGTCACTGCGCCCTGCGCGCGCACAGAGTGAAAGGAGCCTCCGGTGAGCAACGACGCTTCCGGGGCAACGAACGCCCGCTCCACCGGAGCCGACGCGGGTAACCTCGGCTACCTCGCCCTCGGCCTCACACTGCTCGCCTACGGTCTGCTCTCCACCGGGATCCTGCACGGCACCGGCGTCGGGGACGCGGCCCACCTCGCCCACCTGCTCGGCGGCGTCACCCTGTTCATCGCGGGCCTCTGGCAGCTCCGCCGCGGCGAGGGCTTCACCGGGACCGCCTTCACCAGCCTCGGCGCCTTCTGGGCGACCTGGTCGGTGGCGGGCGGCGCGAGCAAGAACGCCGCCGGTCTGTTCCTGCTGCTGTGGGCCCTGCTCGCCCTCAGCCTCACAGCGGCCGGCTGGGGTGCGGGCCTGGTCAGCCGCGCCGTCTACGGCCTGTTCACGCTCTCCCTGGTGCTGAACGCCATCGCGGTCTTCGGCAGCTACAGCGGTCTGGGCAAGGCCGCCGGCTGGATCGCGGCCGTCGCCGGGCTCGTCGCCTGGTACTGGGCCACCTCCTCGCTGAGCAACGGCTCCTGGGGGAAGGTCGCCCTGCCGGTCAAGTGACCTGCCTGGGCCGGTTCTCGGCTGCGGTGCGGGGTCGGGTCTCCGTCTCGACGGAGACCCGACCCCGCCACCGTGCCGCCAACGCCAGTACGGCGTAGGCGGACAACAGGATCGCGACCGCGACGATGCCGTCCGCCCAGAAGTGGTTGGCGGTCACCACGACCACCGCCACCGTCAGCACCGGGTGCAGCACCACCAGCCAGCGGAACGGACTCCGCGACACCCGCACCACCGCGACCGCCGCCAACACGCACCAGGCGACGTGCACCGAGGGCATCGCCGACAGCTGGTCGGCCACCACCACCCCGCCCACCGCGCCGCCGTACACCGACTGCCCGTACTCCGCGGCCACGTCGACGAACCCGCTCCCCGGCAGCATCCGCGGCGGCGCCACCGGGATGAACTGCACCAGCAGACAGACTGCGGTGGTGATCACCACCGTGTTGCGCACCCACGCGTAGCGCGCCCGGTGCCGCACGAAGACCCAGAACAGCACTCCGAGCATGACGGCGAAGTGCATGACCGCGTAGTAGTAGTTCGCCAGCCGCACCAGCACCGGGTACGGCGTGACCGCCGCCTGCCAGGACGCCTCGTCCGGCAGCCCGACCACCTGCTCGGTCCGATGGATCCAGCTCGCCCGGTCCAGCGCGTGGTCGGCACTCATCACCGACAGGTGCCCCACCAACTGCCACAGCGTGAAGAGCGCCAGCAGCGTGCCGACCTCCCGCAGCAGCGCCGACACCCCCGGCTTCCGGACCCGCGCCGCCGCGTACGCGCCGCCGTAGAGGACGACGGCGGCGCCCCCGGCGGTCTGCCAGGTCAGGGTCAGGTTCTGCATTGGCAGAGGGTAACGCAAAAAGACCCCCTCCCGAATGGGAGGGGGTCTTTTTGGAATGATTGTTCGGCGGCGTCCTACTCTCCCACAGGGTCCCCCCTGCAGTACCATCGGCGCTGTGAGGCTTAGCTTCCGGGTTCGGAATGTAACCGGGCGTTTCCCTCACGCTATGACCACCGAAAC
>NZ_JPRF03000049.1 GCF_001188955.3 Kitasatospora aureofaciens | reverse complement strand
CCGGGTGGCCTTCTTCTCGGCCGGGGCCTCGGCCTCCGCCTTGGCGGCGGTGCGCTTGGCGGCCGGGGCGCCACCGGCGGCGAGCAGCGGGTCCCCGCCGCTCTTCTCCTTGATGGTCTCGATCAGCTGGCTCTTGCGCATGCGCCCGGTACCGGTGATGCCCAGGTCCGCGGCGAGCTTCTGCAGCTCGGCGAGAACCATGCCGTCCAGGCCCGCGGCGGCATTGCGGCGGCGGCGCGGGGCGGCGGGGGCGGCGGCCGCGTCCGACGCTTCGGCGTCCGGGCGCGCGCCCATCAGATCGGTGGAGTCGCTCACTAAGGGTCCTTCCCTGGAGCGGACGTCGGCCTGTCTGGCTCGGCGACCGGTTGTGCTGTCCTGACCAACGCTCGACTGCGTCGGTCCGAGGCGGTGGTCCCTCGAATGGCGGGAGCCCGTCGAGGGAGAGCTGCGAGGTGCGGTGCATGAAGCACGGTGGTGCTGAGTGGCGCGTGGGCCGGCCGTGTGTCGACCTCCCCAGAGGGCGTTGCCCCCACGCTGCCTGCGAATCCCGGGCCCCCGTCGCGTGACGGTGACCCGCGCTCCGCCCGTCCTGGCCTTCAGGTGGAAGGCCGCGGGTGGGAGTCAGGTGCCGTCACGGCTTCGGGATGCGGCCGCATGTCGCGCAGGCAGGCTGCGTACGCGCTGCGGTGGGCTCCCGGAGAATCGTCGCCCCGGACATCGCGGCGGCTCCACGGCAGTGGAGCGCTGGGATCGGGACGCGGCGCACCGAGCCCCGGAGGGCACATGGTGCAGCAATGAGATTAACACTACCGACCCCCTCAGACATTCCCCGACCTCGGGCCTGCCAATCGTGTCCGGACGGCCCGGCTCGCCGCAGGGCCAAACCAGCTGCTCAGACGTCCAGCGGGAGCACGGTGGCCCCGGTGCGGTCGACGCCCAGCCGGTGCGCGGCGAACGCCGGGTCGCCGCCGTGGCCGTGGTGCCCGGCGAAGGACAGCACCTTGTCGACACCCGCCTCGTCGGTGAGCGCCAGCACGGTCGGGCCGGCCCCGGAGATGACCGCGGGGACGCCCTCCGCGCGCAGCGCGCCGACCAGCGCGGCGCTGTCCGGCATCGCGGAGGCGCGGTAGTCCTGGTGCAGCCGGTCCTCGGTGGCCGCGAGCAGCAGTTCGGGCCGCCGGGTCAACGCCTCCACCAGCAGCGCGGAGCGGCCGGCGTTGACGGCCGCGTCGGCCAGCGGGACGGTCTTCGGCAGCAGGCCGCGGGCGGTCTCGGTGAGCACCTCGCCGGCCGGGACGAACACCACCGGGACGACCTGCTCGGACGGCTCCAGGGCGACCGCCTTCGCCGACTCCTCGTCGGTCCAGGCGATGGTGAAGTTGCCGCGCAGGCAGGCCGCGACGTTGTCGGGGTGGCCCTCCAGCTCGGAGGCGAGGGCCAGCAGCGCGTCGTCGTCCAGCGCGGACGGGCCACCGATGGTGACCGCGCGGGCGGCCACGATGCCGGCGCAGATGGCGGCCGAGGAGGAGCCCAGGCCACGGCCGTGCGGTATCCGGTTGGCGCAGACCACTTCGAGGCCGCGCGGCTGGCCGCCGAGCCGGTCGAACGCGGCCCGCATCGAGCGGACCAGCAGGTGCCGCTCGTCCCGGGGCAGTGTCCCGGCCCCCTCCCCGGCGATGTCGACGGCGAGCCCGGAGTCGGCGACCCGGACGACCACGTCGTCGTACAGACCCAGCGCGAGCCCGAAGGCGTCGAAGCCCGGGCCGAGGTTGGCGCTGGTCGCGGGAACCCTGACCCGGACGGCGGCGGCACGGAACGCAGGACCGGCCATGCGGTGGACTCTCCTGGGGAAATCGGGCGGCGCGGAGCGCGTCGTCGGTGCGAGGGTGGGGGAAAGGGCCGCGGGCCCCTCGGGCCGGGCGGTCACAGTCGTCGGCGCGGCCCGCGCAGGACGGGCCCGGGGCATGTGCCACACGGCCGGACCCAGAGTATCGAAGAGAGGTTCCCCAGTGGTACACCCCGTGGGCCTTCGATCTGGTGTGTTGCCGGTTCTGGCCGGAATGCACACCCCTCCCGGTCAAAGGGAGGGGCGGAATCGGATCGGAATGCGCAGCGGAATTGACACAAAGGAGTCACCGGAGAACTTCGACGGGCCGACCCCCGAAAGTGGGTCGGCCCGTCGAAGTGTCAGACCCCTGCGTCAGTCGAGCAGTCCGAGTCGCCGGGCCGCCGCCTCCGGGTCGATCGGGACGACCTGCGGCTGCGGCGCGCCGGCCACCGCCCAGTCCGGGTCCTTGAGGCCGTTGCCGGTCACCGTGCAGACGATCCGCTGGCCCGGGTCGACCAGGCCGGCCTCCGCCTTGGCCAGCAGGCCGGCCACCGAGGCAGCCGAGGCGGGCTCCACGAAGACGCCCTCCTGCGCGGCCAACAGCCGGTACGCGGCGAGGATCTGACGGTCAGTCACCTTGTCGATGAGGCCACCGGACTCGTCCCGCGCGGCGAGCGCGAAGTCCCAGGAGGCCGGGTTGCCGATCCGGATCGCGGTGGCGATGGTCTGCGGCTTGAGGACGGGCGCGCCGTCCACGATCGGGGCCGAGCCGGAGGCCTGGAAGCCCCACATCCGCGGGGTGCGCGCGGCCATCCCGTCGGTCGCGTACTCCCGGTAGCCCTTCCAGTACGCGGTGATGTTACCCGCGTTGCCGACCGGCAGGACGTGGATGTCCGGGGCGTCGCCGAGCATGTCGACGATCTCGAAGGCGGCGGTCTTCTGGCCCTCGATCCGCACCGGGTTCACCGAGTTGACCAGGGCGACCGGGTACTTCTCGGACAGCTCGCGGGCCAGCGTCAGGCAGTCGTCGAAGTTGCCGTCGACCTGCAGGATCTTCGCGCCGTGCACCAGCGCCTGGCCCATCTTGCCCAGGGCGATCTTGCCCTGGGGCACGAGCACCGCGGAGACCATCCCGGCGCGCACCGCGTACGCGGCGGCGGAGGCCGAGGTGTTGCCGGTGGACGCGCAGATGACGGCCTGCGCGCCCGCCTCCTTGGCCTTGGAGATGGCCATCGTCATCCCGCGGTCCTTGAAGGAGCCGGTCGGGTTGGCGCCCTCGACCTTGAGGTAGACCTCGCAGCCCGTGCGCTCGGAGAGCACCTGGGCGGGTACCAGGGGCGTGCCGCCCTCCAGCAGGGTGACCACCGGGGTGGTCGCGGTGACCGGCAGGCGGTCCCGGTACTCCTCGATCAGGCCGCGCCACTGGTGGGTGTGCGCGCCTCGGACGACGTTCTCGGCAACGGCGTTCATGGCTGGTTCCTTATTCCCCTTCGACCCGCATGATGCTGGCCACGTCCCGCACGCTGTCCAGCGCGCGGAGCTTGTCGACCGTCGCCGACAGCGCGGCGTCGGTGGCACGGTGGGTGACCACGACGAGCGAGGCGTCGCCGTCGCGGCCCTGCTGGCGCACGGTGTCGATGGAGACGCCGTGCTCGGCGAAGACGGACGCGACCTGGGCGAGCACGCCCGCCCGGTCGTCCACGTCCAGGCTGACGTGGTAGCGGGTGACGACCTCGTCCATCGGCTTGGCGGGCAGCCGGGTGTACAGGGAGTCACCGGGACCGGTGGCCCCGGCCAGCTTGTTGCGGCAGACCGCGACCAGGTCGCCCAGCACCGCGGAGGCGGTCGGCGAGCCGCCCGCGCCCGGGCCGTAGAACATCAGCCGACCGGCCGCCTCGGCCTCGACGAACACCGCGTTGTACGCCTCGCGGACGGAGGCCAGCGGGTGCGACAGCGGGATCATCGCCGGGTGGACGCGCGCGGTGACGGACTCGCCGTCGGCGGCCCGCTCGCAGATCGCGAGCAGCTTGACCACGCAGCCCATCGCCTTCGCGGAGGCGATGTCGGCGGCGGTGACCTCGGTGATGCCCTCGCGGTAGACGTCCGCCGCGGTGACCTTGGTGTGGAAGGCGATGCCGGCGAGGATCGCGGCCTTGGCGGCGGCGTCGAAGCCCTCCACGTCCGCGGTCGGGTCGGCCTCGGCGTAGCCGAGCGCGGTGGCCTCCTCCAGCGCCTCCGAGTAGCCGGCGCCGGTGGTGTCCATCTTGTCGAGGATGAAGTTGGTGGTGCCGTTGACGATGCCCAGCACCCGGTTGACCTTGTCCCCGGCGAGGGACTCGCGCAGCGGGCGCAGCAGCGGGATCGCGCCCGCGACCGCGGCCTCGTAGTACAGGTCCACACCGGCCGCGGCGGCCGCCGCGTGCAGCTCGGTGCCGTCCTGGGCGAGCAGCGCCTTGTTGGCGCTGACCACCGAGGCGCCCTGCTCGAAGGCCGACAGCAGCAGCGATTTGGAGGGCTCGATCCCGCCCACCACCTCGACCACGACGTCGATGTCGCCCCGGTTGACCAGGGCCTCGGCGTCGGTGGTGATCAGGTGCTCGGGCACCCCGGGGCGCACCCGGCCGGCCCGGCGGACCGCGATCCCGGCGAGCTCGACCGGGGCACCGATGCGAGCGGCGAGGTCGTCGGCCGTCGTCGTCATGATGCGCGCCACCTCGGAGCCCACCACACCACAACCCAGCAACGCCACCTTCAGCGGGCGCGTACGCATCATCCGACTCCGCTCTGCCATTCTTCGTGCTTCGGTATTTCCGGCGGTTTTCCGGTGCCGCCGGGAACTTCGGTCCGTACCAGTCTCGGGGACTTTCCGCACGGATCTACGGTCGTTCCATGATCTGAGACGAGAATTTCGTCATCCGATATCCAGGCGCAGGAGATCCTCCTCCGTCTCGCGCCGGACGATCACCCGCGCCGCACCGTCCCTGACGGCGAGCACGGGGGGCCTGAGGGCGTGGTTGTAGTTGCTCGCCATCGAGCGGCAGTAGGCGCCGGTGGCGGGCACCGCGATCAGGTCGCCCGGGGCCAGGTCGGAGGGCAGGAAGGCGTCCCGGACGACGATGTCGCCGGACTCGCAGTGCTTGCCGACCACCCGGACCAGCATCGGCGCGGCCTCGCTGGTGCGGGACACCAGGGCCACCGAGTACTCGGCGTCGTACAGCGCGGTGCGGATGTTGTCGGACATCCCGCCGTCCACGCTGACGTAGGTGCGCAGGCCCTCCAGCGGCTTGACCGTGCCGACCTCGTACAGCGTGAACGCGGTCGGGCCGACGATCGCCCGGCCCGGCTCCACGCTCAGCCGGGGGGCGTTCAGGTTCGCGGCGGCGCACTCGCGGCGGACGATCTCGGCCAGGGCGGCGGCGATCTCGGCGGGCTCGCGCGGGTCGTCCTCGCTGGTGTAGGCGATGCCGAGGCCGCCGCCGAGGTCGATCTCGGGCAGCTCGACGCCGTGCTCGTCCCGGATCCCGGCCAGCAGGCCGACCACCCGGCGGGCGGCCACCTCGAAGCCGGCCATGTCGAAGATCTGCGAGCCGATGTGCGAGTGGATGCCGCGCAGTTCCAGGCTGTCGTGGCCGAGCACCCGGCGCACCGCCTCGGCGGCGGCCCCGCCGTTCAGCGAGAGGCCGAACTTCTGGTCCTCGTGCGCCGTCGCGATGAACTCGTGGGTGTGCGCCTCGACGCCGACGGTGACCCGGATCAGCACCTGCTGGCGCACGCCGTGGCGGGCGGCGATCGCGGCCAGCCGCTCGATCTCCTCGTAGGAGTCGACCACGATGTGCCCGACACCGGTCTTCACCGCGTGTTCCAGCTCGTCGGCCGACTTGTTGTTGCCGTGCAGCGCGATCCGCTCCGGCGGCATCCCGGCGGCCAGCGCCACCGCGAGCTCGCCGACGCTGCACACGTCGAGGTTGAGGGCCTCCTCGTGCAGCCAGCGCACGATCGCCTTGGAGAGGAAGGCCTTTCCGGCGTAGTAGACGTCCGCGCCGGCGCCGAAGGCGTCCCGCCAGGCGCGGGCCCGGGCGCGGAAGTCCTCCTCGTCCAGCACGTAGGCCGGGGTGCCGAACTCGGCCGCCAGTCGCCTCACGTCGATCCCGCCGACGGTGGCCGCGCCCTCGGCGTTGCGGGCGACGGTGCACGACCAGACCTTGGGATCGAGCGCGTTCAGGTCGGCCGGCGGGGCCTGGTAGTGGCCCTCGGGCAGGACGTCGCCGTGGCGGGGCCCGGCGGGATGTGCGGAGCGACTCATCGTTGTGCCAGTCCTTCGAGACCTATGGCGAGGGGCGGCGACGGTCCCCGTTGACCGTCAGCCGCCCCCCGCTGTGCGCTTGGGGGTGGTGTCTACATCCGCTCGGGCGTCGAGACGCCCAGCAGCGTCAGGCCGTTGGCGAGCACGGTGCGCGTCGCCTCGACCAGCCAGAGACGGGCGTGCGTGAGGTCCGTGACCTCGTCGTCGCCCTTGGGCAGGACCGGGCAGTTGTCCCAGAAGCGGTGGTACGCGCCGGCCAGGTCCTCCAGGTAGCGGGCGACCCGGTGCGGCTCGCGCAGCTCGCCGGCGGCGGCGATGACGCGCGGGAACTCACCGAGCTGACCGAGCAGGTCGGTCTCCCACTCCGTGCTCAGCAGCTCCGGTTTGAAGTCCGCCGAGCGCGTGATGCCCATGTCGACGGCCTTGCGCTGGAGCGAGGACATCCGGGCGTGCGCGTACTGGACGTAGAAGACGCGGTTCTCGTTGGTCTGGCTGGTCAGGATGTTGATGTCCAGCGTGATCGTCGAGTCCGTGGAGGAACGCGCCAGGGTGTAGCGGGCGGCGTCGACGCCGATCCACTCGACCACGTCGTCGATCGTGATGATGTTGCCGGCCCGCTTGGACATGCGGACCTCTTCGCCGTCGCGAAGCATCTTCACGAACTGGCCGATCTTCACCTCGATGTTGCGGTTCAAGTCGTCGCCCGCGCAGGCCGCGATGGCCTTGAGGCGGTTGACGTAGCCGTGGTGGTCCGCGCCCAGCATGTAGAGCGCGACCTCGGCGCCGCGGTCCCGCTTGGACAGGTAGTACGCGGCGTCGGCGGCGAAGTAGGTCTTGTCGCCGTCGGCCTTGATCAGGACGCGGTCCTTGTCGTCGCCGAAGTCGGTGGTGCGCAGGAAGACCGCGCCGTCCTGCTCGAAGACGTGGCCCTGCTCGCGCAGCCGGTCGATGGCCTTCTCGACGGCGCCGGAGTCGTGCAGCGTCCTCTCCGAGAACCACACGTCGAAGTGGGTGCCGAACTCGTCCATGGAGCGCTTGATCTCGGCGACCATGAGCTTGAGGCCCTCGGTGCGGAAGACCTCCAGCTGCTCGGCCTCGGACAGGTCGAGCACGCCCGGGATCGCGTCGGTGAGCGTCTTGGCGATGTCGACGATGTACTCGCCGACGTAACCGCCCTCGGGCACCTCGCGGCCGTTCGCGGCGGCCTGGAGGGAGGCGGCGAACTTGGTGATCTGCACGCCGGCGTCGTTGAGGTAGTACTCGGTGGTGACGTCGGCGCCGGAGGCCCGCAGCACGCGCGCCAGCGAGTCGCCGACGGCGGCCCAGCGGACGCCGCCGATGTGGATCGGGCCGGTCGGGTTGGCGGAGACGAACTCCAGGTTGATGCGCAGGCCCTTGAGGGCCTCGTTGCGGCCGTACGCCTCGCCCGCCTCGACGATGGTGCGGGCGAGCGCACCGGCGGTGGCGGTGTCCAGGGTGATGTTCAGGAAGCCCGGACCGGCGATGTCGACCTCGGAGACGCCGGTGATCCCTCGCAGGCGCTCGGCCAGGACCTCGGCAACGGCTCGCGGCGGCTTGCCGGCCGCCTTGGCGAGCTGGAGGGCCACGTTCGTCGCGTAGTCGCCGTGGTCCCGGTTCTTGGGCCGCTCGACCGTCACGTGCTCGGGCACGGCGACGGCCAGCTCGCCCGCCTCGACGGCGGAACTCACTGCGGCCTGGATTGCCTGGGAAAGGTCTGCGGGGGTCACGACGCCAAGCGTAGGCGAGACGGGGTGCCCGCCCGCCACCCGGTTTGCCGGTTGAGACGCCCGGAGGGGCCCCGGCGCCGCCTGCCCAGGGATGTCAGCCGCGATCCGTGCGCTCTGTTCGCTCAGGGCGAAACCCGGCGGGCCGTTCCTCCGCGCGCATCAGGCGCCGGACCAGGGCCACCAGGTCGGCGGGGTCGAAGGGCTTGCCGAGGTAACCGTCCACACCGACCGCCTCCCCCAGGTCGAGGTCCGCCGGGGTGCAGGCGCTCACGATCGCGATCGGCAGTCCACTGGTGTCCGGGGTCGCGCGCAGCCGGGCCGCCGTCCGCAGGCCGTCCAGCCGCGGCATCACCACGTCCAGCGTCACCACGTCGGGCTTCACCCGGCGGATGACCTCCAGGCACTCGGCGCCGTCGGCGGCGGTCACCACCTCGAAGCCTTCGAGCTCCAGGTTGACCCTGATCAGCTGGCGGATCACCTCGCTGTCGTCCACCACGAGGACCCGCCCGGACACTCCCGACACCTCACCGAGGGTATCGGCGGCCCCGCCGCCCCGTCCGGCCTTTGGGCACTTCCGCCCGCCGGGCCACCGGGGGCCGACCCGACGATCTTTCCGGAAACCCGTGCACGGACCGCCCGGGAAGCCTGGTAGTGTTCATCACGTCGGAACGCCGCAGGCGGCCGGCAGGCCAGTAGGCCCCCGTAGCTCAGGGGATAGAGCACCGCCCTCCGGAGGCGGGTGCGTAGGTTCGAATCCTACCGGGGGCACTTCGCAGGAAGTGCAACTGAGGCCCAGATCAGTGGAGTTGATCCACGGATCTGGGCCTTCGTCATGTCCGGGCGTGCTTCGGGCTCCGTCCGGGCGCGGTCCGGGCCCGGTTCGGCGGACCCCGCTCGGGGAGAGCGGGGTCCGGGCGGTTCAGGAGGCGGCGGCCTCGGCCTGGTCGTAGAGCTCGGCGACGGTGTGGTCGAAGTAGGCGCTGTACGAGGTGTCGTCGGTGTCGCCGCCCTGCTGGTAGCCGCCGATGGCGCCGACCACGTCACCGGTGGCGGTGTTGATCCACGGGCCGCCGCTGGTGCCGCTCGGGTACGACGGGCACTGGATGACGCGCTGGTACGCGCTCTGCTGGGCCGTGGTGTTGGTGCAGAGGTTGGGCACCTCGGCGTCGGCCGGGTAGCCGTAGAGCCGGACGGTGGCGCCGAAGGGCTCGTCGGTGCCCAGCTTGTTGCCGCCGACCACGTCCTCGACCTTGCGGCCGTTGCTGGGGGCGGTCTCCAGGATCGCGAAGTCCTCGTCCACGTCGCCCTTCTCGGACCAGCCGGACGCGGTGTGGATCGCCGTCACCCGCCAGGTGCCGTACGGGGCGGAGCCGTCCCGGTAGCCGGGGGCGAAGGTCACGCCGTCGGTGCTGGTGAGGCAGTGCGCGGCGGTCAGCAGCAGGTTGCCGGTGGCGCTGTGCAGCACGCTGGCGGTGCAGAAGTGGTTGCCGGGCGCGACCGAACCGCTGAACAGGGCACCGACGGTGGCGGTTTCCCGGTTGTCGGCGGGGGCGGGGCCGGTCGCACCCAGGACGACGCTGTGCGCGTCGGGGGTGGCCGGGGCGGTGGACGAGGGGCTGTCGGTGGGGGTCGGCGTGGCGCTCGGGGCCGGGGTCGGGGTGCGGCTCGGGGTGGTGTCCGCGGCCGGGGCCGGCGAGGCGGGCGCCGCCGTGGTGGCGGCCGGGGAGGTCGCCGGGGCGACCGCGACCGCCCGGGGGCTGCGGGCCTCCTTCCCGGCGGCGGTGGCGTCCGACAGGTCGAACCCGTGCGTGCCCGCCACGACCGTGGCCACCACGACCGCGGACAGCGCGGTGAACAGCGAAGGGGCCAGCAGGCGGTGGCGGCGCGAACCCCGTCGGCGGTGCTGACCCATGCCCGTGTCTCCTGCCGTGGTCGATGGCGTCTCGTTAGGTCAATGACTATGACGCCTCAGCCTGGAAACGTCGTTACCGCAGGCTTGGAGCTCGATGAGAAAAGGTCACCGGGTCAGACGTACCGAGAGGCGGGTCCGACAGTTCCCGCCGGGCGCGAATCGTCAGAGATGCCCCAGGAGCCTATCCAGAACGGACGCCTCGACGAAGGAGGTGTGCGTCCCGGCGGCGGTGCAGGCGAACGCCCCGGCGGCCGAACCGGCCCGGGCGCAGTCCAGCGGCGGGTGGCCGCGGAACCAGGCGTACAGGAATCCGGTGACGAAGGCGTCCCCGGCGCCGTTGCTGTCCACAACCGGGCGGCCCGGGTCGACGGCGGGCAGGTGGCGCAGCACACCGTCCTCGCGGGTGAGCAGGTGGCAGCCCTCGGCGCCCGCGGTGGCGACCACCACGGCGGCCCGGCCCTCGGCGAGGATCGCGCGCATCACCTGCTCGTGCCGGCCGCGGCAGCCGGCCACCGAGAGGAACACCAGGTCGGAGCCGAGCGCGTAGTCGCGGTGGTGGGGGTTCTCGCCGTCCCAGTCGTGCAGGTCGGTGGAGGTGGTGCGGCCGAGCCGGTGGAGGTCGGCGTACATGTCCCGGTTGACGCCGGTGATGGACAGGTGGACGTGCCGGCTGCGCTCGACGTACGGGAGGTGGAACTCGCGCGGCAGCCGCAGGTCGGCGGGGTGGCGGCCGTCGAAGAAGGAGAACCGGCGGCCGGCCGCGTCCACCAGGTTGACCCCGCGGGGGGTCCCGTACGGACTGGTCACGTGTGCGAAGTGCAGGCCGTCACGACGGTGGGCGGCGCGGACGAGGTCCCCCTGCGGGTCGTTGCCGAGGAAGTCCAGGAGGGCGGTGCGCAGACCGAGGCGGTGGGCGCCGAGGGCGACGCCGTAGCCGGTGTGGCCGACGTAGTCGCGCACCGGCTCGACGAACCGGGAGTCGCCGGGCGGGATCTCCAGCCGCTCGACCCGGACGACGGTGTCCACGCCCACACCGCCCACCACGAGCAGGTCGAACTCCACTGACTCGGACTGCCGCACGACGGCGCCTCCTTGATCGCTGGACGGTGGCCAGGAGTCAAGCAGGGGCCGGAGGTTGACTGCAAGAGCTTGCTGCAAACTTTCAGTCGCTCGCCGTCGGTCAGGCCGGGGCCGCCCCCTTCCCGCCTCCGCGCGGGCCGCGCCGAACAGCCCCTAGCGGACAAGAGGACCAGGACTCCGGGACTCACCACCGAGTCGCGGAGCCCTGGTCCCGCAACCGACCGCCGGTCAGAGCGCCGACAACTCCGCGACCAGGTCGTCCAGCCCCAGCGAACCCTGCGAGAGCGCCGCCATGTGCCAGGCCTTGGCGTCGAACTCCTCGCCGCGCGCCTCGTGCGCCGCCCGCGCCGCCGCCCGGCCGCGCAGCCAGGCGCGCTCGCCCAGCTTGTAGCCGATCGCCTGGCCGGGCATGCCCAGGTAGCGGACCAGCTCGCTGTCCAGGAAGTCGGCGGACAGACCGCAGTAGCGGCCGAAAAAGTCCCGCGCGTGCTCCGGGGTCACCGGCTCGCCCGGCCGGTACGGGGAGTCCGCCGGGAAGTCCAGGCCGACGTGCATGCCGATGTCGACGATGACCCGCAGCGCCCGCATCATCTGGGCGTTGAGGAAGCCCAGGCGGTGGCCGGGGTCGGTGAGGTAGCCGAGCTCGTCCATCAGGCGCTCGGCGTACAGCGCCCACCCCTCCATGTTGGCGCTCACCCCGCCCAGGCTGACCTGGTAGGTGGACAGCTCGTCGGCGACGTACACCCACTGCGCGAGCTGGAGGTGGTGGCCCGGGACGCCCTCGTGGTACCAGGTCGAGACCAGGTCCCAGACCGGGAAGCGCTCCTCGCCGAGCACCGGCAGCCAGGTCCGGCCCGGGCGACTGAAGTCCAGCGAGGGCTGGGTGTAGTACGGCGCGGCGGCGCTGCCGGGCGGGGCGAGCCGCGACTCGACCCGGGTGACCGGCTCGGCCAGGTCGAAGTGGGTGCCCTGGAGGTCCCGGACGGCCTGGTCCATCAGGCCCTGGAGGTACTCCCGGGCCGCCTCGGCGCCCTCGATCGCCGGGCCGTCCGACTCCAGCCACTTCATCGCCGCCATCGGACCGACGCCCGGGCGGACCTTCTCGGCCTCGGCCTCCATCTGCGCGTACAGGTCGTGGAACTCGCTCCAGGCCCACGCGTACGCCTCGTCAAGGTCCAGGTCGGCACCCGTCCAGTAGCGCACCCAGCGGCCGTAGCGCTCCCGCCCGACGGTGTCGGGGGTGCCGGCCGCGGCCGGGCCGTACACGTCGCGCATCCAGTCGCGCAGCGCGGCCAGCGCCTCGGCGGCGGCCACCGCGTGCCCGGACAGCTCGGCGCGCACGCCCTCCGGGGCGCCCTGGACGAACTCGCCGAACCATCCGCCGGGGGTGTCCCCCGCCAGCCACTCGCCGAACTGGCCGACCACCGTCTCCACCTGGCGCGGGCCGGACAGCAGACCGCGCTCGACGCCCTCGGCCAGGGTCTGCCGGTACTGCTCCAGCGCCAGCGGGAACCGGGCCAGCCGACGGCCGATCAACTGCCAGTCCTCCTCGGTGGCGGTGGCCATCAGGGTGAAGGCCTCGCGGGTGTTGTGCACCGGGGACCCCAGGTTGCGCACCGCGCGGTAGTCCTCTCCCGCGTCGTGGACGGCGAGTTCGGCGGTCAGCCGCTCGCGCAGCAGCCGGGCGCAGCGGCGCTCGGCCTCGTCCCCGGCGGCGCCGGCCCGTTCGGCCTCGTCCAGCCGGGCCAGGGTGCGGCGGGCGAGGTCGGCGATCGCCTCGGACCCGGCCGGGGACAGGTCGGGCAGCCGGTCGTCCTCCGGGTTGAGGCCGAGGTAGACCGCGGTCAGCGGGTCGAGGTCGGCCAGGGCCTGGACGTAGCCGTCGGCGATGCGGCGGGGGGTGTCGCTGCCGGAGTTGATCAGTTCTTCAGCCATCCGGACATCATCGCGTTGCCGGGGGCGATTGCAAGCCCCCGGCGCCGACCGTTGACCTGCCGCGGTCCGCGGTCTGACGGCCGGTGAGCGGTGCGGTCGCAGCTACGCGGCGGCACAAACGCCCGTTCGGAAGGATCCGCCGCCCGACAGGTCCCGATCGGCCCGACGCCCATTACGCTGAGGCTCCATGGAAGCCCGCCCCACCACGGCAACCGACCCGACCACGGCGACCGACCCGGCCCCCGCACAGCGCCCGCGCCGTTCCGGCTACCGGCGGCTGCCCGTCGAACAGCGGCGCGAGCAGCTGATCGCGGTCGCCCTGGAGCTGTTCGCCTCCCGGCCGCCCGAGGAGGTCGGCCTGGACGACGTCGCCGAGGCCGCCGGCGCCTCCCGCCCCCTGGTCTACCGTTACTTCGCCGGCGGCAAGCAGCAGTTGTACGAGGCCGCGCTGCGCACCGCGGCCGACGAGCTGACCAGCCGGTTCGCCGTACCGCTGACCGGGACGCCGTCAGAACAGCTGGCGGCCGTGCTGGACGGCTACTTCGCCTTCGTGGCCGAGCACGACGCGGGCTACTCGGCGCTGCTGCGCGGCGGTTCGGTGGTGGAGACGGCCCGGACCTCGGCGATCGTGGACGACGTCCGGCGGGCCGCGCTCAGGCGGACCCTGCGGCACCTGGGAGTGCGGGAGGCCGGGCCGCGGCTGACGCTGCTGGTGCGCTCGTGGATCGCGGTGGTCGAGGGAGCCTCGCTCAGCTGGCTGGACGAGGGGCGCACGCTGCCGGTGGACGGGCTGCGCGACTGGCTGGTGGACCAGTTCACGGCGATGGCGGCCGCGACGGCGCTGCACGATCCGCAGACGGCGGAGGTGCTGGCGGCACTGCTCGCGCTGGAGGGGCCGCGCGCGGACCGGGCCGAGCGGCTGCGGGCGGTGCTGGAGGCGCGCTGACGGCTTCCCCGCGTGCTGACGGCCTTCCCGACCCCCGTGCCAAGGGTCGGGGCGGCCCGGCGGCCGGGGCCCGCGCCCTACGCCTTGCCGAGCACCTGGCGCTGGCGGCCGAGCCCGTCGATCTCGATCTCGACGACGTCGCCCGGGGCGAGGAACGGCGTGCCGGGGCGGCCCAGGGTGACCCCCGCCGGGGTGCCGGTGATGATCACGTCACCGGGCTCCAGCACCATGAACTGGCTGGCGTAGCGGACGAGTTCGAGCACCGGGAAGATCATCTCCGCGGTGTTCCCGTTCTGCCGCTGCTCGCCGTTGACCCAGAGCCGCAGCGCCAGCGCCTGCGGGTCGGCCACCTCGTCGGCGGTGACCAGCCAGGGCCCGAGCGGGGTGAAGGTCTCCGCCGACTTGCCCTTGTCCCACTGGCCGCCCCGCTCGAACTGGAAGGCCCGCTCGGTGACGTCGTTGGCGATCGTGTAGCCGGCGATCACCCCGGCCGCCTCGGCGTGCGAGTCCAGGTAGCGGGCGGTGCGGCCGATCACGACCGCCAGCTCGGCCTCGTAGTCGGTCTTCTCGCCGCCGCGCGGCACCAGCACCTCGTCGTACGGGCCGACCACCGTGGAGCTCGGCTTGAGGAAGATCACCGGCTCGGCCGGGATCGCGGCCCCGGCCTCGGCCGCGTGGTCGCGGTAGTTGAGCCCGATGCCGACCACCTTGCCAGGCCGGGCCACCGGCGCAGCCACCCGCCGGCCGTCCAGGTCCACCACCGGCAGCACCCCGGCGGCCACCTCGCGCGCCAGCGCGGCGGTGTCCAGCCCGGCCAGGAAGGCCCCGTCGAGGTCGCGGGCCCGCCCGGAGAGGTCGTACGCGGTGCCGTCCTCGCCCAGCACGACCGGGCGCTCGGCGCCCGGGGGTCCGACGCGGAGGAGCTTCATCGATCCGTCACCAGCCTTTCGTCGCAGCTCACCGGGGCGGCGCGGACACCGCTCCCGAGTCTGGCAACGAGGTATATCAACGGCCCGGGCCGGTGGACCAGACCGTCCCGATGGGCGGATTTCCATCAAATCGCACAGCGGCGCGGGGCCCCGAATCGGTGGCCCGTACGGTTGACACGCACGCCGGCGAGACCGGTCTGCCAGGAGCGAAGTCCGCACGCCCAGGGCGAACGCCCGTGTGGCGGGGCGCCGCAGGGCACAGGATCGGGGGCATGGAGATCACCCGGGTACGCGACGAATTGCACATGATCACTCTGGAGTTCGGCACCGCCTACCTCTGGCGGGACGACCACGGACCGACCCTGGTCGACACCGGTGTCGCCGGATCGGCGGACGGAATCGAGGAGGCCGTCCGCACCATCGGGCTGGAGCCGGCCGCCGTGCGCCGGATCGTGCTCACCCACCACCACGAGGACCACACCGGCTCCGCCGCCGAGCTGGCCCGCCGCTGGGGCGCGGAGGTGGTCGCGCACCGGCTGGAGGCGCCGGTGATCCGGCGCGAGCAGCCGGCCGCGCCGCCCGTGCTCAGCCCCTTCGAGCAGCAGCTGTGGGACGCGCTGCCGCCGATCCCGCCCGCCGAGCCCTGCCCGGTGCACCGCGAGGTCGAGGACGGGGACGTGCTGGACATCGGCGGCGGCGCGGTGGTGGTGCACGTCCCCGGCCACACCGACGGCAGCATCGCGCTCCACCTGCCCGGGCCCGGGGTGCTGTTCACCGGGGACATCGCGTCCAACGTCCAGGGGCGGACCCGGCCCGGGGTGTTCCACACCGACCCGGCCCGGGCCCTCGCCTCCTTCCACCGGCTGGCCGCGCTGCCGGTGGAGACGGCCGTCTTCGGGCACGGCGACCCGATCGCCGCAGGCGCCTCAGCCGCCCTGCGCGCCGCCGCCGCTGCCGCCCCGGCCGCCACCGCCGCCCCCGGGGCCGCCACCGAGCAGCGGCCGGGAACCTGAGGCGTGTCCGACGATTCCCGCCGGGCCCGGGCCGAGCCGGTCGGCCTCCCGCCGCCAGTGCGCGAGGTCGCGCCGCAGGTCGGCCCGGGCCTCCCCGGCCGTGCCGGGCTCATCGGCCAACTCCTCCAGCAGCGCCACGGCGGCGCCCCGGCTGCCGTCCCGGGCCAGCCAGAGGGCCAGGTCGTGGCGGGTGCGCAGGGTGCGCGGGTCGGCCGGCCCGCAGATCCGGGCGAAGTCCGGGACCAGCTGCTCCAGGATCTCCACGGCCTGCCCGGCCCGGCCCTCGACGCCGTGCTGCCAGGCCAGGTCGGCCCGGCGGCGCAGCTGCTCCGGGCTGGGGTCGTCCGGCCGCAGCATCCCCGGACGGATCCGGCGCAGCCGCTCCAGCACCTCGGCGGCGTCGGCCGGCCGGTCCTCGGGCCGCTTGGCGAGCAGCTGGGCGACCAGCTCGGCCAGCTCCGGGTCCTTGCCGCGCAGCCGGGGCGGGATCTCCTCCATGTGCTTGTGCAGGTACTCGTACGGCGAGTCGGCGCGGAACGGCCGTCGGCCGGTGCTGACCTCGTACAGCATCACGCCGAAGGCGTAGAGGTCGGCCCGGCCGTCCACGGTGCCGCCGGACCAGCACTCGGGCGCCAGGTACGGGACGGTGCCGACCACACTGCCGGTCGAGGTGAGCCCGGTGGACTGGGTGAGCAGCCGGGCGATGCCGAAGTCCAGCACCTTGGCGCGGTCCCCGTCGTCCGCGATCATCACGTTCTCGGGCTTGATGTCCCGGTGCACGACCCCGCTGCGGTGCGCGGCGTCCAGTGCCTCGCAGACCTGCGCCATCCAGGCCAGCGCCCGCCCGTGGTCCGGCAGGCCGTCCTTGAGGACCGCGGACAGCGGCCGGCCGCGGACCAGCTCCATCACCAGGTAGTGGATGTCCCCGGTGGCGTCGGCGACCCGGCCGTAGTCGTGCACCGTGACGATGTGCGGATTGGACAGGTTGCCGGCCAGCTTGGCCTCGCGGACGAACCGCCCGACCGCCTCCCGGTCGGCGGCGTGCTCGGCCAGCAGCAGCTTCACCGCGACCGGCCGGTCCAGCACGGTGTCGATCGCCCGCCAGACCACGCCGAAGCCGCCCCTGCCCAGCCACTCGTCCAGCCGGAAGCGGCCGCCGAGCACCTCACCCTTGTGCATGCCCTCCCCCAACTCGACCGCGCCCGAGCGGCGTTCGCCGCCGGAGGATCGGAGGGGCCACCATAGCGGCGGGCGGGGACGAACGGGTGAACGAAGCCTACGGCTTCGGCTTGGGCAGGCCGACGGGGTTGATCTCGGAGGTCTGCACCGCCTCGGTCTCCAGGCCCCAGCGCTTCAGCACCTGCCCGTAGGTCCCGTTCCTGATCACCTCGTTGAGCGCCTCGTTGAGCGCCTTGACCAGCCCGTTGTCCTTGTGGGTGGTCGCCGCGATCTTGCCGAGGACGTCCGCGCCGCCGCCCGAGTAGGTGCCGACCACCTCGGTCTCGCCGGTCTGCACGGCGTGGAAGGCCAGGCTGGGATTGGGACCGGTGTAGACGTCGATCCGGCCGGAGGACAGCGCCAGGTAGTACTCGGTGCCGGAGAAGTACTTGATGTCGATCGGCTTGAGGCCGTTGCGGACGTCCTCCTCGCTCCAGGCGATCAGCAGCTTCTCCTGGTTGGTGCCGGTGGCCACGCCGACCGACCGGCCGGCCAGGTCCTTGGGGCCGGTGACCTTGATCCCGCTGCCCTTCTTCGCCTCGAAGCCGAGGACGTCCAGCCGGTAGGTGGCGAAGTCGTACTTCTCCTTGCGCTCCTCGGTCACGGTGATGTTGGACAGGCCGGCGTCGTACTTGCCGCTGTCCAGGCCGACGAAGATGTTCTCCCAGGAGACCGGGTTGAACTCGACCTTGAGGCCGAGCACGTTGCCGATCAGCGAAGCGATGTCCGGCTCCACGCCGATGATGGTCTTGTCGTCGTCGGCGTAGAAGTCCAGCGGCGGGGTGGTGCCGATGGAGTCGACGACCTTCAGGGTGCCTCTCTTCCTGATCTCCTCCGGCACCAGCGCGGCGATCGCGTCGACCTTGGGCGTGGTCACCCGGTTCTGCTGGGGCGACAGGTTCACCACGGTGCCGTTCGGCGCGGTGCTGCCCTTGGCCGGGGCGAGGTCCGCCGAGGCGCCCGTGGCCCCGCTGCCGCAGCCGGCCAGGACGAGGGCGGCGGCGAGCGCGCCGACGGCGGTCACGAGGGCGCGACGGGGTAGGGACATGGCGGAACTCCTGTTCGGTGTAGGGGTGCTGGGGCTAGAGGACCTTGGCCAGGAAGGCCCGGGTGCGCTCGTGCTGGGGGCGGTCCAGGACCTCTGCGGGCGGGCCCTGCTCGACGACCACGCCGCCGTCCATGAAGACCACGGTGTCGGCGACCTCGCGGGCGAAGCCGATCTCGTGGGTCACCACGATCATCGTGGTGCCGGTGCGGGCGAGGTCCTTGATGACGTCCAGCACCTCCCCGACCAGTTCGGGGTCGAGCGCCGAGGTCGGCTCGTCGAAGAGCAGCACCTTGGGCTCCAGGGCCAGCGCCCGGGCGATCGCCACCCGCTGCTGCTGCCCGCCGGACAGCTGCCGGGGGTAGGCGGCGGCCTTGTCGGCCAGCCCGACCCGCTCCAGCAGTGCCAGCGCCGTCGCCCTGGTCTCGGCCCGGGGGCGGCCGAGGGCGGCGATCGGCGCCTCGACCAGGTTCTCCAGCACGGTCAGGTGCGGGAAGAGGTTGAAGTTCTGGAACACGAAGCCGATGCCGGTGCGCTGGCGCAGCACCTCGCGCTCCTTGAGTTCGTACAGCCGGTCGCCGGAGCGCCGGTAGCCGATCAGCTCGCCGTCGATGGCGACGTAGCCGCGGTCGAGCTTCTCCAGGTGGTTGATCGCCCGCAGCAGGGTGGACTTGCCGGAGCCGGACGGGCCGAGCACCACGGTGACCGAGCCGGACGGCACGTCCAGGTCGACCCCGCGCAGCACGTCCAGTGGGCCGAAGCTCTTGTGCAGGCCGCGGACCTGCACCATCGGGGCGGTCCGCGGCTCGGTGGCCTGCGGTTCGGTGAGCGTCGTCACGGGGTTCCTCCGGAGGTACGGGCAGGCAGGCTCCGCAGGAACGCCCGGAGGCGCTGCAGCGGAGTGGGCGGCGGGGTGCGCCGGGCGCCGCGGGAGAAGTAGCGCTCGACGTAGTACTGGCCGATCGACAGCACGGTGGTCAGCACCACGTACCAGACCGTGGCGACCATCAGCAGCGGCACCACCCGGCCGGTCCTGCCGTAGATCACCTGTGCCTGGTAGAAGAGCTCGCCGATGGCCATCACGTAGACCACCGAGGTGCCCTTGAGCAGCGAGATCACCTCGTTGGCGGCAGCCGGCAGGATGCTCCGCATCGCCTGCGGCAGCACGATCCGCCAGGCCTGCCGCCCGCGCGGGATGCCCAGCGCGGCGGCGGCCTCGCGCTGGCCGGCGTCCACCGCGATGACGCCGCCGCGGATGATCTCGGCGGCGAACGCGGCCTGGTGCAGCCCGAGGCCGAGCACCGCCGCGCCGAGCGCGCCGAGCACCCCGACCGTCTCGAAGTCGCCGAAGGTCGGGCCGAACGGGATGCCGAAGCCGAACCGCTTGTAGAGGTAGGAGAGGTTGAACCAGAACACCAGCTGGACGATCAGCGGGATCGAGCGGAACACCCAGACGTACGCCCAGGCGAGGGTCCGCAGGATCGCGCTGCGGGACAGCCGCATCGCGGCCACCACGGCGCCGAGCGCGAAGCCCAGCACCGTGCCGTAGGCGGTGAGTTCGAGGGTGCGGCCGATCGCCTGGAGGATGGTGTCGGCGGTGAAGTAGAGCCGGAAGGTGGCCCAGTCCCAGGCCGGGTTGGTGGCCAGGCCGTGGAGGAACTGGACCAGGACGACGAGGGCGGCGGCGCCGGCCGCCCAGCGCCACGGGTGCCGGGCGCGGACGGTCCGCAGGCCGTCCAGCTCTCCGGGGTCGAGGCCGGTGCCGGGACCGCTGGCCGCGCCGGGGCCGGGGTCGCCGGCCGGTCTCGCCGGGGCCGGCGGTGCTTGCGTACTGACGGTCATCGGAGGACTCCTTCGACAGGCCCGGCGCTCACGGGTGCTCGGGCGGACTGATCTGCGACTCCTTGATCGCCGAGTCGGTGAGCCCCCACTTCCGGAGGATCCGCTCGTACGTCCCGTCCTTGATCAGCTGGTTGACCGCCGCCTGGAAGGCCGGGGTGAGCGGGGAGCCCTTCTTGAAGGCGAAGCCGACGTCCAGCCGGTGGAACTCGTTGAGGAAGCGCACCCCGGCGGCCTCCTGCGAGGCCTGGTGGCGCAGGCCGTTGATGGTGGACATCTCGACGTCCACCCGGCCCTGCTGGAGACCGGTCAGCAGCGCGCCGCCCTCGCTGAACGCCTTGACCTCGTACGGCTTCTTCCCCGCGTCGGTGCAGACGGCCCTCTTGCTGTTGAGGGTGGTCTCGAAGGTGGTGCCGGCGCCGGTGCCGATGGTCAGCCCGCAGAGCTGGGCCAGGTCGGTGACCGGCTGGACGGCCGTGTTGTCCTTCCTCACCGCGAAGCCCTGGCCGTCGTCGATGTAGGTGACGAAGTCGACGGTCTTCAGGCGGGCGGTGGTGACCCCGAAGTTGCCGGTGCCGACGTCGTACTTGCCGCTGCCCAGGGCGGGCAGGATGGTCTCGAAGGCGGCGTCCTCGCGCTGCACGGTCAGGCCGAGCAGCTTGGCGACGGCATCGGTGAAGTCGATGTCCACCCCGACCGCCTTCTTGCTCGCCTGGTCGGCGTAGAAGGCGCTGGGCGGGGCGCCGACGGACGAACCGAACTTCAGCACACCGGACTTGCGGACCTCCTCGGGCAGCAGCGCGGCCGCCGCCTCCGACCGGCCCAGGCCGGAGACGACGTCCTCGGTGGCGGTGGCGGCGGGCCCGCTCGCCCCGGCCGCGCCCGCGATCTTCGGGTCCGAGCCGCACGCGGCCAGCGCCAGGACCGGCAGCAGGGCGGTGGCCGCGAGGAGGCGGCGGGCGGTGGTGGTTCTCACGGGGGGCCTTTCAGTGGAGGAGCGGTCGGCGGGAGGGGGACCGGTCAGTGGAGGGGAACCGGTCGGTGGAGGGGGACCAGCGCCGGCAGGGGCTTCTCGAAGGGGAGCGGGCCGATGGTCAGCGGATCGGCGGTGACGTCGAACAGCGGGGTGTAGCCGGCGGACAGGTAGAGGCCCTTGGCCTCGGGCTGGCGCGGGCCGGTGGTGAGGAAGATCCGGTGGTAGCCGGCGGCCGCGGCGGTGCGCTCCAACTCGGCCAGCACCCGACGGGCCAGGCCTCGGCGGCGGTGCGCGGAGTGCGTCCACATCCGCTTCACCTCGGCGGTGTGCGCGTCGTGGCGCATGTACGCGCCGCCGGCCACCGGTTCGCCGTCCTCCAGCAGGAGCAGCAGCACGCCGTGCGGCTCGGCGAAGGCCTCGGCCGGGTAGCGGGCCATCTCCTGGTGGGCGCCGGGGCCGTAGCGGCTGACGTACTCGTGGGTGAGCTCGCGCAGCAGCGGTTCGACCAGCGGGTCGGCCAGGGTGACCCGGCGGAACCCTCCGGCCGGGCTCCCAGTGCTCACGCCTGGACCGCGATCAGCTGGTGCCGGTCCCGCTCGGCCTGCTCGGCGGCCTTGGCGGCGTCCCGCTTGGCGACCTCCTCGCGGACGATCGGAATGACGTACCGGCCGAAGTCGATCGCGTCGCCCAGCAGGTCGTAGCCGCGCGCGGAGAGGATGTCTACGCCGAGGTCGTAGTAGTCCAGCAGCGCCTGGGCGACCGTCTCCGGGGTGCCGACCAGCGCGTTGGAGTTGCCCGCCCCGCCGGTCGCCGCGGCGGTCGGGGTCCACAGCGCGCGGTCGTAGCGCTCGCCGGCCTCGGCGATCTCGATCAGCCGCTGGGAGCCGGTGTTCTCAGGGGTGGACGTCACCGGGCGGCGCCGGGGTGCGAGCGCCCCGCTCTCCCGGCGGGACCGGATGGTGGCCACCGTGCGGTGCGCCTTCTCCCAGGCCAGCTCCTCGGTCGGCGCGATGATCGGCCGGAACGCCACCTGGATGCGCGGCAGGTCGGTCCGTCCGGCGGCCCGCGCCGCCTCCTTCACCCGCTCGATCTGCTCGGCGGTGCGGGCCAGCGGCTCGCCCCACAGGCAGTAGATGTCGGCCTCGGCGCCGCCGGCCGCGTAGGCGGCGTCCGAGGAGCCGCCGAAGGAGACCGCCGGGCGCGGCTGCTGGACGGGGAAGACGTCGGAGACGAAGTCGTTGAAGCGGTAGTGCGGGCCCTCGTGGTCGAAGGGCTCCCGGCTGGTCCAGGCCTTCTTCACGATGCCGATGTACTCGCGGGTGCGCTCGTAGCGCTGGTCCTTGGTGAGGAAGTCGCCCTCGCGCTGCTGCTCGTGGTCGGTTCCGCCGGTGATGAAGTGGACGGTCAGCCGGCCGTCGCTGATCCGGTCGAGAGTGGCGAAGGTCTTGGCGGCGAAGGTCGGGTAGGAGACGTTCGGCCGGTGCGCGAGCAGGACCTGCAGCCTGTCGAGGTGCGAGGCGAGGAAGGCGGCCGCGGCGGCGGGTTCCGGGGAGCCGGAGCCGTACGCGAAGAGCACCCGGTCCCAGCCGTGGTCCTCGTGCGCCCGGGCCAGCCGCAGGGTGTAGTCGCGGTCGAAGGCGGCGGTGGTGCGCGGGTGGGTCTCCGAACCGTCGGCGGTGGCGGCGATGCCGAGGAATTCGACGGGCATGGCGGAACCTTTCGGGGTGGGCTGGGTCCGGCGGGCTGCGGGCGGGCACGCCGGAGACGGCCGCGGCGGCGGGTGGCCGTCGGGCACGGGGCGGTACGGGACGCGGGCGGTACGGGCACGAGGGAGGCGAGTGCCGGAGGGCAGTGCGAAGTCGGCTTCGACAGCGGGGCACTGACGCATCGCCGGGGGCGATGCCGGGCCGTGGCGGGGCACACCGAGGGAAGGCTTCCCGCTGGAAGATCAGGCCGGACGGGCGGCCCGCTGCCGGGTCAGCCGCGACACGCCGCGGACCACACCCGACCGAAGTCGATGTGGTCGCGGGTGACCAGGGGCTGCTCGGCGTACATGGCTCCAAGTTGAGCAGTCGGCCGAGCAGTACGTCAACCGTGCATCATTACCGCACTGTTGCGATCTCCTGTCGCTTTTCCGACGCGCCGCGACCGGCCCCGATCGGGCCCCGGGCGCACCCCGGCCGCCCTTGACAGCCGTCGATCGCGCATGCGTACGATCGACGCGGAGTGCAGTGCATCGCACCGGCCGCGTTGAGGGACGCGGGCCGGGCGCCCGAGGGCCCGTACGTGATCACCCCCGTACCTCTCCCCCGCCCGCACTCCGCCCAGGAGCCGCCGCCATGGCCACCCCGCAGGACGTCCTGCCCGCCCCCGCCCCCAGCAAGGCCCCGCCGCCGGCCCCGGCCCCCGAGGCCCGGATCGTCGCCCGCCGCAGGCCCGGCCAGTGGATCGCCGCCGCCGTCGCCCTGCTGCTGGCCGCGATGGCGGTCAGCTCGGTGATCCGCAACAGGGCCTTCCAGTGGGGCGTGGTCGCCGACTGGTTCACCGCCCGGTCCGTCCTCGACGGCCTGGCCCTGACCCTGTGGCTGACCGCCGCCACCCTCGCCCTCGGCTTCGTCCTCGGCACCGTCCTCGCCACCATGCGGCTGTCCACCAACCCCGTTCTGCGCACGATCAGTTGGGTCTACATCTGGATCTTCCGCTCCACCCCGCCGCTGGTGCAGCTGCTGTTCTTCTTCAACATCGGCGCGCTCTACCCGACCCTCGGCCTGGGCATCCCCTTCGGACCCGAGTTCCTCACGGTGAAGACCGTCAACCTGATCGGCCCCACCCTGACCGCCGTCATCGGGCTCACCCTGCTGGAGACCGCGTACGCCGCCGAGGTGATCCGCGGCGGCATCCTCTCCGTCGACCGCGGGCAGCTGGAGGCGGCCGCCGCGCTCGGACTCGGCCGGTGGCGGGTGCTGCGCCGGATCGTGGTACCGCAGGCGATGCGCGCGATCGTGCCGACCGCCGGGAACATGCTGATCGGCGCGCTCAAGGGCACCAGCATCGTCAGCGTGCTGGCCGTCTCCGACCTGCTCTACTCGGTGCAGCTGGTCTACCTGCAGTCCTACCAGGTCATCCCGATGCTGATGGTCGCCACCCTCTGGTACCTGGTGGTCACCACCGTGCTGTCCGTCGGCCAGTACTACGTCGAGCGCCACTTCGCCAGGGGCGCCACCCGGGACGGCCTGCCGCCCACCCCGCTGCAGCGCGCCCGGGCGGCCCTGATCAAGGTGGTGCGGGCATGACGACGCTCGTGATCGTCGGCGCCGGCCCGCGCGGCACCGGACTGCTGGAACGGATCGCCGCCAACGCCGCGGAACTGCTTCCCGCCGACCGGCCGTTGGAGATCCACCTGGTCGACCCCCACCCGCCCGGCGGGGGCCGGATCTGGCGCCACGACCAGTCCCCGCTGCTGCGGATGAACTCGATGGCCGAGGACGTCACCATGTTCACCGACGAGTTCGCCACCATCGCCGGACCGGTCCGCCCCGGCCCCTCGCTGGCCGAATGGGCCCGGCGGCAGCGGGAGTGCGCCCCCTACCAGGAGGTCGCAGACCCGGCCGTACGGGCCGAGCTGCGCGATCTGGCCCCCACCGACTTCCCCACCCGGCGCGCCCAGTCCGCCTACCTGGACTGGGTGTTCCGCCGCGCCGTCGCCGACCTGCCGGACCACGTCACGGTCACCGTCCACCGGGACACCGTGCGGCGGATCGACGGACCGGCCGACGGCCCGCAGACCGTCCACCTCGGCGACACCGCGCTCACCGCCGACCACGTCGCCCTCACCCTCGGCCACCTCGACTCCGCCCCGCACCCCCGGCACGCGGCCGACGCCGCCTTCGCCGCCCGGCACGGCCGCTTCCACCTCCCGCCCGCCTACTCCGCCGACGTCGAGGCAGAGTTGGCCCGGATCGCCCCCGGCGAGCAGGTGGTGCTGCGCGGCCTCGGCCTGGCCGCCGTCGACCTGGTCGCCATGCTCACCGAGGGGCGCGGCGGCCGCTTCGAGCCCACCGGCGACGGACCCGCCCTGCGCTACCGCCCGTCCGGCCGCGAACCGGTGCTGCACCTCGGCTCCCGGCGCGGCGTCCCGTACCACTCCAAGACCGACTACCGCCTCCAGGGGCCGCCCGCCCCGCTCCCCCGCTACTTCGACGCGGCCGCCGTGGACGCCCTGCTCGCCACCGACGGGCCGCTCGAACTGCTATGCGACATATGGCCGTTGATGGCCAAGGAGATCGGCTTCGGGCACTACCACGAGCTGTTCCACGCCCACCCCGAGCGCACCGCACTGCCCTGGCCCGAGTTCCTGGCCCGCTACGACCGGCACGGCTGGTACTCCCCCGAACTCGCCGCCCTGGTCACCGAGGCCGTCCCCGACCCGGCCAACCGGATCGACTTCGAGCGGCTGGACCACCCGCTGGCCGGGGTCGAACTCGGATCCGCCGAGGAACTCCAGGCCCACCTGCGCGAGTACGTCACCGCCGACGCCGACCGCCGCGCCGACCCGGCCCACAGCGCCGACCTGGGCGCCTTCCTCGCACTGCTCTCGCTGTTCGGCCAGCTCCCCCGGCTGGTCGCCGGCGGCCGGCTCACCGCCCGCTCGGTCGCCGAAGAGGTGGACGAGTGGTTCTTCGGCTACTTCAACTTCCTCGCCTCCGGCCCGCCCGGCTTCCGGCTGCGCCAACTGCTCGCGCTCTCCGAGGCCGGGGTGGTGCGCTTCCTCGGCGCGGGCGTACGGATCGAGCGGGACGAGACCAGCGGCACCTGGCGGGCCTCCGGCACCACCGTGCCCGGCCACTCCGTGACCGCCACGGCGCTGGTCGAGGCGTACCTGCCCAAGCACGCGCTGGCCCGCACCCTCGACCCGCTGCTGGGCGAACTGCACCGCGCCGGAAGGGTGGTGGAGGAGGTGGTGAGCGACCCGGAGCACACCCACCGCACCGGCCTGGTCACCATCGACCCCGCCGACAGCCGGCTGATCGACCCGGCCCTGGGCGGCGCCCCGCACCCGCGCCGCACCGCGCTCGGCCCGCACACCAGCCTGCGCTCGGCCGCCGCCTTCGCCCGCCCGCGCACCAACGCCCCCGCCTTCCGCCAGAACGACGCCGCCGCCCGGGCACTGCTCCGGGCCCTGGCGGCGCTCCCGGCGGCGGCACTGGTGGGGTGAGGCCCGCACCCTGGGCGTTACGGCCCGAAGATCTCCTCCACCAGGTCCTCGTCCGAGACGTGGTCCGGCGCCTCGAAGACCACGTCGGCGACCCCCTTCAGACCGAGCCCCCGCTCCAGCGCCTCGACGCAGGCCCCGGCCTCCTGGTCGGTGGCGAAGTCCCACACCCGCAGGCGCCGGACCAGCACCAGCACCTCCGTCCGGCTGATCCTGGGCGCCCAGCGGCGGTCGGCACCCTTGCGGCCCGCCCGGGCGAGCCGCTGCTGGTAGCCGACCAGGTCCTGCCAGGCCTGGACGGTGCTCGGGTGGTGCTCGCCGAGCGTCCGGGCGAGGTCGGGCAGCAGTCCGTGCAGCCGCATCACCGCGCCCTGGAGGTCGCCCCGGTTGGCCTGGTGGACGGCGAGGTCGTGCCGGGCCTTCAGGACCCGGCTGTCCTGCGGGCCCCAGACGGCGTGCAGGTCCGGCAGCAGCTCGTTCAGGAGCCGGATCGCGGTGACGGCCGAGCCGCTCTCGCCGACACACCACGCCAGGTGGTAGCGGGCCCCCAGGGTGTCCGGGTCGGCCGGGCCGAGCGCCGGGCGCATGTCGTCCACGAGGGTGGACAGCAGCCCGATCGCGCCGTCCAGGTTCCCGGCCCGGCTGAGGTACCAGGCGAGGTCCCGCCAGGTGCACAGGGTGTCCCGGTCGGTCGCGCCGAGCGCGGTGACGCACTCCTGGGCGACCGCCTGGAGCAGGATCGCCGACTCGCCCGCCGTCGCCGCCCGGTAGGCGGCCGACCGGCGCTCGCGCAGCCCGGCCCGTACGGCGTCCTCGGGCGACGCGGCGGCCACCACGGGCGGGGTGGTCAGCGGGGACAGCACCGGCGGGAGCGTCGGCGCGGGCGGCGGGACGGCCGGACGCGCGGGAGGTGCGGGAGGTGCGGCAGGTGCGGCAGGTACCGGCGGCGGCGCCACCGGCGCAGGTGGCACCGCCGGGCTCACCGGGCGCACCGGCCCCACCGGCACGACGGCCGGAGCAGCCGTGCCATCGCCCGACCGGCCGGCCAGCTCCGTGAGCCGCCGCTCGACCGTACGGGCGTCGGCCGGCCGCTCCTGCGGGTCCTTCGCCAGCAGCTCCGCGACCAGCCCGGCCACCTGCGGAGGCAGCCCGAACTGCGCCGGGTCCAGCGCGGGCGGCGGCTCGTTGAGGTGCTGGTACATCAGCACCGGCGTCGAGTCCCCGCCGAACGGCCGTGCCCCGGTGAAGAGTTCGACGAGCACGCAGCCCAGTGCGTAGAGGTCTGCCCGCCCGTCCACCCGGCCGCCGGTCCAGCGCTCCGGCGCCATGTACGCCGGGCTGCCGACGATCGTGCCGGTGGTGGTCAGCCCGCCCGCGCCGACGTCCAGCTGGGCGATGCCGAAGTCCAGCACCTTGAGGTGCCCGGCGTCGGTGATCATCACGTTGTCCGGCTTGATGTCCCGGTGCACCATGCCCGCGTCGTGCGCCGCCGCCAGGGCCGCGCAGATCTGCCGCCCCCAGCGCAGGCTGAGCGCGGGCTCTGGTGGTCCGTCCCGCAGCACCTCGGTCAGGGTGCGGCCGGTGAGCAGCTCCATCACCAGGAAGGTGACCTCCTGACCGGCGACCTCGCTCTGCCCGAGGTCGTGCACGGTGACGATGTGCGGGTGCGACAGGTTCCCGGCCGCGCAGGCCTCCCGGACGAAGCGCAGCGCCGCCTTCGCGTGGTCGCCGCCGTGGTGCCCGATCACCTTGACCGCCACCGGCCGGCGCATCCGGGTGTCCTGGGCCCGCCACACCACCCCGAACCCGCCCTGTCCGAGCTTGTCCTGCAGCTCGTACCGGCCGTCGAGGACGTCACCGACTCGCACGCGCCCCTCCCCCTCCCGTTGTGACGCCAGACTCTACCGACGGCCCTGCCCCCGCGACGGGCCAGGTGGAAGGATGGGCGGACGGCCCCGCAAAGGTGCGGCGGCCCGCACCACCAACGCCCGAGGAGCGCAGTCATGGCCAAGCAGGCCCCGCAGAGCGACCCGGTGCAGGACGCCCCCGAGGTGTCCGCGCCCCAGCACGCGGCCGCCGGCCTGCCCGCCGTCGGCCACAGCCTGCGGATGGCCGCCGAGCAGATGGGCGCCCGCCGCACCCTCGCCACCCTGCTCAAGGTCAACCAGCCGAACGGCTTCGACTGCCCCGGCTGCGCCTGGCCCGAGCCGGAAAGGACCCACACCGCCGAGTTCTGCGAGAACGGCGCCAAGGCCGTCGCCGAGGAGGCCACCGAGCGCCGGATCCGGGCCGAGTTCTTCGCCGCCCACCCGGTCGCCGACCTGGCCGAGCGCTCCGGCTACTGGCTGGGCCAGCAGGGCCGGCTCACCCAGCCGATGCTGCTCGACGAGGGCGCCACCCACTACACCCCGGTCTCCTGGGACGACGCCTTCGCGCTGATCGCCGAGGAGCTGCGGGCCCTGGACACCCCGGACGGCGCCGCCTTCTACACCTCCGGCCGCACCAGCAACGAGGCCGCGTTCGCGTACCAGCTGTTCGCCCGCCGGCTCGGCACCAACAACCTGCCGGACTGCTCCAACATGTGCCACGAGTCGTCCGGTTCGGCGCTCACCGAGACCCTCGGCGTCGGCAAGGGCAGCGTCGGTCTCAAGGACCTCTACCAGGCCGACCTGATCATCGTGGCCGGCCAGAACCCGGGTACCAACCACCCGCGGATGCTCTCCGCCCTGGAGCGCGCCAAGCGGGCCGGCGCCACCGTCGTCAGCGTCAACCCGCTGCCGGAGGCCGGCCTGGAGCGGTTCAAGAACCCGCAGAACGCCCGCGGCCTGGTCGGCCACGGCACCAAGCTGACCGACCTGTTCCTGCAGATCCGCCTCGGCGGGGACCTCGCCCTGTTCCGCGCGCTCAACCGGATCATCGTGGAACGGGACGGCGTCGACCACGACTTCGTCGCCGAACACTGCCACGGCTACGAGGAGTTCGAGGCGCAGGCCCGCAGGACCGAGCGGGCGGACGTGCTCGCCGCGACCGGCCTGCCCTGGGAGCAGATCGAGGAACTCGCCCGCCTGGTGCTCTCCTCCAAGAAGATCATCGTCTGCTGGGCGATGGGCCTCACCCAGCACAAGCACTCCGTGCCCACGATCCGCGAGGTGGTCAACTTCCTGCTGCTGCGCGGCAACGTCGGCCGCCCCGGCGCCGGGGTCTGCCCGGTGCGCGGGCACAGCAACGTCCAGGGCGACCGCACCATGGGCATCTTCGAGCGGCCGTCGACGGCCTTCCTCGACGCGCTGGGCAAGGAGTTCGGCTTCGAGCCGCCGCGCGAGCACGGCCACGACGCGGTGGACACCATCCGCGCGATGCGCGACGGCAAGGTCCGGGTGTTCTTCGCGATGGGCGGCAACTTCGTCGCGGCCACCCCGGACACCGACGTCACCGAGGCCGCGATGCGGCGCTGCCGGCTGACCGTCCACGTCTCCACCAAGCTCAACCGCTCGCATGTGGTCACCGGCGCCCGCGCCCTGATCCTGCCCACCCTGGGCCGTACCGACCGGGACGTCACCCCCTCCGGCGCCCAGTTCGTCAGCGTCGAGGACTCGATGGGCCAGGTCCACGCCTCCCGCGGCGGCCTGCGCCCGCCCGCGCCCGGTCTGCTCTCCGAGACCGCGATCGTCTGCCGCCTCGCCCGCGCCGTCCTCGGTCCGCAGGACACCGTGCCGTGGGAGGACTTCGCGCGCGACTACGACACCCTGCGGGACCGGATCGCCCGGGTCGTGCCCGGCTTCGAGGACTACAACGAGAAGGTCCGCCGCCCCGGCGGCTTCACCCTCCCGCACGGCCCCCGCGACTCCCGCACCTTCCCCACCGCCACCGGCAGGGCCAACTTCACGGTCAACGAGCTCACCGCCCCCGAAGTCCCGCCGGGCCGCCTGCTGCTGCAGACCCTGCGCTCCCACGACCAGTACAACACCACGATCTACGGCCTCGACGACCGCTACCGCGGCATCAAGGGCGGCCGCCGCGTGGTGCTGGTCAACCCGGCCGACGCCACCGAACTCGACCTCCCCGAGGGCCGGTACGTCGACCTGGTCAGCGAGTGGACGGACGGCACCGAACGGCGTGCCCCGCACTTCCGGGTCGTCCACTACCCCGTCGCCCGCGGCGGCGCCGCGGCCTACTACCCGGAGACCAACGTCCTGGTCCCCCTCGACTCCACCGCCGACATCAGCAACACCCCCACCTCCAAGGCCGTCGTCATCCGCTTCGAGCCCGACTCGACGCCCGCCGGCTGACCCGCCGCCCCGGCTGCACGGAGAGCACGGAGAGCACGGAGGCCGCCCCACGTCCGTGGACGTGGGGCGGCCTCCTCCCACCGGATCAGTGCAGCAGGCCGCCGAGCGGCAGCGTCGCCGTGGGGCTGCCGGGCGCGGAGGCGCTGGACGAACCGGTGGTGCTCGGGGTGCCGGTGCCCGTCGGCGTGCCGGTCGGGGTGTTCGTCGGGGTCTGCGTCGGACTCTGGGTCGGAGTCTGGGTCGGCGCGCCGGTGGGCTTGTCCGTCGGCGTGCCGGTGCCGGACGGCGTGCCGGTGCCGGACGGCGTGCCCGTGCCGGATGGGTTGCTCGGCGTGCCGGTGCCGGACGGCGTGCCGCTCGGGGTCGCCGGGGTGCCGGTGGGCTGCTGGGTCGCCGGCGGGGCCGGGGGCCGGCTGGGGGTGATCGGGGTGACGGAGTCCCAGCCCTTGGGCAGGTCCGGCACCTTCCAGGCGCCTCCCGCGTCGTCCGCCGCGCCGTCCGGGTCGGGCCGGACGGCGCCGAGGATCGCCATCGAGCCGATCGGCGACACCTTGATGAAGGCGCCGGGCCGCGGGGCCTGGACGATCAGTCCGCCACCGATGTACATCGCGACGTGCGAGGCGTCCTGGAAGTAGATGACCAGGTCGCCGGGCCGCAGCTGGTTCAGCGGGACGTGCGGCAGCTGGGCCCACTGCTCCTGGCTGGTGCGCGGGATGGGCTTGCCGGCGTGCAGCCAGGCCTGCGAGGTGAGGCCGGAGCAGTCGTAGGAGTCGGGCCCGGTGCCGCCCCACAGGTACGGCTTGCCGAGCTGGGCGAGCGCGAAGGCGACGGCGGCGCGGCCGGAGAGCGAGGGGGTGCGCTCACCCTTGCCGAGGGCGCCGGAGGCGAGGAAGGCGAGCTGGGCCTCGTCGGCCTTGGCCTTCTCCAGCTGTTCGAGTTCGGCCCGCTGGGCGCCGGTGAGCGAGGAGACCAGCTGCTCGACCGAGGCGAGGTCGGCGGCGACCTTGGCCTTGGCCGCGTCCTGCTGGACGACCAGCGCCTGCGAAGTCCTGAGGGCGTCCTCGGTCTGCTTCTTCAGCGCGTCGAGCGCCTCCCGGTCGGCCTTCAGCCGGTCCAGGAACTCGGACTGGGAGCGGCTGGCCGCCTGGAGCAGCTCGGCGATGGTGACGGCCTCGTACGGGTCCTTGGAGAGCAGCAGTTCGGCGTAGGCGGAGGCGGCGCCGTTGCGGTACTGGGCGGCGGCGAGCTGGGAGGCGATGTCCGTCCCGGCGTCGACCTGCTTCTGCTGCCGGTCGAGCCTGCCCTGGAGGTCGGTGAGCGCGGCCTGCTGCTCGGTGACCTTGGCGACCGCGCCGTTGTACTGCTCGGTGGCGGCCTCGGCGCTCTGGTAGAGCCCGTGGAGCTGGTCGAGGAGCGGGCCGAGGGTGGCCTTGGCGGCGGCCAGCGGGTCGGCTCCGGGCGCGACGGCGGTCCCGGCGCCGGGGTCCGGCGCGGCGTAGGCGGCCTGGGTGGCCAGCGGGAGGGCGAGTGCGGCGGCCGCGAGGACGGCTCCGCATCTCAGGGCCGCCCGAACCCAGGGCCGTACGCCCGACGTCTCCGTGCGCTGTGCAGCCCCGCCCATGCGATGGTCCTCCCCGCCCTTGCCTGCCCCGGTGGCGCCGTCCCGATGACCCGGGAACGATCCCGCAGATCCTCCCACGGGTTACTCGCCGGAAACAGAGCGCATGCGGACCGGGAGGTGAATTTCCCATTGATCCGTCGATCTGTGAGACAGCTCTCACCAAAAGCTGGTGAATCAGGACTTACTGGGGCAATCTCCTGCTCAGCGCGCCACGGGACACCCCTCCGAAAGCTCCCGGCCACCCCTGAGACACCGCCAGAACCACGATTCCCGGCCCAGTTCACCTTCCGTTTACCCAACAGACCTACGGTCGCGACGACACCAACGTCCGTGCGACAACTACGACGATTGTTTGGGTATGGAACACATCTCGTTCCTGGTGGCCGTTGTGATCATCACGGCGCTCGCCTTCGACTTCACCAACGGGTTCCACGACACCGCCAACGCGTCCGCCACCGCGATCGCGACCGGGGCCCTTCGTCCGAAGGTCGCGGTCACCATCGCGGCCCTCCTCAACTTCGCGGGCGCGTTCCTGTCCGTGAAGGTCGCCACCACCATCTCCGGCGGCATCGTCAACGAGAAGGCGGGGGTCCACCCCGAGATCATCTTCGCCGCACTGGCCGGCGCGATCCTGTGGAACCTGCTGACCTGGCTGCGCGGCCTGCCGTCCAGCTCCTCGCACGCCCTGTACGGCGGCCTGATCGGCGCCACGATCGTCGGCGTCGGCATGAACGGCGTCAACTTCGACACCGTGGTCACCAAGATCATCATCCCGGCGGTCGCCTCCCCCTTCGTCGCCGGCCTGGCCTCCTGGGGCGCCACCAAGCTGGCGTACGCGATCACCCGCAAGGGCGGCTCCGCGGTCAGCGACAAGGGCTTCAAGACCGGCCAGATCTTCTCCTCCTCGCTGATCTCGCTCGCGCACGGCACCAACGACGCCCAGAAGACGATGGGCATCATCACCCTGACCCTGGTCTCGGTCGGCGCCCTGCCGCACGGCGCGCTGCCCCCCACCTGGGTCATCGTCTCGGCCGGCGCCGCGATCGCGCTCGGCACCTACATGGGCGGCTGGCGGATCATCCGCTCGATGGGCAAGGGCCTGGCGGACATCAAGCCGCTGCAGGGCTTCGCCTCCGAATCGGCCGTCTCGACCGTCATCCTGACCTCCTCGCACATGGGCTTCGGCCTCTCCACCACCCAGGTCTGCACCGGCGGCATCATGGGCGCCGGTCTCGGCGGCCCGAAGCCGGAGCTGCGCTGGAGCCTGGTCCGCCGCATGGTCTACACCTGGGGCCTGACCCTGCCGGCCGCCGGCCTGGTCTCCGGCGGCGCCGCCGCGCTGGCCCGGCAGGGCGCCTGGGGCGTCGCCCTGGTCGGCGCCGCGCTGGTGGCCGGTTCGGCCGCGATGTGGGTGCTCTCCCGCCGCGAGCGGGTCGGCGCGGACAACGTGAACGACGTCGCCGAGGTCACCCCGATCGAGGTCACGCCGATCGAGGTCACCCCGATCGACGTCGTCGAGGTCGCCCCCGTCGAGGTCACCGCGGCCGCCCCGGCGACCGCCGCCCCCACCCCCGCCTCGACCACGGTCGCGGCCTGAGCGCCGACGACCGAGGAGCACTCACCATGCACATCAAGTGGAACGCCCTGGCCCAGACCGCCGGCATCAGCTTCGGCGTCACCGTCGCCGTGGTCGCCGTCTTCGCCCTGGGCATCCTGGCGCTGTCCCGCCGTGAGGCCGCGCTGGGCGCGCGCCAGGCGGCGGACGGGCAGGCCTCCGGCGGCCGTCCGGCCCTGCTTGCCGGCGCGTACGCCTGCTTCGCGCTCTGCGCCGCCGCGGTGGCCTACGGCCTGGTGCTGATCGCCGCGCCGTAGTCCCGTCCGTACGGAGGAACCGCAACGAAGGAACCCCAGCGGAGGAACCGCAACGGGCCGGGGAGTGTTCGACACTCCCCGGCCCGTTCCGCGTGCCCCGCGCCCGGTCAGCCCTGCTGGCTCGTCCTCAGCGCGGTCTCGCGGATGAACAGCACGGTGACGAAGGCCAGCGCCGCGAAGGGCGCGGCCCACAGGAAGACGGTGCCGACGCCGTGGCCGAAGGCGTCCGTGACCAGCGGCAGGATCGGGGCGGGCAGCTTCGCCAGGTCCGGGATGCCGCCACCGGCCGCCGCGTGCCCGGCCGGGATGTGCGCCGCGGCCAGGTTCTCGGCCAGGTAGTGGCCGACCTTGTTGGTCATCAGCGCGCCGAGCGCGGAGACGCCCATCGCGCCGCCCATGGTGCGGAAGAAGGTGACGACGGAGCTGGCCGCGCCGAGCTCGTGCCGGGGCACCGTGTTCTGCACCGCGAGCACCAGGTTCTGGCTGGTCAGGCCGAGGCCGATGCCGGTGATCGCCATGTAGAGGGAGAGCAGCCCGTAGTTGGTGTCGACCCGGGCGGTGCCGAGCAGGGCGAAGCCGATCGCGAGCAGCGCGGTGCCGGAGACCAGGTAGGCCTTCCACTTGCCGTACTTGGTGATCAGCCGGCCGGCCACCGCCGAGGAGAGCGCCAGCCCGATGATCATCGGCAGGGTCATCAGACCGGCCATGGTCGGGGACTTGTCCTTGGCCAGCTGGAAGTACTGGCTGAGGAAGGTGGTCGCGCCGTACATCCCGACGCCGACCAGCACACTGGCGATCGCGGCCAGGGTGACGGTGCGGTGCTTGAACAGGGACGGCGGGATGACCGGCTCGGCGGCGCGGCGCTCGACCACGACGGCCAGCGCGGCCAGCAGCAGGCCGCCGCCGACCATCACCGCGGTCTGCCAGGACAGCCAGGCGTAGTTGGTGCCGGCCAGCGTGATCCAGATCATCAGCAGGCTGACGGCGGCCGTGATGACCAGCGCGCCCAGGTAGTCGATCTTCACCGGGCGCTTGACCACCGGCAGCTTGAGCGTGCGCTGCACCACCAGGATCGCGGCCAGCGCGAACGGGATGCCGACGTAGAAGCACCAGCGCCAGCCGAGCCAGGAGGTGTCCACGATGACGCCGCCGATCAGCGGGCCGCCGATGGTGGCGAGGGCGAAGACCGCGCCGAAGTAGCCGCTGTACCGGCCGCGCTCGCGCGGCGGGACCATGGCGGCCAGGCAGATCTGGCCGAGCGCGACCACACCGCCGGCGCCGATGCCCTGCAGCGCGCGGCAGGCGATCAGCTCGCCGGTGTTCTGCGACAGGCCGGCCAGCGCGGAGGTGCCGATGTAGATCAGCAGGGCGATCTGGAGCAGCAGCTTCTTGCTGGCCAGGTCGGAGAGCTTGCCCCAGATCGGGGTGGAGGCGGTCAGCGTGAGCAGGGCCGCGGTGATCACCCAGGTGTAGGCGGACTGGCCGCCGTGCAGGTCGGTGAGGATGTGCGGCAGGGCGTTGGAGACGACGGTCGAGGAGAGCACGGCCACGAACAGGCCGAGCAGCAGGCCGGACAGTGCCTCCATCACCTGCCGGTGGGTCATCGGTCGGTCGTCGACGGCGGCTGCGGTGCCGGTCGAGGCCTCGGTGGTCGCGGTCATCTGGGTCCTTCGGCGAGGCGGGCGGAGTGCGGGGCGGGTGCGCCGTGCGGGGACGCGCGGGCATCAGGATTCGTGCGCGCGGGCACGAAAATTCGTTGCCTTAAGCAACCATACGACCAATGGTTGACTAAGGCAACTTTCTTTGTGCTGCAGCAAGCACCCGCCCGGGCCCCGGCTCACTCCGCGGGCGGCTCCCCCAGCACCTCGTTGAAACGGTGCAGCAGGTCGGCGAAGCGGTCCACGTCCTCGCGCGACCATCCGCCCATCACCTCGCGCACCCGCCGCATCCGGACGTCCCTGGCGGACTCGAACCGCCGCCGCCCGTCGTCGGTCAGCGAGACCAGCGCCGCCCGGCGGTCCAGCGGGTCCGCCTCGCGGGCGACCAGGCCGAGCTCCTCCAGCGCACGGATCTGCCGGCTCACCGTGCCCTTGCCGACCGCGAAGTGCACCCCGACGTCCGTCACCCGCACCCGCCCGGCCTGCTCGATGTAACCGAGCATGCTGTACGCCATGCCGTCCAGCTCGGGGTGCACCCGGCGTGAGAGTTCGGCCACTCTCGCGCGGCCCCGCCGGAACATCAGTCCGACCTCGCGCTCCACCGCCACCAGGGCTTCCTCGTCCGTCACCGCGCCAGTATCGCCCAGCGGCAGTGGCCGGTAACCGGCGCGGGAGGTAGGACAACCCAACTAGTTCATGGTATTAAGTATCCGTTTTCCGCCGATACGCAAGGAGATGTGAATGGCCGTCCCCGGGCAGGGTTTCGTCGCTGAACTGAAGAGTGCGGTCACACCGCGTGCGGCCATGCTCGTGATCGGGGTGCTGCTGCTGCAGCTCGGCTTCATCACCTCGTACGTCGGGGCGCTGCACCACCCGACCCCGCACAAGCTGTCGATCGCGGTGGTCGCCCCGCCGCAGGTCACGCCCAAGCTGGTCCAGGCCCTGGAGTCGGTGCCGGACGAGGCCGTCGAGCCCGTCACCGCGCCGGACGCCGGGACGGCGACCCAGCAGATCAAGGACCAGAAGATCTACGCCGCGCTGGTGGTGAACCCCAACGGCACCGAGGACACCCTGCTCACCGGCAGCGCCCGCGGCACCTCCGCCGCCAAGGCCGCCGAGAGCATCACCACCGCGCTGGACAAGTCCCAGGGCCGAACCGTCAAGGTCGAGGACGTCGTCCCGCTGGCCAAGGGCGACACCAACGGTCTGACCGCCTTCTACCTGGTCATCGGCTGGTGCGTCGGCGGCTACCTGGTCGCCTCGATCCTCGGCATCAGCGCCGGGTCCAAGCCGGCCAACGTCCACCGCCTGCTGGTCCGCCTCGGCGTCCTGGCGCTGTACTCGGTCGGCGCCGGCCTCGGCGGCACGATCATCGCCGGGCCGGTGCTGGACGCGATGCCCGGCTCGATCCTGGCCCTGACGGCCATCGGCGCCCTGGTGGTGTTCACGGTCGGCGCGTTCACCATGGCGCTGCAGTGCCTGTTCGGGATCATCGGCATCGGCCTCGCCGTGCTGGTCTTCGTGGTGCTGGGCAACCCGAGCGCCGGAGGCGTCTACCCCGCCCCGATGATGCCGCCGTTCTGGCGGGCGATCGGCTCGCTGATCCCCAACGGCGCCGGCACCAGCGCCACCAAGTCGATCGCCTACTTCGGCTCCACCAACCTGGGCATGCCGCTCCTGGTCCTGGTGGTCTGGGCGGTCATCGGCACCGGGGTCGCCTTCCTGGCCGTTCTGCGCGGCCCGCGCGTCGACGACGGCGCGATCGGCGCCGGCAGGCCCGTGGAGGTCCCCGCCGAGGCCTGAGCCCCACGCGCGACCGAGCCCCCGGCCCCGGCGGCCGGGGGCTCGGTCGCGTTCCGGCACGGAACGGGCACAGCGGGTAGGCGGCTCAGCCGCCCGTGAGCGGCCCCGGGTCGGCGACGATGGCCCGCACCACGCCCACCGCCGCGCCCAGCAGCGGCCCGCGCCGGCCGAGCCGGGAGACCGTCAGCCGGTCCTCCGCCCAGGGCCGCACCGTGACCCGGGAGGCCAGTTCGCGCCGCATCGCCGGCAGCAGCCAGGGCGCCAGCCGGGCGTAGCCGCCGCCGAGCACAACCCCGGCCGGGTCCAGCAGGTTGACCGCCCCGGCGGCGGCGATGCCGAGCGCCGAGCCGGCGCCGGCCAGCGCCGCCCGGGCCGGCTCGTCCCCGGCGCCGGCGCGTTCGGCGAGCAGGGTGACCCAGTCGCCGCGCAGGCCGGACAGCCCGGCCGCCCGCAGCACGGCCGTCTCGCCCGCGTACTGCTCCAGGCAGCCGTGCGCCCCGCAGGCGCAGCGCGGCCCCTCCGGGTGGACGGGGACATGGCCGAGCTCGCCCGCGTAGCCGCGCGCGCCGCGCAGCAGCCGGCCGCCGACCACGACGGCCGCGCCGACCCCGGCCTCGGCGGAGACGTAGAGGAAGTCCTCGGGGCTCCCGCCGAGCCAGCGTTCGGCCAGTCCGCCGAGGTTGGCCTCGTTGTCCGCCTCGACCGGCAGTTCGGCCAGGCCGTCCCCGGCGAGGCGCAGCGCCGGACGCAGTTCGGCGGCGAGCGGGATGTCCTGCCAGCCGAGATTGGCGGCCCGCTGGAGCACCCCGCTGCCGCCGACCAGCCCGGGTACGGCCAGGGTCAGCCCGGCGGGGCGCAGGCCGGACTCGGCGACGGCCGAGCGCACCAGCTGGGCGAGGTCGGCCATCACGGCGGCGGGCGGGCGGCCGCGGTTGGCGCTCTCCTTGCGCCGCCAGGCGCGGACCTCCCCGCGCAGGTCGACCACGCAGACGCCGAGGTGCCGGACGCCGATCTCGGCGCCGAGGCCGCCGGGCCCGAGCGGGTTGAGCCCGAGCGCGGTGCCGGGGCGGCCGACCTTGCCGCTGGGGGCGGCGGGGCCCTCCTCGACGACCAGGCCCGCCGAGATCAGCTGTTCGGCGAGCGAGGAGACCGCTGCCCTGGTCAGCCCGGTCTCGGCGGCCACCTCGGCGCGTGAGCGGGGGCCGCGCGCGATCACGCCGAGCACCAGGGCCAGGTTGGCCCGGCGCATCCCCTGCTGGCTGGCCGGCCCGGTCCGGACGCCGTCCGGCTCCGCGCTCATATGGGTCACCTCATGTCTTACGGCACATCCCGTGGCATCTCGGGTGCAGCGTAACCGGGTTCCGGTCCGGTGTGCGTCCCCGCGAGGGGGCTGGTGAAGACCCAGCGCCGCATCGCCCAGTAGCGGAACAGCATGGCGACGAAGGTGCCCAGGACCATCCCGCTGAGGAAGTCCGCGATCTCCTGCTGGAAGGGGGTGACGTACGGCTCGCGCAGCCGGAAGGCGTACCGGGAGAGCGCCAGTGGAACGACGTTGACGCCGACGGCCACCACGCTGACCAGGAAGAACAGCAGGGCCTCGGGGCGTCGCCCGTCCGTCCGGAAGGCCCAGCGGCGGTTGAGGACGTAGGAGGCGGCCGTGGCGATCACCGTCGCCACGGTCAGCGCCACCACCGGCTTGTGTTCCAGGACGGTGAGCTTGAGTTCGAGGTCGATCACCGTGGTGAGCACGAAGCAGCCGCTGCCGACCAGCAGGAACTTCACCGGCCGGCGGTGCCGGACCAGGAACGGTCGCAGCCGCGCCGGCACCCGGGCCAGGACGCGCTGCGTGGGGGACGGCATGTCCGCAGTGTGGCACGCGGGCAGGCCGTCCCCCCGTCGATCATCGTCAGGCCGCGGCGGCCAGCACCCCGGCCGGCTCCAGGGCCAGCTCGAGCACCTCGCGCACGTCGGCCACCGGGTGGACGGTGAGCCGTTCCAGCACCTCGGCCGGGACGTCGTCCAGGTCGGCCTCGTTGCGCTTGGGGATGATCACCGTGGTGATGCCGGCCCGGTCGGCGGCGAGCAGCTTCTGCTTCACCCCGCCGATCGGCAGCACCCGCCCGGTCAGCGACACCTCGCCCGTCATCGCCACGTCGGTGCGCACCTTGCGGCCGGAGAGCAGCGAGGCCAGCGCCGTGGTCATGGTGATGCCGGCGCTCGGCCCGTCCTTGGGGACGGCCCCGGCCGGGACGTGCAGGTGCACGCCGCGGTCGCGCAGCGAGGTGACGGGCAGTTCCAGTTCGGCCCCGCGCGAGCGCAGGAAGGAGAGCGCGATGTGCGCGGACTCCTTCATCACGTCGCCCAGCTGCCCGGTCAGGGTGAGCCCGGTGCCGCCGGTCTCGGCGTCGGCGAGCGAGGCCTCGATGTAGAGGACGTCGCCGCCGGCGCCGGTGACCGCGAGGCCGGTGGCCACGCCGGGGACGGCGGTGCGCCGTTCGGCGGGCTCCTGGGCGGACTCCGGCACGTGGTGCGGTCTGCCGATCAGGGCGCGCAGGTCCTCCGGACCGACCGCGGCGGGCAGCTCGCGCTCGCCCAGCTCGGCCTGTGCGGCGATCTTGCGCAGCACCCGGGCGATAGAGCGCTCCAGGGTGCGCACGCCCGCCTCGCGGGTGTACTCCCCGGCGAGCCGGCGCAGCGCCTCCTCGTCGACGCTGACCTGCCCGTCGCCGAGGCCGGCCTTCTCCAGCTGGCGCGGGAGCAGGTGGTCGCGGGCGATGACGACCTTCTCGTCCTCGGTGTAGCCGTCGAGCCGGACCAGTTCCATCCGGTCGAGCAGCGGCTCGGGGATGGCCTCCAGCACGTTGGCGGTGGCGAGGAAGACGACGTCGGAGAGGTCCAGCTCGACCTCCAGGTAGTGGTCCCGGAAGGTGTGGTTCTGGGCCGGGTCGAGCACCTCCAGCAGAGCGGCGGCCGGGTCGCCCCGGTAGTCGGAGCCGACCTTGTCGATCTCGTCGAGCAGGACGACCGGGTTCATCGAGCCGGCCTCCTTGATCGCCCGCACCAGGCGGCCGGGCAGCGCACCGACGTAGGTGCGCCGGTGGCCGCGGATCTCCGCCTCGTCCCGGACGCCGCCGAGCGCGACCCGGACGAACTTGCGGCCCATGGCGCGGGCCACCGACTCGCCGAGCGAGGTCTTGCCGACGCCGGGCGGGCCGACCAGTGCGAGCACCGCGCCTCCGCGGCGGCCGCCGACCAGGCCGAGCCCCTGGTCGGCCCGGCGCTTGCGGACGGCCAGGTACTCGACGATCCGCTCCTTCACGTCGGCGAGGCCGGCGTGGTCGGCGTCGAGCACGGCACGGGCGCCGGCGATGTCGTAGGCGTCCTCGGTGCGCTCGTTCCAGGGCAGCTCCAGGACGGTGTCCAGCCAGGTGCGGATCCAGGAGCCCTCGGGCGACTGGTCGGACGCGCGCTCCAGCTTGTCGACCTCCTTGAGCGCGGCCTCCCGCACCTTCTCCGGGAGGTCGGCGGCCTCGACCCGGGCGCGGTAGTCGCCCTCCTCGTCGGCCGGGTCGCCGTTCAGCTCGGCCAGCTCCTTGCGGACGGCCTCCAGCTGGCGGCGGAGCAGGAACTCCTTCTGCTGCTTGGCCACGCCCTCCTCGACGTCCTTGCGGATGGTGTCGTTGACCTCCTCCTCGGCGAGGTGGTCGCGCAGCAGGGTGAGCGCGTACTCCAGGCGGGCGACCTGGTCGGCCTCCAGCAGCACCTTGAGCTTCTGCTCGGCGGTGGCGAAGGGCGCGTAGCCGATGTTGTCGGCGAGCTCGCCGACGCCCTCGATCTGCGCGACCCGGTCGACGATCTGCCAGGCGCCGCGCTTGCGCAGCCACTGGGTGGACAGTGCCTTGTACTCCTTGACCAGCTCGGCGGCCCGCCCGGCCACTGGCGTGCCGACCGAGGACTCCCGGAACGGCGTGGTCTCCACCCAGAGGGCGGCGCCGGGGCCCGTGGTGCCGACCCCGATCCGGACCCGGCGCACGGCGCGCACCAGGGCCGCCGGATCGCCGTCGGCCAGCCGGCCGACCTGCTCCACCGTGGCCAGCGTGCCGGCCGCCGCGTACGAGCCGTCCACCCGCGGGACCAGCAGGACCTGGGGCTTGCCGGAGCCGGCGGCCGCGGCGCGGGCGGCCTCGACCGCGGCACGCACCTCGGTGTCCTTCAGGTCCAGCGGAACGACCATGCCCGGGAGCACGACCTCGTCGTCGAGCGGCAGCACGGGCAGGGTGAGCGGTGTGGACGTCGATGCCATGATCTCTCCCCAGTCAGTGAACTTGAGTCGACCTGACTAAGCCTTTGCGAGCCCCGGATGTTCCCGACAGCTTGTTCGCCGTGGGCGAACATCGGGGTCACCGGAACGGCCAGGAGGAGGCCCCGTCAAAAGGAGTGGGAAAGAACGGCCCAAGAGGACCCCGGCGTCAGCGCGCGGTGGACGGGCGGGCGCCGGCCCGCACCGCCGCCGCGGCCGAGGAGGCGGTGGAAGCCGCGGAAGCCGCGGTGGCGACCGTCCGGGCCTGCGCCTCCCGGGCGCGCGACCGCGGCGGGCGCCGCTCGATCCGCCGCAGCCAGCGCGACAGCACCACCCCGGTGAGCACCGCGGCCGGGTGCCCCACGGCCGTGACCACGTCCTTCTCGGTGGCGATCTGCTGGGCGATCATCAGCCCGACGCCGCCCAGCGCCAGCGCCCGCCCGCGCCAGGGCAGCAGCCCTGCCACCGCGCCCAGGCAGGCGAGCACGCCGTAGCTGACCCCGATGTCCAGGTGGTCCATCGCCTCCGGCGCCATCCGCCCGGCCTCCACCGCGGCGATCACCACGCCCTGGGAGAGCAGCGTGGCCGCCACGTGCCCGATCGCGAACACCGCCGCGGCCCGGCCGGTGCCGACCCTGCGCTCCAGCGGCGCCAGGGTGAAGGCGAAGCCCCACAGGTAGGGCATCCACACCTCCCCGGCCACCCAGAACCCGCTGAGCACGAGGGCGCGCAGGGGGTGCTGGAGCAGGTTGTGACCGTCCGAGCTGGAGGCCTCCTGGAGGCGCTGGACGAGTTCCGGATCGGCGAGCCCGGCAAAGGTGGTGGTGGCTCCCACCACGGCCAGATATCCGAGGGTGAAGGGAGTGCGCCGGGGCGTCGGCACGCGTTCCAGCAGCCATTCGAAGACGCCGGCGCGCAGTCCGTACCGCAGCATTCCGTACGGCGCACCCGCGGACGCACTCCGGACGACCGCCCGCCGCAGTCCCGCCATGCCGCCTCCGCTCCCCGCCCGCCGACACCGGTGCTCGCAGGCGCCCAACGTACCCGCGCGTGCGCCGGATTCCGCCCGGCGGGGCGTTGTCGTGCCCACGGTACGTCGAGGTTCTGAGAGGCAGCTGAGAAAAGCCCGTGAAGACCGTCGACGCGAAAACCCGCCGGATTCCCGGCATTGGTCCAGACCTTCTTCGCATTAACGCGTCAGTAGGGCCTCTGACCGGCGTCTTGGCGTCAACTGGACTGCATACGTACCGTTACGCAGAGAAAATTCGCCGGGTAAGGTATCGGCCCGTGCCCACTCAAGCGGTGGGTCCACGGGCGGCCGGACAGCCGGCCCACGGGCCGGAAACGTCCGGTCCACCTGCCGGAAAGCATCCGCTGTCCGTACGCTGCGAAGTGCGTGGGAGACGTGGACGGGAGACCATCCGTCCGCACAACTCCCAGGCGCGCGACGGGACGGCGGACCCGGCACAGTCCACGACGGAACAAGACTACGAGCGGAGCCCCGCCATCCCCACAGGTGGCCGGCCCGCAGCCCTGGGGGCGGTGGCGTGACCGTGACAGAAATTCAGCAGGACAACCCCAACACCGGTGGCACGGTGAGCAGTCAGCGCAGAGTGCTGGTGGTGGAGGACGAACCCACGATCGCCGAGTCGATCGCGGCCCGACTGGGCGCGGAGGGGTTCAAGGTCGCCGTGGCCCACGACGGCCCCGGCGCGGTGGACGGCTTCCACACCTGGCAGCCGGACCTGGTGGTCCTGGACATCATGCTGCCCGGCTTCGACGGCCTGGAGGTGTGCCGCCGGATCCAGGCCCAACGCCCGGTCCCGGTGCTGATGCTGACCGCCCGCGACGACGAGACGGACCTGCTGGTCGGCCTCGGCGTCGGTGCCGACGACTACATGACCAAGCCGTTCTCGATGCGCGAACTGGCCGCCCGGGTCAACGTGCTGCTGCGCCGCGTCGAGCGCGCCCAGCAGGCCGCCCGCACGCCCGCGCTCGGCAGTCTGCGCTTCGGCGAGCTGGAGATCGACCACGTCCAGCGCCGGGTCCGGCTCGCCTCCGGCGACGTCCACCTGACGCCGACCGAATTCGACCTGCTGGCCTGCCTGGCCGCCCAGCCGCGCGCGGTGCTCACCCGCGAGCAGCTGCTGGCCGAGGTGTGGGACTGGACCGACGCGTCCGGCACCCGCACCGTCGACAGCCACGTGAAGGCGCTGCGCCGGAAGATCGGCGCCAGCTGGATCCGCACCGTGCACGGCGTCGGATACGCACTGGAGGCCCCGCTCTCCTGACGGGGCCCCGGGCGACGGGCCACCGGGGGGCCCGTGTCCGGCACCGCCGTGACACCACGCGGGGATCACAGGGACCTGATGACCTTTCCACAGCAACGCAACGGGGACGCCGACGGCGCGCGCCCGCAGACGCTGGCCGCACGCGCGGCCAGCCGGGTCTGGGCCGACATCCGTCCGCTCGACCCGGTCCGGTCGATCAAGGGCAAGCTCGCCCTGCTGGTGATCGTCTCCGTGTTCCTGGCCACCGGGATGGTGGTCGTGGCGATCCGGTCCGAGACCCAGATCCGGATCATCATGGTCTTCTCCATGATCGCCTCGCTGCTGTTCATGCAGTTCCTCGCGCACGGGCTGACCGCCCCGCTGCGCGAGATGACGGCCGCCGCCCGCGCGATGGCCTCCGGCGACTACAGCCGCCGGGTCGAGGTGAACTCGCGCGACGAGATCGGCGAGCTCGCCGCCGCCTTCAACGGCATGGCCGCCGACCTCCAGGCCGCCGACCGGCACCGCCGCGAGCTGGTCGCCAACGTCTCGCACGAGCTGCGCACGCCCATCGCCGCGCTGCGCGCCGTGCTGGAGAACGTGGTGGACGGCGTCGTGCAACCCAATCCCGCGACCCTGGGGGCCGCACTGGAGCAGACCGAGCGGCTCGGCCGCCTGGTCACCCACCTGCTGGACCTCTCCAAGATCGACGACGGCGTGGTCGACCTGGACGCCCGCCCCTTCGAGGTGCGCGAGTTCCTGGACGGCGTGCTGCGCGGGGTCACCGTGGACGGCGCGACGGCCGGCGGGGCGTTCTCCCGGCGCGGCGACGTCCGACTGGCCCTGGAGGTCAGCCCGGCCGGCCTGACCGCCGTGGCGGACCCGGAGCGGCTCCACCAGGTGGTCGCCAACCTGGTCGACAACGCCTGCAAGCACTCCCCGCCCGGCGGCACCGTGACGGTGCGCGCGAGACCGGACGGCGAGGACGGCGGCCTGCTGCTGGAGGTCCAGGACGAGGGTCCGGGCATCCCGCCGGCGGACCGCGGCCGGGTCTTCGAGCGGTTCAGCCGCAGCGGCACCGCGACCGCCTCCGGCCCGGGCGCCGACGGCGGCACCGGACTGGGCCTGGCGATCGCCCGCTGGGCGGTGGACCTGCACGGCGGGCGGATCGCCGTCGCCGAGTCGCCGCGGGGCTGCCGGATCGAGGTCCGGCTGCCCGGACAGCCCTGAGCGGGCCAGGACATTTGTCACAGATCCGACACAGACGCACACGAAGATCGTCTGCGGATTACTCTGGGTCTTTGTCCGTTTTCGCCCCGCTTTGGGGGGCGATTGGGCCCGATCGGTTCCCCTCAGATACGGCTTTCTAACGTACTTTTTCAGCCAATCTGCAGGTCAGGACTGTGATCTGGGCGACGCCTGGGGCCCGGGGACTGCGCGATCACTGGTCAGGGGCGTAGCCTTAATCCCCGCTGTCCAAACATCCCAAAAGGAAGCGGAAGAGGGCGGTTGCCGCCGTGTCGCCACAGTCCCCTGAAACCCCCAACAGCTCGGCAAGCTCCACTGGCTTCGGCCCCAATGAGTGGCTCGTCGATGAGATCTACCAGCAGTACCTCCAGGACCCGAACTCGGTAGACCGAGCCTGGTGGGACTTTTTCGCCGACTACAAGCCCGGTACCGAGGTGACCCCAGTGACCCAGGCCGCGACCCAGGCCGGCCCCACGCCGACCCCTGCCGCTGCCCCCGCGCCCGCCGCTGCTGCTCCGGCCGCACCCGCGCCCGCCGCCCCGGCCGCCCCGGCCGCCCGGGTGGCCGGTTGCGGATCATCCGAGTCGGGTAAGTCGGGCGCCACCGGCACGTCCGGCGGTACCGGCGCTCCGGCCGGTGTCACCCTGCGGACCGCGCACGGCCCCGGGCT
>NZ_JPRF03000048.1 GCF_001188955.3 Kitasatospora aureofaciens | reverse complement strand
TGAGGCCTGCGGGCCCGGCCCCGGGGCCGGGCCCGCCGACGGCCCGGCCGCGGCCCGGGTGGATGATGTCGTGGTACCGACTTGAAGGAGCCGACCATGACCGAGACCCTGCCCGCGGACGTCCAGCGCGAGATCGCACTGGCCCTCGGGGTGGTGCCCGTCACCGACCCCGCGAAGGAGGCCGAGCGCCGGGTGGCCTTCCTCGCCGACCAGCTGCGGGCCTCCGGCGCGCGCACCCTGGTGCTGGGCATCAGCGGCGGGGTGGACTCCACCACCACCGGGCGGCTCTGCCAGCTCGCCGTCGAGCGGCTGCGCGCCGAGGGATACGGGGCGGCCTTCACGGCGATGCGGCTGCCGTACGGCGTCCAGGCGGACGAGGCGGACGCCCAGCGCGCGCTCGACTTCATCCGCGCCGACGAGGTGCTCACCGTCGACATCAAGCCCGCCACCGACGCCGCCTTCGACGCCCTGCTGACGGCCGGCGTCACCTTCCGCGACCACGCCCACGAGGACTTCGTGCGCGGCAACGTCAAGGCCCGCCAGCGGATGGTCGTCCAGTACGCGGCGGCGGGCGCCGCCGGGGGCCTGGTCGTCGGCACCGACCACGCCGCCGAGGCGGCCGTCGGCTTCTTCACCAAGTTCGGCGACGGCGCGGCCGACGTGATGCCGCTCTCCGGTCTGACGAAGCGTCAGGTCCGTGCGGTGGCCGCGCACCTGGGGGCTCCCGAGGAGCTGGTCGGCAAGGTCCCCACCGCGGACCTGGAGAACCTCGCCCCCGGCAAGCCGGACGAGGACGCGCTCGGCGTCGAGTACGACGCCCTCGACGACTTCCTGGAGGGCCGCGAGGTCGGCGAGCAGGTCTTCGACACCGTCGTCGGTCACTACCGCCGCACCGAGCACAAGCGCGGCCTGCCCATCACCCCGGGCCAGGCGTGACGGACCCGGCCGCCCAGACCGGCCGGGCCGGCCGCGCGGCCGGTGCCGTGCTCGGGGCCGCCGTGGGCGACGCCCTCGGTGCCCCCTACGAGTTCGGCCCGGCCGGCGGCCTCTCGGCCCGCTTCCCCGCGGGGAACGTCGAGTTGGTCGCCGGTGGCGGCTGGGAGATCGGTGAGGCCACCGACGACACCCAGATGGCCGTCCTGGTCGCCGAATCCCTCATCGAGCGGGGGAGCTGGACCTCCCGGACATCTTCGGCCGGTTCCGCCGCTGGGCCGCCGCCGACCCCAAGGACATCGGGATCCAGACCGAGTCCGTCCTCACCAGCGGCCACCCCTGGGATCTCGCCGCGGCCATCCACTTCAACGGCACCCTGCACGCCGCCGGAAACGGCTCGCTGATGCGCGCCGCGACCTCCGCCGTCGCCTTCGCCCACGCTGGACGGCGGGCGACCATGGACGCCGCCCGCCGGATCGCCGCGCTCACCCACGGCGACCGGGCCGCCTGGGAGGGCACGGCGATCTTCCACGAACTCGTCCGCCTCGCGCTCGACGGCGCCGACCCGCTCGCCGAACTCCCTGCTGTCCTGGCCGCCGTACACCCCGACCACCGCGAGCGCTACGCCGTCGTCCTCGCCCCCGACTGGCACCCCGGCCGTGCCACCGAGGCCAACGGTGCCGTCTGGCCCTGCCTCGGCTCGGCCGTCTGGGCCCTGCGCACCACCGACGGCTTCGAGCAGGCCCTGTGCGCCGCCGTCGATCTCGGCGGAGACACCGACACCGTCGCCGCCGTCACCGGCGGCCTGGCCGGCGCCCGGTACGGACTGGCGGCCGTCCCGCGGCGCTGGACGGAGCCGCTGCACGTGCCCCTGCCGGGGTTCGGCGGCCGGGTCCTGCGGGCGGCCGAACTGGGGTGGATCGCTGAGCAGTTGGCGGCCTGAGCGGCGCCACCGCGGGCAGCCTCAGCGGCTCGCAAGCACGAGGAGCAGTCCCAGCGGCAGCAGCAGGTGTGAGCCCAGCGCGCTGAGCATCGCGCAGCGCCAGCGCCGGTGCGGCGTGGACCACTGGCCGGCGATCGCGACGCCGAGCAGGGCGGCGAAGAGGACGGCTCCGATCAGGATGCCGGTCTGCTTCGCCGCCGCCCGGTGCTCGGAGGCGGTCTGCTCGCCCGCCCAGCGCCAGATCCGGGTCAACAGGAGGACGTCTAGCGCGACCGTCAGGACACCGAACACCGCGGCGCCGACCGTGTCGCCGTGCTCCGTGCCCAGGCCCTGGATCTCCCTGTCCGTCACCGCCCCGCCGCCCCCCTTGATCGTCCGCGCGTTCGGATCGCTACCGTACCGAGTGAACGGTTCGACGTCGAAGGGGGAAACGGCATGGGCGAAGTGACGGTGCGTCCGGTGGCCCGGGTGGTCGGGGGGCGCGAGGAGGTGCGCGACGACGGCTGGGGGAGCGTCGCGGCGGTCATCCGGGTGGACGGCACCCGGTTCACCGAGGAGGCGCTGTACGGGCTGGCGGAGTTCTCGCACCTGGAGGTGGTGTACCACTTCGACCGCGTCCCGGAGGGGAAGGTCGAGAGCGGCGCCCGGCATCCGCGCGGCAACACCGACTGGCCGCTGGTGGGCATCTTCGCCCAGCGCGGCAAGAACCGCCCCAACCGGATCGGCGTCTCGCGCTGCGCGCTGGTGCGGGTGGACGGGCTGGACCTGCACGTCACCGGGCTGGACGCGGTGGCGGGCACGCCGGTGCTCGACATCAAGCCGTACCTGGCCGAGTTCGGGCCGCGCGGTGAGGTCCGCCAGCCCGCGTGGTCGACCGAGCTGATGCGCACCTACTACGAGGGCGGGGCCGAGCGGTGACGAGGGAGCGGCTCGCGGTGGTGTCCGGCGGGGGTACCGGGATCGGGCGGGCGATCGCCGCGCGGCTGGCCGGGGACGGGTACCGGGTGGCGGTCCTCGGGCGTCGGGCGGCGGTGTTGGAGGAGGCCCGGGCACGGATCGAGCGGGATGCCGGACCGGGCGCAGTCGTGCCGGTGGCCGGGGACCTGACCGATCCGGCGGTGGTCGAGCAGGTGGCCGCCCGGGTCGGTGAACTCGGGCCGGTGGACGTGCTGGTGAACAATGCGGGTGCCATCATCACCCCGCCCGAGGACGCCGGCCTGGCCGCGCTGGCCGCCTCCTGGCGGCGGGACCTGGACACCAACCTGCTCACCGCCGTGCTGCTGACCACCGCGCTCCAGGGCGCGCTGCGCCGCCCCGGCGGCCGGCTGGTGGTGATCAGCTCGGCGGCCGCCCAACGCGGTGGTGCCGGGCCGCACTCGGCGGGTTCGTACGCGGCCGCGAAGGCGGCCCTGCACGGCTGGGCGTTCGGCCTGGCGCGGCAGTTGGGGCCGGACGGGATCACGGTGAACGTGCTGGCGCCCGGCTACGTGGTGGACACCGAGATCTTCGGGGCCGACTGGAACGAGGAGTTCCATGCCCGGAAGGTCGCCGACACCCTGGTCGGCCGGGCCGGCACCCCCGCTGACGTGGCCGAGGCGGTGGCCTACGTCGCCTCCCCGGCGGCCGGCTACCTCACCGGGCAGGTGATCGGTCTGAACGGCGGTGCGGTACTGGGCAGATGAGCTGTTCATCGGTCGTCCACCGCTTCTGCCTACGGTGAGTTCCAGCAACGAGCAGAACGCACCGGGCCCGAACACAGGAGGTTCCGCTGTCCAGGATCATCACCACCGCCCTGCCCGCGCACGGGCACGCCAGCCCGCTGCTGGCGATCTCCGCCGACCTCGCCGCGCGCGGCCACGAGGTGGTCTTCCTCGGCGGTTCGCGCTTCGCGGCCGCCGCCGAGCGGGCGGGGGTGCGCTTCGCCGCACTGCCCGCCGAGGCGGACTGGGACGACCGCGACCTCGACGCGTCCTTCCCGGGTCGGGCGGACCTGCCGCCCGGTCCGTCGCGGATCGCCTTCGACGTGCAGCACGTCTTCCTCGACCCGATCCCGTACCAGCACCGGGCCCTGCTTGGGCTGTTGGAGGAGTTCGGGGCCGACGTGGTGATTGCCGACGCCTTCGTCCAGGGCGCGCTGCCGCTGGCCCTGAGCCGGCCGCGGGCGGAGCGCCCGGCACTGATCGGGGTCGGGATCAGCCCGTCGATGCTGCCGAGCGTGGACACCGCGCCGTTCGGGCCGGGCGTGCCGCCACTGCCCGGCGAGGAGGGCCGGGCCCGGATGCGGGAGCTGCGCGAGGAGGCGGACCGGCGCGGCGAGCCGTTGCAGCGGTACGCGGAGAAGGTGTTCTCGGAGCTGGGTGTCCGGCTGCCGGAGGGGCCGCGCGGGCGGGTCCAGGTGGCGGTGCCGGACGTGTTCCTGCAGCTGACCGTGCCGGGCTTCGAGTACCCGCGCAGCGACGCGCCCGCCTCGTACCGGCTGATCGGCGCGCTGCCGGGGAACGTCGGCGAGGACCGGCCGCTGCCCGACTGGTGGGACGAGGTCACGGACGGCGGACGGCCGGTCGTGGTGGTGACCCAGGGGACGCTGGCCAATGACGACCTCGGCGAGCTGGTGGCGCCGACGGTCAGCGCCCTGGCCGACCGGGACGTGCTGGTGGTGGCCACCACCGCCCGTCCGGACGGGCCGCGGGCGCTGGCCGAGTTGCTCGGCGGCAGCCTGCCGGGCAACGTCCGCGCCGCCGGGTACGTGCCGTTCGACCGGCTGCTGCCGTACGCCGACGTGCTGGTGAGCAACGGCGGTTACGGCGGGGTGCAGACCGCGCTGCGGTACGGGGTGCCGCTGGTGGTGGCCGGGGCGAGCGAGGACAAGCCGGAGGTGGCGGCCCGGGTGCAGTGGGCCGGCGTGGGGCTGGACCTGCGCACCGGCCGCCCGGCGCCGGAGGCGGTCGGCCGGGCGGTCGAGCAGGTGCTGGCCGAGGGCCGGTTCCGCGAGCGGGCCCGCGCGCTGGGCGCGGAGTTCGCGGAGTACCGGCCGTTCGACACCATTGCCGAGCTGGTCGAAACGCTGGGGCGCAGCGTCGGCTGACCGGACGCGGCCACGGCTGACCGCGCGCAGCGGGGCCTGACCGGGAGCGGCACGAGCTGAAACGATTCGCCGGAGGCCGGCGGGGAGTGTCAGTCCCCGTCGGCGTCCGCCTCCGCGGTGGGCGCGGCGGTGGCGCCCTTGCTGATGCCGAGCTTCACCTCGGCAGTCGTCCAGTCGGTGGCGATCGCCTGCTGGACGGCGGTCAGGGTGACCTGCCCCTTGCAGATCGCGGTGTGCAGGTGGGTCTCCACCGAGTCCTTGGGGTTGTTCGGCCCCTTGCCCGGCACGTGGCCGGGGGAGGGCGGCTGGATCCACAGGTTGCGCGGGTCGTTGGGGTCGCCGCCGAGCTGCAGACTGATCAGGTGGTCGTACTCGGCGTCGCCCATCGGACCCGTGTAGCCGTAGGACTTGGCGTTCTCGGCCTTCTCCTTGCCGGTGATGTTCGCCGGCGGGCGGATGGTCGAGGTGTAGCCGCCCGGCTTGCAGATGGTGTCGTTGATGTTGCCCTGGTTGACGGCCGGGCTGATCGCGCCCGGGGTGCAGTTGGGGTCGGGCAGCGGCTGCTTGTCCGCCGTGTAGTGGTAGTGGCAGCTGCCCGCCGCGGGCTGCGGCTGGGCGTCGTAGGAGCTCTTCGGGCCGGGCCCGGTCACGATCTTGGCCGGTGCGGGCTGGGCGGCGTCGCCGGCGGCCGCCGGAGCGGAGCCGTGGGCGCCGTCCTTGGAGTGCGAGCCGTCCTTGGCGGTGTGGCCGCCGCCGGACGAGCAGCCTGCGGCTGCGGCGAGCAGGACGGCCGCGGCTATGGCGATGGCGCCTCGGGCGGGAGCCGGCACGGAGTTCCTCCAGGTCGTTGCGGTGGTACGGGCGGGCCGCCGGCGAGGGTGCCGGAGGCCGCGTCAGCGGACACTACCGTGTCGACAGGGCCGAACGGGTGACGCGACGTCCGGCGCGGGAGGTCTGTCGCGGGCGCGCGGAATCGTTTCCGCACTGTTGACACCCCGGCTGACGCTCAGGTTGACGCCCCGGCAGGTCCGCCACCGCCCCGCCCGGCGGCGTTCGCCGGCCGGTTCCCGATCTGCCCGAACCGTGAAGGGGTCGTGTTCGGACAGGGTTCGAACAATTCGCCCCCGGCGCTCGCGACCGTGCCGTAGCGTGACCTCGTCGCGGCGAAGTCGCGGTACGAACCCGGGGAGACCGTCACCGACTTCGGTCTGCCGTCCGTCACCGACGCCTTCCTCGGCCAGGACGGGCACACCCTGTACCTGACCTCGGGCATGGGCGTCGACTCGGTGCTGAAGACCGTCCGGTTCTGAGCCCGCCGGTGCCGGTGGGGCCCGGCCCCACCGGCACCGCCGCCCGCCGCCGGGTCTACCGCGCCGCGATCCAGTCCGTGATCAGGTCGTCCAGCACGTCCAGCGGCAGGCTGCCGTGCCCGATCACCTCGTGGTGGAACTCCCGGACGTCGAAGCGCCCGCCGAGCGCGGCCTGCGCCCGCTCGCGGTGCCGGACGATCTCCCGACGGCCGATCAGGTAGGCGGTGGCCTGGCCCGGCCAGGCGATGTAGCGGTCGATCTCGTTGCGGACGTTGGACTCCTGGGTCGCGGTGTTCTCCCGCATGTAGGCCATCGCCCGCTCCCGGGACCATCCGTAGTGGTGCATCCCGGTGTCCACCACCAGGCGCACCGCCCGCAGCGCGTCCATCGAGAGCATGCCGAAGCGGGACAGCTCCGAGCCGTACAGGCCCATCTCGTCCGCCAGCCGCTCGGTGTACAGGCCCCAGCCCTCGACGTGCGCGGTCAGTGCGGCGGTCGCCCGCTGCCGGAACCGCGGCAGGTGGTGCAGGGTCTGGGCGACCGCGAGCTGGAAGTGGTGACCCGGCACGCTCTCGTGGAAGGCGATCGCCTCGTACTCGTAGGTGAACCGGCTCTCCGGGTTCAGCGTGTTGATCCAGTGGGTGCCGGGCAGTCCGCCCGGGCCCGGAGGCTGGTAGTAGGCCAGCGGCGCGGTCTCCGCCTCCAGCGGATCGATCTCCCTGGTCACGCAGTCGGCGATCGGGTACGGGCGGAACCAGTCGGCCGAGGCGCTCCGCGCGCGGTCCAGGGCGCCGTCCACCAGCGCGACGATCTCGGCCGCGCTGCCGAAGCGCAGCGACCGGTCCTCGCGCAGCGCGGTCAGTACGGCGTCGGTGCCGCTGATGCCGAGCACCTTGGCGCCCAGCTCGGCGAAGTCCTCGCGCAGCGCCGCCACCGTCTCCAGGCCGATCCGGTGCACCTCCTCCGGGGCGAGCCCGGGCCGGGTGAAGCGGCCGACGGCGTCCGCGTAGCCCTCGGCGCCGCCCGGCACGTGGCAGACCCCGGCCTCGGCGTCCGGCCGGGCGGTCGGCGCCAGCCGCTGGGCCAGCCCGGCGCGGTAGCGGGCCACCGCCGGCCGGACGCCCTCGCGCACGATCGCCCGGGCCCGCTCGTACTCCGGGCGGCCCCGGAGCGGGCGCAGCAGCTGGTCGGCGGTCGGGTCGGCGGCCAGGTAGCCGTCCAGCTGGGTGACGGCGGCGTCCACTCCGCTGCGCAGCGGCAGCCGGCCCTCGGCGGCGGCGTCCAGGCTGCGCTGCAGGACGGCGTCGAAGTAGCCGGGCAGGCCGGCCAGCCGCTCCAGGTACGCGCCGGCGCCCTCCTGGTCGACGGCGGTCATGGCGAAGGTGGCGAAGACCGTGTTGTGCGGGGCGACGATGGACGCGGAGACGCTGAAGTCATCCAGTCCGTGGGTGATCCAGCCGCTGTTGTTCTCGATCAGCCGGGCGAGCACCCGGTGGGTGAGGCGGTCCTCGCCGGCCAGTCCGTCCAGTGGGATCGCCGCCAGGCGCGCACGGAAGGCCCGGAGCACCTCGCGGTGGCGCAGCGCGGCCGCGCGGGACGGGTCGGGTACCTCGTGGGCGTAGCCCTCGATGCCGCCGAGGGTCGCCCCGAAGGGGTCGTGGGCGTTCTCGGCCGCGAAGAACTCCTCGGCGAGGGCGGCGAGTTCGTCCTGAGCGGTGGGCGCGGTCGGGCTGTCGCCCGGCTGGTCGGTCATTGGGCGATTATTCGGAGTCGGCGGCGGTGCGGTCAATACGCTACGGGGGAGGGAAGTTCCCTCCGCCCGATGTGAACGCACCGCCGCCGAACCGGAATTCGGGATCCCGGGCGCCGAACCGGCTCGGAACAGGCGCCGTACAGGCTCGAAAAAGGCCCGCCCCTTCCTCCGAACGCCGTGGGAGGCTCAGTGGCCCCGGGACTCCTTCGCGGCCTTCTCGGCGGCCTCCTTCTCGTGCTTCGCCTTGATCCGGGCCTCCTCCTTGCGGACGTCGACCTGGTTGGCGCGCTCGTGCTGGAGCCACAGCGGGTTCTCGGCCTTGATCGCGTCGATCTCGGCGGTGGTGAGCGCCTCGGTCACGCCGCCGCGGGCCAGGCCCGAGATGGAGATGCCGAGCTTGGCGGCGACCACCGGGCGCGGGTGCGGGCCGTTCTTGCGCAGCTCCTGGAGCCACTGCGGCGGCTCGGCCTGCAGCGCGTTGAGCTCCTCGCGGGAGACCACGCCCTCCTGGAAGTCGGTCGGCGCAGCGGCGAGGTAGATCCCCAGCTTCTTGGCCGCCGTGGCCGGCTTCATGGTCTGGCTGGTCTTCTGCTTGAGCGATGTCATGGTGACAAGGGTAAGGGAGTGCGCGAGCGCTTCCCGTCACGGTCGGTAGCCTTGCCCTGTGACAGACATGCAGGTGAACCCGTCCTTCCGGCTCGCGTACGTCCCGGGCGTGACCCCCGGCAAATGGGCCCGGGTCTGGATCGAGCGGCTCCCGGACGTCCCGCTCGACCTGGTCGCGGTGCCCTCCACCGAGGGCGAGCGGACGGTTCGCGAGGGCGAGGTGGACGCCGGACTGGTCAGGCTGCCGGTCGACAAGGACGTGCTCAGCGCGATCCCGCTGTACACCGAGACCACCGTGGTGGTCTTCCCCAAGGACCACTGGCTCGCCGCCGCCGAGGAGGTCGCCCTCGGCGACCTCGCCGAGGAGGTGGTCTTCCACCCGCTGGACGACACCCTCGGCTTCACCGCGGAGACCCTCCCCGGGCGCCCGGCGATCGCCCGCCCGGACACCACGGCGGACGCGGTCGAGCTGGTGGCGGCCAACGTCGGCGTGCTGCTGGTCCCGCAGTCGCTGGCCCGGCTGCACCACCGGCGGGACCTCACCTACCGGCCGGTCGCGGAGGGGCCGCAGTCGCAGGTGGCGCTGTCCTGGCCGCAGGAGCGGACCACGGACCTGGTGGAGGAGTTCATCGGGATCGTCCGGGGGCGCACGGTGAACAGCTCGCGCGGCCGCGGGGCCGGGCAGGCGGCCGAGGCTCCGTCGAAGGAGCAGCCCGGGAAGGCGGCGGCGCCGCGCAAGCCCCAGCAGCAGAAGGCCGGCGGGCAGAAGGCGGCCGGGCAGAAGACCGGCGGGCAGAAGGCGGGTGGCCAGAAGCCCGGTCCGCAGAAGGGCCGAGGTGGCGGCCCGGCCGCGGCGGCCCGGCGGGGCAAGCCGAAGCGGCGCTCGTAGCGGCACCGGAGAGTAGCGTCGGCCCCGTTCCGGAAGTCGTGGTGGGAGGAGCGGGGCCGTGTGGCATGACCTGCTGGTCGTCCAGATTCCGATCGTGGAGAAGATCCTCCGGACGGTTGCCGTCTACGCACTGATCCTGGTGCTGTTCCGGCTCGCCGGGAAGCGGGGGCTGGCGGGGCTGAACACCTTCGACATGGTGGTCGTGTTCCTGCTCTCCAACGTGGTGCAGAACGCGATCATCGGCAACGACAACAGCCTGGTCGGAGGCGCGATCGGCGCGGTCACCCTGGTGGTGGTGAACTCCCTCGTGACCCGCTGGCTGGCCCGCGACCCGCGCGCCGCCCGCGTCCTGGAGGGCGAACCCACCACGGTCGTCCGCGACGGCAAGCTGGTGCCCGGCGCGCTGCGCGAGCTGGCGCTGCGCCCGTCCGAGCTGGAGCACGCCGTCCGGCTGCAGAACGGCGACAACCTGAGCGACGTCGCCCGGGCCCGGCTGGAGCCGGACGGCCAGCTCCTGGTCACCCTCAAGGCGGCCGGGCAGAGCGCCACCAAGGGCGACGTCGACGAGCTGCGGGAGCGTCTGGCGGCGATCGAGCACCTGCTGACCACCCTCGCCGCCGACCGCCGCCCGCCGCACTGACGGGCGGCCCCGGCGGCTCTCACCCGCCGCTGCTCGCGGTGGCAAGGGCGGTGGTGCGGCGGTGGTGGGCGGCGGTGGTGGCGGCGAGGGTGAAGCCGAGGGCGGCGGCGAGGAGGTGGCCGACGGTGGTGAACTCGGGGATGGGGCCGGGCCATTCGTGGTCGCCGGCGAGTGGCCAGGCGAGGACGAAGGCGGCCCAGGGCAGGCGGACCCAGCGGGGGAGGGCGAGGACCGCGAAGGCGAGGGAGGCCTGGGCGCCGTAGCTGATGCCGTAGTCGGAGGCCTCCCGCACGTCGGCCGGGTACCAGCCCTGGTGCAGGGCGAGGAGGATCACCAGGGCGGTGATCAGGGTGGCGCCGACGTGCCCGGCGAGGAACACCGCGGCGGCGCGCGGTGTGCCGTAGCGGCGCTCCGCCCAGGCGAGGCCGACGACGATGCCGAGGCCGAGGGTGATCAGGGTGCCGCCGAAGCCGGTGGAGGCGATGTCGGTGAGGGTGCCGTCGTACAGCAGGGCGCTGCCGATCAGGGCGCGGACCGGGTGGTCGTGCAGGTTGTCCAGGTTGGTGCTGATGTAGCCGCGCAGGTCGTCGGCCTGCTGACCGGAGAGTCCGTACTCGACCCAGGCGTGTCCGAGCAGCAGCAGGACGACGTAGACGAGCGTCAGCGGTGAGCGCCGCGGGTACGTGCGGAGGGCGCGCGGCAGCCCGGTGAGGAGCCCCGACGGGCGTCGAACGTTCATGTGCTGATGGTGTCCCGGTCGAGCGGAGGGTCGGGTCGGCCCGGATGCGACCGCCCGTCCCGGGACAGTACCGAACCCCGGCGGACACCGGAGCGGTGCGTCCGTCAGCGGATGCGGCGGTTGAGCGTCGCCGTGAAGGAGCGGGGGGACAGCGAGGAGCTGCGGTGCGGGCGGATGGGGCGGCCGCGGGTGGGGGTGACAGTCCAGCGGGCCGCGATGGTGGCGAGGGCGAGGGCGGCCTCGGTGGTGCCGAAGGCCTCACCGATACAGCGGCGGGCGCCGAGGCCGAAGGGGGTGTAGGTGCCGGGGGCGGGGCGGGCGGTGGTGAGCCAGCGGTCGGGGTCGAAGCGGTCGGGGCAGGGGAAGAGGTCGGCGCGGCGGTGCAGCAGGTAGGGGCTGTAGAGGACGGTGGCGCCGGCCGGGAGGCGGTGGCCGCCGAGTTCGGTGTCGGCGGTGACGGTGCGGCTGAGGATCCAGGCGGGCGGGTAGAGCCGGAGGGTCTCGTTGACGATCCTGGCGGTGAGCGGCAGGGCGGGCAGGTCCTCGTGGCGGGCGGGGCGGCCGTCGAGGACGGTGTCGAGTTCGGTGTGCAGGCGCTCGCGGACGGCGGGGTTGGCGGCGAGCAGGGTCCAGGCCCAGGAGAGGGTGGCGGCGCTGGTCTCCATGCCGGCCAGCAGGAAGGTGACCACCTGGTCGTGGATCTCGCCGTCGGACAGGCCCCGCCCGTGCTCGTCGCGGGCGCTGAGCAGTACGGAGAGCAGGTCCTGGTGGTCGGTGCCGGCCGCGCGGTAGTCGGCGATCAGGAGCCGGGTGATCTCCCGCAGGTTCTGCCGGGCGCGTTCGAAGCGGCGGTTGCCGGGGGTGGGGATCCGGTCGGCGCCGGGCAGCGGCAGCATCATCCGGCGGGCGACGCCGCGGGTGACCACGTCCATGGAGTCGTGGACGGGCAGGGTGCCGGCCCGCTCGTGCGCGGCGAACAGGCAGCGGGCGGTGACGGCGGTGCTGAGGCGGTACATCGCGGCGGGCACGTCGACCACGTCGCCGTCGCGCCAGCGGGCGGTGGCGCCGGCGATCTCCTCGGCCATCATGGCGGCGTAGCCGGGCAGCCGGTCGCGGTGGAACGCGGGCTGGAGCATCCGGCGCTGGCGCCGGTGGGCACGTGCGGGGCAGGTGGCGAGGCCGTTGCCGAAGGCCTCGCGGGCCTTCTCGATGATGATGCCGCCCTTGTCGTAGGTGCGGTCCTCGGTGAGCAGCCGGCGCACCAGGTCGGGGTGGCAGGCGACGTAGGCGTCGAGCGGGCCGAGCCGCAGCCGGACCAGGTCGCCGTGGGCGGCGAGGCCGGCCACGAAGTCCAGCGGGCTGCGGATGAAGGCGGGGGCGTGACCGAGGAGGGGGAGCGCGCCGGGCGCGGTGACCGAGGTGTACTGGGCGGTCGGGTGGTACTGGGTGGTCACGGGCGTCACCTCTGGGAGGGCCGGTTCATCGGGCGATCGTGATCTTTCCCGGCGCCCGGCGGCGAAACGGTCCGTGCCCGGCGGGTGGGGTGAACGCGGGGGCGCGTGCCGAACGCCCGTGCGCCGTCCTCGGTCTGACGGCTCGCCCGGGGCCGCCCGGCGCAGGGGTTTCCGGGGGCGGTGCCGCGCGCCTACACTGCGAAGCTCCGTGCGATTACCGGCCGGTATACCTGCCGGTACGGCTACTTGGTGCTACCGGTTGGGAGTTGGGATGGCCGACGAGCGGGTCCACGCGTTCACCGACGACGCCCTCGGCGCGCACGACGCGGTGGCGCTGGCCGCCCTGGTCCGCTCCGGCGAGGTCAGCCCCCGGGAGCTGGTCGCGGCCGCCGTCGCCCGCGCCGGGCGGATCGACGGAGCGCTGCTGCCCGTCGCCCACGCCTCCTACGACCGGCCCCGGATCAGCCGCGAGGGCATCGGCGGACCGCTCTGGGGCGTGCCGACCTACCTCAAGGACAACGTCGACCTGCGCGGCCTGCCCACCGGCATGGGCAGCGAGGCTTTCCGCGCCCGCCCGGCCCGCCGCAACGCCCGCTTCACCGACCAACTGCTGTCCACCGGCCTGGCGGTGCTCGGCAAGACCCGGCTGCCCGAGTTCGGACTGAACGCCTCCACCGAGTTCGCCACCGCCCAGCCGGTGCGCAACCCCTGGAAGACCTCGCACTCGCCCGGCGCCTCCTCGGGCGGCGCGGCCGCCCTGGTGGCGGCCGGCGTGGTGCCGATCGCCCACGCCAACGACGGCGGCGGGTCGATCCGCATCCCGGCGGCCTGCTGCGGCCTGGTCGGCCTCAAGCCCACCCGCGGCCGGCTGGTGACCAACGCCCAGGGCGGCAAGCTGCCGATCGACCTGGTCACCGACGGGGTGGTGACCCGCTCGGTGCGCGACACCGCCGCCTTCTTCGCCGCCGCCGAACGCCACCACCGAAACCCGAAGCTGCCCCCGCTCGGCCTGGTCGAGGGCCCCGGGGAACGCCGGCTGCGGATCGGACTGGTCGTCGACTCGCCGACCGCCAAGACCGACGAGGCGACCCGCCGGGCCGTCGAGGAGACCGCCGCCCGGCTCGAGGCGATGGGCCACCGGGTCGTGCCCACCACCCTGCCGTTCGGCGAGGAGTTCTCCCGGGACTTCCTCGCGTACTGGGGCTACATCGCCTGGGTGATCGCGCTCACCGGCCGGCTGGTGCTCGACCCCGGCTTCCGGGCCGGCAAGCTGGACGGGCTGACCACCGGGCTGCGCCGCAGCTTCCAGGCCGAGTTCCGGCGCACCCCGGGCGTGCTGCGGCGGCTGCGCCGGACCGAGGCGGTGTACGCGGGGATCTTCCGCGAGCACGACGCGATCCTCTCCCCGGTGCTCGCCCACACCGCCCCGCCGATCGGGCACCTCAGCCCGAACGTCGCCTTCGACGAGCTGGTCGATCGGCTGCTGCGCTACGTCGCCTTCACCCCGGTCAACAATGTGACCGGCGGCCCGGGCATCTCCCTGCCCGCCGGCGCGGCGCCGAGCGGGCTGCCGATCGGGGTGCACCTGTCGGCCGCGCACGGGCAGGAGCGGGTGCTGCTGGAGCTGGCCTACGCGCTGGAGGCGGACCGGCCCTGGCGGCGGATCCAGGACTGACCCCCGGGCACCGCCGTCACGGGTAGGCCACCGACCGGGCCGCGTGCACCTCGTGACGCAGCCGGGCCAGCGCGCAGTCGGGCGCCGGCGCGTCCGGGTCGGCCCCGGGCGGCGGGGCACCGGTCCGCAGCGCCTCGGCCAGGTCGGTCAGCTCCCGGGTGACGGCGCGGACCGCGGCCTCGGTCGGCGCCGGCGCGCCGTGCTCGATCCGCACCCGGGTCGCGGTGGTGGTGTCCACGATCCGCTCCACCGCGATCACCAGCGGCCACCAGGCCTCGGCCCGGGCGCCGACCGGCGGCGGCTCGGTGAGCGCCCGCTGGAACTCGCTGCGCACCGCCGAGAGGTCGCGGTAGAGCCGCCGCCGGTAGCGGGCGCGGGCCGGCTCGTCCCGCCCCGGCCCGGTGGTGAAGGCCAGTGACACGTAGGAGGCGGTGTCCTGGACGGCGTTGGCCAGCCGGTCGCCGATCCGGGTGTGCCAGGACTCCGGCCACAGCAGGTAGCCGGCCAGCAGGGCGATGCCGCAGCCGATCAGCGAGTCGTAGAGCCGGGGCAGCACCAGGTGGAAGCCCTGGTGGTTGAGCAGGTCGGAGAGCATCAGGATGACCGGGGTGATGGCCGCGGTCTGGAAGGCGTACCCCTTGGCGGAGAGCACCGGGATGAGCGTGGCGAGCACCGCCATCACGGGCACGTCCCACCAGCCGTGCGGCACCTCGGCCAGCACCGGCATGGCGATCAGCAGCCCGGCGGCGGTGCCCAGCGCGCGCAGCACCGCCCGGGAGAACACCGAGCCGAAGTCCGGTTTCAGCACGAAGGTGACGGTCAGCGTCACCCAGTAGGAGCGCGGGACGGCGATCGCCGAGACCAGCACCTGGGCCAGCCCGATGCACAGCGCCAGCCGCAGCCCGTACCGCCAGGAGGCGCCGGACAGCAGCAGCGCGCGGGCCGCCCGGCGGGTCCGGACCTCCAGGCCGGCGGGTCGGCCGAGCCGGTCGTCGGCGGTGTACGGGTCGGGCGAGGCCTCGTTCACGACGTCGGCGGCGTGCCCGATCGCCTCGGCCAGCGCGCGGGTGGAGGGGCCGCGCGGCTCGGGCAGCCCGGGCGGCGGGGCCGGGCCGGTGCGGCCCCGCTCGACGGCCTCGGCCAGCTCGCGCACGGCGGCCGGGTAGGCGGGCGACAGCGGACCGTACCCGGGCGGGCGCAGGTGGGCCGCGGCCGCCCCCTCGACCACCGGGATCAACGCGTTGAGCTGGGCGAGCAGGCGCACCAGGGTGGCGGAGCGGCCGTGCCGGCGGGCGCGGCGGGCGAGCAGCAGGTCGTAGGAGTGGTTGAGCGACTGGGTGAGCGCGCGGCGCCGGTCCTCGTAGCCCGGTGATCCGGTGGCCTCCAGTAGCCCGGCGACCGCCCGGTAGGTGTCGGCGACCACGGCGCGCTCGGGGGTGGCGCCGCGCAGCGGCCAGGCGAGCAGGGTGAGGGCGAGGACGAGCAGGCCGCCGAGCAGCAGCAGGGCGGGTGGCAGCCACCAGGGGGAGGGCAGCGGCAGGCCGGCCCCGACCACGGCGTTGAGCAGCAGGAGCAGACCCGAGACGGAGGAGACCGCGCCGATCGAGGAGATCATCCCGGAGACCAGCGCGACCGCGGTCAGCGCGAGGACCGCCGTCCAGCCGGAGCCGTACACCTGGGTGCCGACCAGCACCCCGAGGGCGCCGAGCAGCTGCGGCACGGCGATGTTGAACACCCGCATCCGGTAGGCGTCGGCGGAGTCCCCGATCACCCCGGACAGCGCGCCCATCGACACCAGCGCGCCGTAGCCGGTCCGGCCGGTGGCGGTGCCGACGGCGAGCGGGGCGGCGAGCGCCACCGAGGCGCGGGCCGCCGCGGCCCAGGGGATCGGCGCGTCCCGGGGCCGCAGGCTCTCGGTCAGCCAGCCGGGCGGGGCCAGTCGGGTGCGTGCCACAGTCCCAACGTACGGCGGGCGGGCGGCGGTGGCCCGGTGCGGGCGCGGCCCGCTGCGGCCGCGGGTGTGGTCGTGGCCAGGTGTAACGGACGGGGAGCCGCCGGGGGTTCATCCTCTTCGCATTTGTGTCAATTACCGAAACGTACCCGGCCTTATGTCAGTCTCCGAAACATAAAGCGAGGCTCCGGAGGCGCTGTGAACTGCGCGGATTTCCCAATCGGTAACCCGCGGGAAAGGGTTGACACCATTAGTTGGTCTAGTCCAACGTATGGAGAGCGCGGTCCGGCGAAGACTGATGCGGGGTGAGTGCCCCTGCCGGACGGGCGAGTTGACCCCCTGACGTGGCGCTGTGCGCTGCTCGGGGGCCGAGGCGACAAGGAGCGCATGCGGACGGTCGTCCCGTCCGCGCCCCGGATTCCCCTTCCGGCCGCTGCCAGGCCGTCGGCTCGCCGTGCCCGCGACGGGCGTCCGAGGACGCGCTGCATCGACCACGAACCACGGAGTGACCGCCCATGCCGAGCCCTGACGAACACCCAGAGGAATATCTGTACCGGGCCGCCTCCGAGCGCCCCTACTTCAGCGCCGACACGGAGAGCTACCTCGCCCGGACCGCCCTGCGCGAACTGCGCAAGAAGCTCCCGCTGCGGGTGCTCTCCGAGGAGGACTTCGCGTACTGGCAGACCTACGGCTACGTCGTGGTGGAGCAGGCGATCCCGGCCGACGCCGCGCGGCGACTGCTCGACTTCACCTGGGAGTTCCAGGGCCTGTCGCCCGACCGCCCGCAGGACTGGTACCGCGCGCGCGAGTACCGCGACGAACTCGACCGACACCTGCACATCTACGGCTTCGTCGAGGCCTACCACCACCAGCTCATCTGGGACAGCCGCCAGGCGCAGCGCGTCTACGACGCCTTCGTCGACGTGTGGGACTGCGAGGAGCTGTGGGTCACCCTCGACCGGCTCAACCTCAACCCGCCGAACGTGCGCAACCGCGACCGCGCCCTCATCGAACCCACCGACAAGGGCTTCGACATCGAACTGCACTGGGACGTCGACACCACCCGGGGCATGCTGCCGCAGCGCGTCCAGGGCATCATCGCGCTCAACGACACCGCCCCCGACCACGGCGGCTTCCAGTGCAACCCGGAGCTGTTCCGCCGCTTCAACGAGTGGCAGGCCGCCCAGCCCGCCGACCGCGACCCGATCCGCCCGGCCGTCGACCGCGCCGAGTTCCCGGTGGTCCGACCCGAGTTGAAGGCCGGTGACCTGCTGATCTGGAACGGGCTGCTCGCCCACGGCGTCGCCCCCAACACCTCGGAGGACGGCGTGCGTTCGGTGCAGTACCTGTCCATGATGCCCGCCCTGGAGGAGGCCGAGCCGCTGCGCCGCTCCCGGGTCGAGTCCTGGCGCACCCTCGCCACCCCGGACTGGAACCGCACCCTGGTCGGGGACGCCGACCGGCCCGAGGCGCTGCGCTACGGACGGGCCGAACTGACCGAACTGGGCGAGAAGCTGCTCGGCCTGCGGTCCTGGACCGGGCAGGGCTTCGAGCAGCCTGCGGGGGAGCGGTAGTGCGCGCCGTCTGCCTGGCCCTGCCCACCAACCGCGAGTGCGCGGACACCGTCACCGCGGTCGGCGCCGAAGCCGCCCACGCCGCCCGGCGGTTCGGCGTCCGGGTGCACCTGCTGGTGCTCGACTCCGCCGACCCGGCGGCGCGCGCCCGGCACGCCGCCGCGGCCGCCGCGCTGCCGCCCGTCGAGGGCGTGGTCGTCCACCACCTGGACGAGGACGCCCAACGCGCCTTCCTGCGCGGGGCGATCGAGCGCTCCGGCCTCCCCGGACCGGACAGGCTGCTCGACCTGATGCTGCCCGACGCCGTCTCCTACGGGGCCTGCACCAACCGGGCCTTCCTGCTGGCCGCCGCGCTCGGCTGCACCTCGGTGCACCGCCGCGACTCCGACAGCCGCTACCAGTGGCACGACGGCGCGCCGGTGTTCCCGATCGAGCATGAACTCGCCACCATCGGGCTCAAGGCCGCCGACGCAGCCGCCGCCGTCACCGAGCACACCCTCGACCCGGCGCACGCCGACAAGCCGGTCGCCCTGGTCGGGGCCTCCTTCATCGGCGAACTCTCCGTCGACCTCGGCGAGATCCGCGAACTCGACCCGGAGACCTACCACGACGTGGTGGCGCTCTGGGCGCCCACCGGGGCCACCGAGGAGGAACGCCGGGAACTCGTCGCCGAGTCCTTCACCGGCGCCGGCACCAAGCCCTTCACCGCCGACCGCGCCGTGCTCGACCGCCCCGACATCTGGCGGATCGACATGTGCAACATCGCCCTCGACCACGAGGTGTACGAGCGCGTCCCGCTGCCGCCCGCCACCGACACCATCGGCAGCGACTACTTCCTGCACCACCTGGTGCACGACGCCACCCTGCCCGGCGTCACCCACAACCGGCACATCGTCAACTACTACACGCCGGAACGGCGCACCGGCTCCGGCTTCACCGCCTACCAGGAGCGCTACGCCAAGTTCCTGCTCTCGATGCTCTACCTCCACCCGGTCTACGCCGACATGGAGCGGGCCGGCGACGCCCTGCTCGACGAGCACCACCACGTCCGCCCCGAGGCGATCGCCGACTCCGCCCGCCGCAGCGCCGCGACGGACCGCGCCGAGAACCACCGGCGGCTCGCCGAACTCGACCGCTGTTACCGGCGACTGGGCGGGAAGTACGCCGAGTTCGCCGACCACCTGGCGCCCGCGAGGGCGCGTCTGCTCGACGAGGCGCAGGCGGACATCGAGGACTTCGCCCTGCTGATCGACGCGTGGGGTCCGCTGGTGCGGGCGAGCAGGGCCACCCCCGCCGACCGGCTGCCGCGGTAGGGCGTGTCTTGCGGATCCTTGCCGGGGCCGCGACGCTCCCCCAGCCTTCGGCCGGGGGGTACCCCCACCGCAGTGGCTCCGCCCCCAGCCTCCGGCCGGGAGGTACCCCCACCTCCGCCTTGCGATGCACGCACCCCAACGCCGCGGCCTGATCCGACAAGATCCACAAGACACGCCCTGCCGCACCGGGAGTTCACACGTGATACCCCAGACCACCGAACCGCGCCGTTCCACCGAACCGCGCCACCCCGCCGAGGAGCGCCGGCGGGCCGACCACGGGAGGGCGGGCCACCGCGCCCCGACCGCCCAGGTCGCCGGGCACGCGGACGCCGCGCCCCGCCCCGAACCGCACGACCGCACCGCCCTGCGCGCCGCGCTCGCCGCCGCCACCGAGGACACCGTCATCTACGACCTGGACGGCATCGGCCGCCAGTACGCCGCGCTGCGCGCCGAACTGCCCGACGTGGCCGTCCGGTTCGCGATGAAGGCCTGCCCGGTCGACGAGGTGCTCGACCACCTGGCCGGGCTCGGCTCCGGCTTCGACGCGGCCAGCCCCCAGGAGATCGCCCAGGCGCTGCGCACCGGGGTGGCCCCCGAACTGATCCACTACGGCAACACCGTCAAGTCCGACCGCAACATCGCCGAGGCCTACCGGATGGGCGTGCGTGACTTCGCCACCGACAGCCTGGAGGACGTCGCCGCGATCACCGAACACGCCCCCGGCTCCCGGGTGTTCTGCCGCGTCGCGACCACCGGCGAGGGCGCCCTGTGGGGCCTGAGCCACAAGTTCGGCTGCTCGCCCGAGGACGCGCTGCGGGTGCTCGGCGCGGCCCGCACCGCCGGGCTGGTGCCCTCCGGTCTGTCCGTCCACGTCGGCTCCCAGCAGATGACCGCCGAGGCCTGGACCGCGGCGATCGACTCGCTGGCCGCCGTCCTGGAAACGCTCAACTGGCGCGGCATCACCCCGACCCGGGTCAACCTCGGCGGCGGACTGCCCGCCCTGGGCGTGCTCGACCGGGGCGGACGCCCCCTCGAACCGCCGCTGGACAAGATGTTCACGGTGATCCGCGAAGGCATGGAACGGCTGCGCGCCGTCAACGCCGCCCCGCTGGAGTTCCTGCTCGAACCCGGCCGCCACCTGGTCGCCGACCACGGCGCGATCCGCGCCCACGTCGCCCGGCTCACCTCCCGCCACCAGCTCGACGGCACCCGCGCGGACTGGCTCTACCTGAGCTGCGGCAAGTTCAACGGCCTGTACGAGATGGACCAGCTGCAGTACCGGCTGGAGTTCCCCACCCACCCCGGCGGCCAGTTCGTCAACGCCGTGGTGGCCGGCCCGACCTGCGACAGCGACGACGCCTATGCCCAGGAGGACGGCCCGGTGCGCGTCCCGCACGCGATCGCCTCCGGCGACCCGGTGTGGATCCACTCCTGCGGCGCGTACGCCACCGCCTACGCCACCCGGGGGTTCAACGGCTTCCCGCCGCTGCCGTACACCTGCATCGGCGGCTCCGGCGACCGAGGAGCCGGCGCATGAGCGACACCCGGATCCGGCTGCTCCACGAGGACGACTGGCCGGACGTCATCGCGGCCGAGGAACGCGCCTACGCCCCCAGCGGCCTCTCCGAGGGCGGCGCGGCACTGCGCTCCCGGCACCGCGCCTCGCCGTCGACCTGCTTCGTGCTGGAGGACGCGGACGGCTTCTGCGGCTACCTGCTCGCCCTGCCGTACCCGCTGTTCCGCTGCCCGGACCTCAGCCGGGCCGAGGCCGACGGCGCCGGACGGGGGAGTAGCGGGATCGGCGGGAGTAGCGGGATCGGCGGGAGCAACCTGCACGCCCACGACCTGGTGATCGCCGAGCGGGCCCGCGGCCGCGGCCTCGCCGACCTGCTGCTGCTCCACCTGGAGGAGACCGGTCGGCAGGCCGGATACCGAACCCTCTCGCTGGTCGCCGTCCGCGGCTCGCAGGTGCTGTGGTCCCGGCTGGGCTACCGCGCCCGGCTCGAGATCGGGCTGCCCGCCAGCTACGGCACCGAGGCTGTCTACATGGCCAAGCCCCTGGCAGGCCCCTCGGCCGACACCGTCCCCTCCCCCTCCAGAGCCGAAGTGGGCTGATGCACATGTCCCCCGCACGCGACGAGTTCCGCCGCTCCCAACTGGCCATCGGCGCACTGTTCTTCGTCCTCGGGTTCCAGTACGCGACCTGGGTGTCCCGGGTGCCCGCGCTCAAGGCCCGGCTCGACCTGGGCGAGGCCCAGATCGGTCTGCTGCTGATGACCTGCGGGATCGGCGCGGCCGTGTCCTTCCCGCTGGTCGCGGTGCTGATGTGGCGGCTCGGCTCCCGCCTGCTCTCGGTGCTGTCCGCGCTCGCCCTGGGCGTGATCCTGATGGCACTGTCGGTGGTGCCCGACTACCCCGTCACCCTGCTGGTGCTGTTCTGCGACGGCGTCGCGGTGGGCTGCCTGAACGTCGCGATGAACGCCCAGGGCGCCGCGCTGGAGGCCCGCCACGGGCGCACCACCATGTCCAGGCTGCACGCCACCTTCAGCGCCGGATCGCTGCTGGCCGCCCTGCTGGCCTCCGGCGTCAACGCCTTCACCGGCACCCTCGCCGTCCACTTCGGGCTGGCCGCACTGCTGCTGGCCGTGCTGGTGGCGGCCGCCCGGCCCGGCCTGCTGGCCGACGCGCCGCCGGAAGCCGCCTCTCGGGAGGAGCGGAAGAAGGAACGCCGCGGCTTCGCGCTGCCCGCCGCGGCCACCCTCTGGATGGGCCTGGCGATGGTCTTCGGCACCGTCACCGAGGGCGCGATGAACGACTGGTCGGCGCTCTACCTCAAGGACGTGGTGCACGCCGGCGCCGGACTCGCCCCGATGGGCATCGCCGTGGTCTCGGTGATGATGGTCTGCGCCCGGATCTTCGCCGACGGCTGGCGCACCCGCTTCGGCGACGGCCGGATCGTCCGCACCGGCAGCCTGCTGGCCGGTCTCGGCCTCGCCCTGGCCCTGCTGGCGGGCGGCGTGGTGCCCACGCTGCTCGGCTTCGCCTGCGTCGGACTCGGCGTCGCCGCCGTCACCCCGTGCGTCTACGTCGCCGCCGCCCGCCAGGGCTCCGACGCGCTCTCCCTGGTCGCCGCCATGGGGACCACCGGCCTGCTGGCCGGCCCCGCCCTGATCGGCTTCATCGCCGGCGGCACCAGCCTGGTCTGGGGCATGGCCGCCGTCGCCGCCTCCGCCGCCGTCGTCTCCCTGTGCGCCACCCGCATCAGCTGGCCCCGCCCCCAGGCCGCCCCGGCTGCCCAGCTCACCCCCGAGACGGGCTGACCACCGCCGCTGCGGTGGCGCGCCGCAGGGAGCGGGTTCGAAGGCGGCCCTCGGGTCGGCTGACCACTCCTCAGTCCTCGTCCGGTTCGTCCGTGTCCCCCGTCGCGGCGAGCCGGGCGAGCTTGTTGCGCAGGGAGGTCAGCCGGGTGATCTCGGCGTCGAGGGCGGCGAGGCGGGCGGACACCACGGGGGCGAAGGTCTCGGGCCCGGAGTCCGCGGCGCAGCAGCGACGTGGCGGGTCCTCGTCCAGCAGGTCGAACCGGTGCGCCCGGCTGACCAGGTCGTCCACCGTCAGCCCCGCGGCCAGCAGTTGGCGGATGGCCCGGACCCTGGCGACCTCGCCGGGGCCGTACTCGCGCTGGCCGGAGGGGGTGCGGGTCGGCGGGGGCAGCAGGCCGCGCTGTTCGTAGAAGCGCAGGGCCCTGGGGGTGGTGCCCGCCGCGGCCGCCGCGTCGCCGATCCGCATCCCGCCTCCTCGGTGCTCAGAGCTCCACGACGGTCGCTCCGAAGGTGTCTCCGGTGAACAGCATGGCCAACGCGTGGGGCGCCCGATCGATGCCCGCGACCGAGGTCCAGGGGAAGGTGAGCTCCCCGGCGCGCAGCCAGCCGCCGAGGCGCTCGCGCCATTCGGCCTCCAGGTCGGGGTGGTCGGTGCCGGTGAAGCCGCGCAGGCTCAGCCCCAGCGTGCAGACCCGGAAGCTGTCGATGACGGCGGGCGCGTGGCCGCCCGGAGTCGCCGGGTCCAGCTGGCCGGCGAGGGCGCCGACCACGGCGATCCGGGCACCGCGCCGGGCCGCGTCCACGGCGGCGGTCAGCTGTTCGCCGCCGACCAGGTCCAGCACCACGTCGACGCCCTCCGGTGCGGCTTCGGCCAGCTGCTCGGCGAACGGGCGGCCGCCGGGTACCAGAACGGCGTCGTAGCCGAGTTCGGCGGTGAGCCGCTCGGCCTTGGCGGGCGAGCGGGTGGTGCCGATCACCCGGGCGGCGCCGAGCAGCCGGGCGATCTGCCCGGTCATGCTGCCGACCGCGCCCGCCGCGCCGGTCACCAGCACCACGTCCCCGGGCCGCAGCCCGGCGGTGCGGGTCAGTCCGCCGTACCCGGCCGAGGCGATCGACAGCAGCGCCACCGGATCAGGGAAGTCCGCCGGGACGGGCGTGAACCGGCCTGCGTCGGCGACCAGTTGGTCCCGCCAGCCGGACAGGTGGGTGACCAGGTCCCCGGCCCGCAGCGGCCCTCCGTCCGGGGCGGCCAACACCTCGCCGAGGGCGGGTCCGAACAGTGCGTCTCCGGGGGTGATGTGGGGAACGGGCAGGCCGACGCCACCGCCGCCGATCAGGGTGCGCAGGCCGGGGAAGGCCAGGAAGGCCCGGTTGCGGACCAGCACTTGGCCCGGTCCGGGCGCGGGCAGCGGTTCCTCGGCGACGGTGAAGTCCTCGGGAGTGGGCAAGCCGTCCGGTTGGGCGGCCAGCCGGACGACGCGGGCAGTGGTGGGCAGGGACATGGCGGTGCTCCTCGCGGAGGGGAGGGGGCGCGGCGGTCGGGCCGCCGCGGGACGCCCGGACGGTAACCCCTGACGCGTGCGTCAGGGGCAAGCGCTGCTGCCTCCGACGGTGTCTGACGGTGCGTGGGAGTTGGCGATCTCCTAGAGTCGCCTGCGGCACGACCAGCGCGACCGCGTGTGAGAGGGAAGAGAGCAGCATGACCGAGCAGGCCCCCGAGCCCTTCGAGCCCGTCGTCGAGGACTGGCAGACCGCGGTGGCGATCGTCGCCCACCCCGACGACATGGAGTACGGCGGCGCGGCGGCCGTCGCCCGCTGGACCGGCCAGGGCAAGACGGTGGTCTACGTGATGGTCACCAGCGGCGAGGCCGGTATCGACTCGATGGACCCGGAGGAGTGCCGGCCGCTGCGCGAGGCCGAGCAGATCGCCTCGGCCCGCGTCGTCGGAGTGGAGACCGTCGAGTTCCTCGGCTACCCGGACGGCGTGGTCGAGTACGGGCTGCCGCTGCGCCGCGACATCGCCCGGGTGGTGCGCCGGCACCGCCCGGACATCGTGATCACCAGCAACTTCCGGGAGACCTACGGCGGGGTCTTCCTCAACCAGGCCGACCACATCGCCGTCGGCCGGGCCACCCTGGACGGCGTGCGCGACGCGGGGAACCGCTGGGTGTTCCGCGAGCTGCTGGACGAGGGCCACGAGCCCTGGAACGGCGTCCGGCAGATCTGGGCGGCGTCCTCGCCGGAGGCCCGGCACGCGGTGGACACCACCGGGACCTTCGACCTGGGCGTCGCCTCGCTGGAGGAGCACAAGGCCTACCTGGCCGGGCTGGGCGGCGCGATGGCGGACGCCCGGGAGTTCCTGGAGGGCTTCGGCCGGGGCGCGGGCACCCGGCTGGGGACGCGCTTCGCGGTGCCCTTCGAGGTGTTCCCGCTGCGTTAGGGACCGTCCTCGGACCCGTCGGACCCGTCGGACCCGGCTGAGGCGTCGGAGGCGTCAGTGCCCTCGTGGCGCCGGCGCCTCCGCCGGTAGCGCAGCACCTGCCGCAGCAGCAACGCGGCGACCAGCAGCCCGAGCCCGACCGCGAACCACAGCTGGTAGCGGATCGCCGTCCGGTACACCGTCCCGATGTTGGCGCCGGCGACGTACCCGAAGGTGCCCCAGACGGCCGTCCACAGCACGGCGCCGAGCAGGTTGAAGGGCGCGAAGCGGCGCCAGGGCATCCCGGTGGTCCCGGCGATGATGCCGTTGTACTGCCGCAGCCCGTCCACGAAGCGGGCGACGAGGACCACCTTGCCGCCGTGCCGGGCGAAGAAGCCGTCCGCGCGGTCCATCCGGGCCGGGGTGAGCAGCACGTAGCGGCCCCAGCGGTGGACGAAGGCGCGCCCGCCGGTGCGGCCGATCAGGTAGCCGATGCTGTTGCCGAGGGTGGCGGCCGCGGCCGCGATCAGCAGCACGGCGGTGAAGTCGAGGTGTCCGGTGCCGGCGTACACGGAGGCGAGCACCAGGATGGTCTGCCCGGGCACCGGGATGCCGCAGTTGTCCAGCAGCACGAGCAGCGCCACCGCGAGGTACCCGTAGTGGTCCAGCAGTGGCGCGAGCCCGGCGAGCGCCCCGGGCAGCGGGGGCGGGGGTGCGGTCACCGCGCCTTATCACCTGGCAGTGATCGGCGGGCGCGGAGTGACGGAGGGGTCGGTCAGAGTCCCGCCTGGCGGGGTTCGATGTTGCAGTCGGGGCCGGGGTAGATCAGGCCCTCGTGGCCGTCCTCGAAGCGGACGACGTACGGCGGCTGGCCGTCGGTGCCGCGCACCTCGACGATCTCGCCCTTCTGGTCCACCATGCCCACTGCCCTGCTGTGGATGTGGAGCTGGTCACCTACCGCTGCGTGCATGATCGTGCTCCTCGGATCGCGGCGGCCGCCTCTACGGCCGTTCCGCTATCCACTCTGCTGCCGGGGCGCCGGGCACGCAACGGCTCGGGCGGGCGGGACGCGCCGGGCACCCGGGGCGGTGGCTCAGCCGGTGGGCAGCTGTTGCGCGAGGTAACCGCGCACCAGCCGTTTGCATTCGGTGATCAGCGCCGGATCGCCCTGCGGGTCCCCCCGGAAGGCCAGCTTGAGCACCGCGTCGGCCGCCTCCAGGGCGACCCGCAGGGCGAGGGTGGTGGCCGCCGGGTCGCCCGTCTCGAACAGCTCGCCGCCGAGCGCCTGCAGCCGCAGGGCGACGGCGGTGTTGTTGTCCACGCCCGCGTCGAGCAGGTGCGTCTCGTCCCGCACCCCGGCGGGCACGGCCGTACCGGCGAGGCCGAAGTCCACCTGCCCGAAGCCGGGCACCGCGCGCTTCATCGCGACGAACTCCTCCACCGCGAGGTCCGTGAAGCCGGCCGGGCCGAGCGGGGCGGACCCGGCGAGCCGGGCGTCCAGGCGCTGGAGGTAGTGGTCGAGGTTGCGGGTGGCGAGCGCGGCCAGCAGGTCCTCCTTGCCGGCGAAGAACTGGTACAGGGTGCCGATCGGTACCTGGGCGCGCTGGGCGACCTCCTTGGTGGTGAGCGCGGTCGCCCCGACCTCGTCCAGGAGCCCGGCGCAGGCGTCCAGGATGCGGCCGTACCGCTCCTGGCTGCGCTGTTGGACCGGCCGCCGCCGGGCCGGTCCGGGGCTGTGCTGGTGACTCCGGGCATCGACGCTCATGTCGCAACTCTGCCGCATCGGCTGTTCCGACGGCGAATCACCGGGGCGGGGGAGCGCCGGAGTTTCCGGTGGGCCGGGAATCGAGTGATGGCCGGAGCTGAACGGCACGGTGGCGGGAAGGTGTCCACGGGTTGGCTTTGCTCTTGTCGTGGACGCGATGGCCGGTTCATACTCCTGAGGCGGATCACCTTGCGTGGTTGACGCGTGCCTCTTCGTGGCGATCGTTGCCGATCGCGGACCCGAAACGCGAACCCGAACTCAGCTGTCCGTGGCGACGACGGGCTCCACCGCCGCCACCCGAAGTCTGGACGGACCCGTGTGCCCCCTTTCCCGTACCGCGTCCCTTTGTGCGCCCCGTCGACCGGAAGGAGGGGGTCTCTTCGGTGACCGTGCACTCCGTCGGGCGTGAGGCCCTCGACACCGAGCACCGCCGTCAGTTCCTGGAATCCGGGTACCTGGTCCTGCCCGGACTGCTGCCCGAGGCGCTGCGCGAACGCCTCGTCCCCGAGGTGGACCGCTGGGTGGACGAGGGTCTGCGGGCCCGCTCGATCGCCGCCTGCACCGACCCCGACCGGCACGGGCCGCCCCCGCTGCTGGAACTGGAGCTCCCCGCCCACGGCGAGCTGCTCGCCCACCCGCCGCTGCTGCTGGCGCTGACCGGGCTGATCGGCCCGTCCTTCGTCTTCCACCACCTGCACAGCGACCGCCAGTCCCCGGGCATCCCCGGAAAGCCCTGGCACCACGACTGCGAGCCCCACGACGGCTCCGACCCGTCGCTGCTGATGGTCCACGCCCTGCACTACCTCGGTGGCCTGGACGCGAAGGTCGGCAGCCTGGCCGTCCTGCCCGGCTCGCACCGCCACGCCGCCGGCAAGGACGCCTACGCCCACCACGGCACCGCGGAGCTGCCCGGCGAGGTGGTCCTCGACCGGCTGCCGCCCGGGACCACCGTGCTGCTCAACTCGGCGCTGTTCCACACCCGCAGACCGGCACCCGAAGGGCCGGGGCACCCCCGCTACTTCATCGACGCCTCCTACTGCCAGGTGGGAGCGCGCTGGCGCCCGGTGAAGCCGCACTGGCGGCTGATGCTCGCCCGGGCCCGCGAACTGGACCTGGCCGACGGGCAGTGGCCCGAGCTGTTCGCGGAACACCACTTCACCGAGTACACCGGAACCGTTTGAACCGCCTGAGGAGCACTGCCGTGGAGATCGTCACCGCCGTCGCCTACTCCGAGGTCCACGACGCCTACCTGCGGGACCACCCGGTGGAACGGGGCCATGAGGCGAACACCAACGTGTACGGCGAGGAGAATCTGGAACGCGCCGACCGGATCGCCGACGGCTGGTGGCGGGTCCGGCTCACCCGGGCCGACGTCCTCGGCGTCGTGCTGCCCTGGCACCTCAGCGAGGGCGGCGAGCACGAACTCGTTCCGCGGGGCGGGCTGACCGTCGCCCGCGCGGCCGAACGGGTCCGCGCAGGCGGTGCCGCCTGGACGGCGGCCAACCCGGTCTGCGCGGCCAAGCTCCACCTGCTGCGCCGGGCGCCGTTCACGCCGCTCTACCTCTGCACCGCGCCCGTCGACCATCCCGACTACGCGAGCCTGGCGGTGCGCGCCGGGCTGATCCACATCGACGGCCTGCACCGCATGCTGGCCTGGGAGCTGGCCGGACGACTACCCGAAGGCGCCGGGCTGGACGGGTACCTGGCGGGCGACCCCCGGGTGCTCGCCCAACCGGGCGCGGCGGTACGGACGGGGGACGAGTCGGCGTGACCTCCGCGACGCGGTACGTCCGGTCCACCCCCACCACCGACTCGCTCACCGCCCTGCTGTCGCACCTTGCCCGCGCCCACCCCGACCGACCCGCCGTCACCGACGGCGTCCGCAGCCTCGACCACCGCACCCTGGACGCCGCCGCCGGGCGGATCGCCGCCCGGCTGGCCGCCGGCGGCATCGGACGGGGCGACCGGGTCGCCCTGCTCGGGCCCCGGGACGCCCGGATGCTGGTGCTGCTGCACGGGGTGCTGCGCTCCGGCGCGGCCGCCGTGCTGACCGATCCCGACTGGTCCGCGGCGGATCTGGCCCGGCGGCTGGCGGCCGTCCGGGTCGGGCGGGTGCTGGCCACCGAGGGCGGACCCGGCGCGTCCGGCGGCTCTGGTGGGCCCGGTGGGCCCGGTGTGGAGGTGGTGGACGTCCTGGCGGCCGGCCCCGACTGGAAGGGCGGCGAGCCCGCCGGTGAGGACCCGGCGTACCTCTCCTTCACCTCCGGTTCCAGCGGCGAGCCCAAGGCGGTGGCCGTCACCCACGCCAACGCCGTGCACTACGCGCGCTCGCTGGCCGCCCGGCTCGGACTCACCGAGGCCGACGCCCCCAGGACCGCGCACGTCACCACCCTCGCCGCCGACCTCGGGCACACCGCCTGGCTGCTCGCCCTGGCCACCGGCGGCTCGGTGCACCTCGTGCCCGACCACGAGGTGCGCGACCCCGCGGCCTTCTGGGCCGCGCTGCGCCGCGCCGGCGTCGACACCCTGAAGACCACCCCCTCGCACCTGACCGCCCTGCTGGAGGGCCGCCCGGCCGGCGCCCCGCCGCTGCGCACCCTGCTGCTCGGCGGCGAGGCCCTGCCGCGCCCGCTCGCCGCCGCCCTGCTCGACGACGGCGTCACCGAACGGCTGGTCAACCACTACGGACCGACCGAGACCACCGTCGGCGCGACCTGCTTCCTGGCCACCTCGGCCCGTCAACTGCCGACCGGGGAACCGACCGTGCCGATCGGCAGCGGGATCGGCGAGGTGCTGCTCAGCCTGGTGGACGGCGTTGGGCGGCCGGTGGCCGAGGGCGCGGCGGGGGAACTGCTGATCGGCGGGCGAGGGGTCAGCGCCGGGTACTTCGGGCGGCCCGAGGAGACCGCCAGGGGGTTCGTCCGGCACGACGGCCGACGGACCTACCGGACGGGTGATCTGTGCCGCCGGCGGACGGACGGGAACCTGGTCTTCCTCGGCCGGGTGGACCGCCAGGTGAAGGTCCGCGGGTACCGGGTCGACCTCGCCGAGGTCGAACGGGCCATGGACGGGTACCCGGGCGTGGCCGGCTCCGCGGCCCTGCTGCGGGAGGCGCCCGGTGGCCAACAACTGCTGGGCGTCGTACGGCTGTTGGATCCGACCGCCGAGGTGGGCGGACTCGGGGAGTACCTGCGTGACCGGCTGCCCGGTTACTCGGTGCCGCAGCCGATCCTGGTGCTGCCGGAGCTGCCGGTCGGACCGAACGGCAAGCTGGACCGGGCCCGGCTGGGCGAGCTGGTGACCCGGCTGGTGGAATCCCGCGCGGAGTCGGACGGCCCGCCCGGCGCGGCCGGGGAGGGGCCGGCCGGGGCGGGGTCGGCCGGGGACGGCCTGGCCGGGGAGATCGCCCGGTTCTGGGCCGGGGCGCTCGGACTGCCCGCCATCGGGACGCGGGCGGACGTCATCGACCTCGGCGGGGACTCCATCCTCGCCATGCGCACCATCGCCCTCCTGCGGCGCTCCGGACTGCGGGTCGCCTATGAGGACTTCTACCGGTACCCCACGGCGGCCGCGCTGGCCGGGGTGGCGGTACCGGTGGCCCCGGCCGTCCCGGACCCCCGGGCCGGCGGAACTTTGGAAGGTCGCCAACTCGCCCCGGCGCAACGCTGGCTCTACCGGCAGAAGTCCCTCCAGGACGTGCGGCACTGGAACCAGTCGGTGCTGCTGCGCTGCCGCGCCGCCGTCGCCCCGGCCGCGCTCTCGGCAGCGGTCGCCGCCGTCCTGGAGCGCCATCCGGCGCTGCGCCGGCCCCTCCGTCCGGACGGCTGCGGCGAACCCCGGGCGGTCGCGGACCTCGACCCGCTCTCCCATTCCCGCATCCCGCGCGCGGCCGGAGCGATCGCCGACACCGTCGCCGGAGTCTGCACCGAACTCCACCGCAGCCTCGACCCGCTGGCCGGGCGGCTGCTGCGCGCCCACCTGTTCACCGGCCCGCCCGGCACCGACGACCGGATCGCGCTGATCGCCCACCACCTGGTGGTCGACGGGCTGTCCTGGCGGATCCTGCTGGACGACCTCGCCCACGCGTACCGCGCGGCGCTGGACCGCAAGCGGCCCGACCTGCCGCCGACGGCCGACTTCTACCGCTGGGCGGCCGCCGCTCCACCGGCCCCGCCGGAGGCCCACGCCACCGCGCCCGCCGCTCCCGTCCAACCCGGCGCGCTCAGCTGGGCGCTGGACGCAGCCGCCACCGCCCGGCTGGTCGGCCGGCACGGTGGCGGGGCCGGACTGGAGGCCGCTCTGCTGGACGCCTTCGCCGGAGCCGTCGCCCGGTGGCACGGCGTGCCCCGGCTCGCGGTGGAGGTCGAGACCCACGGCCGGGACACGGCCGGCGACCCGGGCGAATTCCTGGACACCGTCGGCTGGTTCACCGCCGTCAAGCACATCGAGCTGGACCCGTCCGCGGGCCCGGAGGAGACGGCGCGGCAACTGCGCGAGGCCCCCGTCCGGCCGATGGACGCGTCGGAGGGGGCCGACGGGGCCGGCGGGCGACCCGTGGTCGGGTTCAACTTCCTCGGGACCTTCCGGCTGCCCGAGGAGCCCGCGCTCGACTGGACCGTCGCCGACGAGCAGGCCGGGGCGGCCCGCTGCGCCGGGGGCGACCCGCTGTACCAACTGCGGCTCACCGCGAGGGTGGTGGAACAGCGGCTGGTCGCCGACCTGGTGTACGGGTGGCCCGGGGTGGCGCACCACGCCGCCGAGCGGATCCTCCGCCGGTTCGCCGCGGCGCTCGCCGGACCGGCGGCCGCCCGGCCGCAGCGCTCGCCGCTGTCCACCTCCGGGCAACTGCTGCACGCCCGGGTCGCGCCCACCGCCCGGGCGAGCGTCCGCGAGCCGGCCCGGGTGCTGCTCACCGGCGCCACCGGCTATCTGGGACGGCACCTGCTGGAAGCCTTCCGGCAGCGCGGCGCCGTGGTCACCTGCCTGATACGGGCCGCCGACGACGCCGGAGCCGTACGGCGCCTGGCCGACCGGCGGGCCCAGGTCGTCGCCGGGGACCTCGAGCGGGGCGGCCTGGGCCTCTCGCCGGCCGGGCTGGCACGGGCCCGCGAGGCCCGGATCGTGGTGCACGCGGCGGCGGACGTCCGACTGGTCGCCTCACCGGACGAGCTGGAAAGCGCCAACCACACCGCGGTGCGCCGACTGCTCGACTGGGTCGACGAGCACACCCCGCACGCCCGGCTGCACCACGTCTCCACGCTGGCCGTGTCCGGCGGCGTGGACGGGCCGCCGCGCCGCTTCAGCGAGGCCGACCTGTGGATCGGCCAGCACTTCCGCACCCCGTACGAGCGCACCAAGTACCAGGCCGAGCAGGCCGTCCGGGCCTGGGCGGCCACCGGGCACGCCGTGTACCTGTACCGCAGTGGCCACATCGCCGCGCACAGCCGCACCGGCGCCTTCCAGGCCAACATCGGCGACAACCGGATCTACCAGCTCGTCCGCGGCTACCTGCTGGCCGGCGCCGCCCCCAGCCGGCCGGACACCGCCTTCGCCTTCTCGCACGTGGACACGGTGGCCGCCGGGATCGCCGCGATCGCCCTCGACCCGTACGCCGCACCCGGCGCCTACCACGTGGAGACCCCGTACGCCACGCCGCACGACGAACTCATCCGCTGGACGGCGGAGTCGGGCCACCCCGTCCGGCTCGTCGACGACGCGGCCTTCGCCGCCGCCATCGCCCGCGCCGAGCGGCGGCACCCGACCGCCGCCCGGCTGGCCGCCGCCTGGGCCCAGCAGGAGGAGCGCAACGTCCTGGTGGACAGCGGCTACACCACCGGCGTCCTGGACCGGCTGGGCGTGCGCTTCGGCGCGCCGACCCAGCAGTGGTGGGCGGCCGCGCTCGACCGGGCCGCCCGGACCGGCTACCTGCCGCCCGCAGACCGCACCACCTGCCGGCCCTGACCCCGGCAGCCCTCACCCCGACAGCCCCGATCCGACCGGCTCCTGAGAGAAGGCAGACTCCGTTGTCCCAGCTCTCCCCAGTGCTGAAACAGGCCACCCCCGTCGTCGCCATGCGCGGCGAAGGCCTCCACCTCTACGACGCCGACGGCCGCCGCTACCTCGACTTCACCTCCGGCGTGGGGGTGACCAGCACCGGCCACTGCCACCCCAAGGTGGTCGAGGCCGTCCGCGAACAGGCCGGCCGGCTGCTCCACGGCCAGTACACCACCGTCCTGCACGACCAACTCCTCACCCTCACCGAGCGGTTGGGCGACTTCCTGCCGCCCGGCCTGGACTCGCTGTTCTACGCCACCGCCGGAACGGAGGCGGTGGAGGCGGCCCTGCGACTGGCCCGGCACGCCACCGGGCGGCAGAACGTGATCGTCTTCGAGGGTTCCTTCCACGGCCGCACCATGGGCGCGGCCTCGCTCACCACCGCCGGGACCCGCTTCCGCGCGGGCATCGGCCCGCTGGTGCCCGGGGTCGCGGTGGCGCCGTTCCCGGCCGCCTTCCGCCTCGGGCTGTCGCAGGAGGAGGCGGTCGCGCACGCCCTGCACGGGCTGGACGAGGTGCTGGCCACCGTCTCCGCGCCCGCCGAGACGGCCGCCGTGTTCGTCGAACCGGTGCTCGGCGAGGGCGGGTACGTCCCCGCCCCGGCCGGTTTCCTCGCCGGGCTGCGCGAGCGCGCCGACCGGCACGGCATCCTGCTGGTGCTGGACGAGGTGCAGACCGGCTTCGGCCGTACTGGCCGGTTCTGGGCCCACCAGCACGAACCCGAGGTGGTGCCCGACGTGCTGATCACCGCGAAGGGCCTGGCCAGCGGCTTCCCGCTGTCCGCCATCGCCGCGCCGACCGAGCTGATGAAGCGCGCCTGGCCCGGCTCGCAGGGCGGCACCTACGGCGGGAACCCGGTGGCCTGCGCCGCCGCCCTGGCCACCCTGGACGTGCTGCGCGAGGAGCGGCTGGTCGAGAACGCGGCCGAGCAGGGCGCCCGGCTGCTGGACGGCCTGCGGGCGGTCGCCGCCGGGGCGCCGGGCATCGGCGACGTCCGGGGCCTCGGGCTGATGGCGGCCAGCGAGTTCTGCCGCCCGGACGGCTCGCCGGACCAGGACACCGCCCGGCGGGTCCAGCAGGCGGCGGCCGACCTCGGGTTGCTGCTGCTGACCTGCGGGATCCACCTCAACGTGGTCCGGATGATCCCCGCGCTGGTCGTCACGGCCGCGCAGATCGACGAGGCGCTGGCGCTCTGGTCCAAGGCCGTCGCGGCCGGGGCCCGGCCGGAGGAGGCGGCGTGAACGAGCGCGCGGTGGCCGAAATCGGATGGAGCAGCCTCGAGTTGGAGGCCAGGCGGCAGCTGTGGTCGCTGCCGCTGGGCGACGAGGAGCGGCGACTGCTCTGGGCCGACGCCCGGGCCGGACGCTGGGGCGCGGGCGAGCCGGTGCGCGAACGGCTGCGGTCCTTCACGCGGGAGAGCATCGACGCGGTCGGGCTCGCCCACGTCGCCAACCTGGTCGACCCGGCCCAGCCGGAGCAGGAGATCACCGAGGCGCTGGCCTTCCTGCTGCGGGACTACGGCCGGATCGTGCCGCAGAACGGGCGCGGCGACCTCACCTCGGTGCTGCGCGACCAGGACGGCGACGGCAACACCGAACTCGGCTTCCACTGCGACACGTGCGACCTGCTCGTCCTGCTCTGCCTCCAACCCGCCTTCCACGGCGGCGGGCTGACCAAGCTGGCGAGCGCCCGGCACGTCCACGACCTGATCGGGCGGGAGCGCCCGGACGCGCTGGCCACCCTCTGTCAGGACTGGACCTTCGACCGGACCGGCCGGGCGGGCCCGCAGCTGGTCGTCACCCCGATCCTGTACCCGAGGAAGGACGGGACGATCGGCTGCTACTACCAGACCCGGACCGTCCGCTCATCGCCGGACCGGGGCGGGCCGGAACTGACGGACCGCCAGTGGGAGGCGCTGGGCGTGCTGGACGAGGTGCTGTACCGGCCGGAGATCGCCTTCGGCCTGCCGATGGCCGCCGGGGACCTGCTGATCATCCGCAACAGCCGGGTGCTGCACGGGCGTTCGGCCTACGTGGACGAACCCGGCCGGCACGCCCGGCGGATGCTGCGGATCTGGCTGAACGAGGGGGAGACATGGACGCCCTGAACGGGAGGATCGCCCTGGTCACCGGTGGCGGCAGCGGGCTCGGCCGGGCCTCCTCGCTGGCCCTGCTGGAGGCGGGCTGGACGGTGGTGCTCGCCGGGCGGCGCAAGGACGCCCTGGAGGAGACCGCAGCGCTCGCGGACGTCGACCCGGCGCGGGTGCTGACCGTCCCGACCGACATCCGCAGCCCCGAGGAGGTCGCCCGGCTCTTCGACGCCGTCCGCGACCGGTACGGCCGACTCGACCTGCTGTTCAACAACGCGGGCGCCGCCGCCCCGCGCCGGCCGATCACCGAGACGCCGTTCGGCGACTGGAACCGCGTCCTGGACACCATCGCCACCGGCAGCTTCCTGTGCGCCCGGGAGGCCTTCCGGCTGATGAGCACCCAGACCCCGCAAGGTGGCCGGATCATCAACAACGGCGCGCCCTCGGCGCACGTGCCGCGCCCCAACTCCCCGGCGTACACCGCCGCCAAGCACGCCGTCCTCGGCCTCACCAAGGTGCTCGCGCTGGACGGCCGCCCGTACGGCATCTCCTGCGGGCAGATCGACGTCGGCAACATCGCCCCACCGGACGGCAGTCCGCAGCCCGCCGCGATGCAGGCCGACGGGACGATGGCGGTGGAGGCGACCATCCCGGTGGACCGCTTCACCGAGGCCCTGCTGCTGATGGCCTCGCAGCCGCCGGACACCAGCATCCAGTCGCTGGTGGTGCTGCCGACCACCATGCCGTTCGTCGGGCGGGGATGAACCGTGCTGGTCAGCGCCCGCTCCTTCGCCGAGTACCGCGCGATGTTCGCGCTCACGGACCGCGACCTCGGCCGGCGCATCCTGGACTGCCCGGGCGGCGCGGCGAGCTTCGTCGCCGAAGCCGGGCAGCGGGGCGTCGACGCGGTCGCCGTCGACCGCGAGTACGCGGTGCACCGCGAGGAGTTGGGCCTGCTGGTCGAGCGGGAGAGCAGCTTCAAGCGCGAGCTGCTGGCGGAGCAGACGGCGGGCTTCAACCGGTCCTGGTACAGCGACGCGGACGACCAGATCCGGCAGTGGACCGCCAACTCCCGGCTGTTCCGGGCAGACATCGCCGCCCGCCCGGAGCGCTACGTGGCCGGGGCGCTGCCCGAACTCCCCTTCTCCGACCGCTCCTTCGACCTGGTGCTCAGCTCGCACCTGGTCTTCTCCTACGGCAACCGGCTGGGCGAGGAGTTCCAGCAGGCCGCCCTGCTGGAACTCGCCCGGGTGGCCCGCCGGGAGGTCCGGCTCTTCCCGGTGACGGTGTACGACACCGGCGAGCGCCACCCCGGCCTGGAACGGCTGCGCGAGGAGCTGGCGGGCGCCGGGATCGACAGCAGGCTGGAGCGGGTGCGGTACGAGTTCCAGCCGGGGGCCGACGAGATGCTGGTGCTCGGCTGCACCGGCTACCGCCCTCCGGCGCGCACCGCCCCGGGTGCCGGCCGACCCGGCGCGATGCCCGTCGACCCGGTCCGGTGGCGGCACCGCGAGCGGAGCGACTGAGGACCCGCCGCCGGCGCTGCCCGAAGAGCTTGACGGGAGAGCGCGGCCCCCAGCGGCGCGCCCTGCTCGACGCCGTGGGGGAGTGACGGGCCGGTGGCGCCGGTGGAGGGCGGCGCCACCGCCAACTCCCGGCCCGATCACGGGACTTCCCCCGTTCACCTGGTGTCCGCGGGCCCGGCCCGGGCGTCTGCACAGGTCGCACCGTATGTCCGCGACTCCCGGACGGCCCCGTGGTGATCATTTGGTGCGGCCTGCTTCAAATATCGTGCACGTGTTTCACATATCCCCCTCGTCGGTGCCCCCCGATGCTCTAGATTGATTTTCACTTCGCACGGTAGGACGCGAGGCGCGACGAGTCATGAACTACGGGTCCGGTGCTGCGGACGGTCCGTGGTCGCGTCCCCGGCGGCTTGTGTTCGATGAGCGGTGCTCGGTGCCCGGAACGGGCCCTGGGCCTGTCCGGATGTTCAAGTAGCGCGGCAGCGGCCGGTTTTGGCATGCGCGGGAGGCGGGGCCTCCCTGAACCAGGAACAGCGCGGCACGGGAGGCGGAGCAGCCTTCCGGGGGGAGGAACGCACAGGTGCGGGAGGCGCGGGCCTCCCGGGGGGAGGAATCGTGTGGAGCGAGCACGTCGAACCCACTGGCGACCTGGACGGGACTGTTGAGCAGGAGGAGGGGGAGTTAGCCGGCCCGTTTCCACCGGCGCCCGGGCGCCCGAGGAACGGGAGATTCAGCAAGCCCGAGCTCGACTGGGAGCAGCAGTACCGCCGTACCGTGATCATCAGCGACACCGTGGCCACCGCCTTCGTGGTGGCGGCGATCGGCGGTTTCTTCGGGGTCCGGGACGCGGCCAACTGGCACGAGAAGTGGGGAATCCTCGCCTTCGGCACCGAACTGCTGGTGCTGGGCGCGCTGGCGACGACCCGCGGGTGGGCCCCGGCCGTACTCGGCCAGGGCGCCGAGGAGTTCCGCCGGCTCGGGCGCTCGCTGTTCACGGCGGCAGTCGTGCTGGCGCTCGGCGGGATCGCCCTCACCTCGCACAACATCAAGCTCTGGATCTTCGTCGCGATCCCGGCGATCACGCTCGTCACCATGACCGAGCGGTACGTGCTGCGGCTGGGGCTGCACAAGCAGCGCAACCGGGGACGGTGCCTGCGCCCGGTGCTCGCCGCCGGGAGCCCGGCCACCGTGCGCGACCTGATCACCCGGACCCGCAAGTTCCCGCACCTCGGCTGGCGGGTGGAGGCGGTGTGCACGCCGTACGCGCTCGGCCCGGGCGGTGACCGGCTGGACGGGGTGCCGGTCGTCGGCCGGCTGACGGACGTCGCCGACCACGTCCGCCGCGACGGCTACCGGGTCGTCGCGATCACCCCGGACCCGTACTGGTCGCCGGACCGGCTGCAGCGGCTGGCCTGGAACCTGGAGGGCGGCGACGCCGAGATGGTGGTGGCGCCCGTGCTGATGGAGGTGGCCGGCCCTCGGCTGCACGTCGACGCGGTGCTCGGCATCCCGATGCTGCGGGTCAGCATGCCCGCCTTCACCGGGGGCCCGCGGGCGGTCAAGGCGGTCGTCGACCGGCTCGGCGCCGCGCTGCTGCTGGTGCTGTTCGCGCCGCTGATGGTGGCCGTCGGGCTGCTCGTGCTGGTGGACAGCCCGGGCGGGGTGTTCTACCGGCAGCACCGGGTCGGCAAGGACGGCCGCCAGTTCACCCTGGTCAAGTTCCGCACCATGGTGGCCGGGGCGGACCGGGCCCGGGCCGGGCTGGCCGACCGCAACGAGGGCGCCGGCCTGCTGTTCAAGCTCCGCCGGGACCCGCGGGTGACCCGGGTCGGCGGAGTGCTGCGACGGTACTCGCTCGACGAGCTGCCGCAGCTGCTCAACGTGCTCACCGGCTCGATGTCGCTCGTCGGGCCGCGGCCCCCGCTGCCGGAGGAGTCCGCCGCGTACGGCCCGGACATCCGGCGCCGGCTGCTCGTCAAACCCGGGCTCACCGGCCTGTGGCAGATCAGCGGACGCAGTGACCTGCCCTGGGAGGAGGCGGTCCGGCTGGACCTGCGGTACGTGGAGGACTGGTCGCTCGCACTGGACGCGGTGATCTTGTGGAAGACGCTGCGTGCGGTGCTCCAGGGCCAGGGGGCCTACTGATGGCCGGGGGGCGTCGTCGTCCGGTCGGCGCGCGGATGGCCGGCCCGCAGGGCCTGCCCGAGGGGAGGAACGGCTCATGAGGATCAGTGTCCTGGGGCTCGGCTACGTGGGCTGCGTGTCGGCCGCGTGCCTGGCCGGCCTGGGCCACGAGGTCATCGGGGTGGACGTCAACCAGGTGAAGGTCGACCTGGTCAACGACGGCAGGGCCCCGGTGGTCGAGGAGCGGATCGGCGAACTGATCGCCGAGGTCGTGCGGACCGGAGCGCTGCGCGCCACCGGCGACGTCCGCGAGGCGGTGATGGGCAGCGAGGTGTCGCTGGTCTGCGTGGGCACGCCGTCGGAGCCCAACGGCAGCCTGTGCACCACCTACCTGGAACGGGTCGCCGAGCAGATCGGCGCCGCGGTGGCCGGGCGGGGCGGGCGGCACACCGTCGTGTTCCGCAGCACCATGCTCCCCGGCACCTGCCTGAACCTGCTGGTGCCGATCCTGGAGAAGCACGCCGGCGGCACCGCCGGGACGGACTTCGGGGTCGCGGTCAACCCGGAGTTCCTGCGCGAGGGCACCAGCGTGCGGGACTTCTTCGACCCGCCCAAGACCGTCATCGGCGAACTCGATCCGGCCAGCGGCGACGTGGTCGCGGCACTGTACGAGGGACTGCCCGGCGAGGTGTTCCGGGTGCCGGTGCCGACGGCCGAGGCGATCAAGTACGCGGACAACGCGTTCCACGGCCTCAAGATCGGCTTCGCGAACGAGCTGGGCGCGGTCTGCCAGGCGCTCGGGGTCGACTCGCACCAGGTGATGGACGTCTTCCTGGCCGACCGCAAGCTGAACATCAGCCCCGCCTACCTGCGGCCCGGCTTCGCCTTCGGCGGCTCCTGCCTGCCCAAGGACCTGCGCAGCCTGGTCCACGCGGCGCAGCGGGCCGACGTCTCGGTGCCGATCCTGTCCCACGTGCTGCCCTCCAACTCCGACCATCTGCAGCGCGCGGTGGAGCTGGTCGAGCGCACCGGCAAACGCCGGGTGGGCCTGTTCGGCCTGTCCTTCAAGCCCGGCACCGACGACCTCCGGGAGAGCCCGCTCGTCGAACTGGCCGAGCGGCTCTTCGGCAAGGGCTACGAGCTGCGGATCTACGACCCCAACGTCAACCTCTCCCGGCTGCTCGGCGCCAACCGCGAGTACATCGAGACCCGGCTGCCGCACCTCGCGCAGCTGCTCGCGCAGTCCGTCGGCGAGGTGCTCGACCACGCCGAGGTGTGCGTGGTCGGGACCAGGGACCCGGCCGTGCTGTCGGCGCTGCCGCACGGCGACGACCCGGTGATCGTCGATCTCGTCCACCTCCCCGACGCCGACGCGCGCCGGGCCGAACCGGGGTACGCGGGCCTTGCTTGGTGACGAAGAGTTCAGTGACACATCGTTCGGTGACGCATCGTTCGGTGACGCGGTCGGCGGCGGCGGGCGGACCCGTCGCGCGCTGGTCCTGGTGGAGAACCTGTCCGTGCCGTTCGACCGCCGGGTGTGGCAGGAGTGCACGACGCTGCGCGACGCCGGCTGGACGGTCGACGTCATCTGCCCGCGCGGGAGCAAGCGGGACACCGAGCCGGAGGCGGTGGTCGACGGGGTACGGATCCACCGCTACCCGCTGCGCGCGGCCACCGGCGGCCCGGCCGGCTACCTCCAGGAGTACGGATCGGCGCTGTGGCACACCGCCCGGCTGGCCCGCAGGGTCGGGCCGGTCGACGTGGTCCACGCCTGCAACCCGCCCGACCTGCTGTTCCTGCCCGCCCTGTGGCTGAAGCGGCGCGGTGCGCGGTTCGTGTTCGACCAGCACGACCTGGTGCCCGAGCTGTACCTCTCCCGCTTCGACCGCGGCGAGGACCTGCTCTTCCGCGCCGTGCGCGCGCTGGAACGGTGGACCTACCGGGCCGCGGACGTGGTGCTGGCCACCAACGAGAGCTACCGGGACGTCGCCCTCAGCCGCGGCGGCCGGCGGCCCGGGGACGTCTTCGTGGTGCGCAGCGCGCCCGACACCGAGCGGTTCAGGCCGGTGCCGCCGGAGCCGGAGCTGAAGCGCGGCAAGCCGCACCTGCTGTGCTACCTCGGCGTCATGGGCCCGCAGGACGGCGTCGACTACGCCCTGCGGTCCCTGGCGAAGCTGCGCGACGAGTACGGGCGCAGCGACTGGCACGCGGTGTTCGTCGGCGGCGGCGACACCTTCGACGCGATGGTGGAGCTGTCCCGGCGGCTGGGGCTCTCCGAGCTGGTGCAGTTCACCGGCCGCGTCCCGGACGCCGACCTGGTGCGCTACCTGTCCACCGCGGACGTGTGCCTGTCCCCGGACCCGCGCAACCCGCTCAACGACGTGTCGACCATGAACAAGGTCCTGGAGTACATGGTGATGGGCCGGCCCATCGTCTCCTTCGACCTCAGGGAGGCGCGGGTCTCCGCCGGGGACGCCGCCGTCTACGCCCCCGCGAACGACGAGAGCGAGTTCGCCCGGCTGATCGCGGAGCTGATGGACGATCCGGAACGGCGGGCGTGGATGGGCAAGCTGGGCCAGGAGCGGATCAACGGGCCGCTCGCCTGGCGCAACTCGCAGCGCTCGCTGCTCGCCGCCTACGCCGCCGCCTGCCGTCCCAGGGCGCGCCGTTGAGCGACGACACGATCCGCCTGGTCACGATCGGCCGGATCCTGCGCCGGCGCCGGCGGCTGCTCGCCGTCCTCGCCGTCCTGGGCGCGCTCGTCGGCTACGGCAGCTCGCTGCTGTTCCCGCCGAGCTACACGGCGTCGGCCTCGGTCCTGCTGCCCGGGGTGTGGCAGGACCGGGAGCTGCTGACCCAGGCGGAGATCGCGACCAGTTCGGTGGTGGTCGACCGGGCCGCCGCCACGCTCGGCTGGGCAGGGGTCAGTGGCAGCTCACTGCGGGACAAGGTGAGCGCCACGGCCGCGGACGGGAACATCATCAGGATCTCGGGCACCGCCGAGACTCCCGAGCGCGCCCAGCAGCTCTCCGACCAGGTGGCCCAGCAGTTCGTCACCTTCGCCGGGCGCATCGCGGGCGACAGCGCCGACCCCGAGGCGGCCCAGCCCGAGGCGCTGCGGCAGCTGGTGGTGCAGGCCAGCCGCCGCATCACCGACCTGGCCGCCGCCGCCGACCCGGGGCAGACCGTGGAGAGCGTGCAGACCCGCACCGAACTGGAGAAGCTGCGCACCACGCTCCAGGACGCCATCAAGAAGCTGGACCAGGCCGACCCGGCCGCCAACAAGGCCAACATGGTCGTCATGGGCTCGGCGCCCCGGCCGTCCGGCGAGGCACCGCCGACGAGGACCCAACTCGTCGCCGCGGGCGCGCTGTTGTTCTTCCTGCTCGCCGTCGTCGGCCATCTCACCGCGGCCCGGACGAGCCGGCGGCTGCGCACCGGGCCGGAGATCGCCGCGGCGCTGGGCTCGGTGCTGCTCGGCACCGTCGACGTCCCCGCGGAACGCGGCGCCCACCGGCCGCGGGGGCGTGGCCCGCGGGCCCTGACCGGCCGGTTGCTGGGCCTCGACGTCCGGTGGGACCTGCCGGCCCCGCAGACCTCCGGCGGCGAGGCGAGCCGGCAGCTCCGCCGCCGGCGGGTGTGCGCCCGCCTCCGGGAGCAGCTCCCGGACGCCGGGCGACTGCTGGTGCTCGTCCCGGACGGCGACGAGACGGCCCGCCGGGCCGCCGGGCAGCTCGCCGACGAGGCGGGGAGCGATCCGCTGCTGCGGGTGGTCGGGGTCCCGGTCGCCCGGCCGCTGCTGCCGGAGCGCGAGGACGAGTCCGGTGCGCTGGTCGTGCTCAGCGCGGGCAACTGGACGGCGGAGGAGCTCGCCGGAATCGCCGGGGCGTGTGAGGACGCCGGGCAGGAACTCGCCGGAGTCGCGTCGCCGGCCCGGTCCGGGAGCGTCCGGCGCGGTCCCGGGGCCGGCGCCCGGACGGCGACGAGCCGGCGCCCACGGTCGCCGAGCCCGTGCTCGCGCTCGGCGACGACCCGGGGAGAGGTTCGGGGTGACGACGAGTACGACCGCCGGGTCGTCGCCCGCACCGCTGCTGGACCTCCAGGCGCTGGTGGTCGCCGTGCGCAGGCGCCGCCGCCTCTGGTGCTCCCTGGCGCTGCTCGGGCTGCTGCTCGGCGCGGCCGTGGCCTTCCTGCGGCCGCCGCCGCCGACCGCGGCGACCAAGGTGCTGGTCGCCCACCAGGCGGACCAGCCGAACGACCCCGGAACGCTGATCCGCACCGACGTCGCCCTGCTCCAGACCACGGAGATCGCCGACCAGGCCCTCAAGTCCCTCGGCTCCCCGGACAGAACGGAGGACTTCATGCGGACCTACGGGGGGACCGGCCTGACCAACAACCTGCTGCAGATCACCGTGACCGGCCGCAGCGAAGCGGAAGCGGTGGCCCGGGCCGAGGCGCTGGCCGACGCCTTCGTCGCCGACCACGTGAAGCGGATCAAGGATGCCGCGGACGCCGAGGCCAAGGCCCTGCTCGACCAGCGCGACCGGCTGCGGGACCAGCTCGCCCAGGTCAACCAGTCGATCGGCGACGCCGCGAAGCAGACCGGGCCGAACGCGTCCGCGAACCTGGAGTCGCTCTACGCCAACCGGGCCGAACTCGCCTCCCGCATCACCGACTTCGGCCAGCGCGCGGCGGAGGCGCAGGTCGGCACGCCCCGGCTGGTCGCCGGCACCCGGATCGTGGACGCCCCGCGCGCGGTGCGGCAGTCCCTGCCCACCACCGCCGCGACCGACGCCGCGATCGGGCTCGTCCTCGGGCTCGTCCTCGGAATCGCGGTGGCCGCCGTCGGCGCGGTGGTGGCGGACCGCCCCGTACTGCGCCGGGAGATCGCGGCGAACCTCGGCGCCTCCGTCATCGCCGAGCTGCGCCGGGTGCCCCGCCACCCGGCCGGCCGTTGGCGGCTCCGGCGGACCAGGGCGGCCCGGGCCAGGCTCACCACCACCCTGGCCCGCACCGTGCGCGGCTGCGCCGAGGCGGTGTCGCTGCTGGAACTGGGCTGCGCGCACAGCACCGGCGCGATCGCCCTGGACCTCGCCGGGGCGCTGGCCGAGGAGGGGCCGGTGGTCGTCGTCGACGGCCTGCCCGGCTCCCGGCTCTCCCGGCGCCGCCCCGGACCGGATGGCCCGACCGTGGTGGTCGACGGCGAACGGGCCGGGGCCCTGCCGCCCGGTCAACGCCGGCTCGGCGTCGGCTCCGTGGCGCCCGGCACGGCCTGGACCGACCTGGGCCACCTCGGCACCCGGACCGTCCTCGTGGTGCGCGCCGGGCACGGCAGCGCCGCCTGGCTCCACACCGTGGCGCGTCAGCTCGCCGACCAGCGCATCCCGGTGCTCGGAGTGGTGCTGATCGACCCCGATCCGCGGGACCGGACCGACGGCACCCTGTGGGACGGCCCGCACACCGCGCCGCGCGGCCGGAACGGACCGCAGGCCCGGCAGAACCGGACGGGCCGGCGGCGGACGGAACGACTACCGATGTGGACCGCACGGGTCCCCGACAACGACCAGGAGGCGAGGTAGGACATGTGCGGCATCGCGGGCACGTACCGATGGCCGGACGGGAAGGCCGTGACCGACCTCCTCACCGACACCCTCGCCCACCGGGGCCCGGACGGGTCGGGCCGGTACAGCCACCCCCTCGGTGACGGCGAGGTGCACCTCGGGCACCGCCGACTGGCCGTCATCGACCTGTCCGGGACCGGCGCCCAGCCGATGGTCTCGGACGGCCTGGTCCTGACGTACAACGGCGAGCTGTACAACGCTCCCGAGCTGCGCGCCGAACTGGCGGCCGCCGGGGTGCGCTTCCGCGGCACCTCCGACACCGAGGTGCTGCTGGAGGCCTGGCGGCGCTGGGGCACGGACTGCCTGCCCCGACTGCGCGGCATGTTCGCGTTCGGGATCTTCGACGAGCGCACCGGCGAGCTGGTCCTCGCCCGCGACCAGCTGGGCATCAAGCCGCTCTTCCTGGTCCGGCGCGGCGGGGGCCTGGTGTTCGCCTCGGAGCTCAAGGCGCTGGCCGCCGCCACCGGCGGATCCCTGGAGGTGGACCCGGCGGCGCTGGTGGCCTCCCTGCTGTACTACTGGGTGCCGGACTCGCGCTGCGCGTTCCGCGAGGCGGAGAAGCTGCCGCCGGGCAGCTGGCTGCGCTGCCGGCCAGACGGCCGGGTGGAACGCGGCCGGTACTGGCACCTGCGGGAAGTCGCCGCGGAGGGCCGGGAACGGGCCAGGGCCGGCGAGCTGCCGGACCTCGCCGCCGTCGTCGAGGAGTCGACGAGGCGTCACCTGCTCGCCGACGTCCCGGTGGCGACCTTCCTCTCCGGCGGGCTGGACTCCAGCTACCTGACCGCGCTGGCCGCCCGCGACCACCCCGGGATCTCCGCCTACACCATCGGCTTCCGCGCCGAGGACGCCAGGTTCGAGGCGATGCCGGACGACCTGCGCTACGCCCGGCGGGTGGCCGAGCGGTTCGGCGTCGACCTGCACGAGATCGAGATCGCCCCGGACGTGCTCGACCTGCTGCCGCGGATGACGTACCACCTGGACGAGCCGATCGGCGACCCGGCCGCGATCAACACCTTCCTGATCTGCTCGGCCGCCCGGGAGGCCGGGGTCAAGGTGCTGCTCTCCGGCATGGGGGCCGACGAGCTGTTCGCCGGCTACCGCAAGCACCTGGCCAACCGGCTCGCGCTGCGCTACCAGCGCATCCCGCGCCCGCTGCGGCGCGGCCTGGCCGCCGCCGTGGACCGGCTGCCGGTCGCCACCGCCAACCGGGGGTTCCGCTCGGTGCGGTTCGCCAAGCGCTTCCTCTCCTTCGCCGACCTGCCGGAGGAGACCGCGTTCCGGCGCAGCTACACCATGTACGACCGGGAGGAACTGCTCGCCCTGGTGAATCCGGACCTGGCCGGGGCGGTCGAGGACGTGCTGACCGAGCACGCGGACGTCTACCGGGACAACGAGCTCGACGACTTCGTCAACCGCATGTGCCTGGGCGACGCCCGGATGTTCCTGCCGGGCCTGAACCTCGCCTACACGGACCGCTCCAGCATGGCCGCCTCCACCGAGGTGCGGGTGCCGTACGTGGACGTCGAGGTGGTCAGGGCGGCGTTCACCGTCCCCGGCGACCGCAAGATCGTCGGACGGCAGGGCAAGGCCGTGCTCAAGGAGGCGGCCAGCTCGGTCCTGCCCCGGGAGATCGTGTACCGGCCCAAGGGCCTGTTCAGCGCCCCGCTGCGGGCCTGGATGAGCCGGGACCTGGCACCGCTGGTGCGCGAGGTGATCCACGACGGCGAGCTGGTGCGGTCCGGGTTGCTGCGCCGCGACGCGCTGGCGCGGCTGGCCGCCGAGGACGCCGCCGGGCAGCGGGACTTCTCCAAGCACCTGTGGCACGTGCTGACGCTCGAGTACTGGTACCGCGGCGCGACCTCCGGCTCCGGCCGGGGCGCCGGGCCGACGGCTTAGGAACAAGGGGACTTCCGGTGAAACAGGTTGTGCAGAACTACAAGAGCGGCGAACTGTCGGTGCTCGACGTGCCGGTGCCGGGGTGCAAGCCGGGCGGGGTGCTGGTGCGCAGCGCCTTCTCGCTGATCTCCACCGGGACCGAGCTGATGAAGGTGTCCGAGGCCGGCATGTCGATGCTGGGCAAGGCCCGCTCCCGGCCGGACCAGGTGGCCAAGGTCGTGCAGAGCGTGGCCGTCAACGGGCTGCCCGCCACGTACCGCAAGGTGATGGGCAAGCTGGACTCCTACACGCCGCTGGGCTACTCGCTGTGCGGGGTGGTCGAACAGGTCGGCGCCGGGATCGACGACGTGAAGGTCGGCGACCTGGTGGCCTGCGCGGGCAACGAGCACGCGCTGCACGCCGAGGTGAACTGGGTGCCGAGGAACCTCTACGTCCCGGTGCCGGACGGCCTCGCGCCGCGGCACGCGGCCTTCGGCACCGTCGGGTCGATCGCGCTGCAGGGCGTGCGCCAGGGCGAGCCGCAGCTGGGCGAGGTGGCGCTGGTCATCGGCCTCGGCCTGATCGGGCAGCTGGTGGTGCAGCTCCTCGCCGCCGCGGGGGTGCGGGTCGTCGGGGCCGACCCCGACCCGGTGCGCTGCGAACTCGCCGAGCGGCTGGGCGCCGTGGCCTGCGGCGACCCGGGCTCCGCGGCCGTGGAGAACGCCGTCGCCGAGCTGACCGGCGGCCACGGCGTGGACCAGGTGTACCTGGCGGCCGGCGGCGGCAGCAACCAGCCCGTCGAGCTGGCCGCCCGGCTCGCCCGGGACCGCGGCCGGGTCGTCGACATCGGCAAGTGCCGACTGGACCTGCCGTGGAACGCGTACTACGAGAAGGAGCTCGACGTCCGCTTCTCCCGCTCCTACGGCCCCGGGCGCTACGACCCGGAGTACGAGCTCGACGGGCGGGACTACCCGATCGGCTACGTGCGCTGGACCGAGCGCCGCAACCTGGCCTGCTTCCTCGACCTCGCCGCCCGCGGCCGGGTCGACGTGGAACCGCTGATCTCCCGCATCGCCGACTTCGAGGACGCCGTCGAGACCTACCGGCAGCTGAAGGACGGCGAGTTGAAGGCCGTCGCCGTGCTGTTCCGTTACCCCGGGGAGGCGGGGGCGGGGGAGGCACAGGCTCCGGCGGTTGCGGTGCCGGCGGTGCGCCGCGGCACGGCGGCCGCCCCGGCCCGGCCCTCCAGGTCGCCCGTGCGGCTGGCCTTCGTCGGCGCGGGGAACTACGCGACCTCGATGCTGCTGCCGCACCTGGCCCGGCGCGAGGGCGTCGAACTGTCCGCCGTCGTCACCACGACGGCGCTGTCCGCCGCCAACGCCCAGCGGAAGTTCGGCTTCGCCCGGGCGACCACCGACCTCGACGCCGTGCTCGGGGACGCGTCCGTCGACGCGGTGTTCGTGGTCACCCGGCACAGCTCGCACGCCGAACTGACCCGCAGGGCGCTGCTGGCCGGCAAGACGGTGTTCGTGGAGAAGCCGCTGGCCCTCACCGAGGACGAACTGGCCGGTGTGCTGGCGGCGGTGGAGGAGTCCGGCAACGACCGGTTGCAGGTCGGCTTCAACCGCCGGTTCGCGCCGCTGCTGCGGGAGGCCAAGGCCCGCTTCGGCGCCCGCACCGGCCCGGCGAGCCTGCGCTACCTGGTCAACGCGGGCCGGCTGCAGCCTGGCAGCTGGTACCTCCAACAGGGCACCGAGGGTTCGCGGTTCGCCGGTGAGGGCGGGCACTTCGTCGACACCGCGAGCTGGCTGCTGGGGGCCGACCCGGTCTCGGTGTACGCGGTCGCCCCGTCCGGCAACGAGGACCTCCAGATCGTTCTGCGCTACCCGGACGGCTCCACCGCCACCCTCAGCTACGTCACGGCCGGCGCGCCCGGCTTCCCCAAGGAGACGCTGGACCTGGTCGCGGACGGCAAGGTGCTGAAGCTCGACGACTTCGTCCGCGCGTCCGTCTACGGGAGCAAGCGGTGGGTCAGCTCGCGGCTGCCCAAGGCCAGGGACAAGGGACAGTCCGCCGAACTGGCCTCCTTCGTCAGGGCCGTGCGGACCGGTGGGCCGATGCCGGTGCCGCTGGAGTCGCTGGTCGCCACCACCGCGGCCACCCTCGCCGTCCAGGCCGCCCTGGCCGGCGGCGCGCCGGTGACCCTGGAGAGGTCGCTGTGACCATGAGCGCGGGCTGGTACCTGCGGCGGCTGTCGCGGATGGGGCCGCAGGAGGTCGGCGGCCGGGTCGGCGACGCGGTGCGCCGGCGGCGGTGGCGGTCCTCGGTGCCGCCGCACGGCCCGGGCGCGCCCGGTGCCCGGTTCACCGCCGTGCTGCCCGCCGGGGCGCTCGCCGCGGTGCCGCCGGAGGCCGCCAAGCGCCTGCTCGCCGAGGCGGACCGGCTGATGGACGGGCACGCCGAGTTCTTCGGGGTGGACCGCGACGACCTGGTCGCCCCGGACTGGTGGCGCGACCCGAGGACCGGGCGCCGCGCCCCGGCCGGCTACGCCTTCGACGTGCCGTACCGCGACGAGGACGCGGTCGGGGACGTCAAGCAGATCTGGGAGCCCTCCCGGCACCAGTACCTGACCGTGCTCGCCGCCGCCCACGCGCTCACCGGCGACGATCGCTACGCCGAGCGGGTGGCCGAGCACCTGCGGTCCTGGTGGGCGGCCAACCCGCCGCTGCGCGGCGTGCACTGGATCAGCGGCATCGAGCTGGGCATCCGGCTGCTGTCCTGGGTGTGGATCCGCCGGCTGCTCGACGGCTGGCCGGGCGCCGCCGCCCTGTTCGAGCGCAACCCGGTGGCGCTGGACCAGATCTGGCACCACCAGCGCTGGCTGGCCGCCTTCCCCAGCCGGGGGTCCTCGGCGAACAACCACGTCATCGCCGAGGCCGCCGGGCAGTTCGCCGCGGCCTGCGCCTTCGGGTGGTTCCCCTCCTCGGCGCGCTGGCGCTCCGGCGCGCTGCGCTCCCTGGAGCGGCACCTGCGCGCCAACACCTTCCTGTCCGGCCTCAACCGCGAGCTGGCCACCGAGTACCACGGACTCGTCCTGGAACTCGGCCTGGCCGCGCTGGCCGAGGCGGACGCCGCCGCCGTGCCCGTCCCCGCGACCGTCCGGGTGGTGCTGCTGCGGATGACCGACGCCCTCGCGGCCGTCGTGGACGACCGGCTGCGGCCGCCGCGCCAGGGGGACGCCGACGACGGGCACGGACTGGTCCTGGACGGCGCGGGCACCGACCGCTGGGCCTCGCTGCTGGCCACCGGGGACGCCGTGTTCGGCCGCCTCGCCTGGTGGCCGGAGACGGCGGGCGCCGATGCGCGCACCCCGCTGCTGGCCGCGCTGATCCGCCCGTACGGGCGGGACACGGCCGTGTCCCGCCCGGCGGGCCGCCCGGTCCACTTCCCCGACGCGGGGATGACGATCCTGCGCGGGCCGGGGGAGATCTGGTGCCGCTGCGACGGCGGTCCGCACGGCTTCCTGTCCATCGCCGCGCACGCCCACGCCGACGCGCTGTCCCTGGAGGTCCGGCACGACGGCGTCGACGTGCTCGCGGACCCGGGGACGTACTGCTACCACGGGCAGCCCGAATGGCGGCGCTACTTCCGCTCGACCCGGGGCCACAACACCCTGGAGGTGGACGGCGAGGACCAGTCCCTCTCCGGCGGGCCGTTCCTGTGGACCCGGCACGCCCGCACCCGCGTCCTGGTCGCGGACACCTCCGACCCGGGGGTGGCCCGCTGGTGCGCCGAACACGACGGCTACCGGCCCTCGGTGCACCGCCGCCGGGTGGAACTGACCGCCGCGAGCCGGGAGCTGCGGGTGGTCGACGAACTGCGCGGCCCGCGCCGGGCCGTGCGCCTGGCGTTCCACCTGGGCCCGGAGGTCACCGCGGACCTGACGGGCCACCGGGCCGTACTGACCTGGACCCGGGACGGCGAGGACCGCTCCGCCGTGCTCGACCTGCCCGGGCAGCTCTCCTGGCAGGCGCACCGCGGCGAGACGGACCCGCCACTGGGCTGGTACTCCGCCGGCTTCGGACGCAGGGAACCCGCCACCACGCTGGTCGGCACCGGCTTCGCCGACGGCACGCAGGGGTTCACCACCGTCCTCGGGTTCCGGGGCTAGGGGGCGGCGAGCGTGGGGATCACGAGGCGGCACGGTGGGGCGTGGGCGGCGGCGCCGCTGACGCTCGCCCTGCTGACGGCCACGGGCTGCACGAGCGGCTCGGACGCCCCGCCGGAGCCGACCGCCGCGCCGACCGGGTCGGCGGCCGTCGCCCGG
>NZ_JPRF03000047.1 GCF_001188955.3 Kitasatospora aureofaciens | reverse complement strand
CGCGCCGATGCCGCCCGCGCCGAGGCCGAGCTGGCCGCCGTCGAGCTGCCCGCGGAGGCCCACCCGTTGCTGCGCGCGGTGCTGCTGGAGGCCCGCGGCCTGCTCGCCGCCCACCGCGGCGACCACCAGCAGGCCCTGCGGCTCTTCCTGGAGTGCGGGCACCAACTGGCCGCCCGCGGCGTGGCCAACCCGGCCTGCGTGCCGTGGCGCACCCACGCGGCGCAGGCCTACCAGGCGCTCGGCGAGCACGCCGCCGCCCGGACCATCGCGGCCGACCCGCTGCCCGGCGGCGACGCCCGGCCGCGCCCGGCGGAGGAGCGCAGCGGCCCGGCCATCGGCACCCGCGACGCCGGGCCGGTCCGGCTGACCCCGAGCGAGCGGCGGGTCACCGAACTGGTGCTGCAGGGCCTGAGCAACCTGGAGGTCGCCGAGCGGCTCTGCCTCAGCAAGCGCACGGTGGACACCCACCTGGGGCGGATCTACCGCAAGCTGGCGATCAAGGGGCGGCCCGAACTGGGGGCCGCGGTCAAGGCGTTGTAGCGGTCACCAGACCGAACTCCGCCCCCCACGGGTCGCGCAGCACCGGCGGCTCCCCCCGGCCCGGCCGGACCAGCCGGGCGCCCCGCTCGACCGCCCGGCGGACACCGTCCGCCGGGTCGGCCGTACCGAACAGCGGCAGCCAGCACGGACGGCCCTGGTCGCTCTCCACCACCCGGGCGTGGGCGACGCCGTCGAGCGCGAACTCGCCGTCCGCGCCGATCCGGTAGCCGAACATCGGCCCGTAGAAGGCTTCGGCCCGGGTGGCGGACGGCACCCGCAGCTCGTGGCCGCAGATCGCGCCCGGCTCGTCGGCGAGCACCACGCCCTCGGCCCGGGCGCCCTCCCAGAAGCCGACCGTGACCCCCGAGGGGTCGACCGCGAGCAGCAGCCGTCCGTTCTCCCCGGCGGGCACCGGCGGCATCACCACCCGTCCGCCCAGCCGCCCGACCTGCGCGCAGCTGTACTCCGCGTCCTTGGTCGCCAGGTAGACGTTCCAGGTGGCCAGCGGTGGCAGCCCCACCGGGGCGGCGCCGAAGCCGCCGATGACCTCGCCGCCCAGCACGGCCAGCTGGTATCCCGGCGACTCGGTGACGAACTCCCAGCCCAGCAGAGCCGAGTAGAACTCCCGGCTGCCGTTCAGATCGGGAGTGATGCAGTCAGCCCAGCACGGTGCGCCGATGGCATAGCCGGTACGTCGAGGCACGGGTCGTCCTTCTCCTTGGTCAAAGCGTGATCGATCAGCCCGGCCGCCTCCTCCGCCCCGCTCACGCCGGGCAGGTGCAGGCAGTGGGTGGGTGCGTCGGCGAGCAGTCCGCTGGAGCCGGCGGGCCAGGTCCTGGTGGTGAACTCCCATGGTGCCAGGCGGACTTCCTCGTCGACGCTGCGGCACAGCCGGACCAGCGCGGGCGGGGCCAGCCGGGCCCGTACCGGCACCACCGGACCGAGGCTCTCCGGCCGTACCAGCAGCACCTCGCCGCCGACCGGCGAGGTGACGGAGCGCCAAGTTCCGTCGGGCAGTCCGGCGCCGCGCAGCCAGGCGGCGGCCGGTCCGCGCGCCTCCAGCGGCGCCAGGTAGGGCAGTACGTGCCCGGTGCGGCGGTCCAGCACCAGAAGCCGTCCGGAGACGAACTCCCAGGAGCGCTGGGCCAGCGCGGCGCCGACGTTGGCCTGCTCCGAGTACGGCCCGCCGAGCAGTGCCACGGTGGCGCCGCCCTTGGCCAGCACCACGGCCTGGGCCAGGCAGAAGCGGTCCTGCAGCGCCGCGAACGGCGGGACCGCGGACGGGACGTTCCCCCAGCCCCGGAAGGTGCGCCGCAGCAATGGCGTTCCGTCACTGCGGCGGACCAGGAAATCGCCGGGAGCGTCCTTCCCGGGGGCCCGGGAGAATTCGACCCGCAGCTGATCGGGGTCCCGGGAAATCCCGGTGAGGTGCGGCCCGAAATGGAACGAGATCTCGTCGCGGTCGGCCTGGACGAGGGCGATCTGGAGGCCGAAGAAGTTCAGCACAATCGGCTCGATAACCGGCACTGTCGCTCCTGGCGGTTTGTTGCACATTCAATTTATGCGGTGTCCGGGGTTCGGACGCCGGCTCTCCGCCGCGGACCGGCCGGGCTGCCCGGCGGCCGGTCCCGGTGCGGAGTCATCGGGTGCGCTGGCCTGCGGAAGCGGCCGTTATCCCCAGCGCCAGTCGGCGGGGGTCGCCTTGCCGCCGAGCATCAGCAGCTGGGACTCGTGGAGCTGGGTGGTGAGGTGGTTCGTGAACTGCTGCACCGAGGCGGTGCCGGGGCTGACGGCCGGCGCGGAGTCGGTCGCGGCGTGCGCGGATCCGGCCAGGACGCCGCAGGCGACGGCCAGCGCGGCCGCGGCGGTACAGGCGAGCTTGCGGCAGGAAAGCAGCATGGAGAACCCCCAGGACAAGTGTGTTCGGAAGCGGGTGCCGGCCAATTCCCCGACTTCGTCGGTCGGCCGTCGGTGATGACGGTCCGTGATCATCGGCGGGCCCGGCTGGGGAGCTCGCGGCTCCCCGACAACCGAAAGTCTGGAGGACGTCTAGCGCTATCGGAAGGTGTTCGGGGCGGCAGGAAGATCGCCGTGGCACCTTGGTGCCATTGCCTTCTCATTACCTTTATCCCGACCGGCCGTCCGTTGCCGCCGTGCTGCCCCGGAAGAAACGCCTACGCAGTTGTCCCGACCTGTCCGTCCTGGCATGATCGGGCAGCGGACTTGTCCGGCCGAGCGCCGGAAATCGGTACGGGCTACGGGGGAGTGGTGCGCCGATGACGCGGGGGATCGACGATGCCGCGCAGGCGGTCTACCGGTTGATGCTGACCGATCATCAGCTGGATGTCGAGGGGCTGGCCGGAAAGCTCGGCCTGACCGAGGACCAGGTCCGCGCCGCCCTCGACCAGCTCGCCGGCCTGCGCCTGCTCCGCCCCTGCGAGGACGACGCCCCGGGCGAGCCGTCCGGCGCCCTGCGCCCGGTCGACCCGAGGGTCGGACTGCCCGCCCTGCTGCGGTACTACGAATCCGTCCAGCAGCGCGCCCAGCTGGAGTTCGAGCGCCGCCAGGCCGAGATCTCCGGCATGCTCGCCCAGTTCCGCGACGAGTCGGCCCGCGAGGACAGCCAGCTGGAACGGCTGCTCGGCATGGCCACCGTCCAGGCGCGGATGGAGGAGCTGGTCGGCTCGGTCCGCGACGAACTGCTCACCTTCAGCCCCGGCGGCGCCCAGTCCGCCGCCTCGCTCCAGGCCAGCCGCCCCGACAACGAGGCACTGCTCGCCCGGGGCGTGACCATGCGCACCGTCTACCTCGACTCGGTGCGCAAGGACCGGGCCACCGTCCAGCACGCCGAGTGGCTGACCGGCCTCGGCTGCGAGGTGCGGACGGTACCCGCCCTGCCACTGCGCATGCTGGTCATCGACCGCGGGGTCGCGCTCGTCCCGATCGACCCGGCCAACACCCTCAAGGGCGCCGTCCAGATCTCGTCACCCGGCGTGCTCGCCGCCCTGGTCTCGCTCTTCGAGCAGACCTGGTCCGACGCCACCCCCTTCGGGGCCCCGCGTGAACGCGACGAGGAGGGCCTCACCCGCCAGGAACAGGAACTCCTGCGCCTGCTCGGCCAGGGCTACACCGACGAGGCCGCCGGCAAGCACCTCGGGGTCTCGCTGCGCACCACCCGCCGGATGATGGCCGACCTGATGGACCGGCTCGGCGCCCGCAGTCGCTTCGAGGCCGGCCTGCTGGCCGGGCGGCGCGGCTGGCTCTGACCGCTTCCGGCGGTGGAGGTGATCGTTCCTCAAAAAGTCTGGACTGCAGGCAGTTCCGTCGAACTGTTTCGTCCTGATCCGTTTCCGTGTTCCGCCGGGCCGCGACAGACCTGTCGGGGACGGGAGGCCAAGGTCCTGGTCGGCCTGGGCTTCGAGGAGGGCCTGACCGGCCCGGCCGCCACCGGGCCGAAGGTCACCACGGCCGGTTACGGCAAGGGCGCCGAGGGCGCCGCCGACCGGATCGCCGCCCGCTACGGCGTCACCGCCACCGAGTCGGCCCCGGCCGCCGCCGGCCACGTGGTGGTGACCCTCGGCGCCGCCTTCACCGGCGTCGCCTCCGGCCGCCCCACCGCCGCCCCGACCGACCCGGGCAGCAACGTGGCCCGGCAGGGCCCGATGGTCGACGCCCAGGCCGACGGCGGCATCCCCTGCGTCTTCCGAGACGGCCGACCGCGTGTTCCGAGCCGCTCGACGGCACCGAGTCCGAATCGGGTGGTTTGGGGGGTTCTGTAGGGATCTCCCCGTGACTGCCGGGGTCGTTGGTGTACCGGAGGTCAGTGATCACCTTCGGTCTCAATATGATCGGAAGCCACGATGGTCGGACTGTACCGACCTTCGTACGTACAACCAGGGAGCGGTTCTGACCGTCTCCCCCTGTGCGGTGCGCCAGATCGTCCGGGGCGTCGCTTCCGTCGGTGAAAGGTACGCGCATGTCAGGTCGGAGGGGCGAGAGCCCGGCTCGGGGCGAGAGCGCGTCCGACGCGCTCCCGGCGGAAGGTACACCGGGCACCGTGCCCGCGCCGCGCTCCGGCGGCCGGGCCGAGGCCCGTCGCGCCGCGCAGGGCAAGGGCGCCGGCGCGGCGGACGGCACTTCCGGCGGACGGGCGGCAGCACGGCGCAGCGCCAAGCCCAAGAAGAACGTGAAGAAGATCGTCGCCTGGTCGGCGGCCGGCGTGCTGGTGCTGATCGCGGGCACCGGTGGCGCGATCTACTACAAGCTGAACGCCAACATCAAGTCCTTCGACGCCGACGCGATCGCCACCGACCGCCCGCCGGAGGCCCAGGCCGACGCGGACGGCAACAAGCCGGTCAACGTGCTGCTGATCGGCTCCGACAGCCGGGGCGGCAACAACTCCGACCTCGGCGGCGGCGAGGACGGCGGCGCCCGCTCGGACACCACGATCCTGCTGCACGTCTACGCCGACCACAAGCACGCCGTCGGCATCTCGATCCCGCGCAACACGATCGTGCCGATACCGTCCTGCAAGCTGCCCAACGGCAAGTGGACCAAGGGCGGCAACGACCTGTTCAACGCCGCCTTCTCGGTCGGCGGCAGCGACGGCGGCAACCCGGCCTGCACCCAGAACACGGTGGAGAAGGTCACCGGCATCCGGGTCGACCACACCATCGTGGTCGACTTCAACGGCTTCGCCGCGATGACCAAGGCCGTCAACGGCGTGGACGTCTGCCTCCCGAAGCCGATCTACGAGGGCGACGTCAACCCCAACCTGCACAAGAAGGGCAACCTCGTCCTCCCGCAGGGCAAGCAGACCGTCGAGGGACAGCAGGCCCTCGACTACGTCCGCCTGCGGCACGGCATCGGCGACGGCTCCGACATCGGCCGGATGAAGCGCCAGCAGGCCTTCATGAGCTCGCTCGCCACCAAGATGAAGAAGGAGGGGATGAGCCCCACCAACCTGCTGCCGCTGGCCGACGCGGCGACCAAGTCGCTGACCGTCGACCCGGGGCTCGACTCCGCGGACAAGCTGCTCTCCTTCGGCCTGTCGCTCAAGAACATCGACATGCACGACCTCAAGTTCGTGACGGCGCCCTGGCGTTACCGCACCCAGGACGCCAACATCGACCTGGTCCAGCCGGACGCCAACAAGCTCTGGGAGACCCTCAGGGCCGACCAGACCATCGACGGCCAGAACGCCACCGGCCAGCAGCCGGACGCCGGCGGCAGCCCGAGCGCCCCCCCGCAGCAGGCCGCGCCCAGCACGCCCGCCGCCCCGGCCGGGGACGCCTCCAACGCCTCGATCAAGGTCGCGGTCTACAACGGCACCGTCGCCAACGGCCTGGCCGGCAAGGCGACCGACCTGCTCAAGGGCGCCAAGTTCGCCGCCAGCACGGCGGGCCAGGCGGCGAGCACCAAGTACAAGACCACCACGATCGAGTACAGCACCAGCCAGAAGGCGAACGCCGAGAAGGTCGCCGCGCTGTTCCCGGGCGCCAGCCTGGAGCCCAGCAGCGCGCGGGGCATCTCGGTGATCGTCGGCCAGGACTTCGCCGCGGCCAACGGCATGGGGACGACCACGGCCGGCACCGCGAGCACCACCCCGGGCGCCCAGACGCCCGCGGCGCCGCTGCCCACCACCGTCACCAACGACGCCCGCTCGGCGGACGACGACATCTGCGCGAACACCACCTACGGCAGCGGCGGCTGACCGCGGGCACCGGACCGACGGGGACGGCCCCGGGGCGCGTGCGTCCCGGGGCCGTGCCATCGTGGCAGGTAGTGGGGGCCCCACCGGTCACCGAAAGGCGGACTCCGTGCCCGAGATCGCCATGCAGATCGACATCGCCGCGCCCCGCGCGGCCGTGCTCGACGCGCTGAACACCCACGACGGGCTGACCAGCTGGTGGACCACCGGTGTGGACCGCGAGGGCGACGTGCTGCTCTTCGACTTCCCCGGCGTCCCCGAGCCGTTCCGGCTGCGTCGGGAGCGGGCCGACCGGGACCGGGTGCTGTGGGCCAACGCCGGGGCGTTCCCGCCGCACTGGGCCGGCACCTGGATCAGCTGGGACCTCGCCGACCAGCCCGACGCGCCCGACCGCACCCGGCTGCTCTTCCGGCACGGCGGCTGGCAGCCGGGCAGCGAGGCGGGCGTCCCGATGGTGGCCGGCACCTGGGCCGAACTGCTGGTCCGGCTCAAGGACTACGCACAGAGCGGCAAGGTGCAGCCGTACTTCGTCACCACGATGCGCCACGACGAGCAGTGAGCAGCCGGCGGCCCCGGGCCGCCGGTCGCCCGCCAGGGCGCCGTCCGGTGGCGGGAACGCGGCGGCGGGCCGAAGGTGGGCGGTGTACCCCGTCGTACCGCCGTCCGCGCGGACGGCCGTACCGGTCGGGCCGGGCCCCGCCCGCCCGACGACCACAGCCGGCCACCACCGCCTCCGGGAGGCCCAGCAATGCCCGTAGTGACCGACCCGTACAAGCCCGGCACCCCGTGCTGGATCGACCTGATGGCGAGCGACCAGCAGGCCGCGCTCGACTTCTACCGTGACCTGTTCGGCTGGCAGGGTGAGATCGGCCCGGCAGAGTTCGGCGGTTACGCCGTGTGCACGCTGGGCGGCCGCCCGGTCGCCGGGATCATGGCGCAGTCCGGGCCCGAGGGCCAGCCGCTGCCCCCGGTCGCCTGGACCACCTACCTCGCCTCGGACGACGTCGACGCGGCCAGGGCCGCCATCGCCGGGGCCGGCGGCACGGTCCTGTACGACCCGATGGACGTCGGCGCGCTCGGCCGGATGATGGTCGCCGCCGACCCGACCGGCGCGGTGTTCGGCGTCTGGCAGGCGATGGACTTCATCGGCGCGGGCGTGGTCAACGAGCCCGGCGCACTGGTCTGGAACGAGCTCAACACCGCCGACACCGGCGCGGCCGGCGGCTTCTACCAGTCGGCCCTGGGCCTGCGCCCGGCCACCATCCAGGGCATGGACGGTTACTACTCGCTGAACGTCGGCGACCGCACGGTGGGCGGCATGCAGGAGATCCCGAAGTACCTGGACGCCGGCACGCCCTCGCACTGGATGCCGTACTTCTCGGTGGACGACACCGACTCGGTGGTGGACGCCCTGGTCAAGCAGAACGGCACGGTGGTCCAGCCGCCGTTCGACATGCAGTCCGGCCGGATGGCCGTGGTCAAGGACCCGCAGGGCGCGGTCTTCGCCGTCATCCAGGCGCCCGAGGCCCAGCTGCCCGACTCGCCCTGATCCCGCCGCCCTTCACCGCCGCGGCGACCGGACGCCGCCCTTCCCGCGACGCGCCGCCGGGAATGGGCGGCATCCCCCGCGCTCCCTGGGGCAGACTGCACCCATGCTGGGGCTACCCGACGACATCCGCGCTTTCCTCTTCGACCTCGACGGAGTGCTCACCCAGACCGCCACGGTGCACGCCGCGGCCTGGAAGGACACCTTCGACGCCTTCCTGCGCGCCGAAGCCGCCCGCACCGGCGGGCAGTTCGTCCCCTTCGACGCCGTCACCGACTACGACACCTACGTGGACGGCCGACCGCGCCTCGACGGCACCCGGGCCTTCCTGCACAGCCGGGGCATCGACCTGCCCGAGGGCACCGAGGACGACCCGCCGAACGCCCGTACCGTGCAGGGGATCAGCCGGGCCAAGAACGACACCGTGCTGCGGCTGATCCGCGAGCAGGGCGTCGCGCCGTACGAGGGCTCGGTCGCCTACGTGCGCCGGCTGCGCGAGCTGGGGCTGCCCAGCGCGGTGGTCTCCTCCAGCGCCAACTGCCGCGACGTGCTGCGCTCGGCGGGCATCCTGGACCTCTTCGACCTGATCGTGGACGGCGTGGTCGCCAAGCGGCAGGCCCTGCCCGGCAAGCCCGCCCCGGACACCTACCTGTACGCCGCCCGCGAGCTCGGCGTCGAACCCGCGCACGCCGTCGTCTTCGAGGACGCCCTCGCCGGGGTCGCCTCCGGCCGGGCCGGCGGCTTCGGCGCGGTGGTCGGGGTCAACCGCACCGGACAGGCCGACGAACTGCGCCGCGACGGGGCCACGGTGGTCGTCGACGACCTCTCCGAGCTGCTGGGGGAGGGGAAAGCATGAGCGAGCGGAGCACGGGGGTCCCCCCGGCCGGAGGCCGGGGGAGGACCGTCGAGGGGCGCGTGTGGGCGAATGCCCCTGCCGAGCGGAGCGAGGTGGGCGCATGAGTCCCGCGGACAACTTCTCCGTCGACCCCTGGCAGATCACCGAACACGGGGTGGACGCCACCTCGATGGCGCGCGCCGAGTCCGTCTTCGCGCTGTCCAACGGGCACATCGGCCTGCGCGCCAACCTGGACGAGGGCGAGCCGCACGGCCTGCCCGGCACCTACCTCAACGGCGTCTTCGAGCTGCGCCCGCTGCCGTACGGCGAGGGCGGCTACGGCTACCCGGAGTCCAGCCAGAGCGTCATCAACGTCACCAACGGCAAGATCATCCGGCTGCTGGTGGACGACGAGCCCTTCGACCTGCGCTACGGCGAACTGGTTGGCCACACCCGATGGTTGGACTTCCGCGAGGGCCTGCTGCACCGCGAGTGCGAGTGGACCTCCCCGGCCGGGCGGACCATCCGGGTGCGCTCCTCCCGGCTCGTCTCGCTCACCCAGCGCGCCATCGCGGCCGTGGAGTACAGCGTCGAGGCGGTGGACGGGCCGGTGCGGGTCGTGCTCCAGTCCGAGCTGGTCGCCAACGAGCAGCTGCCCGGCGGCCCCGAGGGCGACCCGCGCGCCGCCGCCGTCCTGGAGGCCCCGCTGCAGGCCGAGGCGCACCACGCCAGCGGCACCAAGGCCGTCCTGGTGCACCGCACCCGGTTCAGCGGCATCCGGGTCGCCGCCGGGATGGACCACGTCATCGAGGGCCCGGAGCGGCTGGACACCGTCGCCGAGGCCGAGTCCGACCACTGCCGGATCAGCGTCACCACCGTGCTGGAGCCCGGGCAGCGGCTCCGGCTGGTCAAGTTCATGTCCTACGGCTGGTCCGGCACCCGCTCGCTGCCCGCCGTGCGGGACCAGGTCGAGGCCGCGCTGACCGCCGCCCGGTACACCGGCTGGGACGGCCTGGTCGCCGAACAGGCGGACTACCTCAGGGAGTTCTGGGAGACCAGCGACGTCGAGATCGAGGGCGACGTCGAACTCCAGCAGGCCGTCCGGTTCGCCGTCTTCCACGTCCTCCAGGCCGGCGCCCGCAGCGAGGAACGAGCCATCCCCGCCAAGGGGTTGACCGGCCCCGGCTACGACGGCCACAGCTTCTGGGACACCGAGGCCTTCGTCCTGCCGGTGCTCACCTACTGCCTGCCCGGCGCCGTCAACCAGGCCCTGCGCTGGCGGCACACCACCCTCCCGCTCGCCCGCGAACGAGCGGCCCAACTCGGGCTGTCCGGAGCGGTGTTCCCCTGGCGAACGATCCGCGGCGAGGAGTGCTCCGGGTACTGGCCGGCCGGCACCGCCGCCTTCCACATCGGCGCCGACATCGCCTCCGCCGTCGCCCGCTACGTCCGGGCCACCGGGGACCACGAGTTCGAGCGCGAGTACGGCCTCGAACTCCTGGTGGAGACCGCCCGGATGTGGCGCTCGCTCGGCCACCACGACAGCGCCGGGAAGTTCCGGATCGAGGGCGTCACCGGCCCCGACGAGTACAGCGCCGTCGCCGACAACAACGTCTACACCAACCTGATGGCGCAGACGAACCTGCGCGCCGCCGCCGAGGCCGCCGTTCGCCACCCGCGCGAGGCCGGCGAGCTCGGCGTCGACACCGAGGAGACCGCCGCCTGGCGCGACGCCGCCGCCGCGATGTACGTCCCGTACGACGAGAACCTCGGCGTCCACCCCCAGGCCGACGGCTTCACCCACCACCAGGTCTGGGACTTCGAGGGCACCCCGCCGGAGAAGTACCCGCTGCTGCTGCACTACCCGTACTTCGACCTGTACCGCAAGCAGGTGGTCAAGCAGGCCGACCTGGTGCTCGCCATGCAGGTCCGCGGCGACGCCTTCACCGACGAGCAGAAGGCCCGCAACTTCGCCTACTACGAGCGGCTCACCGTCCGCGACTCCTCGCTGTCCGCCTGCACCCAGGCCGTCATCGCCGCCGAGGTCGGCCAGCTCGACCTCGCCTACGACTACACGGCGGAGGCGGCGCTGATGGACCTCCACGACCTCGGCGGCAACACCCGCGACGGCCTCCACATGGCCTCGCTCGCGGGCGCCTGCGTCGCCCTGGTGGCCGGTTTCGGCGGACTGCGCGACCACGGCGAGGTGCTCGACTTCCGCCCCCGGCTGCCCGCCGGCCTGATGAAGCTGAGCTTCTCCCTGATGGTGCGCGACCAACTGCTCGGCGTCCGGATCACCCACGGGGGCACCACCTACACACTGCGCCGCGGCGAGGTGATCCACCTGCGGCACGACGGCGAGGCGGTCCAGGTCAAGGCCGGCTCCCCGGTCACCCTGCCCACCACCGTCCCGCCCGCCCAGGAGCCCTGCGCCCAGCCGCCGGGCCGCGAACCGGCCCGCCGCCAGGCCCAGGCGGGCCTGGCCGCGGGCAAGCTCGGCCAGCAGGACCACCTGGCGGCGGAGTAGCCCGGCCACTCCCGCCCGTCCCCGCGGCGCGGGGCCGTTCCCGGGCCCCGCGCCCTCACCCGTTCGGCCCACCCCGGGTGCACGCCCCCGCCGATGCGCCGGAGGGTGCAGGTGTCCTGTGGCGATCGAAGGGAAGTCCCCGTGGCGACCGTGGCCGAACAGATGGTGGAGGTGCTCCGGCAGGCCGGCGTGGAGCGGGTCTACGGCGTCGTGGGCGACAGCCTCAACCCCGTGGTCGACGCGATCCGCCGGGCCGAGGGCATCAGCTGGGTGCACGTGCGCAACGAGGAGGCGGGGGCGTTCGCGGCCGCCGCCGAGGCCGAGCTCAGCGGCCGCCTCGCGGTCTGCGCCGGCTCCTGCGGCCCCGGCAACACCCACCTGGTACAGGGCCTGTACGACGCCCAGCGCAGCGGCCTGCCGGTGCTCGCGCTGGCCTCGCACATCCCGTCCGGGCAGATCGGCACCGGTTTCTTCCAGGAGACCCACCCCGAGCGGGTGTTCACCGACTGCAGCAACTGGTGCGAGATGCTCTCCACCCCCGCCCAGCTGCCCCGGCTGCTGCGGGTCGCGATCCAGCACGCGCTGGGCTCGCACGGCGTCTCGGTGCTGGCCTTCCCCGGCGACGTCGCCGCCCTGCCCGCCGCCGGGCCGACCGGCACCAGCCACTTCCTCACCGAGCAGGCGGTCGCCGCGCCGCCCTGGTCCCAGGTGCAGGAGCTGGCCCGGCTGCTCAACGCGGCCCGCCGGGTGGCCCTGTTCTGCGGCGCCGGGGTGCGCGGCGCGCACGCCGAGGTGATGGCGGTCGCGCAGGCGCTGAACGCGCCGGTCGGGCACTCGCTGCGTGGCAAGGAGTGGATCCAGTACGACAACCCGTACGACGTGGGGATGAGCGGCCTGCTCGGCTACGGCGCCTGCCACGAGGCGCTGCACTCCGCCGACCTGGTGCTGCTGCTCGGCACCGACTTCCCGTACGACTCCTTTCTGCCGCAGGTGCACACCGTCCAGGTCGACCACGACGCGACCAGGCTGGGCCGCCGCACCGCGCTGGAGCTGGCCGTGCACGGGGACGTCGCGGCCACCCTGCGGGCCGTGCTGCCGCTGCTGGACGCCGAGAAGGACCGTTCCTTCCTGGACGGCATGCTGAGCAAGCACTGCCGGTCCCTGGAGGACGTGATCGGCGCCTACACCCGGGACATCGAGAAGCACCTGCCGATCCACCCCGAGTACGTCGCCTCGGTGCTGGACGACGTGGCCGCCGACGACGCGGTGTTCACCGTGGACACCGGCATGAACAACGTCTGGGCCGCCCGCTACCTCCAGCCGAACGGCCGCCGCCGGGTGATCGGCTCCTTCCTGCACGGCTCGATGGCCAACGCCCTCCCGCACGCGATCGGCGCCCAACTCGCCTGCCCGGGGCGGCAGGTGATCGCGATGGCGGGCGACGGCGGGATCGGCATGCTGCTCGGCGAGCTGCTCACGGTGGCCAAGCACCGGCTGCCGGTGAAGACGGTGGTCTTCAACAACGGCGCGCTCGGCATGATCAAGCTGGAGATGCTGGTCTCCGGCTACCCGGAGTCCGAGATCGACAACGGGGACGTGGACTACGCCGGCATCGCCCGGGCGATGGGCATCCCGGCCAAGCGGGTCGCCGAACCGGGCCGGGTGCGGGAGGTGCTGGCGGAGGCCCTGGAGCGGCCCGGTCCGGCCCTGGTGGACGTGGTCACCGACCCCAACGCACTGTCCATCCCGCCGCGGATCACCGCCGCCCAGCTGAAGGGCTTCGCGCTGGCGGCGGGGAAGACGGTGCTGTCGGGCGGCGTGGGGCGGATGGTCGACCTGGCGCGCAGCAACCTGCGCAACATCCCCCGGCCGTAGGTGCCGTGAGCGCCCCGGGCGTCGCGCGTGGCGGGTGTACTCGAGCGGGTTTGCCTATGAGGCAAATTTCTTGCCCGCGCGGCAGGCCGGGTGTCCACTGGTCACATGACCACCAGCCCCACCGGCACCCCCGACGCCGACGGCCGGCTCGACGACCAGGAGGTCGCCGGCCTCGCCGCCCGCCTCCGTGAGCACCGGCTCAGCAGCCGGCTCACCCTGGAGGTGGCCGCGGGCCGGGTCGGCCTGTCCCCAGCGTACTTGTCCCGACTGGAGACCGGCCGCCGCCAGCCCTCGCTGCCCGTCCTGCTCGGCCTCGCCCGCGCCTACGGCACCTCGGTCTCCGGCCTCCTCGGCGAGACCATGGTCGAACCCGACCCGGTGGTCCGCGGCGGCGCCATCGAGCCCGGCCGGGCCGGCGGCTGGGGCTACCGCCGGGCCGGCGCCCCCGGCCGCGCCATGCAGGCCCTGCGGGTGCACGTCCCGCCGGGCGTCCAGGACGCGGTGGTCCGGGTCCACCCCGGCGAGGAATGGCTGTACGTGCTGCGCGGAGAGCTGCGGGTGACCCTCGGCGACCGGGTCCACCACCTCGCCCCCGGCGACTCCGCCCACTACGACTCGCTCACCCCGCACTGCATCGCCGCCGAGTCCGGCTCCGGCGTCGAACTGCTCTTCATCCACACCCTGTTGCAGAGCCCCGGCGGCGAACTCTGCCTCGGCGGCGGCCCCGCCGCCACCCACTGATTTGTCGTCAGACCCCCTGGAGGAGATCCCCGTGGCCGATCCCACCACCGCCACCGTCCCGACCGCCACCCTTCCGACCGTCGCCGTCCCGACCGGCGCCGCCGACACCGCCACCGGCCCGAAGACCATGGACGCCGGCAAGTGGGCCAACAAGCGGGTCTACCTGCGCCTGGTCATCTACACCGCGGGCATCCACGTCTTCGCCGGCTTCATCATGCTGCTGTTCGAGCTGGGCAACCGGCACCACTAGGCGCCCCCCGTTCCCGTCCGCCTCGGCCCCCGTCCGAGGCGGACGTCCGGCGTTCCCTCACCCCGCCCCGAGCATCCCGCACAGGGCCTCCAGGGCCGCCGGGAAGGCGTGCTCCGGCGGGGTCGCGTAGCCGATCACCAGGGCGGGCCCGGCCTCCTCCGCCACCTCCGCCATCTCCGCCGTCGGGTCGGCGCGGTGCCAGCCGAGGCTGCTGAGAGCGAGGCCGGCGGCTGCCGCGCGGGCCACGAGTTCGGCCTCCGACGGTGAGCCGGGCGGGAGTTGGAGGACGGCGTGCAGGCCCGCCGCGATGCCGGTGACCCGCACGTGCGGGGCGTGCTCGGCGAGGGCCGCGACCAGCCGGTCCCGGCGGCGCCGGTAGTGCAGCCGACAGCGCCGCACGTGCCGGTCGTAAGTCCCCGAGGCGATCAGTTCGGCCAGCGTCAGCTGGTCCAGCACCGGGGACATCGTGTCGGCCAGCACCTTCAGCCGGGCGACCGGCTCCACCAGCGCGTCCGGCAGCGCCAGCCAGGCCAGCCGCAGGCCGGGGGCCAGGCTCTTGGCAGCCGTCCCCGCGTACACCACCCGCTCCGGGTCGAGCGCCTGCATGGCGCCGAGCGGCTGCCGGTCGTAGCGGAACTCCCCGTCGTAGTCGTCCTCGACCACGTACCGGTCCTGTTCGCGCGCCCACCGCACCGCGGCCGCCCGCCGGTCGGCGGAGAGCGGGGAGCCGGTGGGGTACTGGTGGGCGGGGGTGAGCAGAGCGGCCCCGCAGCGGGCGTCGAGCCGGTCGACCAGCGCGCCCTCGCCGTCCAGCGGCAGCGCGACGGTGGACAGTCCCGCCGCCCGCACCACGGCGTGCTGCGGCGGCAGCCCGTACGCCTCGACGGCCAGCGACCGGGTGCCGCGCTCCCGCAGGGCCGCGCAGAGCAGGCCGAGGCCCTGCTGGACGCCGCTGCAGATCAGCAGGTGGTCCGGGTCGGTGCGCACCCCGCGGACCCGGGCCAGGTAGTGGGTGAGGGCCTCCCGCAGTTCGATCCGGCCGAGCGGGCTGCCGTAGCCGAGCGCCTCGTGCGGCGCGGTGGCGAGGGCGCGGCGGGCGGCGGCGAGCCAGGCGGTGCGGGGGAAGAGGGAGAGGTCGGGGCGCCCGGGCATCAGGTCGTGCCGTACGGCCGGCCGCGGGCGCGGCGACCGGGCGGGCCGTACGGCGGGCGAGGGCGCGGCCCGCCGGGCGACGGTGGTGCCGGAGCCCTGCCGGGAGTTGAGCCAGCCCTCGGCGGTGAGCTGGCCGTACGCCTCGACCACGGTGTTGCGGGCGATGCCGAGGTCCTCGCCGAGGGCGCGGGAGGACGGCAGCCGGGTTCCGGGCGCGAGCCGCCCGTCCTGGACGGCCTCCCGCAGGGCGTCCTCCAGGGCGGCCCGCAGCCCGGCGCCGGCGGCGCGCCGCTCGGTGAGGTCCAGGTGCAGGTCGCCGCCGAAGGAGGTCCAGGAGCCGTTCACGGGCCCATTGTCCCGTGCCGTGCCGGCCCACCGGGCGGTGCCGGGGTCCCGGACCGCGTCCGGGTTCCTCAGCCGGGTGGTGGTCGTCGTGCTGTCCTCCTGGTCGGTTAGCGTCCGTCGCTGGACCGACGGATCCCGACGCGAGGATGTGACAGATGAGCGGGGACATTTCCCGAGCGGAGCTCCTGGCCGCGCAGTTCGAGGCGGAGCGCCCCCAACTGCGGTCGTTGGCCTACCGGATGCTCGGTTCGGTGGCCGAGGCCGAGGACGCCGTCCAGGAGGCGTGGCTGAAGCTCAGCCGCAGCGACGTGGGCGAGGTGCGCAACCTGGGGGCCTGGCTGACCACCGTGGTCGGCCGGGTCTGCCTGGACCAGCTGCGTTCCAGGGCCTCCCGCCGGGAGGACCCGCTGCCCGAGCAGGAGGAGCAGGTGCGGCTGCCGGACCCGGTGGTGACCGGGCCGGCGGTGCTGGACCCGGTGCACGAGATCCTGGTCGCCGACTCGGTGGGGATCGCGCTGATGGTGGTCCTGGAGACGCTCTCCCCGGCGGAGCGGGTGGCCTTCGTGCTGCACGACATGTTCGACGTGCCCTTCGACGGGATCGCCGAGGTGCTCGGCCGCACCCCGGCCTCGACCCGCCAGCTGGCCTCCCGGGCCCGCCGCAGGGTCCAGGGCGCCACCCCGGCCGCCGACTCGGACGACGACCGCAAGCGCGCGGTGGTGGAGGCCTTCCTGAGCGCCTCCCGGGGCGGCGACTTCGACGCCCTGCTGGCCGTGCTCGACCCGGAGGTGCTGGCCCGCTCCGACGGAGGGACGCTGGTGCCGAGCGTGCTGCGCCGGGGCGCGGCGGACGTCGCGGGGCAGGCGATCACCTTCGCCCGCTTCGCCGCCGAGGCGCGCCTGGTGCTGGTCAACGGCTCGCCCGGGGTGGTGTCCTTCGCCGACGGCCGGGTGCTGTCGGTCATGTCGTTCACCATCCACGAGGACCGGATCACCGGTCTGGACATCCTCACCGACCCGACCCGGCTGGCCGCCCTCGGCCTCACCGCGTAGGCGGGGACGCGGGCGGGCCGCCGGTGGTCAGCCCAGGCCGCCGGTGGCCCGGAGGTTCTGCCCGGTGATCCAGCGGGCGTCCGGCCCGGCCAGGAAGGCGACCACGTCGGCGATGTCCTCGGGCTGTCCGAGCCGGCGCAGCGGGGTCAGGCCGGCGACCCGTTCGAGCGCCTCGGGCGGGTTGGTGCCGCGCAGCAGGTCGGTGTCGGTGGCGCCGGGGGAGACGGTGTTGACGGTGATGCCGCGTGGGCCGAGTTCGGCCGCGGCGACGGCGGTGAGCTGTTCGACGGCGCCCTTGCTGGCGGCGTACGCGCCGATGCCGGGGACGGCACGGGCGGTGTTCACGCTGGAGATGTTGACGATCCGTCCGCTGTCGCGCATCCGGCGGGCCGCGTAGCGGACGGTGGCGAGCACGGCGCGGGTGTTGACGCTCAGCACGGCGTCGAAGGCCGCGTCGTCGAGGTCCGCGAGCGGAGTGGGCGTGAAGGACTTCGCGGCGTTGTTGACCAGGATGTCCAGCCCGCCGAGGCGCTCCTCCGCCGCGGCCATCAGCTGCTCGGCGGCGCCCGACTCGCCGAGGTCGGCCCGTACCGCCCAGGCGCGTCCGCCGGCCGCCGCCACCGCGCCGACCACCGCTTCGGCGGCCGCCCGGTCGTTGGCGTAGCCGAGGACGACGTCCGCGCCCTCGCGCGCCAGTCGTTCGACGATCGCCCGTCCGATGCCCCGCGAGCCGCCCGTGACGACCGCCGCCTTGCCCTCTACCACCTTGAGCACCTGTCCTCCCGCCGTGAAGTCGCCTGCCTGTCGGGGCCATCGTCACCGAGGCGGCCGGTCGGCGCGCGCGAATTCCGTTCGGACCGGGGCTCAGAGCGACAGGTACACCGCGCTGCCGACGCCGGCCAGGAAGCAGTACACCGCGAACGGCGTCAGGCTGCGGGTCTCGAAGTACCTGGTGAGGAAACGCACCGAGACGTAGCCGGCCACGAAGGCCGCGAGGCTGCCGGCCGCGACCGGGCCGAGGACGCCGGAGTTCTCCGGCTTGAACAGCTCGGGCACCTTCAGCACCGAGGCGGCCAGGATGACCGGGGTGGCGAGCAGGAAGGAGAACCGGGCGGCGTCCTCGTGGTGCAGTCCGCGCAGGATGCCGGCGCTCATGGTGACGCCGGAGCGGCTGATGCCCGGGAACAGCGCGAGGATCTGGGCGGCGCCGATCCAGGCGCCCCTGCCGTAGCCGAGCCTGGTCAGCCGGACGTCGGAGGCGACCGCCGGGTCCAGGCCCGGCTCGTCGACGGGGGCGGCGTGCCCGGCCCGGCGCCGGCCGGAGCCGCCGCGCTTGAGCCGCTCGGCGCCGAGCAGCACCAGCCCGTTGAGGGCGAGGAACACGGCGGCGGGGACGGGCTTGCCGAGGGCGTGCCGCAGTGCCTTCTCCAGGACCAGGCCGGCCACGCCGACCGGGATGGTGGAGATGATGAGCAGCCAGGCGAGCTTCTCGTCCCGGGTCTGCACCCGGCGGTGCCGGATCGAGCCGAACAGACCGCTGACCACCCGGACCCAGTCCCGCCAGAAGAACACCACCAGCGCGAGCGCGGTCGCCAGGTGCAGGGCGACCAGCGCGGCGAGGTAGGAGGAGCCGTCGGCGGTCATGTCGAGGTCCTGCTGGATCTTCCCGCCGATCACGGCCGGGAGCAGGATGCTGTGGCCCAGGCTGGAGACCGGGAAGAGTTCCGTCACACCCTGCAGCAGGCCGACGCCTATCGCTTCCGGGTAGGTCAGGGTGGACATCGCGCACCTTCGCTCGGAGGTCTGCGGCCCCCCGATTCCGGGGGCCTCCGCGAAGCTACTACCGGCATGTAGACGCCCGGCAGCCCCGCCGCCAGAAGTTCATCGAGCGTATTTCCGGGTGTCACCGGCCACCGGCGGCCCGGACCAGCAGCCCGGTCACGGCGCCCGGCAGCCCTGGCGAGGGCACGGTGGCGGACGGTACGGCCCGGTGCACGGCATCACCGAGGAGCACGCCGGCGGTCACCGCCACCGGGGCGCCCGCCAGCGGCAGGGCGACGGCCAGGACGGCGGGCAGCAGGAGGGACGGTCGGCGCGGGGGGCGGGGACGGTCCATCGGGAGCCTCCTTCGAGGGCGGGGGTCGACGGACGCCCACGATGCCGCCTCCCGCAGCGTCAGGTTCAAGTCCTTTCCGGGCGCGCCCGGTTCAGACCTCCATCCGCCGCCACCCCGAGCCGTCGGCCGGCACCGGCGCGGTCGCGAAGTCGTAGCGCAGCAGCTCCGGCCCGAGCGCCAGCAGGGAGACCGAGGACGACCCCCAGATCCGCCCGTCGCCGAAGTCCCGGCGCTGGATCAGCGCGGCGTCCCCGTCCAGCGCCAGCCCGTCGCCGGTGACGATCGGCAGCCAGTCGCCCCAGGCCGGTTCCGTCGGCCCCCCGGCGGCCGGTTCGGGGCGGGGCACGGCGGCGAAGCGGGCCCGGAAGTGGTCGGCGCGGGCGGCCATCAGCGCCCGGACCCGCTCGGAGGCGGTGCGGTTGGCGGCCATCCCCTCCAGGCCGTCGTTGAGCACCACGCTGAGCCCGGTGGGCAGTTCGTGCTCGGTCAGCAGTCCGCCGCCCCAGCTGGTCACCCGGGCGCCGTCGGGGCGGACCTGGACGAGGTGGAAGGGGTCGTACGGAGACAGGTCCAGGTGTCCGATCCCGCCCTCGCGCACGGCGGTGAGCGGCAGTCCGCCGCGGCTGAGCCGGGTGTCGGCGGGGGCGAGCGGGCCGAAGCCGTTGAGCAGACAGGCGGCGGTGCGCCGCTCCGGGTCCACGGCCAGCCAGGTGCCGCCGGCCGCGAGGTCCAGTCCGCCGAGCAGTTCGGGCCGCTGCGGCCAGTGGTGGTCCGGCGGCAGCCAGGCGCGCCCGAGGTACTCGTCCCGGACGGACAGCAGCAGCACCGGTACCGCCGAGCCCGGTTCGATGCTGACGAAGGCCGTGCACACGGTCCCGTTCCCCCTGACGCCGTGCTGCCGGGAATCCCTACCGGGAATCCCTGCCGAGGCTCGCTGCCGAAGTCCCCTGTCGAAATCCTTGTCAGTGATCCTCGCACGCCCGTTCGCACACCGGAAGTGGCCCAAGGAGCCGGGCGGTGAATGCACCAGGACCGCGGGCCAGTGGGCTCCTAGGCTGGTCACCGTGACCACGAACAGCACTTCGAACGAGACCGTGCCCGCCCCCGAGCAGCGCCTGCGGATGCCGGAGCTCGCCCCCGACTTCTACCAGGCCATGATCGCCGTGGACCGGGCCTCCCGGCAGGGCCTGGACCCGGTCCTCGCCGAGCTGGTCAAGGTGCACGCCTCGATGATCAACGGCTGCGCCTTCTGCATCGACATGCACGCCACCGACGCCCGCAAGAACGGCGAGCAGGACCACCGCCTGGTCTCCCTCCCGGCCTGGCGCGAGACGCCCTGGTTCACCGCCCGCGAGCGCGCCGCCCTGGCCCTCACCGAGTCGGTCACCCTGCTGACCCGGGGCCACGTGCCGGACGCCGTGTACGACGAGGCCGCCGCCCAGTTCGAGCCGGCCGAGCTGGCCCAGCTGATCGCGCTGATCGCCACCATCAACACCTGGAACCGGATCGGCGTGTCCACCCGCATGAGCCCGGCGGCGAAGTGAACGCGGCCGCGATGACCTCCCAGCGGGACAAGGCCCGGCTGCTCGCGGAGCTGCACCGCCCGGGCGAGCCGGTGGTGCTGGCCAACGTCTGGGACGCGGCGAGCGCCCGGCTGGTGGCCGGCGCCGGGGCACGGGCGGTGGCGACGGCCAGCGCCAGTGTGTCCTGGTCGCTCGGCAGCCCGGACGGCGGCGGCGCCGACCGCGAGCAGGTGCTGGCCCGGACCGCCGAGGTGGTCCGCTCGGTCGATCTGCCGGTCACCGCCGACCTGGAGAGCGGCTACGCGGACACCCCGGCCGGGGTCGGCGAGACGGTCACCGCGCTGCTCGCCACCGGCGCGGTCGGGGTGAACCTGGAGGACGCGGAGTACACCCCGCAGGAGGCCGCCGAGCGGATCGCGGCCGCCCGGGCGGCCGCCGACGCGGCAGGCGTCCCGCTGTTCGTCAACGGCCGCACCGACGTCTTCCTGCACGGCCTCGGCGAGCCCGGGGGCCGGCTCGACGAGGCGGTCCGCCGGCTGCGGGCGTACGTCGAGGCGGGCGCGGACGGCGTGTTCGTCCCCGGTGTCGCCGACGCGGAGACCATCGCCGCCCTGGTCGCGGCCGTCCCGGCCCCGCTGAACGTGCTGGCCGCCCCCGGCTCCCCGTCGGTCGCCGAGCTGGCCGAACTCGGGGTGGCCCGGATCAGCCTGGGCCCGGGCCTGGCCAAGGTGGCCTACGCGGCGGTCCGCCGCGCTGCCGAGGAGGTGTACGCGAGCGGCACGTACACCTCCCTGGACGGCGGACTGACCTACCCGGAGCTCAACGGCCTCTTCGAGGGCTGAGCGGCACCGGGTACGGCGGGCGGCTGACCGGACGGGGGTCGGTCAGGCGCCCGCCGCACGGCTGTGCGGGCGACGGCCGATCAGGGGTTGATCTGCCCGCTGAGCCCCGGGTGGTGGATCTGGTTGGTGCCGACGGCCTCCACCTCGTCGGCGACGTGGCCGACCACCGGGAGCTTGCCCGCGGACTTCAGCGCGAGGTCGGCGGGGGAGAGCTCCAGCCCGTCGGTGAGGCCGCCGGTGGCGTCCGGCGAGCTGGCGATCTGGCCGGCGGCGGAGGCCGCCGGGGCGGCGAGGGCGAGGCCCGCCATGGTGAGGGCGGCCAGGGTGGCGAGTTTCTTCATGCCCTGCCGAACGACCGGGCCGCCCTCAGGTAACCCCGCGGCGCGAAGTGTCACCCCCGGGCCGTCACCCCCGGGCCGTCACCCCCGGCCGTCACCCTCGAATGGTCACCCGCAGGGTCCGCACGCTGTTGCTCACGAATGAGCCGATCGGCTCCGGCCGTTCCCCCTCCGCCAGGGCCAGCCCCGGGAACCGCCCGAACAGGTGCCGCAGCGCCGTCTCCGCCTCCAGCCGGGCCAGCCCCGAGCCGAGGCAGAAGTGCGGGCCGTGGCCGAGCGACAGGTGCCGGGCGGGCTGCCGGGTGAGGTCGAAGCGGTCGGCGTCCGGGTAGTGCCCGCCGTCGCGTCCGGCCGCCGCGTACGAGGCGAGCAGCGCCTCACCGCGCCGGATCACCGTGTCGCCGACCTCGATGTCCTCGATCGCGTAGCGCAGCGGGAACTGGCCCACCGGCGAGTCGTAGCGCAGGGTCTCCTCCACCACCGCCGACCACGGCTGTGCGCCGTCCAGCACCAGCCGCAGCTGGTCGGGGTGGGCGAGCAGGGCGCGGACCGCGTTGGTGATCAGGTTGAGGGTGGTCTCGTGCCCGGCGACCAGCATCAGTAGCAGGGTGCCGACGAGTTCGGCCTCGCTGAGTGCGTCCCCGGCCTCGCGGACGGCGATCAGGTCGGTGGTCAGGTCGTCGCCGGGCTCGGCCCGTTTGGCCGCCACCACGGAGGCCAGCAGCGCGTTCAGGTCCCGCTGGGCGGCGAGGGCCGCCTCCGGGGTGGCGGAGCTGGAGACCAGGGTGTCGGACAGCGCGTGCAGCCGGTCCTGCTGCTCCTCGCCCAGGCCGAGCAGTTCGCCGATCACCTGCATCGGCAGCGGGTACGCGAAGTGCTCGCGCAGGTCGAACGGCCCCTCCAGCTCCGCCACCGCGTCCAGCAGGGCGAGCGCCCGGGCCTCGATCGCGGGGGCCAGCGCGGATATCCGGCGCGGGGTGAAGGCCTGGCTGACCAGACCGCGCAGCCGCTTGTGGTCCTCCCCGTCCGCGGTGATCATGCCGGGCACGGCGACGAAGTTGAGCAGCGGCCAGCCGTACGGCAGCCGGCCCTCCCGGAAGGTGGTCCACAGCGCCGGGTTCTTGCCGACCCGGGGGTCGGCCAGCAGCGACTGAAGGGTGTCGTGGTGGGTCACCGCCCAGACCACCACCCCACCAGGGAGTTCCACCAGGACGGCCGGTCCGGCTGCGCGGAGCCGGGCGTTCTCTCCGTGCTGGTCGCGTCCGAAGGGGTCGAGCCGGACGGGCTCGGGGCGGGAGCCGCGGGGGTCGTCGACGGTGTCCATGCGGGTGCGGGCCTTTCGGGCGTTGGCGGGCGGGGCGGGGTGAAGGCGCTGTACAGCACCGGCAGGGCGACCAGGGCCCGCGACCAGGGGGACGGGCGCCAGGCCAACTCTCCCGAAGGCACGGCCAGCTGGAGGTCCGGCAGGCGGTGCAGCAGGGTCTCGATCGCGGTCTCGACGATGATCCGGGCCGGGTGCTGGGCCGGGCAGACGTGCCGGCCCGCGCCCCAGGCCAGGTGGGCCCGGTTGCCGCCGAGCGAGCCCTGCGCGGCGGAGGAGGCGCCCTGGGCGGCCGGGTCGGCGTTGGCCGCGGCCAGGCCGAGCACCAGCATGTCGCCGGCGCTGATGTACTGGCCGCCGAGCACGGTGTCGCCGGTGGCCCAGCGGCCGGGGAAGTTCTGCGTCGGCGGGTCTCGCCAGAGCACCTCCTCCAGCGCGTCGGAGACGGTGAGCCGCCCGCCGGTCAGGGTGGCCCGGAAGCGCCGGTCGGTGAGCAGCAGCCGCAGGGTGTTGCCGATCCAGTTGATGCAGGTCTCGTTGCCCGCGATCATCAGCACCACCAGGTGGTGCACCGCCTCCTCGTCGGTCAGCGCGGCGGGGTGGGCGAGCAGCCAGGAGGTGAGGTCGGCGCCGGGGGCGGTGCGGCGGTGCCGGACCAGTTCGGCCAGGGTCCCCTGGAACTCCCCGGCGGCGCGCACCGATTCGGGCCCGCTGTCGACGAAGTGGCTGATCAGCTCGATCATCCGCGGCCCGCTGCCGGTGGGCAGGCCGACCAGCTGGGTGGAGACCAGCAGCGGCAGCGCGCGGGCGTACTGGCCGATCAGGTCGGCGGTGCCGTCCGGGCCCCAGCTGTCGATCAGGCCGTTGGCGGCGGCCTCGGTGGTCTCGCGCAGCTGCCGGTGGTCGATCTGGGCCAGGGTGTCCGAGACGGCGGCGCGCAGCCGCTGGTGCTCGGCGCCGTCGAGGTTGAGCAGGGTGGGCCGCCAGGCGGTCATCGGCTGCAGCCGCGAGTCGGGGGCCAGCCGGCCCTCGGCGGGGACCCGCCAGTGCCGGGAGTCCTTGGAGAACAGTGCCTCGTTGCGGGTGAGTTCGAGCAGTTCGCCGTAGCCGAGGACCAGCCACGCCTCCACCCCGGGCTCCAGCTCGATCGGCGCCACCGGGCCGTACCGCTCGCGCAGCCGGGCGTACAGGCCGTGCGGGTCGTCGGCGACGGCCTGCCCGTACAGCGGGGTCAGCGGGACGCCCGCGGGGAGCCCGCCGCCGTAGGGGGCCGGGCCGCCGCTGTACGCGGCGCCGTGCGCGACCGGGCAGCCGCCGGCCGCCCGCGGGGGCTCGGGCGCGGTCACGGCTGCAGCTCCAGGAGCGAGCTGCGGTGCAGGTGGTCGACGAAGTCGATCAGCAGGTCGTAGGACTGGCGTCGGTCGCGGGCGTCGCAGTAGAGGATCGGCACCTCCGGCAGCACGTCCAGCGCCGACCGCAGCTCCTCCTCCGGGTAACTCGGCGTGTCCGGGAAGGTGTTGACCGCCACCGCGAAGGGGATGCGCTGCTCCTCCAGCCGGCCGAGCACGTCGAAGCTCTCGTCCGGGCGGCGCAGGTCGACCATCGCGATGGCGCCGAGCGCGCCGCGCGACAGGTCGTCCCACAGTGGCCAGAACCGCTGCTGCCCGGGCGTGCCGAACAGGTACAGCGCGAGGCGGGAGTTGAGCGTGATCCGGCCGAAGTCCAGGGCGACCGTGGTGGTGGTCTTGTCGCCGCGGCCGGTGAGGTCGTCCACGCCGCTGCTGGCGGCGGTCATGGTCTCCTCGGTGCGCAGCGGGGTGATCTCGCTGAGCGAGCCGACCAGGGTGGTCTTGCCGACCCCGAACGGGCCGGTGACCAGGATCTTCACCGCGCCCTGCACCGAGGACGGCAGGTACTGCGGTCCGGACGGCCGGGAGGCGGGGGCTTCAGCGGAGTTGGCGGAGGCCAACGAGTACCTCTTCCAGGAGGGTTGTGGGCAGGCGTTCGGCCTGCGGGACGGGAGGGAGCACCTGCACGGCGCCGAGGTCCCAGAGGTCGCCGACCAGCACCTTGACGACGCCGAGCGGCAGCCCCAGGTGGGCCGCCACCTCGGCGACGGACAACAGGCTGTGGCAGAGCCCGAGGATGCGCCGGTGCTCCCGGTTGAGCAGGACGTGCTCGGGCAGCGCCGGGGGCTCGGGCAGCCCTAATGGTCCGGGCAGGGCGCTGACCAGGCTCTCGATGGCCAGGTCGGTGCGGGTGGGGCGGCTGCGGCCGCCGGTGATCACGTAGGGCCGGACCGGCCCGTTCACCGGTGGCCCCCCGCCGCGTGGTCGACGCGCGGCGGGCTGGTGAGGTGAGTGCCGATCCGCTCGACCAGGACCTGCATCTGGTACGCGACCAGCCCGGCGTCGACCGCCTCGCTGGTCACCACGGCCAGGTGGGCGCCCGCCCCGGCGGCGACGATGAACAGGTAGCCGCCGCCGTACTCGATGATGATCTGGCGGGTGGCACTGCCCGGGCCGCCGAAGCCGGCCGCCACGCCGCGGGCCAGCGACTGCAGTCCGGAGCAGGCGGCGGCGAGCCGTTCGGCGTCCTCGCGGGCGATGTCGGCGCTGCGGCCGATCTCCAGGCCGTCGTTGGAGACGACGACGGCGTGCTGGACCTGCGGGACGGCGATGATGTCGGCGAGCAGCCAGCCGAGATCGGGGGTGGTGGTCATGGAACTCTCCGGAGCGCTGGGGAAGTCGGGGTAAGCCGGGGGAACTCGGGGAAGACGGGGGACTCGGGGAAGACGGGAGATCTCGGGGGAAGCGGGGCGGCGGGCGGTCAGTGCGGGCCGGGGGGCCGGCCCTGGGCACGGGCGGCCGAGCGGCCGTTGGCGGTCCCGGCCTGGAACATCGTCATGAAGGTCTGGGCGTCCCGGGCCGAGCGGTGCGGCGGCTCGGGCGGCGGCGGGGGAGCGGCGTGCTGGGCGGGGCGGTTCCCGCGATCGCGCCGGTGGCTCCGGCGGGGCAGCGGCGGCGGGGCGTCGCCGGTCGCGGCCGGTCGGCCGGCGGGCGGGGGTTCCACCAGCGGGTGACCGGCGTCGGGGTGGCCGGCGCCCGGGTGGGCGGCACCGGGGTGGGCGGTGCCGGCGGTCGGCTGCGGGCCGGGGGTGAAGGCCGGGCCGGGGCGGAACGCCGGGCCGGGGGTGAACGCCGGGTCGTCCCCGTCCAGCCCGAGGCCGAGTCCGGGGACGGTGGGCGGCAGCGGCTCGGTGAGCAGGGCGTTCGGCAGCAGCACGACCACGCGCACACCGCCGTACGGCGAGGGCGCCGAGCTGAGGGTGACCCGGAAGCCGTAGCTCTCGGCCAGCCGGCCGACCGCGGCCAGTCCCAACTGCGGCACCTCGCCGAGCCGGGAGACCTCCAGGCTGCTCCCCCCGGCGAGCGCGGCGGCCGCCTTGGCGACGGCCTGTTCGGGCATGCCGACCCCGCCGTCGTCGATCTCGATGACGGCGCCGTTGTGCACCGGCATCAGGGTGACGAACACCTGGGTGCTGGGCGGGGAGTAGCGGGTGGCGTTGTCCAGCAGTTCGGCGACGGCGTGGATCAGCGCCTCGGCGGCAGCGCCGACCACCGCGGTCTCGATCCGGCTGCGGACGACCACCCGCTGGAAGGGCAGGATGCGCGACTGGGCGCCGCGCACCACGTCCTCCAGCGAGACCGGTTCCGGCCAGTGCCGACCGGCCCGGGCGCCGCACAGCACGGCCAGGGTCTGGGCCAGCCGGGCCTGTTGCGCGGCGGCGTGGTCGGCCTTGAGCAGGCCCTCCAGCAGCGCAGGGTCGTCGTGGGTGCGCTCCATCTCGTCGAGCAGGGCCTGCTGGTCGTGGGCCATGACGAGGATCCGTCGGGCCACGCTGAGGAAGGCCCGCTGGGTGGAGGCGGTGAGCTCCTGCTCCTGCTGGACGGCGGCCAGGTCGGCGCCCCGCCGGGACAGCTCGGAGGTCAGCTGCTCCTGGAGGCTGGCGAGTTCACCCTCCAGCCGGTCGGCCCGGCCGCGTTGGGTGACGGACACGGCGCGGTACCGCGCGGCGGCCACGAGGGCGAGGACGGCGAGCACGCCGGTAGCCGTTGCGTACCACTGAGTCATCGTCACGCGGCGAATTCTAGGGCGATGATCCTACGAAGGTGTGAACGGATCTCGCCATGTGACCGGATCTCGTCAATATCGAGTCAATACGCCGTCGTTCCGGCGTTGTTCGGGCGCGATCGCGCAGCCCTGACACCGTGTCCGTTCGTTCGTCCAGGGCCTTCCGCCCCCGCGGGTGTGACGGGTGATGGCTGATTCGCGTCCCGGGATGTGTGGGGTTGGTGTGCACGGCGTTGTTGAACGAACGACATTCCGTGCAGGTGAACAATTCGGCCCCGGGTTACGGAAGGGACGGCATCCGGTGCAGGAGCAGCAGCGCCACGTCGTCCGGCCGGGACCGGCGCTCGGTCACGTTCAGGGTCAGCAGGTCCGCCAGCCGCTCCAGCGCCGGCATCGGGTCGACCCGCCCCGGACCGGTCTGCCGGGCCCACAGCTCCAGACCGCCGAGCATCCGCTGCACCGACTCGTCGTAGTCCTCCTCACGGTCCTCGACCAGCCCGTCGGTGTACGCCAGCAGCGTCTCCCCGCCCGCCAGCCGGCCGGTGGCCAGCGGGTACGACTGCGCCGGGTCGACCCCCAGCGGCGGGCCGCCCGGCAGCTCCAGCTCGACGGCCGTGGCGTCGGCGGCGATCCGCACCGGCGCCGGGTGCCCGGCCCGGGCCGCGGTCAGACTGCCGTCCGCCGGGTCCAGGGTCAGGTAGAGGCAGGTCGCGAACAGCTCGGTGTCCAGTTCGGCCAGCAGTCGACTGGTCCGGGCCAGCGTGGCGGCCGGGTCGTGCCCGTCCGTCGCGTACGCCCGCAGCCCGCTGCGCAGCTGGCCCATCACGGCGGTCGCCTCGGCGTTGTGGCCCTGCACGTCGCCGATCACCAGCCCGACCCGGCCGTCCGGCAGCTTCAGCAGGTCGTACCAGTCGCCGCCGACCTGCATGCCCTCGGTGCTCGGCAGGTAGCGGGCCGCGCTGGCGATCCCCGGCAGCCGCGGCAGGGTGCGCGGCAGCATCGCCCGCTGCAGCTCACCGGCCCGGTGGTGGTGGGTGTCGTACAGCCGGGCCCGTTCCAGGGACTGCGCGAGGATGCCGGCGAAGGCCGAGTACAGGGTGCGGTCCTCACGGCTGAAGACGCGCTCGGCGGCGAAGGTGATCAGGCAGGAGCCGACCTGCCGGCCCGAGGCGACCAGCGGCAGCACCGCCCAGGCGGCCGGGTCGTCCGCGCTCGTCGGCCTGCCGCCGGGCTCGCTGAACAGCGGGGCCGAGCGGGCCGGCGAGTGCTGCATCACCCCCTCGGACAGGTCCGCCAGCCGGGTCAGCTCGGCGCGGCGCGGGCCGCCGTACACGGTGTGCGAGACCGGCAGCAGCCGGCCCTCGTCCACCAGGTCCAGGACGATGCTCGCGGCGCCGAAGGCCGGTCGGGCGACATCGGTGACGGCGGCGGTGACGTCCCGTACGGTCACCGCGCGGGACAGCGCCCGGGTGAGCGACAGCAGCAGCGCCGTCCGGGCCCCGGCCGGGTCGTGCCGCGGCCCGGCCGGCCGCTCCCCGCGGTGGTCCACGTCGGCGAGCAAGCCGGCGATCCGCACCGGACGGCCGTGCACGTCCAGCATCACCTCACCGGACTCCTCGACCCGCGCCACCTCCCCGCCCCGGCGCAGCACCCGGTAGCCGATCCGGTAGCGCCCGCCGCTCGCCAGCGCCTCCGCCAGGGCGGCCTGCACGTCCGGCAGGTCCTCGGGGTGGACGATCCGCTCCAGCTCCGGCGCGGCCCCGTCCGCGGACACCGGCCGTCCGGCGACCGCGAAGGCGGCGGCGTCCCAGTAGCTCTCGCCGGTGACCAGGTCGCGTGCGAAGGCGCCGTGCCCGGCGGCCCGCACCGCGAGCGACAGCAGCGGGTGCGCCGACGCCGGATCCGGGCCCGCCTCCGGCGGCTCCCGCCGGGCGTCCACGTCGTCCGACACGTGGTCGAGCAGGTGGTGCAGCCGGTGGGCGCAGGCCCCGGCGATCGTCTCCAGCACGTCCAGGTCCCGCGGCGGCACGGTCCCCCGGTGCGCCAGCGCCAGCGCCAGCACCCCGATCGCCCGCTCGTCCACCATCAGCGGCAGGGTCACCACCGCGACCATCCCGGTCCCCATCCCGGCGTTCCGGTTCGGGTAGTCGACGCTGGTGTGCTCCGGGCCCAGCAGGTACGGCCGCCGCAGCCGCAGCGCCATCGCGGCCGGCAGCTCACCCGCCGGATCGACCAGCCCGTACCGCTCGTGCGCCCAGTCCGGCAGCCCGTGCGAGGCCGTCAGCCGCAGCATCCCCGCCGAATCCAGCAGGTACAGCGCCGAACCCTCCCCGGTGATCCACCCGGGCCCCTCCGCGAGCACGGTCCCCAACAACTCGGCGGCACTGGTGCAAGCCAGCAACAAGCGCACACAGCGCATCGCGCTACGACCGCTCGTCCGGCTCTGCTCCTCAGGGATGGGCACCAAATCTTCATACCCCATTCCCACCCCCGACGGCCGCCCCCTCCCCACCCCCTCACGTCTGCGCGGTCAGCCGCCCCGGCCGGACACCTCAGCCCGAAAGGGCCGCTTTGCCACCCACTCCCCCGCCACCGCACACCCGCCCCCACACCCCACCCCTCACGGCTGCGCCGTCAGCCAGGCGCGCCCAGTGGACAGGACCGGCTTCCCCGGCCGCCGCGCCCATCCGCGCCGGAAACCGAACTCACCGCCGTCCCACCCCGCTGCGGCGTCAGCCGAGGGTTCGCCAGCCAGGCGAGGCGCGAGAAGTCGAAGGAGTCGACTTCTCGCGCTCGTCGGCCAGCAGGTGTCGTCCGGCGAGGGAGGCTGTCCTCGTTGCGTCAGCCCGCCGGGCCCGCCGGGCGCGTGATGTGCGGGCGGTCGATGAGGTCGGTCGTTCCCGAGCTCACCCGAAAGCGCGCGCCATCCGCGCGGAGGGTCGTTTCCGCTGACTCCCGCGTCCACCGCTGCGGCGTCGGATGGTTGGTGCGTCGGGCAGTGAGAAGCAGAGTGTCGGCCGGGCCACACCGTCGCTCGCCGGTGCGTGTCTTCCACGCGAGGCCGCTTCTGCACCTGCGGCGTCAGCGGGTGCTGGGCCGCACGGGAGGAGCGCTGAAAGTCGGCGAGGCCGACTTTTCGCCTGTTCGTCCGCTGCTGCGTGCCTTCGGCGTGGGGGAGGTTCTGCCGACTCCGGTGGTTCGCGCTGCGGCGTCAGCCGGCAGGTGAGGCATGGGAAGTCGATGGGGCCGACTTCTCACGCGCTTGTGCGTCGGTGTGTCTTTCGTGCGGGAGGTCGTTTCTGCTGCCGCGGCGTTGGCGGGTGGTTGGTCGCGCGGGGGGAGTGCTGGAAGTCGGCCCGGGTTTCGGGTGGTGCGGGCGGGGGCGGCTCACTGCTCCTCTGACTTCGGCCATGAGTGGAGGCCCGTGATGAGGGTGGTGATGAGGCGGTTGTGGGTGGTGGTGAGGTCTTCGGTGAGTTGGAAGGCGCCGGTGATGGAGAGGGCGGCGAAGCCGTGGGCCAGGGAGCGGACGGTGCGGGCGGCGTGGATCACTTCGGGGCCGTCGAGGCCGTAGCCGCGGAGGACGGCGATGATGACGCCGACGAGGCGGGTGGCCGCCTTGGTGAGGTCCTCGTCGGGTTGGGGGGCCTGGGGGAGAGCGGCGTAGCGGTGCGGGTGTGCGGTGGCGTATGCCTGGTAGGCGCGCAGGAGGGCGGTGACGGCGTCGTCCCCGCTGCGGCCGACCGCGGCTTCCGCGAGCCGGTCGGCGAGTTCCTCGGTGACCCGGACGGCGATGAGCCGTCGGAGTTCGGTGAGGCCGCCGCTGACGTGCTTGTACAGCGAGGGGGTGGCGACTCCGGCGCGGGCGGCGACGGAGGCGAGGGTGAGGGCTTCGGTGCCCTGGTCGTCGATGAGGGCGAGGGCGTGGTCGACGACCTGGTCGGGGGTCAGTCCTACGCGGGGCATGGTTCTGGTTCTCCAGCAGGCGGGTTCAGGCGAGTTCGGCGAGGAAGGGCAGCAGCGCGTCGGCGACGGCCTGCGGGTTGTCGGCCATCGGGTAGTGCCCGGACCCCTCGATCATGATCTTCCGCGCGCCGAGCTTCTCGGCCTGGAGGTCGGCGACTGCCTCGGGCCGGGGGAAGTCGGGGTCCTTGCTGCCCATCAGCACGAGGGCGGGGCAGCGGACGGCCGCGCTCCAGCCGATCGGGGCGGAGTCGCCGTTGACGTGGCCGCGGGTGGCGGTCCTGCGGCCGGGGGTGTGCAGGGCGGCGACCAGTCCGTCCACATAGGTGTCGAGGTCAGCGGGCCGGGGGCCGGGGAAGGCCATCTTGCGGAGGTAGTAGCCCCAGACCGCGGGCCACCGGACCATCGCGGCGCCCATGACGGCCATGACGCCCTTCATGAGGGCGTTCGCCCGCTGCTCGACGAAGGCGTCGATGAGCGCGATCCCGGCGACCCGCTGGGGCGCGTCCCCGGCGAGCTTGACGACCGTCGCCCCGGTGTAGGACTGCCCGACCAGGACGGCCCGCTCGATGCCGAGGTGGTCGAGCAGGGCGAGGACGTCGGTGGCGACGGCAGAGGGGCTGTAGTCGTCCCAGACGATCGAGGACTCGCCGAAGCCCCGCAGGTCCATGGTGATGACCCGGCGCCCGGCGACCGTGAGCAGCGGGTGCAGGTGCCGGTAGGCGCGGCGGGAGTCGAGCATCCCGGGGAGCAGGACGACGGGGGTGCCGGCGCCCTGCCGGGTGTCGTCGTACGCGAGGCGGCCGCCGGGGACGTCGAGGTACTGGGTGCTCGGGGTGATGGTGCCGTTCATGGTGGGCCTCCACGGGCTCGCTCGCTGCTGCCGATAGCCATAAAGCTACGGCTAATAGCCTTAGCCGTCAATAACCCTCGCGGTGGTCCGCGACCCGGGGAGCGGGCGCCGCTCAGACCCCCTCGACCTTGAACGGGTCGTGCTCGCTCAGCAGCTTCTCCAGCCGGGCCTGGTCGACCCGGGCGACGGTGTCCGAGGACTCCTGCCGGTCCCGGATGACCTTGGCCAGCGTGAACGAGGACGTGACGGTGTAGAGGAGGCCGATCCCGAGGAAGGCCCGGGTCCAGCCGCCGACGGGCAGGTAGGCGATCCCGGCGGCGAGGGCCGTGCCGGAGATGGCGAAGGAGAGGATGGCCTGGACGTGGTACGCGGCCGTGGTGCGTGACTGCATCGGTGCGTTCATGGCGCCAGGATGCGGCGGGGCGGCCGGGGTGCACATGAGTAGGAGTACTCAGATGGGCCGGGCGGCTGAGGGGTCGTTCGTTGACGTCCGATCACCTGTGTCCCGGCCGTCGCGGACGGATGGCTTGGAATCAGGGCCTCCTAGGATTAACGTTTGATAACGCAGCGCGGTCGTCAACGCCGTACCCAGACGGCACCGTGCGCCGTCGCCTAATCCCGCCGGCCGGCCTCCGGGCAGGTCAGGGAGCCGGGGAACCACGTTCCTGGGGTGAATCGGCGGGGCTCCGGCCCGGCCGTAGGAGACCTTCCTGCTCCGAACCCGTCAGCTAACCCGGTAGGCGCGAAGGAAGGAAAGGAGCGCGCCTCCGTGGCGTCGACGCACACCCCGGCACACCCGGCCGGTCCCGCAGCTGGCACCCAGCTCCTCGACCACCCCGGCCCGAACGGCTCCGAGGCGCGCGACTCCGCGGCCCGCGGCTCCGACCATGCCGGCGCTGCAGGCACCGCCGGTCACGGCGACCCCTTCGCCCCGGAGGCCGAGTCCAGCCGCCACCGGCTGCCGCGTCAGACCCGTGGTGCCTCCCCGCTGCTCGGCGTCACCGCCGTCGCCGCCACCCTGGGCGCCACCGGCTTCGCCGCCGCGACCCCGGCCGCCGCGCCCGCCGTCGAGGCGCCGGACGAGACCCCGGTCGCCCTGGCCGCCGACCCGGGCCTCGCACTCGCCGCCCGCATCCAGCAGCAGGCCGACAGCCAGCGCACCGCCGCCGAGGAGAGCGCTCGGCTGCAGGCCGCCCAGGAGGCCGAGGCCAAGGCCGCGGCCAAGGAGGCCGAGGCCAAGCGCGCCGCCGAGGAGGCCGAGCGGGCCAAGGCCGCCGCCCTCACCCTGCCGGTCAAGGACTACAACCTCTCCGCCCACTACGGCCAGAGCGCCCGTTACTGGGCCCACCTGCACACCGGCCTGGACTTCGCCGCCGACACCGGCACCGCGGTCTACGCGGTCGGCCAGGGCACCATCACCTCGGCCGGCTGGTCCGGCGCGTACGGCTACCGGATCGTCGAGACCCTGCCCGACGGCACCGAGATCTGGTACTGCCACCTGTCCTCGATCATCAAGGGCTCGGGCGAGGTCACCTCCGGCCAGCAGATCGGCAAGGTCGGCGCGACCGGCAACGTCACCGGCCCGCACCTGCACCTGGAGGTCCGCCCGGGCGGCGGCGCCCCGGTCGACCCGGAGCCCTGGCTCCAGCAGCACGGCCTCAACCCGTAACGGGCCGGAAAACTCGTAACGGGCCCGGCAAAGTCGTAACGGGTTCGGAAAAGCCGTAGCGGGCCCGGAGAGCCCGTAACCGGACCGGAAACCCGTAACGGGCTCGAAAGGGAGGGGCCCCGGGCCGCGAACGCCCGGGGCCCCTCCCGCACCTCACTCCGGCGGCAGCTGCGCCAGGTACGCGTCGATCTCCTCCGCCCCCGGCTCCGGGGCGAGCTCCGGGAACTCCTCCACCAGCAGCCGCGGCAGCCCGGGCACCGTCCACTCGCCGATCAGGTCGAGTGCCACCTCGGCGGCCGCCGCCTCGAACTCCTCGAAGTCCCCGGCCAGTTCCTCCGGCATCGGCCGCCCCAGCGCGGTCAGCTCGGCCAGGTTGCGGTAGCTGCGCCGCATCAGGCCCTGCTCCAGCAGCCGCCGCGCCCCGTCGGTGGCCATGCCGACCGACAGCACCCGGCCCGGTCCCCAGCCCTGCTCGTCCGGCTCGTCCAGCCAGCCGGTCGGTACCAGCGCCTCGTACCCGGCCAGCCGCTGCTCCTCGTCGAGGCCGGCGAAGCCGGTCAGCCACTCCCGGACGGCCGCGGGGTCCGTCACGTCCACCCCGTGCGCGTGCAGCAGCACCGCGTACAGCCGGGGCCAGGTCACCAGGTCGGCGCGGCGCAGCAGCCCGGCCGCGACCTCACCCTGCCACTCGGCCTCGGCGTGCAGCCGCTCCTGCCGCTTGGCGTTGAGCCGTTTCGCCGCCCGCTGGTGGTCGACCAGCAGCCGTACGGCGTCGCCGTACGCGAGCGGGTCGTCCTCCGGCGCGGGTTGGACGTAGAGGTGGAGGCGTTCGTACAGCAGGTGCTCCACAGCGTCGGAAGTCAGTTCGGGCCAGCCGTCGTGCATCCTGCTCTCGCCCAGCTCCAGCAGCGCCAGCACCGTGCGCAGCGGTGCCTCGGCCACCGGCGCGCGGTCGTGCCCGGCTGCCGCCGCCCAGGTGAGCAGGTCGGCGGCCCTGGTGCGCGGGGCGAGCCGCAGGTCTTCGTCGTTCATATTCCGAACGGTAGCCGCCGGACGGGGGTAGGGTCGGCAGCCATGGTCCCCGTACGCCTCACCGGCCCCCGGCTCGCCGTCCGCGAGTACCACCACACCCCGGCGGAAGTGGACGCGTTGCACGCGCTGTACGGCGACCCGGAGGTGACCCGCTACCTCCCCTTCGAGCCGCGCGACCGCGAGACCTGCGCCGACCAGATCGAGCTCTACCTGGAGGAAGCGATGGCCGAGGAGCGGGACACCTACCGGCTCGCGGTCGTCCGGCGCGAGGACGCCGAGGACCCGGAGGACGCGCTGCCGATCGCGCACGCCAGCCTCACCCTCGGCAAGTACCGCTCGGCGTACCTCGGTTACGTGCTGAGCCGCCCGGTGTGGGGCCGCGGCTACGCGGGCGAGATCGCCGGGCTGCTCTGCGAACTCTCCTTCGGCCCGCTGGGGCTGCACCGGCTGGTCGCCCGGGTCGACGTGGACAACGCGGCCTCGGCCAAGGTGCTCACCAAACTCGGCTTCCAGCTGGAGGGGCGGGCCCGGCACGACCTGTACAAGGGCGGCGTCTGGTCCGACTCGTACCAGTACTCGCTGCTCGCCGACGAGTGGACCGGTCCGCCCGTTCCGCCGCCGGGGGGTTAACCCCACCCCTCGTCCGCCGGTCCGCCGGATGCCGTCCGGGCGGCGTTCCGGCCAGACTGGAGTCCGTCAGCACGGAAGAGACCGCGACAGGACAACGAGGGGCCGGGGGCCGGGAGATGAGCAACAGCACGCTGGGGCAGGAGTGGGACGGCCCGGACGGTTACGGCGACGGGACCCGCCCGGCCCGGGCCCGCCGCACCGAGCAGCCGCCGGGCTTCTGGCGGGCTCCGTTCTCCGGGCAGTACTACCGCGAGGTCGGCTACACGCTCACCGGCCTGCCGGTGGCGATCGTCGGCTTCACCGTTGCGGTCACCCTGTTCTCGCTCGGCGTGGGCACCTTCGTCACCGTCCTCGGCCTGCCGGTGCTGGCCGGCCTCACCAGCGCCGCCCGGGGCCTCGGCCGGGCGGAGCGGGCCCGGGTGCGCGGGATGCTCGCCCTCGACGTGCCAGGCCCGGCGCCGGTGCGCCAGGTGCGCCCGGGCAACTGGGGCGCGATCACCGCCCGGCTGGCCGACGGGGCGGGCTGGAAGGCCGCGCTGTACCAGCTGGTGATGTTCCCCTGGGCGGTGTTCAGCTTCGTGATGACCCTGACGTTCCTGGTGCTCGGCTGGGCGATGGCGCTCTACCCGCTCTACCAGTGGGTCTTCCCGCACTACACCTCCTGGCCGGGCTACCAGCTGTTCGACTACACCGACAGCCACCACGTCCGGCACGCCTACTACGTCCAGGGCACCTGGCAGATCGTCGCGACCTCGGTGGTCGGGGTGCTGCTGGTCTTCCTCACCGCGCGGCTGGTCCACGGCCTGACCAGCGTCAACCGGGCCGCCGCCCGCGGGCTGCTCGGCCGCTGAGCCCCAGCCGCTCCATCCCGCCCTGGTCCGCCCCGCCCTTACCGGCCCAGCCCTGACCGGCCCCGTCCGGTCCGGTCCCGCCCCGCCCGCTTCCGGCTGCGCTTCGGATGCGGGCGGGGCGGTCCCGTGTTCGGATGGCCGGGTGATCACCGACGCGGCCCAGGAGTCCGCCCCGGAGCAGGGCGTCCTGGTCACCTCCCGCCCACTGGACGAGTACTGCGCCCTCTTCGGCCTCACCCGCGCCCGGCTCACCGCCCTGATCCAGGCCTCCAGCGCCTACCGCGGGGTGTACTTCGCCATGATCGACGGCTGTGCCGTGGAACCCGACTACGTCGAACGCCACGAAGTCCGGATGGCCGTGGACCGCGCCGACGACCGGCTGCTCGGCTTCTACGCGCTGATCCACGAACCGGCCGAACTGGACCTGATGTTCGTCGCCGACGAGGCCCAGGGGCTGGGCATCGGGCGGGCGCTGATCACCGACATGCTCGACCGCGCCCGGGCCGCCGGCATCACGGCCGTCGAGGTCGTCTCCCACCCGCCCGCCGAGGGCTTCTACCTCCAGGTCGGCGCCGAGCTAACCGGCACCCGCCCGCCGCAGCCCAAGACCCCCTGGGAGCAGCCCGAACTGCGCTTCGCCGTCTAGGAGTTCGGTTCCCCCGGGGCCTGCGCAGAGCTCGCAGGCCCGTCGCTCCCCGCGGCGACCGCCTGCTGCACAGGGACGGCGACCGTCGGCTGCGCCGGGACAGAAGCCGTCGGCTGCGCCGGAACGGAAGCCGTCACCGGCAGCCGGGACAGGATCTTCTCCGCCAGCCAGCTGCGGTCCGACCCGTACGGAATGCCCTGCGGGTCGACCAACTGCGCCGCCACCGCGTCCCGCAGCCGCTGCGCCTCGGCGCCGGACAGCCGGGAGAGCAGGCCGCGGGCGGCCAGCAACGCGTGGTACTGCTCGAAGCCCGAGCACGGGTGCTCGATCGCGTCCAGCAGGCTCGTCAGGTCCGCCAGCGACGGGTCGCCCTGCATCAGCGCGAGCGCCTGGATCCGGCGGCCGTCGGTGCCGTCCGCGAAGAGGGCCCGCACCTGGTCGGCGGTCAGCGCAGAGCGCTTCGCGGTCGAGCGGACCTCCGCCACCACGCCCTCCGGCCCGGCCGGGGAACCCGAGGCGGGCGGCAACTGCGCGGCGGACCGGCCGGCACTGCCGCCGAGCAGGCCGAGCTGCTGCATCGCACGCACCCGCAGGTCGTCGGCGCCCACCTTGTCGCCCCGCCGGTCGCGGTCCTGCCCGGCCAGGAAGAGGTCCAGCGCCTCGTCGGTCTCGGTCAGCACCCTCGGCAGCGCCAGCCTGGTCACCAGCCAGCCGGCCAGGAAACCGAGGACCAGGAAGTGCAGCACGAGTGCGGCCGCGAACGGCGCCGCGGCGTCCCCGCCGCCGAGTACGGGCGCCAGTGACGCACCGAGCTTGTGCAGCCGCTCGCCGAGCGAGCCGAGCTGGGTCAGCCCGACGCCCAGCAGCACCTTGGTCAGCCAGTCGGAGACCTGCTCCAGATTGGTGTTCGGCGCGTACGAGCCCTGCGGCTCACCGGAACCGCTCTTGACCCGGGGTACCCCGAACAGGAAGCCCAGTGCGCCGCCCAGCACCGTCGAGGCCCCGGCCACCACCAGGCCGCCGCCGAGCGCCTGCCAGGTCCGTGCCCGGCCGAGCGCGAACAGCAGCAGGCCGAGCAGGCCCGTACCGCCCAGCACCCCGGCCGCGGTCCACTGCGCCGCCCGCAGCGCCGACGTGCCGACCCGTCGCCGTGTCACCGCCATCGCCCACCCCATGTGTCCGCGCCACTGCGCCCCGTCGTCCGTGGGGCCGCGCCGACTCTAGCGCCGCGGCCCCACCACGGGAACGCGTCGGGGGGTGCCACGGCTACGACCGGAACCGACCGCGGAAACGCAGACGGCCCGCGGGCTGCTCCTCGGCGCCGGCCCGTGCACTGGCCTGGCGCCCGAGGCACCGGGGATGTACCGGTGAGCCCGCGGGCCGGGTGACTGCTGTGGATTTCGCCTGCCGGAGGCCTGGGGCCTCACCCTGCGCAGGCAGGGGCGGCTCTAGCGAGCAGCCACCTCACGCATCCTGATGGAACTCAATTCAGGATCACCTCCTTTCAGTGTGCCGCCACTGTAGGCAGGCTCCTGTCGGAAGGGCAACGGATTATTCGCGGGCGGCGGTCAGGCGCTCTTCACCGTCTCCTGGAACTTGGTGTAGTCGATCACGCTGCTGGCCGGCGGGGCCTGGACGGTCACCGGCTTGTCGAAGTCGGTGAAGTTGATCTGGCCCTGGTCCTTGCCGGTGGTCTTCTCCAGTCGCACCGGGTAGAACTTGCCCTCGGTGGCGATGTGCAGGGTCGACTCCTCGCCCTGGTCGTCCTTCTCCTTGAGACTGAAGGTCTTGATCCCGTTGACGGTGCCGGCGCTGCCCTTGCTGGGCGTGCTCGACCCCTCGTCCAACATCTGGTTGCTCGCGTCGGCGAGCTTGCAGAAGTCGGTCATGTCCTTCATCTTGGGGTCGTTCTGGAAGCCGGTCAGGTAGCGGTTCTCGAGCTTGGCGAGCACCGCGGGATTCGACCCGCCGAAGGTCTTCCAGAACTGCGTGTCCGGCTTCATGAAGTACGCCGTGCCGTCGCTGATCATCTCGAAGGAGCCCATGCCGGGGAGCGCCATGGTGCCCCGGCACTGGCCCTTGCTGTCCATCACCATGTCGATGGTCATGACGCCGTCGTCGGACGTCATCTTGCCGGAGATCCTGAGCGAGGTGGCCGAGGCCAGGGCGTCCTTGGCCTTCTTCTCGATCTCCTGCGCGCTCAGCTTGTCGGTGTCGAGCTGCGCGGCGGTCGGAGTCGCGGCAGCGGCGGCGCCGGTCGCCGGTGCGGCGGCCTTGTCCGAGGCCTTGTTGTCACCGCAGGCGGCCGTACCGGCCCCCAGGAGGAGGCAGATCGCGGCGGTACTGGCCAGGCGCTTCGACAGCATCGAGGTGGTTCCTTATCCAGGGCACGGTCCCGCCGTCCCCCACTTGGATGAATTTTTTCCTCAGTATGGGGGAGCCGTACAGCGGGAGATCTTGGAATCCGCCCCCGTTACCGCTTCGTGGCGGGACCGTGCTCTGCCCGTCCCCGGGAACGCGAAAGGGCCCGGAGGAAGAATCCTCCGGGCCCTTTCGGCTACTGAGTAGCGGGGACAGGATTTGAACCTGCGACCTCTGGGTTATGAGCCCAGCGAGCTACCGAGCTGCTCCACCCCGCGTCGGTGAACACAACAATACGGGGAAGTCGCCGAGATGGGAAATCGGTTCTCCGGGCCGGCCGGACGCGGCCGTCCGAGCGGCCCCGCCGCTACCCCCTCGCCGACCGCCGTCCGCGCCGCCAGGCGTGCCGGGCGGCCCGGGACCTGGCCCAGAGCGCGAAGCAGACCAGGGCCACGAAGCAGGGCACCATCAGCACCCCGTACACCACCAGGAACCCGTCCGTCCCCAGGTCCGCGGCGGCGTTCCAGGTCCCGTGCAGCACCATCGCGGTCAGCAGCCCGGCCGGCGCGGCCAGCCGGGCCAGCCAGCGCCGCCCGGTGGTCAGGGTGACGGCCAGGCCGATGCCGGTGAGCGCGGTGAACAGGGGGTGGGCGAAGGGGGAGAGCAGGGCGCGCAGCACGAAGGTCTGCACGGTGCTGTCGAAGTCGCGCAGGCTGGGCGGGTCGCCCAGGCCGATGCTGTCCAGCCGGTTGCGCTGGTCGGTGGTGAAGGCCCGGCCCAGGTAGAGGGCGTTCTCGGTGAAGGCGAAGCCGCAGGCCGTCATCCCGCCGAGGACCACCCCGGCGGCCAGGGTGCGCGGCCGGGAGCGGCGGTGCGGCGTGCCGGGGGAGGGCGGCGCGGGGCACAGGTACGGCAGCGGCCGCAGGTACGGGCGCAGCCGCAGCCGCCCCCGGGCGTGCGGCCCGGTCGGAGGGCGCCGGGGCGGGTGGGTGCGCCGGGGCGCGGGCGCCCGGTGCAGCAGCGGCGCGCATGGGCGCCCGGAGCGGCGGCCGTGGCAGCGCAGCCGCTGGCCGAACGGCAGGAGCAGCACGAGGAGGGCGGTGGCCTTGGCGCTCTCCTCGATCACCGGGGTGGCGATCCCGGCGCCGAGCAGTCCGCCGAACGCACCCCGGTGGGCGGTCAGATAGTCGGCGGTCCAGTTGTTGGCGAGGATCGCGACGGTGGTGGCGGCGCAGGCGCCCCAGCCGAGGCAGAACACGGTGTGCCGCAGCGGCACCCGGGCGGTCAGGTTGAGCCAGGCCAGGCCGCCCAGCACGAAGGGCAGCGGCACCAGCGCCAGGCCCAGGCCCACCAGCAGCCCGACGGTGCCGGTCTGCCGCTGGACCAGGTGCAGGACCAGCACGCCGCAGCCGACCAGGACCAGCACGGCGGTCGTGGTGACCGAGGAGAGCGCCATCGAGCGGCCGCGGCCCGGGGGAGCCCCGGGCGGTCCGTCCCGAGTGGGTGCCGAGGTGGCCGTCGGCGGCGGTGACGCGCCGCCGGGCCCGGGCAGCAACCGGTGGGCCCGGCGCCCGCGGGGCCCCGGGATGGTCCGGGTGTCACCGGTGCGCGGGCCCGTCCCCGGTGCGTCGGCGGCGGTGCGGACGGTCGCCCGCCCCAGCCAGACGCCCGGGCCGCCGCCGGACGGGCTGCCCATGCGGCACAGGGTAGGCCACGGCGGCGGCCCGTCGGGAGGATTCGGGACGAACGGTTCGTCCGGGGCCCGACCGGCCGGTCAGCCCGCCGGGGCCCGTTCGAACGGCTGCCGGTGGGTCAGCGGCGGCGGAACAGCAGGTCGTGCACCACGTGGCCCTTGGCGATCCCGGCCCGCTCGAACTTGGTGACCGGCCGCCAGTCCGGCCTGGGCGCGTAGCCGGGGACGCTGCCGTCCGGGTGGTCCGCAGGCTCCAGCCAGCCGGTCCCGTCACCCTCGGGGTGCAGGTTCTCCAGCTCCGGGGAGGCGGACAACACCTCCAGCATCTGCTCCGCGTACGGCTCCCAGTCGGTCGCGCAGTGCACCAGCGCGCCCGGGGCGAGCCGGGGCAGCACCAGGTCGAGGAAGGACGCCTGGACCAGCCGGCGCTTGTGGTGCTTGGGCTTCGGCCACGGATCGGCGAAGTAGACCCGCAGGCCCGCCAGCGAGGCGTCCGGCAGCATGTCGCGCAGCAGGATGACGGCGTCACCGGCGGCCAGCCGGACGTTCTGCGAACCGTCCCGCTCCAGCATGCCGAGCAGGTTGCCGTGGCCGGGGGTGTGCACGTCCGCGGCGAGGATGCCCATCGACGGGTCGGCGGCGGCCATCGCGGCGGTGGTCTCGCCCATGCCGAAGCCGATCTCCAGGGTGACCGGCAGGCCGCCGAACAGCTCCGCGAGGTCGAGCGGGGTGCCGTCGATCGGCACGCCGTACCTCTCCCAGCTCCGGTCCAGGGCGCTCGCCTGGGCGTTGGTCATCCGGCCCCGGCGCGGCTGGAAACTGCGGATGCGCCGCTCCCGGTGCTGTTCCTCGGTGGCCTTGTGCGGGTACATCGGCGCGGGGTAGGCGGCCGGCGCCGCGGACAGCCGGGCGGACGGAGATTGCTGGGGGATCGGGGCGGTGGCAGTCACAATCACCCGAGTCTACGGGGCTCCCGGGGCTGTTCCGCAGGGCCTGTGACCGGTCTCATCCGCTCCCGTCCCCTCCCGTTCCCTCCTGTCCCCTCCCGTCCGGTCTCATCCGCCGGCCTCGAGGGCGGCCAGGGCCCGGCGGGCCACCTCGCGGCCGATCGGCAGCGAGGCCGTCGCGGCGGGGGAGGGGGCGTTCAGCACGTGCACCGCGCGGCGCGGGGAGTGCCGGTCCTCCGGGTCGAAGCCCGCGAAGGCGAAGTCGTCCAGCAGCGAGCCGTCCCGGGCCACCGCCTGCGCCCGCACCCCGGCGGGGGCCGGTACCAGGTCCGCGGCGGTCACGGCGGGCAGCAGCCGTTGGACGGCCGTGGTGAACGCTCGCTTGGACAGCGAGCGGTGCAGCTCGCCCACCTCGTAACGCCAGTGCCGCCGGAGGATCCGCCAGGTGCCGGGGAAGGCCAGGGTCCCGGCCAGATCGCGCGGGCGGACGGTGTGCCAGGCATACCCCTCGCGGGCCAGGGCGGGCACCGCGTTCGGGCCGACGTGGACGTCCCCGTGGATGCCCCGGGTCAGGTGCACCCCGAGGAACGGGAAGGCCGGGTCGGGCACCGGGTAGACCAGGCCGCGCACCAAGGCGCGGCGTTGCTCGACCAGTTCGTAGTACTCGCCGCGGAACGGCACGATCCGCACGCCCGGGTCGTCCCCGGCCAGCCGGGCGATCCGGTCGCTGTGCAGGCCCGCGCAGTTCACCAGCACCCGGCAGCGCAGTTCCCCGGCGGCCGTGCCGACCGTGACCCGGTCCCGGCGGCGGACGAGCGTCCGCACCTCGGTGCCGGGCCGCAGTTCGGCACCCGCCTCCCGGGCCAGCCGGGCGTACGTCGTCGCGACGGCCGGGAAGTCGCAGATGCCGGTCGTGCCCACGTGCAGCCCAGCCCGCCCCGCGACCTCCGGTTCGTACCGGGCGATCCCGGCCCGGTCCAGCTCGGTGACCGGGATCCCGTTCGCCCGCCCCCGCTCGGCCAGCACCGCCAGCCGGGGCAGTTCGGCGTCGTCGGTCGCCACGATCAGCTTGCCGGTGACCTCGTGCGGGATGCCGTGCTCGCGGCAGAACCCGACCAGCTCGGCGGCGCCCGCGACGGCGAACCGGGCCTTGTACGAGCCGGGGCGGTAGTACACGCCGCTGTGGATCACCCCGCTGTTGCGCCCGGTCTGGTGCGCGGCGAAGCCGTTCTCCTTCTCCAGCACCGCGATCCGCAGGCCGGTGCGCGCCCTGGTCAGGGCGTAGGCCGTGGCCAGCCCGACGATCCCGCCGCCGACCACCACGACATCGAACTCGTCCGCCACCCTGTGCTCCTCGTCCGCCGCCCCGCGCCTGTGCGGGCCCGGCGCGGTCCGGCGCCGGGCCTGTTGCGCCGATGCTGCCACGGGTCGGGGGCGCCCGGGTCGGTTTCCCGGTTGCTGCCCGGGCCGCGGTGCCGTTGCAGTGGCGGAGGTCGGCTGCCGGTGGCGTCGTGACGGGTGGTGCGCGGCGGGCGGCGGGGGCCGCGGCTGTTCGCTGCGCACCGGTCGGCCCGTCAAGGCTCCGCTGCGCGGCTGCGCGACCCTCCGCCCTTTCGCCGTTCTCCGTTCGCCGGGGCCAGGGCCGGGGCCGGGGAGCTGTTCGTCGTGGTCCGGCAGGTGGCATGCCGAGGTGGGCGGCAGTGTCCTGTCGCCCACCTCGGGTGCGGGGCGGAGCCTCCCCCTGGTGGCTCCGCCCCGGCGTTCCGGCCGGTCCCCCCCGGACCGGCCGCCCGCGGTGGCGTCGGGTCCCCCCGACTCCGCGCCACCGCGCCCCCCTCGTACGGCCGTGACGGTGGCGCGCCGAGTCCCCCGACTCCGCGCGCCACCGCCCCCCGCCCGGCCGCGTCGCGTCGCGGCGCGCCCGGTCCCCCGACCCGGTGCACCGGCTGCGGTCAGGCCTCCCAGGGCCACCCGGTGTCGGACCCCGCCTCCAAGAGGGGGATCAGCCGGAAGGCCGCGTCGCTCAGGCCGCCGAAGGTGTGCCGGTTGGCACCGCCGCTGGGGCCGTGGCCCAGGGTGTAGCCGGCCAGGTTCCAGGTGTAGACGGGCACGTGGGCCGGGACGGCGGCGAGCGGGTCGCTGCCCCGGTAGCCGGAGCCGGTCTGTTCGTCGGTGACGATCACCACCCGGTCGTGGCCGCGGTAGTGGGTGCGGACGGCTTCGGCGGTGTTGGTGCCGCCGAGGCTGGAGAACCGTTCCAGCACCCGCAGCACCGCCTCCCCCCGGCCGACCTCGATCACCCGGCTGCCGGTGCCGAACTCGACCAGGTCCGCCTCGGCCGCCCGGACCTTCAACGCGGTGCCGAAGATCGCCGCCGAGTCCGCCCGGTTGAGCTGGGTCTGCTCGCTGGGCCGGTCGAACATCGAGCCGGAGCGGTCGACCAGGATCAGCGTCCGGCCGGGCAGTCCGGGCACGTTGGCGAGCGAGTGGCCGAGCGCCGTCTCCAGCGCGTGGCCCCACCGCAGCGAGGGCGCGTGCCGGTAGGCGGCCAGGTAGCGGAACGGGAACTGGCGCGAGCGCCGTACCTCGCCCCGGTCGGAGATCCGCCGGGCCACCTCGGCCGCGACCTCGTCCGACACCCCGGCCCGGTCGAAGTTGCGCAGGTTCCGGACCAGCGCCATCGGGCCCATCGAGGGGATGACCGCCTCCCAGGCCGCCGCGTCCAGCGGCCCCTGCAGCCAGCCCGCCAGCGCCTCCCAGGTCAGCCCGGCGGCGGCCAGCCGCTCCGCGCCGTCCTCGGCGGTGACGGCCGCCCGGCGCTGCTCGACCGGCAGGGCGAGCAGCTCGCGGTTGGCGGTCAGTGTCCGGTCTGCGGCGGGCGGGACGGCCTCCTCCGGCCGGTGCCGGCGGTCCAGCGCGTACCCGAACAGCGGGCCCTGCCAGGGCTTGCCCGGGTCCGGCGTCGGGTGGGTCAACTCCAGGACGTCGCCGAAGCGGTAACCCTTGCCCGCGGTGTCGTACTTGAGCAGCGAACGGGCGTCGTACAGCCGCCGCACCGCGTCCGCGACACCGCGCTTGAGCGGCTTGGGCAGCGCCCGGCCGTAGCGCGAGGTCCAGTACGCGAGCAGCTCGCCGGGCTCGTCGGCGCGGCGCAGCACGGCGTCGACGGCCTGCCGGGAGTACCCGTGGGCACCGGCGTCCAGCCGGGCGCGGGTGAACTCGGCGGCGCCGACCAGCGCGGCGGTGCGCATCTGCGCCCCGAACCGCAGCCAGCGCAGCAGCCCGAGGGTCCACTCCGGCTCGGCGACGGCGAGTTCGCGCACCAGCGCGGTGTAGCGGTCGTCGCGGTCGCCGCCGCGCTCGTAGAAGGTGTCCTGGCCGACCATGTTGGAGATCGACAGGAGGAAGAGTTCGGACTTGCGGTCCCGGACGTGACCGGTGCCGCCCTCGTGGGTGCGGCCGCGCTGCCCGGTCGTGGTCACCGGCGACTTGGGACTCGACTTGGCCTTGCGAATGTTGAACCTGGACATGCTGCAGCCCCCCTCGGCGTGCTCGGTCGTCAACGGGAGGGAGGCATGCCGCGCCAAAGGGTGCCCGAGATCGTGCCGGTCGTCGTCCGACGACCGGCCTCGGCGGAGGTATGTGCCTTGTGCTCTGTCCGATTGAGCTAGCGGCCGCGCTCGCGCACGGCACGCCCGGGACTCGAACCCGGAACCGCAAGATCCGAAGTAACCCCCGCCTGCGCACCGGGCACTCCGAGGCGCAACTGCCTCCCGAGATCAAAGGTGGCGGCGGTGTTTCGCGGACTTGAACCGCTACGCCGGAAGACCGGCGTCTACCAGAAGTAACCGCTGCCGTCGCACCGGGAGGTGCGGAATCCTATTCACGTTTAGGTGTCCAGAGTTCAAGGACGGCTGAGGTGACATAGCTGCTCTACCGACTGAGCTACACCGGCACGGAAGTACCGGCGGCGGGACTCGAACCCGCGACACGCCCATTAAGAGTGGAAGTAACCTCTGCCTGCGCACCTGGACGAGAGAGACCTTAGTCAGGCCCCTCCCGCCGGTGCACCTCATTTATCGCCGGGAATTCCCTCGGGGGCCCTTCCGCCGGCTCCGGCGGCTCACGCCGGGGCGACGATCACCGCCCGCGCCCGCTCGGTCAACTCCCGTACCCGGCGTTCACCCTGGAAGGGTTCCAGCCGCCGCAGCATCTCCACCACGTACTCCCGGCTGCGCTGCGAGGAGATCCGGCCGGCCACCTCGACGGCGCGTTCGCCGGCGGCGACCGCGGCGTCCAGGTTGCCCGCCTCGGCCTCGGCCATCGCCGAGACCACCAGCCGCAGGCCGTGCGAGCGGACGAAGCCCTCGGTGGGCTTGGCCAGCGCCTCGCGGGTGAACTGCCGGACCTTGGAGGGCACGCCCAGGTCGCGGAAGCACTCGGCGGCGTCGGCGGCCAGCCGGTCGTAGGCGTAGAAGTCGATCCACGCCGGGTCGGGATCCCCGGCGCGTGCTCGTTCGAGTGCGCTCTCCGCCGCACCGAGCGCCGTCGCGCACGCCGCAGCGTTGCGGGCCTTGGCCTGGGCGCGTGCCTCCACCAGGTGGAAGAAGCTCATCGTCCGTGCGGTGGCCAGGCTCCGGTTGCGCTCCAGCGCGGCCTGGGCGAGGTCGACGGCCTCCTCCGCGAAGCCCCGGTAGCCGGCCTGAAGGCTCATCGAGGCGAGCACGTACCCGCCGAGCGGCACGTCGGCGGCGGCCCGGGCGAGCCGCAGGGCCTGGATGTAGTAGCGCTGGGCGGCCTCGTGCTGTCCGGTGTCGAAGGCCATCCACCCGGCCAGCCTGGTCAGTTCGGCGGTCGCGCCGAACAGCGCCCGGCCGACCGCGTCGCTGTACGAGGCCAGCAACAGCGGCGCCGCCTCCACCCGCAGGCACTCCGGCACCATCGACGAACGCCAGTCCCCGCCGCCGTACTTGGAGTCCCAGCGGCGGGCCTCCTGGGCGGCCTCGCGGAGCTTGACGGCGTCCGAGTGGCCGACCCGGTACGAGGAGTTCTCGCTGGGGGAGCGCGGCACCTCACGGGCCACCGAGCCGTCCGCCGGGTTGATCAGCCAGCGGGAGACGGGCGTCGCGTACGCGGCGACCGAGAAGGTCCCGGCCAGGCTGTCGCTCCAGCGTCCGCCGCCGGGCCCCCGCCGCAGGTCGAGGTCGACCCGGAACAGGTCGGTGGCGGAGCGCACGGCGTCGGCGACGTCGCGCGGGAAGGCCAGGCCGAGTTCGGGCGCCGGGTCGGTGTCGCCCAGGCCGATCTCCTCCAGCGGGACGGGCCGGCCGAGCTTGCCGCCGATCGCGGTGGCGATCAGGTGCGGGACGGGCCCCTGCGGCACCATGCCCTTGCTGACCCAGCGGGCCACCGAGGTCTTGTCGTAGCGCAGCGTCAATCCGCGCTGCGCGCCTAGGTCGTTGACCCGACGGGCCAGGCCGGCGTTGCTGATCTGAGCGAGGGTCAGGAGCGTGCCGAGCCGTTCGTTCGGTCCTCGTGGGCTGACGGTCATGGTGGCGGCGGCACCTCCTGCGGCCTTGTGCGCGGGGCCCGGGCGGCACCGGGCCGTAGCTGCTGTACCTAGAGTAGTCGGACGCGTTCCGACGGTTAAGAGGCCGCATTCCGGATGGCGGGATCGCGCACCCGGCGCTGCCGCGCCGGGCCGTCGCGACGGTTGGTCCGGACTTCTCGGCGCGGTCCGGCCGCGCCGCGCGCCGGAGCGTCGTGCTCCGGTCCCGTGTTCACGTGCGCCCGGCCGTGCCCCCTGGCCCGACCGGCTGCGCGGCGATTCGCTGGTGGTCGTGGGTCGGCCCGCCGTCGAGGACCCGGCGGGCCGGGGGATGCCGCCGCCTCAATCCCCGCGGGCGGCGGTCAAGTCCGGGAGGGCATGCGGATGCCCTCCCGGGCGGGGCGACGCCTTTCGGCCATCTAGCGATGCCCATGTCAAGGGCGCCGTCCGGGCGGTCCGGGCCAGGGAGGGGGAGGCCCGGCCCGCCCGAATCCGTCCCCGCGGGAACCCCGCCCGGCGGCCGCCGCAGCCGCGGCGAAACAGAACCGGAACCGACAACACCGGTCACGGCAGCGCCCGGTGGTGGCACGATGTCTCGTGACGGCGCGCCGGAACGAGGGCACGCCCGGACGCGCGTGCGGGCCGCCCCGGCACCCCACCCGGCCGCCCGCCCGGCGCCGGACGCGCCGCGCGAGTGCAGGTCCTCGTCCGGTGGAGGCGCGATGCGGTGGCTGACGGGCTGGAGCACGGGCACGCCCCGGGCGGGAACACCGGCGCACGAAGCCCTCGCCACGGTCACGCCGATCGCCGCGCGCCCTCTGTGGACCGGCCCCAACCCGCTCTGGGCGGTGGGCGACTGGCGACCCGAGGAGATCCGCCTGGTCACCCTCCGGCCCGGCGCCCCCGCCGTCGTCAGCACCGGACCGACCGTCCCCGACCCGGTCGAGGACACCCCCGCCACCACCCGGCTCGCCGTCCTCGGCCACTGCGGAGCCACCGACGCCGAACTCGCCGCAGGCCTCGCCGCCGCCCGCGGCGGCGCCGTCCGCCACCTGACCGCCTGGCCCGGCAGCTACACCGTCGTCCTGCGCACCGGCACCCGCTCCACCCTGCTGCTCACCGACCTCGCCGGCGCCCAACCCGTCTTCCACACCCCCTGGGCCGGCGGCACCGCGTACGCCACCGCCGCCCTCCCGCTCGCCGACCTGGTCGGCGCCGCCCTCGACACCGGCCACCTCGCCGCCCGGCTCGCCTGCCCCGAGTCCCCGGAGGCGCTCGGCACCGGCACCCCGTACCTGGGCGTCCAACGGGTGCCGCCCGGCCACGTGCTGGCCATCCGCGGCGGACGTCCGTACGTCGACGCCTACGACGAGCCGCCCGGCGCCGAACAGCCGCGCGACGAGGCGCCCGCGATCCGCGAACTCACCAGGGCCCTGCTGGAGTCCGTCCGCTCCCGGGTCCGCACCACCGCGGCGGCCCCCGGCCCCGCCGGGCGCGCCCGGCTCGGCGTCGACCTCTCGTACGGCACCGCCTCCGCCACCGTCGCCCTGCTCGCCGCCGCCGTACCACTGCCGCCGGTGCCCACGGCCGCCGCCTCCGCGCCGCTCGCCGTCGGCCTCAGGAGCGCCGGCCCCAGGAGCGATGCCGGCACCAGGAGTACCGCCGGTGCCAGGCGCGGTGCGGTCAAGGGCTCCTGGGTCCGGGAAAGCGCCCACGAGCCGTCCGCGCCCGAGCAGTTGGCCGCCGTCACGCTCGGCGAGACCGAACCGCCCACCACCCTCGCCCTCGCCCCCGACACCCCGCGGCTGCGGCACACCGTGCTCGACCCCGGCCCCGACACCCTCCCGTACGCCGTCCTGCGCACCGACCCGCAGTCCGGCCCGCTCACCGACGAGCCCGGCCCCGAACTCGTGGCCGCCGCCCGCGCCGAGGCCCGCTTCGACGCCGGCGGCACCGACCACCTCACCGGCTACGGCGCCCGCCAGGTCCTGGACGGCCACCCGGCCCGGCTCGCCGACCTCCTCCGGGCCGGGCGGCCCCGCGAACTCCTGCCCCCGGTCGCCGCCCTGGCCGGCGCCGACCGGGCCGTCGCGGGCGTCCTGGCCGGCGCGCTGCGCACCCCGCTCACCGTGGTCCGGGCCGCCCACCGGCTCTCCCGGGTCCGCTACGCCGAGGCGCTGGACGAGGCGGCCGCCAAGCTGACCGCCCGCCACGTCCCGGACGGCGCGGGTACGGCGGGCGACCGCTCGGCCGTCGACCTCGCCTGGTGCGTCCCCGGCCCGGCCGCCCGCTGGCTCTCCGACGAGGCGCTCTCCGCGGTGGCCCTCCGGCTACGGCTGGCGGCGCGCAAACCGGCGCCCGAGGAACACCCCGGCGCGCACCGCGCCCGCCACGCCCTCCACCGGCAGGCACGCTCCTACCGCACGCTCGTACACGCCGCCGAACGGCCCGGCCAGCGCCTGCACGCACCCTTCCTCGACAACCAGGTGGTCCGCGCCGCCCGGCTGCTCCCGGACGACATCCGCCTCCAACCCGGCGCCCGGCACGCCCTCCTGCACGCCGTCCTCACCGGCGCCGGGCGCACCGACCTGCCCCCCGACTGGGGCCGCGGCCCCCGACCCGACCGCACCGCTCCCACCCGGGCCGGCCTGCGCCTCGCCGCCGACGGCCTCGCCGAACTCTTCGACGCCCCCCTCCTCGCCGAAGCCGGCCTCATCGACCTCCCCGCCGTCCGCGCCGGCCTGGCCCACTGCGCCGACCCCGCCACCCCGCTCTCCCCGGCCGCCCTCGCAGGCCTCGCCGACCTCGTCTCCACCGAACTCTGGCTCCGCCGCCTCCGCGCCCGCCGCCACGGCGCCTGCTGGACCGGCCTCCCCCGCCCCCGCCCCCCGGCCCTCACCCCCTGACCCCCGGGCCGGGCCCGCTACGCCCGGCCCGGTCGTTGCACCCGCGCCCAGTGCGGTAGCCCTACGCCCGCCCGGCGCCCTCCGTTGCGCCGTCCGGCGCGGCTGGGCCGGGCGGGGGCGCCGGGCGGGCGATGATGGCGGGGCTGTGAGTCCGCGGTGAGGAGTGGGTGCGGTGGCCGGTGTGAGCCCGGGGCAGGAAGTTCCCGTGGTGCTGTCGGTGCTCGGGCGGCCGCCGACGGGGCGGCCGCCCGGGGTGCTGGCGGCGTGCGACGGGTCGGACGGGTCGCTGTGGGCGCTGGACCGGGCGATGACGGAGGCGGAGCTGTTCGGCCTGCCGCTGTACGTGCTGGCCGTGGTGAACCCGGCACCGGCCGGCTACCCGCCGGGGATGGCGGAGCTGGTGCAGGAGAGCGTGGAGACGCTGGTCGAGAGCATGGCGGACGGGCTGCGCCGGGCGGTGGCGACCGTGCTCCGGCAGCGGGTCCGGCCGTACGCGGGGGAGATGTCGCTGCACGTGGTGCTGGGCAACGTGATCGAGGTGCTGCTGGAGGCGTCGACCCGGCAGCACACCCTGGTGGTCGGCACCCGCGGCAACGGGGGCTTCGCCCGGCTGCTGCTGGGGTCGGTGAGCTCGGCGGCGGTGCACCACGCGGCCTGCCCGGTCCTGGTGGTGCCGGCGCCCGCGGAAGGCTGACCCGAGGGGCCGGCGAGGGCCGGGCGGTGCCGGGAATGTACCGAGATGGTTCATCGTTCACCTATCCGTACATCCGCGTATCCGTACATCCGCACATCCGCACGAGACGCCCCCTTGGAGCCCCCCGACATGAAGGTCGAGATCTGGTCCGACATCGCCTGCCCCTGGTGCTACATCGGTAAGCGCCGCTTCGAGCAGGCCCTGGCGGACTTCCCGGGCAAGGAGGACGTCGAGGTCGTCTACCGCCCGTACCAGCTGGTCCCGGACGCGCCCGCGACGGCGAGCCCGCACCGCGCCTGGCTGGCCGAGCGCTACGGCCCCCAGTCGGTCGCGATGGACGCGCGGGTGGCCGAGCTGGGCCTCGCCGAGGGCATCACGTACGACTTCGACGCCGCCCTGCACGCCAACACCTTCCTGGGCCACCGCCTCCTGCACCTCGCCGAGACCGAGTACGGCGCCGAGGCGCAGGGCCGGCTCAAGGAGGCGCTGCTGAAGGCGCACTTCACCGACGGCGTGGACATCGGCGACCGCGCCGCGCTGGCCGATGTCGCGGTGGCGGCGGGTCTGGACCGCGAGCGGGTGACCGCCTACCTGGCGGGCGACGAGGGCGCCGCCGAGGTCCGCGCCCAGCTGGCCGAGGCCCGTGAGCTGGGCATCAGTGCCGTGCCGACCTTCGTGTTCGAGGGCAAGTGGGCGGTCCAGGGCGGGCAGGAGGCCGCGACCTTCCGCAAGGTGCTGGACCAGGTCGCCGACGAGATCGACGAGCGCCGCCCGGCCCCGGTGCCGGTCGCGCCGGCCGGCGAGGCCTGCGCGGACGGCTCCTGCGCCATCTGAGCAGGACGCCACGGAAGCAGGGCTGGGGGCCCGTCGCCAGGGAAGCCGTCAGCGGCTTCCGGGACGGGCCCCGGCCCGGGGCCACACCCCTACTAGCACCTGAACCGGGCCTGCGCCCAGTCCGCGACGTTCAGCGCGGACCAGATTCCGTGCACCGGCGTGACCACCAGCCGGATCGACTTCTGCCCGGCCAGCGGCACGTGCACCGGCACCGCGTCGTCCCCGGCGCCGATGGGCCGGGAGCGCCAAAGGGTGCTGCCGTCGCCGCTCTGGACGGTGAAGACGACGCCGCCGGGGCTGAGCGTGGCGTCGTCGACCCCGGCGACCGCGTCGAAGGACGTGCAGCTGCGGTTGAGGTCGACCAGCGTGGTGGCCGGCGCGTGCACGGTGATGGCGTGCGGGTGGTAGTCGCCGCCGATCCAGCCGCCGTCGCGCTGCCAGAACCTGTCGCTGCCCTTCCGCCGGATGCTCGGCCCCTCCGGCGGCACCCGGTGGTTGCCGGGCTTCCACACGGGCAGGGAGTCGCCCCAGAAGCCGGTGGGCGCGGGCGGCCCGGGCGGGGTGACGGTCGGTTCCGGCACCGGCGGCACGGTGGGCGTCGGGACGACCGGCACCTCCGGCGTCGGCAGTGGCGGGAGGGTCGGAAGGGCCGGAAGGGCCGGGGCCGGGGCCGGGATCGGGACGACCGGCGCCTCGGTGGTCGGTTCCGGGGTCGGTTCGTGCCGGGGGGCCCGGGTGGCGACCGGGGGCGGAATCTGCTTCGGGGTCGGCTTCGGACTGGGGCTCGCACTCGGGCTGGGCGCGGGCCGTTCCGGGGCCGCCGGGACCGGGACCGGAGCCGGTGCGGCGCTGGTGGGCGCCGGGGTGGGCGGCGCGGGCGCGGGCACCACCGGGGCGGGGAAGGCAGGGGCGGAGAAGGCGGCCTGGGGAGCGGCCACGGGGGGCGAGGCCAGCGAGGAGCTGGGCCTGGACCTGGCCGCGGAGAACCCGCAGGCGCTCCGGCGGCGCCTGGTCGCCGTG
>NZ_JPRF03000046.1 GCF_001188955.3 Kitasatospora aureofaciens | reverse complement strand
TCCTGCTGCGCGGCGCCGCCCGCGCCGCCGCCGCTGTTCCCACGGCCCCGGCCGCCCCGGCCGCGGCCCTCCGAGCCGGCGGCGCCGCCGTCCTCCTCGACCGCCTCGGCGACGTGGCCGGTGAGGGTGAGGAAGACGTCGTCCAGGGTCGGGCGGCGCAGGCCTATGTCGTCGATCTCGATGCCCCGGCCGTCCAGTTCGCGGATCGCGTCGGCAAGCACCCGGGCGCCGCCGCTGACCGGCACGGTGATCTTCCGGGTGTTCTTCTCCACGGCCGGCTCGCCCAGCGCGTACCGGGACAGCGCCGCGACCGCGTCCGCGACCAGGCCCGGGTCGTGCACCACGACCTCGATCCGCTCGCCGCCGATCTGCGCCTTGAGCCGGTCGGCCGTGCCGCGGGCGATCACCCGGCCGTGGTCGACCACCGCGATGTCGTGGGCGAGCCGGTCGGCCTCCTCCAGGTACTGGGTGGTCAGCAGCAGCGTGGTGCCCTGCTCGACCAGGGTCTCGATGACCTCCCAGAGCGCGAGCCGGTTGCGCGGGTCGAGGCCGGTGGTCGGCTCGTCCAGGAACATCACCGGCGGCCGGACGACCAGCGCGGCGGCGAGGTCGAGGCGCCGGCGCATGCCCCCGGAGTACGTCTTGGCGGTGCGGTCCTTGGCCTCGGTGAGGTTGAACCACTCCAGCAGCTCCAGCGCGCGGGCCTTCGCGTCGCGGGTGCGCATCTGGTACAGCTCGCCGACCATGGTGAGGTTCTCGAAGCCGGTGAGGTACTCGTCGACCGCCGCGTACTGACCGGACAGCCCGATCAGGCTGCGCACCCGGTCCGGGTGTTCGAGGACGTCGACCCCGGCCACCACCGCGCGGCCGGAGTCCGGGCGGAGCAGGGTGGTGAGGACGCGCACGGTGGTGGTCTTGCCGGCCCCGTTCGGGCCGAGCAGCCCGAGCACCGTGCCCTCGGGGACGTCGAGGCTGACGCCGTCCAGGGCTCGTACGTCGCCGAAGGTCTTGACCAGGTTCTCGGCTTGGATGGCTGGCGCCATGGCCTGCCTCATCTCCTCGGTCGAGTATGGGCGATCTGTCCCACTCCGCCCCCCGTTCGGGCGCGCGGGCGACTCGGTTCCCGATAACCGAAACAGAACGCGATGTATCGCGAGTGTGGCAACTCGCGATACATCGCGTCAAGGGGATTAAGGGGAACGGATCGGGAGAGGGGACGGCCGCTCAGCCCGCGACCACGTACCCCGCGTCCCGCAACTCGCCCACCACCAGCGCGCAGTGCTCCGGCCCCTTGGTCTCCAGGTGCAGGTCCACCTCGACCTCGGTCAGCCCCAGCCGCGGGTCGGTCCGCACGTGCGCGACGTCCAGCACGTTGGCGTCCACCCTGGTCAGCACCCCCAGGAGGTCCGCCAGCGAACCCGGCTTGTCCGCCAGCCGCACCCGCAGCGACAGGTAGCGCCCGGCCGCCGCCAGCCCGTGCCGCAGCACCCGCTGCATCAGCTGCGGGTCGATGTTGCCCCCGGAGAGCACCGCCACCACCGGGCCCTCGAAGGAGTCCGGCTGCTCGAGCAGCGCCGCGATCGGGGCCGCCCCGGCCGGCTCGACCACCAGCTTCAGCCGCTCCAGGCCCAGCAGCAGGGCCCGCGCCAGGGCGTCCTCGGAGACCGTGCGGATGCCGTCCGCCAGGGTGTTGACCACCTCGAACGGGATGTCCCCCGGGCGCCCGACCATGATCCCGTCGGCCATGGTGGCGAAGTGCTCCAGCGTCACCGGCCGCCCGGCCGCCAGCGAGGGCGGGTACGCGGCCGCGGCCGCCGCCTGCACCCCGACCACCCGGACGTCCGGTCGCAACGGCTTGACCGCCGCCGCGATCCCGGCCAGCAGCCCGCCACCGCCCACCCCGACCAGGATCGTGCGCACCTCGGGGCACTGCTCCAGGATCTCCAGGCCGACGGTCGCCTGGCCGGTGACCACGTCCCAGTGGTCGAAGGGGTGGATGAACACCGCCCCGGTCGCCTCCGAGTACCGCTGCGCGGCCTGTAGCGCCTCGTCCACGGTGGTGCCGTGCAGCCGCACCTCGGCGCCGTACTCGCGGGTGGCCGCGACCTTGGGCAGCGGCGCCGCGACCGGCATGAACACGGTCGAGCGCACCCCCAGCAGCGAGGCCGCCAGCGCCACCCCCTGGGCGTGGTTCCCGGCGCTCGCCGCCACCACCCCGCCGGCCCGCTGCACCGGCGAGAGTCCCGCGATCCGCACGTACGCCCCGCGCAGCTTGAAGGAGCCGGTGCGCTGGAGGTTCTCGCACTTGAGGTGGACCGGCGCGCCGATCAGTCCGGACAGGTGCCGGCTGCCCTCCATCGGGGTGACCCGGGCGACCCCGGCGAGCATCTTCTGGGCGCCGCGGACGTCGTCGAGGGTGATCGGCCAGTTGTGCATGATCCCAGCCTAGGGCGCCCCGCGTGGGGCAGGCCGGATCAGCACGCCCGGCCTGGCCCGCACGGGGCGCCCCCGGGCGCCCCGCACCCCACATCGGGGACGTCGGGCCTGTTCCCGGGCCCGCTCCGCCCGCGTACGCTGCTGGTTCTGAGCTTCTCTCACCGCATGACGATCGTGAGCCGCGATGACGACGCCCTCGCCCCAGGCCACCGACCGAACCGAGCCCGTGCACACCCAACTCCAGTACCAGCTGGCGGTGTTCGCCCGCCGGATGGAACAGGTCCGGACCTCCGGCGGCGTCGGCACGCTGGACCGGGCCGCCTATCTGCTGCTCGACCGCCTGGAGCGGCACGGCCCGGCGAACGTCAAGGCGCTGGCCGAGGCGCTGGGGGTGGACTCCTCCACGGTGACCCGCCAGGTCGCCCCGCTGGTCGCGGCCGGGCTGGTCGGCCGGGTGCAGGACCCGGCCGACCGCCGCGCGGTACGGCTCGCGCTGACCTCCTGCGGCACCGGTCGGCTGGCCGAAGTCCGGGACGGGCGGGCCGAGTTGACCCGCCGCCTGGTGGCCGGCTGGCCGCCCGAGGAGCAGCGGGCGTTCTGCGCCCTGCTGGCCCGCTTCAACCTCGCGATGGAGTCCTACACGGCGGACCAGCAGGGGCAGTAGGGCCAACGCCCTTAGCCGAGCGCCTGCTTGAGGTCGGCCAGCAGGTCGTCGACGGACTCGATGCCCACCGAGACGCGCACCAGGTCGGCCGGCACCTCCAGCGGCGAACCGGCCGCCGAGGCGTGGGTCATCCGGCCCGGGTGCTCGATCAGCGACTCCACGCCGCCCAGCGACTCGCCCAGGGTGAACAGCTGCGCACGGTTGCAGACCTCGACGGCCGCCTCCTCGCCGCCGGCGACCCGGAACGAGACCATGCCGCCGAAGGCCTTCATCTGCTTGGCGGCGATGTCGTGGCCGGGGTGCTCGGGCAGGCCCGGGTAGAGCACCTGGCTGACCTTGGGGTGGCTGCTCAGCAGCTCGGCGACCTTCTCCGCGTTGGAGCTGTGCCGGTCCATCCGGACGCCCAGGGTCTTGATGCCGCGCAGCACCAGCCAGGCGTCGAACGGCCCGGAGACGGCGCCCATCGCGTTCTGGTGGTACGCGACCTCCTCGCCGAGGCCCGCGTCGGCCAGCACCAGCGCACCGCCGACCACGTCCGAGTGGCCGCCCATGTACTTGGTGGTGGAGTGCACGACGGCGTCCGCGCCGAGCGAGATCGGCTGCTGCAGGTACGGGCTGGCGAAGGTGTTGTCGACCACCAGCAGGGCGCCGGCGCCGTGCGCGACCTCGGCGAGCCCGGCCAGGTCGGTGATGCCCAGCAGCGGGTTGGAGGGGGTCTCGACCCACACCGCGCGGGTGTTGGGGCGCAGCGCGGCGCGGACGTCACCCAGCGCCTGGGTGTTCGCGACGGAGAACTCGACGCCCCAGCGGGTCAGCACCTTGGCGAACAGCCGGAAGGTGCCGCCGTAGGCGTCGTTGGGGATCACGATGTGGTCGCCCGGCTTGAGGATGGTGCGCAGCAGGGTGTCCTCGGCCGCCAGGCCGGAGGCGAAGGCGAGGCCGCGGGCGCCGCCCTCCAGCGCCGCGAGGCACTCCTCCAGCGCGGTGCGGGTCGGGTTGGCGCTGCGGCTGTACTCGTAGCCGCCCCGCAGGCCGCCCACCCCGTCCTGCTTGTAGGTGGACACCTGGTAGATGGGTGTGACGACGGCCCCGGTCTGGGGGTCTGCTTCCTGACCCGCGTGGATGGCGAGGGTCTCGAAGCCGTGGGGAAGCTGGTGCTCGGTCATGGCTCCGAGCCTAACGGCCGTACGGCCGAGCGCTCGCCGGAATCGGCGGACGGAATCCGCAGGCCGTCCGGTGCGTTGAACCCTGGGCAACCCTCCCTACCCCCGCTGGAGCAGGCCGTGCTGTTCAACCGCCACAAGACCTCGCTCGTCCCCGCCGACCAGGCACTGCCCGGCCGCCAGGCCCCGGGTTTCGCCCTGACCGAGCCGCACACCGTGCTCGGACACCCGCTCACCGGCCCGTATCCGGAGGGTCTGGAGGTGGCCGACTTCGGGCTGGGCTGCTTCTGGGGCGCGGAGCGCACGTTCTGGCTGCTGCCCGGCGTCTGGACGACGCTGGTCGGTTACCAGGGCGGCCACACGCCCAATCCCACGTACGAGGAGGTGTGCAGCGGGCTGACCGGGCACACCGAGGCGGTCCGGGTGGTGTTCGACCCGGCGGTGATCTCCTACGAGCGGCTGCTGAAGACCTTCTGGGAGGCCCACGACCCGACCCAGGGCAACCGCCAGGGCAACGACGTGGGCACCCAGTACCGATCCGCGCTCTACACCCACTCCCCCGCCCAGGCCGCCGCCGCGGGCGCCACCAGGGACGCCTTCCAGCCCGCCCTGACCGCGCTCGGTTACGGCCCGATCACCACCGAGATCGCGCCGGCCGGCCCGTTCTACCCGGCCGAGCCGTACCACCAGCAGTACCTGTCGGACGCCAAGAACCCCAACGGTTACTGCGGTCTGGGCGGGACGGGCGCCTCCTGCCCGATCGGCGTGGCCCGCACCCAGGGCTGACCGCCGCCGCCCCTCGCCGCCCGGCCCGGGAGCGGGCGGAGCCGACCGGGCGCGACCGGAGCCGGAACGGGTCGGCCGCGCCCGGTCACAGCCGCTGCGGCGCCCGCTCGTCGGAGCCGTCGGAGGCGGTGCCGGGGTTCTCCGCCAGCAGTTTGCCCTCGGCGTCGTACACCCCGATCGCGGGGCCGGCCGGCCGCCGGTGCGCGGACGGGTCGCCCGTCGGCATCGGCGGCAGGACCACGTAGTAGCCGGTCCAGCCCTTCATCCCGGCGGTGGTGACGATGGTGGCGACGGTCGGCTTGCCGTCGAAGAACGCGACGATCCGGGAGGGGGTCGGTCCCAGGTAGAAGCTGGCCACGACGGAGCGGTCCCGGTTGCCGCTGGTCTGCGCGTAGACGCTGGGCTTGTCGTGCTCCAGGTTGTCGCTGCGCACGTCCCGGCAGCCGAAGGAGGTGTGCCAGCTGCCGTCGGACTCGCGGGACTCGTCGCAGCGCTGGTTCGCGGTGAACCAGATCCGGGTGTCGTCGGTGACCAGGATCTTCTCCCCGGGGGCGACCTGCCGCACCGGCGAGAGCGGCAGCGCGGTCCGGGTCGAACTCGGGGTCGGTGAGCCGGTCGGGGTCGGTGCGGCCGCCCCCGTCGACCCGGCCGCCCCCGTGGAGGGGGCCGACGCCGCCTCCAGCTCCGCCGCGGCGTTCCCGGGCGCGCCGCCGCCGGGCACCGGCGATGACCGCCGCCGGCTCCGGCCCGGCCGCGTGCGGGTCCTCGTTCCTGAACAGCTCTCCGAGTCGGTCCTCGAAGCTCATACCGTCACCTCGATGTGCGTCGTGGCACCCGCCGGGCCGCCCGTGCGGTCGGCGAGTTCGGGGTGTGCGCGCAGCTTCGACATCGCCCGGTTGAGCGTGCTCTTCACGGTGCCCCGGGCGATTCCCAGTTCGGCCGCGACGGCGGCCTCGGTGAGGTCCCCGTAGTACCGCAGCACGACGACCGTCCGCTCCCGGCGGGTGAGGGTGCCCAGCGCCTGGTGCAGCAGCGCCCGTTCGGCCTGCCGTTCGGCCAGGTCCTCGGCCAGCGGCCGGTCGGGGGCGTGGTCGGTGGGCAGTTCGCGGTTGCGCAGCCGGCGCCACCAGTCGCGGTGCTGGTTCACCACGATCCGGCGGACGTACGCGATGGGGTCGTCGCCGGTGATCCGGTGCCAGTGCAGGTAGGCGCGTTCCAGCGCCGACTGCACGATGTCCTTGGCCCGCTCCGGATCTCCGGTCAACAGCTCGGCCAGCCGCAGCAGTTGGCGGCCGCTCCCGGCGACGAAAGCGCTGAACTCGGCATCCTGCCGCTGTCTCTGCTCGCGTTTCACACCCACCTGACTCCTCGGGCGGACCGCGAGGTTCGGTCCGCCCGGAGCTTTTCTTCGGATACGGGGGTGCGGGAATGCAGGAATGCGGCTGTGCGGGGGTGCCGGGGATGCGGACCGGCTCCCGCCGGCCCGGACCCGATCAGACGGCGCTGCCGGCCTTCCAGTCGGCCCAGCTCAGGTTCCAGCCGTTCAGGCCGTTGTCCGGGGCGACGGTCTTGTCCCCGGAGTTCACGACCTCGACCACGTCGCCGATCATCGAGGACTTGTAGAACTTGTAGCCGTCCGTGCTGCTGTCCGAGGCGCCCTTGGCGTCCTGCAGGCCGACGCAGCCGTGGCTGGTGTTCTGCCCGCCGAAGATCGACGGCGAGGACCAGTAGTTGCCGTGGATGAAGGTGCCGGAGGTGGTCAGGCGCTGGGCGTGCGGCACGTCGGCGATGTCGTACTCGCTGCCCAGGTTGACGGTCTGCGAGTTCATCCGGGTCTGGGTGAACTGCTCGGAGATGACCATCTTGCCGCCCCAGGTGGTGTGCTCGGGGGCGCCGCCGGAGATCTTGTAGACGGCGCTGACCTGGCCGTCCGTGGTGACGGTGAGCTTCTTGGTGCCGAGGTCGGCGACGCTGGTCTGGGCGCGGCCGATGGTGAAGCTCACGTCCTTGGACTGGGTGCCGTAGACGCCCTTGGCGCCCTCGACGTCCTTGAGCCGCAGCTTCAGGGTGACCTTGGTGCCCTTGGCCCAGTACTCCTGGGGCCGGAAGTCGAGGCGGGTGCTGGAGAACCAGTGGCCGACGATCTCGACACCCGGCTCCGCTATCACGGAGATCGCCGACTGGACGGCCTTCTTGTCGGTGATCGGCTTGCTGAAGTTGATCGAGACCGGCATGCCGACGCCGACCACCGAGCCGTCCTCGGGGGTGAAGTACCCCACGAAGGTGTTGGCCGGGGTCGCCGTGGTGAAGGTGGCGTTGGCGTCCGCCTCCAGCTTGTCCTTGTCGACGCCGCTGGCGGTGACGGAGTACTTGGTGCCGCTGGCCGGGGCCGCCGCGGAGGTCCAGCTGGTGTTGTCGGAGGAGAGCTGGCCGGCCAGCTCCTTGCCGGTGGAGTCGGTGACCTTGACGGCGCTCAGGGTGCCGTTGCTGACGGTGACCTTGACCGGCTCGCTGAAGCTGGCGCCGGTGGTGCCGTCCGCCGGGCTGACGGTGATCACGGCGGCCGAGGTCTTCGGGGCGCTGCCACCGCCCGAGCCCCCGGCGCCGCCGTTGGCACCGCCACCGCCGGAACCGCCGTTGCCGCCGCCGCTGCCGCCGCTGTTGTCGTTGCAGGCCGCGAGCAGCAGGACCGGCGCACCGATCAGGCCCGCGAGCACTCCGCGCCGGCTCCAGCCGCCCCCGGCCACCCGCCCCTGACCGTCCCGTGCCGTCACGTCACGTCTCCCTGCTGATTCGTCCCGGGCAATTACGGATACAGAAACGCAATCCGGCTGCTCACGGTTCCATCCCCGAAGGGTAAGCGATCGTATGAGATGACCCAACTTCCCGCCTAACATGGACAAAACGCCCGGTCCGCGGAAAGCGGACCGGGCGTTCACGGGCGTTCACGGCACGTACGGCCGTTACTCGGCGGACTCCTCCACCGTGTACTCGTCCCACTCCTCGCTCTCGGGGTCGAACTCGGTCTGCGCCGACTCCCAGGTCGCCGAGGCGAGCTCGACGCCCGGGACGTCGCCGAGCAGCGCGACGGGGTCGATGAAGTGGGCGAGCGAACCCGACGGGTCCACCTCGATGGCCTCGACGGACTGGGCCCGCTCCTCGTCGTCCAGGTACTCGTCCCCGGCGACCTGCTGCAGGGCCGCCGCCTTGAGGGCGCCCTCGTCGGTGATCTCCGCGATGAGCTCGATCTTGAGCTTGACGTAGCGCGGGGCGTCGGTCGTTTCAGTGCTGGTCATGCGTGCGAGCGTACGGGAACGGAGGCTCCCCGGCGCGCACACGGAGGCCGGACGCACGGGAGGGCCGGTCCTCGGAACAGGACCGGCCCCACCGTTCCTCCGCCTCGGCTCCCCCACCCGGGAGCCGCGGAGCCGCGCCGTGCGGCGCGGTGATCGCCGCGGGAGTCGCCGCACCCTGTCGACCGGCCGGAGCCGGACAGGGGCGGGACGACGGCGCCTCCCGCGGAGGGCCCCTCCCTCCGGTACCGGTCGGGGAGGGCGGACACGGCGGCCGGGTCAGGACCGTCCGACGTGTCCGGAGCCGACCGCGCCCGCCGGGGAGCCGCTCCCAGTCGGCCGCTGCCGCCTCGCTCGGCGTCTCGCCGTTGACCACCACGATGCCGGAGCCTTGTTAACCACGTGCTGCGGGCAGGTGACGCCGGTGTACCACTTCGCCCGTGGACGAATCCTTCCGATCCGCCCACGGGCCGCGCGGGGTGAGCGGGCCTCAGCGCGCACCGGGCCCGGGAACGGGCCTCAGTGCCCGCCCGCCGTGATCCGGCGTCAGTGCGCGCCGCGGGTGGTCAGGAAGCTCAGCAGGTCCTGGCGGGTGACGATGCCCTGGGGCTTGCCCTCGACCAGCACGACCGCCGCGTCGGCCTTCTCCAGCACGGTCATCAGGTTGGTGACGGTCTCGCCCGAGCCGACCACCGGCAGCGGCTTGGACATCACCTTGTCCAGGGTGTCGGTCAGCTCGATCTCCTTGGCGAAGATGCCCTCGAGCAGCAGCTTCTCCACCACCGAGCCGATCACCTCGCCGGCCATGATGTCCGGGTGGCCGGCGCCCGGGGAGACCACCGGCATCTGCGAGACGCCGTACTCGCGCAGCACCCGGACCGCCTCGGCGACCGTCTCGTTCGGGTGCATGTGGACGAACTGCGGGACGCCGCCCTGCGCCACGGACTCCTTGCGGGCCAGCACCTCGCCGATGTGGGCCTCGTCGGTGGAGGAGGGCAGGAAGCCGTAGTCGGCCATCCAGTCGTCGTTGAAGATCTTGGACAGGTAGCCGCGGCCGCCGTCCGGCAGCAGCACCACGACGACGTCGTCCGGCCCGAGCTTGCGGGCCACCTCCAGCGCGGCCACCACGGCCATGCCGCAGGAGCCGCCGACCAGCAGGCCCTCCTCCTTGGCCAGGCGGCGGGTCATCTGGAACGAGTCCTTGTCGGAGACCGCGACGATCTCGTCCGCGACGTTGCGGTCGTAGGCGGTCGGCCAGAAGTCCTCACCGACGCCCTCGACCAGGTACGGACGGCCGGTGCCGCCCGAGTAGACCGAGCCCTCCGGGTCGGCGCCGACGACCTTGACCTTGCCGCCGGAGACCTCCTTCAGGTAGTTGCCGGTGCCGGAGATGGTGCCGCCGGTGCCGACGCCCGCCACGAAGTGGGTGATCCTCCCGTCGGTCTGCTCCCACAGCTCCGGACCGGTGGAGTGGTAGTGCGAGGCCGGGTTGTCCGGGTTGGAGTACTGGTCCGGCTTCCAGGCGTTCGGGGTCTCGCGGACCAGGCGGTCCGAGACGTTGTAGTAGGAGTCGGGGTGCTCCGGGGCGACGGCGGTCGGGCAGACGACCACCTCGGCGCCGTAGGCGCGCAGGGTGTTGATCTTGTCGGTGGACACCTTGTCGGGACAGACGAAGATGCACTTGTAGCCCTTCTGCTGGGCCACGATCGCCAGACCGACACCGGTGTTGCCGGAGGTCGGCTCCACGATCGTGCCGCCCGGCTTGAGGGCGCCCGAGGCCTCGGCGGCCTCGATCATGCGCATCGCGATGCGGTCCTTCACCGAGCCGCCGGGGTTGAAGTACTCGACCTTCGCCAGCACAGTCGCGCTGATGCCCTCGGTGACCTTGTTCAGCTTGACCAGCGGCGTGTTGCCGACCAGGTCGATGATCGAGTTGTGGTACCGCACGGGGGTCCTCCCGGTCTATGGGCATGCGAGTGCATTCGGTACTGCAAAGCCTAGGGCGTGGGTGGCACCCCGGCGCTCCCCTCCGGCACACCGCCCCCAATGGCCCACCTCCGCCCGTGCCGCCGGTAGTCCCACCCCCGGTCCGGGTAAGAGCGCTGTGCAGGCGTTGCCGTGCCTCGAGGGGACGGCACGAGGACGCGAAGGGGGCGCCGGATGCCAGGCGCACAGGACTCACGGGCCCGGGTGGCCCGCCGGATCGCCACCGCCGCGGCGTACGGCGGCGGGGGCCTCGGCCTGCTCGGCGTGGGCCTGGTGGGCCTGCTGCTGACCGAGAGCAAGCTCGCCATCCAGGCCATCGGCGTCCTGGAGACCGTCCCGCCCAAGGCCGACGGGGTCTACGGCGAGGCCTTCGCCGACCGCTGCGCCGCCCCGCAGGCGCCGCTGGTGCTGGCCGTCCTCGGCGACTCCACGGGCGCCGGGCTCGGGGTGGCCCGGGCCCGCGAGACCCCGGGCGCGCTGCTGGCGGCCGGCCTGGCCTCGGTGGCCGAGCGCCCGGTGCGGTTGGTCAACGTGGCCCGGTCCGGCGGCCGCTCCGCCGACCTCCCCGGCCAGCTGGAGCAGGCCCTGCGACACCGCCCGGACATCGCGGTGATCATGATCGGGGCCAACGACGTGACCCGGCACAGCCCCGCCCAGGTCGCCGTCCGGCAGCTCGGCGAGGCCGTCGCCGCGCTGCGCGCGAACGGCTGCGAGGTGGTGGTCGGCACCTGCCCGGACCTCGGGACGATCAAGCCGGTGCGCCCGCCGCTGCGCTGGGTGGCCCGGCGGCTGAGCCGCCAGCTGGCCGCCGCGCAGACCATCGCGGTGGTGGAGGCGGGCGGCCGCACCGTCTCGCTGGGCTCGCTGCTCGGCCCGGAGTTCGCCGCCCGCCCGGAGATGTTCGCCGCCGACCGCTACCACCCCTCCGCCCAGGGCTACGCCACCGCCGCGATGGCCGTCCTGCCCTCGGTGTGCGCCGCGCTGGGCCTGTGGCCGGAGGAGGAGCGGCCGAGCGCCGCCGTTCCGGGTGAGTCGGTGCTGCCGGTCGCGCTGGCCGCCGCGGCGGCGGCCGGGCGGGCGGGCACCGAGGTGGCGGCCGTGGAGGCGGAAGGCACGGGCCGGCGCTGGGCCCTGCTGCGCCACCGGCTGCGGGTCGGCGCGGAGGCGCCGACGGAACCCGGCGCGGACCCCGGGAACACGTCGGCCAGCTCACACGCCGGGGCCGGTGACGGTTGAGCTACCAACCGGTAGCTTTCCTCCCGGACCGCCAAGTCCGCCGTCACTCAGCGAGGAGCCCGCAATGCCCGAAGCCGTCATCGTCAGCGCCGCCCGTTCGCCGATCGGCCGGGCCTTCAAGGGCTCGCTCAAGGACGTCCGCCCGGACGACCTGACGGCCCACATCATCCAGGCCGCCCTGGCCAAGGTCCCGCAGCTCGACCCGCGCCAGATCGACGACCTGATGCTCGGCTGCGGCCTGCCCGGCGGCGAGCAGGGCCACAACCTGGCCCGCATCGTGGCTGTCCAGATGGGCATGGACTACCTGCCCGGCGCCACCATCACCCGCTACTGCTCCTCCTCGCTGCAGACCACGCGGATGGCGCTGCACGCGATCAGGGCCGGCGAGGGCGACGTCTTCGTCTCGGCCGGTGTCGAGACCGTCTCGCGCAGCATCAAGGGCACCTCGGACGGCCTGCCGGGCACCATGAACCCGATCTTCGACGAGGCCCAGGCCCGCACCGCCAAGCGCGCCGAGGAGGGCGGCGGGGAGTGGCACGACCCGCGCGAGGACGGCCTGGTGCCGGACGCCTACATCGCGATGGGCCAGACCGCCGAGAACCTCGCGGCGCTCAAGGGCATCACCCGCGCCGAGCAGGACGAGTTCGGCGTCCGCTCGCAGAACCTCGCCGAGGCCGCCATCAAGGCCGGCTTCTGGGAGCGCGAGATCACCCCGGTCACGCTGCCGGACGGCACCGTGGTCAGCACCGACGACGGCCCGCGCGCCGGCGTGACCCTGGAGGGCGTGTCCGGCCTGAAGCCGGTGTTCCGCCCGGACGGCACCGTCACCGCCGGCAACTGCTGCCCGCTGAACGACGGCGCGGCCGCGCTGGTCATCATGTCCGACACCAAGGCCCGCGAGCTCGGCATCACCCCGCTCGCCCGGGTGGTCTCCACCGGCGTCAGCGGCCTGTCCCCCGAGATCATGGGCTACGGCCCGGTCGAGGCCTCCCGGCAGGCGCTCAAGCGGGCCGGCCTGACCATCGACGACATCGACCTGGTCGAGATCAACGAGGCCTTCGCGGCCCAGGTGATCCCCTCCTACCGCGACCTGGGCATCGACCTGGACAAGCTGAACGTCAACGGCGGCGCCATCGCGGTCGGCCACCCCTTCGGCATGACCGGCGCCCGGATCACCACCACGCTGATCAACTCCCTGCAGTGGCACGACAAGCAGTTCGGTCTGGAGACCATGTGTGTCGGCGGCGGCCAGGGCATGGCCATGGTCATCGAGCGCCTCAGCTGACCCTCCCGCACTCCCGAAGGGTCTGGACCACCCGTTTGGAGTGACACTGGGTAATTGAGGGCCGGATCACACCGAGAGGTCGATCCGGCCCTCTTCTCTGTCATTTCCGGTCCCGAAATCGACACTGCGGAGCGGATCAACTCCACTGCGTAGAAGGGTGTTACCTAACAATTTGGGGACAAGCGCGAAACTCCCGGACGAATTAGACATTCGCCACTGCGGTAACAGCCCCGCATACGGCAGTGTGGACACGTAACCCCGTTCCGCTCCGCGCTAGGAGTACGTTCCGTGAGCGTCGTCTACACCATCCTGCTGCTGATCCTGATCACCGTGTCGTCCGCCGTGCTGCTCCGCCTGCGCGGGATCTCCCGCCGGCTGGACGCGCAGGCCGCGGCCCCGACCGTGCCCGCACCGGTGGACGAGGCCGCGATACGCCGGGCCGTCGGCGAGGCGCTCGCCGCCGACCGCGAGCGGGAGATCACCGAGGCCCGGGCGTTCTGGGCCGAGCAGGAGGCCCGCGCGGCCGAGGACGCTCCACTGTTCGACTCCCCGTTCACCGGTGCCTTCACCGGCACCGCCGAGTGGCCGGTGTTCTTCCCCCGCCCCACCGGCCCGCAGGATGCCGCCGACAACGCCGGGACGATGGACCCGGAGTTCGGCGAGGCGTTGCGCTCCGCGCTGGAGGACCTGATCGGCGAGGGCGGCACCGGCCCGGCCGAGCCCGGCGGCGAGGGCGGCGCCCCGCTGCGCCCCGGCCACCCGGTCGGCGAGCCTTCCAAGGACGCCCGAGCCCGCCGCGAGGCCGACCTGCTGGCCACCGGCCTGGAGGCCGGACTGCTGGACGCCGAGCCGGTCGTGGAGGACGCCCCGGTCGCCGTGCCCGACCCGCGCCGCCACCCCTCGCACCCCGACTTCGTGCCGAGCCAGTCGCCCTCCCGGGAGTGGACCGACACCCGGCTCGCCGCCCTTGCCGAGGAGGCCGTCGCCCTGGTCGACGTCCGCCCGGGCCCGCTGGGCACCCTGGACGTGTACGCCTTCGCCGACGGCACCACGCTGTGCGTGGCCCCGGGCGACCGGGAGGCCGCCTACCGGCTGATCGACGCGGTCCGTGCCGGTGAGCACGTCCGGCTGCTCGGCGGCTCGCGCTTCTCCGGCTCGTACTCGCTGACCTTCTCCACCGACGACGAAACCGTCTACGTGCTCGCGGACCGGGTGGTCGCCAGCATCTGACGTCACCTCACCCAGCAGCGGGACCGAAGGCCGGCCGGGCCAAGGGGTTAGTTACCCGGCCGGCCTTCGGCGTGTCCGCGCCCGCGCCGTCCCCTACCCGCGCCGGCCCGAACGCGTCGGGGGTCAGGGGCGTCGAGGCTCGGTCAGGCGCAGAGCTCGGCGGTCTCCCGCACCGCGGCCACCGCCCCGGCCAGCACCTCGGCCGCCGCCGCCGGCCCGTCCGGCAGCGCCACCGCGGCGCCCTCCGGCAGGGCCGCCAGCGCGGCCGCCAGGTCGTGCCCCGCGACGGCCAGCTGGTCCCCCGCCGCGAAGGCCCCGGCGTCCGGGAACTCCCGCTCCGGCCCGCCCTCCGCCGCCAGCGCGAGCGCGGCCAGCCGCCGGGCCAGCGCCAGCGCGGCCGCCGCCCGCGAGGGGTGCCCGGGCACCGCGCCCAGCAACTTGCTCTGCGGCAGCGAGCGGAAACGATCCGCCAGTTTGTCGACGGCTTCGACCAGGGGCTGTACGTCATGCATGCACAGGAGCCTAACCACAAACGCCGCCGGGCCCCGGAGCGGTCGGCTCCGGGGCCCGGCGGCAGTGGTACGGCGGGGAGTGGGCGTCAGTCGTCGCCGCGCAGGCTCGCGATGAGGCGCATCATCTCGACGTAGATCCACACCAGCGAGAAGGTGAGCCCGAAGGCGGCGCGCCAGGCCTCCTCCTGCCGGGCACCCCGGGCGATCGCCTCCTCGACCTCACTGAAGTCCAGCGTCAGGTAGAACGCGCCGATGGCGACGCCGAGCAGGCCGATGCCGAAGCCCAGCGGGCCGCCCCAGGTGTTGAGGCCCCCACCGAACGCCCAGGCGATGCAGTTGATCAGCAACAGCCCCGAGAAGCCCAGGCCGATCGCCAGGCCGATCCGGCGGTACTTCGAGCCGACCCGGAGCCGACCGCTCTTGTAGACGTAGAGCGTCGCGCCGAAGACCACCGCCGTGCCGACGACCGCCTGGATCGCGATGCCGGACCAGATGGTGTTGAGGACGTGGGTGGTCGCACCCAGCGCGAAGCCCTGGAACGCCGCGTAGGCCAGCACCAGGGCGGGGCTGATCTTCTCCCGGAACTGGACGACCAGACCGACGATCGCGGCGACCAGCGAGGCGCCGATCGCGAAGCCGTAGTTCTCGAACGGCAGGGTCAGCCAGGACACCGCGCCGGCCACGACCACGGTCAGCAGCGTCATGGCGGTGCGGGCGACCACGTCGTCGAGCGTCATCCGCCCGGTGGCCGCGGGGCCGGCCGACGGACCGCCGTACATCTGGTGGAGCTGGTCGTCCGTCAGCGGGCCCTGCCCCTGGGGCTGCGCGTACTGCGTCCCCGCGTAGGGGTTGCCGTACGGGCCCCCGGCCTGACCGCTCGTTCCGAACCCCGCGTAGCCGGGCTCGCGGGTGAACGACCCCTCCCGCGAGAAGACCGGGTTGCTGCTTCTCATTGCTCATTCCCTCCGTGGCGGCACTGCACCGCCCGCGCACCAGGGTAATGGCTTGGCAAAAATTTCGGGATACGCCGCGAGGAGGATCCGGTGAACGACTCCCGGCGGGGACGCCGGTGGCGCCCCCGCGGGTCGTTGCGGTGCCCGGAGCCGGACTCGAACCGGCACGGCCTCGCGGCCAAGCAGTTTTAAGCTGCCCGTGTCTGCGTTCCACCATCCGGGCGTCCTGCGAACCACCCCTGAGAGTAGTCGCCCGGATCACTCTTTCGCATGTTCCCGGCCCGGGAAGTTGTCATGTTTCCTTGCCATCTGACGAACAGTTCGGAATTCGGCCACGAAGCACGGTGATTCCGGCCACCGCCCGGCCACCGCGCCCGACCTCAGGGTTCCCGTCATACCGCAGGAGGAGGGTGCCGCCCCTCCCTACACCCAGCGGCGGTCGGGCCAACCGTCCGGCGGAGCGACGCCGGACCATGATCACGTAACGGAGCATGGGGGTACGAATCCGCGAACCAGCAAGGAGCACCCCCGTGACCACGTCGACCGCAACCGCCGTCCACACCGGCCTGGCGGCCGCCCGCGCCACCGGTCTGAACAAGGTCTACGGGGAGGGGGAGACCCGGGTCGTCGCCCTCGACAACGTCAGCGTGACCTTCCCCCAGGGCGAGTTCACCGCCATCATGGGCCCCTCCGGCTCCGGCAAGTCCACCCTCATGCACTGCATGGCCGGCCTGGACACCGTCTCCTCCGGCTCCACCACCATCGGCGACACCGAACTCGTCGGCCTCAAGGACAAGCAGCTCACCCAGCTGCGCCGCGACCACATCGGCTTCATCTTCCAGGCCTTCAACCTGCTCCCCACCCTGACCGCCCTGGAGAACATCACCCTGCCGATGGACATCGCCGGCCGCAAGGCCGACCAGGCCTGGCTCGACCGCGTCGTCGACACCGTCGGCCTGTCCGGCCGCCTCGGCCACCGCCCCTCCCAGCTCTCCGGCGGCCAGCAGCAGCGCGTCGCCTGCGCCCGCGCCCTCGCCGGAAAGCCCGACATCATCTTCGCCGACGAACCCACCGGCAACCTCGACTCCCGCTCCGGCGCCGAGATCCTCTCCTTCCTGCGCAACTCCGTGCGCGAACTCGGCCAGACCGTCGTCATGGTCACCCACGACCCGGTCGCCGCCTCCTACGCCGACCGCGTCGTCTTCCTCGCCGACGGCCGCATCGTCGACGAACTCCACGCCCCGACCGCCGACACCGTCCTGGACCGCATGCGCCGCTTCGAGGCCAAGGGCCGCACCAGCTGACACCCGGCCCGTACGCCCGACGCCCTCGATTCCCAGGACACCTCATGTATCGCACCGCACTGCGCAACGTGCTGGCCCACAAGGGCCGACTGCTGATGACGGCACTGGCCGTCATGCTCGGCACGGCGTTCGTCGCCGGCACCATGGTCTTCTCCGACACCTTCGGCAAGGCCCTGCGGGACAGCAACTCCAAGAGCTACTCGGACATCGCCGTCCAGGTCGTGGACCGCTCGGCCGGCTCCAGGGCCTCCGCCAGGGAGAAGAGCGAGGGCGGCTCCGCCACGCTCACCGACGAAACCGTCCAGCAGCTGGCCTCGCTGCCGGGCGCGGCCGGCGCCCGCGGCGTGGCCGGCGGCTTCACCGGGGTCGCCGACAAGAAGGGCGACCTGATCGGCCAGGTCTGGTCCGCCAAGGGCGCCAACTTCGCGCCCGGCCAGGACGGCCGGGACCCGCGCTACCCGATGGTCGAGGGCCAGGGCCCGAAGAACGCCAAGGAGATCGCCCTCGACCGCAGGACCGCCGACAAGGCGGGTTACAAGGTCGGCGACACCGTGCGGGTGGCCGCCAACGGGCCGGTGATCGAGGCCAAGCTCACCGGCGTCTTCACCACCGACGACCCGGTGGTGAACACCGGCGGCACGCTCACCCTGTTCGACAAGGCCACCGCCCAGCAGACGCTGCTGGAGCCGGGCCGCTACAGCAGCATCGTGCTCACCGCCAAGCCCGGCACCTCCCAGGACGCGCTGCTCGCCCAGGTCGAGCCCAAGGTGACCGGCCACCAGTTCGACGTCGAGACCGGCACCAAGCTGCAGGCCGACGAGCAGGCGCAGATCACCCAGGGCACCGACAGCATGCGCACCATGCTGCTGGTCTTCGCCTTCATCTCGCTCTTCGTCGGCATCTTCATCATCGCCAACACCTTCACCATGCTGGTCGCCCAGCGCACCAGGGAGCTCGCGCTGCTGCGGGCGATCGGCGCCAGCCGCAAGCAGGTGACCCGCTCGGTGCTGATCGAGGCGCTGGTGATCGGCGTCGTCTCCGCAACGGCCGGTCTGCTGGCGGGCATCGGGATCGGCGCCGGGATGCAGTCCCTGATCGGCTCGCTGAACGAGAACATGCCGAACGGCTCGCTGGTGGTCAAGCCGCTCACCGTCGTGGCGACCCTCGTGGTCGGCGTCCTGGTGACGGTCCTGTCCGCCCTGCTGCCGGCCATGCGCGCCGCCCGGATCGCCCCGGTGGCGGCGATGAGCAGCGGCGACCAGCCGGCCAGTCAGAAGAGCCTGGTGGTCCGCAACACCATCGGCTCGGTGCTCGCCGGCGGCGGCCTGGCACTGATCGGCTACGGCGCCTCCACCGGCAACGACAGCGGCCGGCTGCCGGTCGGCGCGGGTGCCTTCCTGGCCCTGATCGGCGTGTTCGTCCTGCTGCCGCTGCTCTCCCGCCCGGTGGTCGCGCTGGTCGGCCCGCTGCTGCGGGCCCTGGGCGGCACCCCGGGCAAGCTCGCCCAGCAGAACGCGGTGCGCAACCCGCGCCGCACCGCCGCCACCGCCGCCGCACTCACCATCGGGCTGACCCTGGTCACCGGTCTGACGGTGCTCGGCACCTCGATCGGCGACACCATCGACCGGGCCGTCACCAAGTCGATGAAGGCCGACTACATCGTCTCGACCGCCAACGGCATGAACCTGTCCGGCCAGGTGCCCGCCCAGATCGCCAAGGCCCCCGGCGTGGCGGCCTCCTCGCCGATGACCGCCGCCTACTGGAAGCTCGACGGCACCTCGAAGGCGATCAGCGGCCTGGACGCGGCCGCCTTCGAGCAGCTCGCCGAGATCAAGCTGACCAGCGGTTCCGCCGACGCACTCGGCAAGGGCCAGCTGCTGGTGGACCAGGACGTCGCCACCAAGTTCAACGTCGCCACCGGCTCGACGATGACCGCCACCTTCCCGGACGGCTCCACCGGCCCGCTCACCGTCGGCGGCGTGTACGAGAAGGGCGGCATGCTCGGCCCGGTCCTGCTGGCCAACAGCGAGATCGCGAAGCACGACCCGAAGCCGTACGTCGCCGACGTGCTGGTCAGGGGCAAGAACGGCGCCACCCCCGAGCTCAAGCAGGCGCTCAAGGACGCCACCGGCGCCAACCCGGTGATCGAGGTCAAGTCCAAGCAGGACGTCCGGGACGACTTCAGCCAGGTCATCACCTTCGCGCTGAACCTGATGTACGGCCTGCTGGGCATGGCGGTCCTGATCGCCGTCCTCGGCGTGATCAACACGCTGGCCATGTCGGTCTTCGAGCGCAAGCGCGAGATCGGGATGCTGCGGGCGATCGGCCTGGACCGCAGCGGCATCAAGCGGATGGTCCGGCTGGAGTCGGTGGTGATCTCGCTCTTCGGCGCCGGGATCGGCCTGCTGCTCGGCTGCTTCATCGCCTGGGCGATCAACGGGACGCTGAAGTCCAGCCTGGCCGGGCTGACCACCGTCCTGCCGTACGGCCAGCTGGCGGTCTTCCTGGGCCTGGCCGGGCTGGTCGGCCTGGTGGCCGCGATCTGGCCGGCCCGCCGGGCGGCCAAGCTGGACATCCTGGAGAGCATCAAGACGGACTGACGCCCCGGCACCGGCTCCCGCCCCCGGTCGCACCCGCGGCCGGGGGCGGACCTGTGGCCGGGGGCGGACCCGTGGTCGGGCGCGGACCTGTGGAGGCCGTCCCGGGACACGGCAAGAGCCCCTGCCGGAGGGTTTCGGCAGGGGCTCTTCTACTGCTGTACTCCGCCCGGTCGCACGGCCGGCTGAGCACCACGGAGGTCGTGGTCCGGCGACACTGCCGGGCGGAGGGCCTCCGACTCATACCCCGGCGCTCCCACACCGGGGTCCAGTCGCTTACTTGCTGGCGAGCTCCTTGTCGGCGGCCGGCTTCGCGGCCTCGACGGGCTTGGTGGGCGGCGTGACCTCCTGGATCGGAAGCTGCGGGTTCTCCATCTGGGAGAGGCCCACCGCCTCGCGCTTCAGGAACATCGCGAGGGTCCAGTCGGTGAAGACCCGGACCTTGCGGTTGAAGGTCGGCACCATCGCGCCGTGGTACAGGCGGTGGAACCACCAGGCCGGACGGCCCTTCAGCTTGTACTTGCCAAAGAGGATCGCCACGCCCTTGTGCAGGCCGAGACCGGCGACCGCACCCAGGTTCTTGTGCTTGTACTCCTTCTGCGGGAAGCCCCGCATGCCGGAGATGACGTTGTCACCGAGGACGACGGCCTGGCGGCAGGCGTGCTGGGCGTTCGGCGGGCACCAGGCGCCCTCGCCGGCGGCGAGGTCCGGGACCTGGGCGTTGTCGCCGGCGGACCAGACGTAGTCGAAGCCCTGGACCTGGAGGGTCGGCGCGGTGTCGACGTGGCCGCGCGGGCCCAGCGGCAGGCCGAAGTTGGCCAGCACCGGGTTCGGCTTCACGCCGGCCGTCCACACGATGGTGGCGGCGTCCATCTCCATGCCGTTCTTCAGCATGACGTGGCCGTCGATGCAGGAGTCCATCGAGGTCTCGATGTAGACCTCGATGTTCCGCTCCTCCAGCTTCTCCTTGGTCCACAGACCGAGGTCCGGGCCCATCTCGGGGAGGATGCGGTTGGCGGCCTCGACCACGACGAAGCGCATGTCGTCGCGGCTGACCGTCTTGTACAGCTTCGACGCGTCGCGCGCCATGTCCTCGATCTCGGCGACCGTCTCGATGCCGGCGAAGCCGCCGCCGATGACGACGAAGGTCAGGGCCTTGCGGCGGACCTCCTCGTCCGAGGTGGACTCGGCCTTGTCGAGCTGGGCCATGACGTGGTTGCGGAGGCCGATGGCCTCCTCGACCGTCTTCATGCCGATGCCGTTCTCCGCCAGACCCGGGATCGGGAAGGTGCGGGAGACCGAGCCGGTCGCGACGACCAGGTACTCGAAGGGCAGCTCGTAGCTGTCGCCGGCCGCCGGCTGGATGGTCGCGACCTTGCGGGCGTGGTCGATGCCGGTGACGGACCCGGTCAGCACCTCCGCCTGCTTGAGGGTCTTGCGCAGCGGCGCGACGAGGTTGCGGGGCGCGACGTTGCCGCCGGCCGCCTCGGGGAGGAAGGGCAGGTACGTCATGTACGACCGCGGGTCCACGACCGTGACGGTCGCTTCGCCGTAGCGCATCTTCTTGAGGATGCGCATCGCGGCATACAGGCCGACGTAACCACCGCCGACAATGAGGATGCGAGGACGCTCCGTGGTGCTCATATCCGAAAGTATCCAGCACCGTCCGGAGCAGCCTTCGTGAGCCCGGTCACAAGCTCGTCGACACCCCGTGCTACACTCCGCGCCCACAAAAACGCCACCGGCGCGCCGGCGCAGGGGCCCCGGCGGCCCCTCGTGAACGCGCGCCGGAGCACCACCCGGCTGAGCAGCAACGATCCGCACAGGGCCCGGGTTCCCGCTCGTGATTTCGATTTTCAAACCCCAACCGAGGCCTGACCTGCGATCCAGTGGGCCCCATCGGGGGCGGGCCTTCGGTCCCACAATTCGGACGTAGCGGGCGGCGGGGTGGGGCGAATGACTGGATCGTCATGTGAAGAAATTCACGAACTTTTCCACTCGCGCCCGGGCGCGCCCCGGCCCCGGCACCCGCAACGGGGCGCCGGGGCCGGTTCGGTAAGCCATGCGGACCGTCAGGAGGCCGTACTCCAGGCGATGCCGTCCAGGATGTCGTGCTCGCTCACGACCAGCTCGGCGGCGCCGGTCCGGTCCATGATCTCCAGCAGCTCCAGCGCGCCCGCCGCGATCACGTCCACCCGGCCCGGGTGCATCGACGGGATGGCCGCGCGCTCGGCGTGGGTGGCGGACAGCAGATCACGGGCGATCTCCGCGACCCGCTCGCGGCTGAGCCGGGAGTGGTGGATCCGCGCCGATTCGTACCCGGGCAGGTCCTGGGCGATCGCGGACACCGTGGTGACCGTCCCCGCCAGGCCGACCAGGGTGGCCGCGCCGGTCAGCGGGACGACCTCCTCCGCCTTGTCCAGCTCGGCCCGCACGTGCGCCCGGGCCTCGGCGATCTGCTCCTCGGAGGGCAGCTCGGCGCCGCCGAAGTGCCGCTCGGTCAGCCGCACGCAACCGATGTCCACCGAGCGCGCCGCCTGCACGTCCTCCCCGCCGAGCACGAACTCGGTGGAGCCGCCGCCGAGGTCGAAGACCAGGTAGGGGGCGGGGAACTGGCCACCGGTCAGCTCCTTGGTGGCGCCCACGAAGGACAGGTGCGCCTCCTCCTCGCCGCTCACCACCTCCGGCTCGACGCCCAGGATGTCGCGCACGCCCTTGACGTACTCGTCGCTGTTCTCGGCGTCCCGGGAGGCGCTGGTGGCGACGAAGCGGGTGCGCTCCGGGCCGACGCCGAAGCCGGTGATGATCTCCCGGTACTCCCGGCAGGCCGCGAAGGTGCGGGCCAGGGCGTCCGGGTGCAGCCGGCCGGTCCGGTCCACGCCCTGGCCCAGCCGGTTGATGATCATCCGGCGGTCGAGGTCGGTGATCTCGCCGGTCTCCGGGTCGAGGTCGGCCACCAGCAGCCGGATCGAGTTGGTGCCGCAGTCGATCGCGGCCACGCGGGTCATGGTCACTCGGACTCCTGCTCCGCCGCGGACCCCGCGGACTCCTCGGCGGCGCGCTTGGCGGCACGCTCGGCGGTCTTCTGCTGCTTGGCCGCGATCACGGCCTCGTGGTCCTGCTCCTTGGCGCGGTTGCGGGCGACCCGCTCACCGGCCGCCTGGACCTCGGCCGGGGAGACGCACGGGCCCTTGGCCCACCAGTCCTCCAGCATGCCGATCGCCTCGTCGCCGAGCGGGTTGACGCCCTCTCCGGCCGCCAGCGAGTGGCCGACCAGCACGTGCAGGCACTTCACCCGGTCCGGCATGCCGCCGGCGCTCGGGAAGCCCTCCAGCACCTCGATCGCGTCGCGCCGGGCGATGTAGTCCTCGTGCGCCTTCTGGTAGGCGGCGGCCAGCTCCGGGTCCTCGGCGAGCCGGGCGGTCTGCTCCTTCATCACACCCTCCGCCTCCAGGGTGCCGATCAGCGAGGCGGCCTTGGGGCAGGTCAGGTAGTACAGCGTCGGGAACGGGGTGCCGTCCGGCAGGCGGGGGGCCGTCTCCACGACGTCGGGGTTGCCGCAGGGGCAGCGGTGGGCCACGGCGCGCAGGCCGCGCGGCACCCGGCCGAGCTGGGCGGCGATGGCCGCGACGTCGGCGTCGGAGACGGCGGGGTGGTTCTCAGTGGTCATGGGGGGTGGGGTCTCCAACGGGGGACGGGGGGAGCGGACGGGGGGTCGCGGGGGCCAGCGCGGCGGTGTCGGCGGCGTCCACCGAGTCCCAGATGCCGGCGTACCAGGGCTTGGCCGCGTTCGGGCGGCCCGCCGCGTCGGCGGACGGCCCGGTCGCGGTGGCGGAGGCGGACGGCCGGGCGGCCGCACCGGACGGATCCGCCGCGATGTACGGGGTCTCCCCCGGCACCGCGTAGTGCAGCCGGGCACGGGCCTGCGCCTTGACGTACTCCGGATCCTGCCAGCGGGCCTTGTCCCGGCGCAGCTGCTCGACCTGCTGGCGCACGTGGTCGGCCTTCGCCCGCTGGGCGGAGATCTCGGCGCGCTGGGAGATGAACTGCCGCGTCGGGTAGGCCAGGATCGCCACCAGCGAACAGAGCACCAGGACGAGGACGGTCGCCCGGCTCGTGAACCGAGGCCGGGCCGCCAAGCCCGGGATCCTCCAGCCAGCCATCTCCCGTATCCCCTCCTGGTCGCGACGGTGCCCCGCCGTCCAACCCTACGGGGTGTGCGGCGGGGCACCGGTCAGGCGTGCGCTACCGGGGACCTTCGGCCCCGGGGTTTTCAGCCCTCGTGCTTGCTGTGCTCAGTGGTCCGCGGAGCGGCCGTGCTCGTTACTCCGCGGAGCGGAAGCGCGGGAAGGCGCCGCGGCCGGCGTACTCGGCGGCGTCGTCGAGGATCTCCTCGATGCGCAGCAGCTGGTTGTACTTGGCGACGCGCTCGGAGCGGGCCGGGGCGCCGGTCTTGATCTGGCCGCAGTTGGTGGCGACGGCCAGGTCGGCGATGGTGACGTCCTCGGTCTCGCCGGAGCGGTGCGACATCATGCAGCGGTAGCCGTTGCGCTGGGCCAGCTCGACGGCGTCCAGGGTCTCGGTGAGCGAACCGATCTGGTTCACCTTCACCAGCAGCGCGTTGGCGGTGCCGGTCTCGATGCCCTTGGCCAGGCGGGCCGGGTTGGTGACGAACAGGTCGTCGCCGACCAGCTGGACCTTGTCGCCCAGCTTGTCGGTCATGGCCTTCCAGCCGTCCCAGTCCGACTCGTCCAGCGGGTCCTCGATGGAGACCAGCGGGTAGGCGGCGACCAGCTCGGCGTAGTACTCGATGAGCTCGGCGGACGAGAGCGCCTTGCCCTCGAACTGGTAGGCGCCGTCCTTGAAGAACTCGGAGGCGGCGACGTCCAGGGCGAGCGCGACGTCGCGGCCCGGCACGTAGCCGGCCTTCTGGATGGCCTCGGTGATGAGGTCCAGGGCCTCGCGGTTGCTGTCCAGGTTCGGCGCGAAGCCGCCCTCGTCGCCGAGGCCGGTGGACAGGCCGCGCTCCTTCAGCACGCCCTTGAGGGTGTGGTAGACCTCGACGCCCCAGCGGACGGCCTCCGAGAAGGACTCCGCGCCGATCGGGGCGATCATGAACTCCTGGATGTCGACGTTGGAGTCCGCGTGCGAGCCGCCGTTGAGGATGTTCATCATCGGGACGGGCAGGACGTGCGCGTTCGGGCCGCCCAGGTAGCGGAACAGCGGCAGGTCGCTGGCCTCGGAGGCGGCGTGCGCGACGGCCAGCGAGACGCCCAGGATGGCGTTGGCGCCGAGCGAGGACTTGTCCGGGGTGGCGTCCAGGTCGAGCATGGCCTGGTCGATCAGGCGCTGCTCGGTGGCGTCGTAGCCGACCAGCTCCGGGCCGATCTGCTCGATGACGGCCAGGACGGCCTTCTCCACGCCCTTGCCGAAGTAGCGGTTCTTGTCGCCGTCGCGCAGCTCCAGCGCCTCGAAGGCGCCGGTCGAGGCACCCGACGGAACAGCGGCACGACCCGTGCTGCCGTCGTCGAGGCCGACCTCGACCTCGACCGTGGGGTTGCCGCGGGAGTCGAGGATCTCACGGGCTACGACGACATCGATGGACGGCACGAGGCATCTCCTTGCGGAAGCAGGGTCCGGCCGACGGTGGTGCTGTCGGCCGGAGGATTGCGGAGTCGTTACGACCAGAGCCTAACCGCCCGGGCTCCCGGGACCACGTCCACCTCGGCTCCGTCTCAGCGTGTGGCCCCACTACCCACCGGTAGTTCACCTGCTTGTCCCAGCTTGTCCCATCGGGGCGGGCGAAGCCGGACGAAAGCGGATGAATCCTGATGAAGGGGGCCGACCGGTCGGTCGGCCCCCCGTCAGGTCTCAGCCCAGGTGCAGGACCTGGCCGGGCACGATCAGGTTCGGGTCGCCGCCGACGGTGCCGCGGTTGCCGTCGTACAGCGCCTGCCAGCCGCCGGACACGCCCTGGGCGGCGGCGATGCCCGACAGGGTGTCACCGGAGCGGACGGTGTAGTCGTGGCCGGTCTGCGGGGTCGGGGCCGGCTGGGCGGCGCGCGGGGCCGCGTGCTTCGGGGTGTACTGCTGGGCCGGCTGCTCGACGGGCTGCTCGGCCTTCTTCGGCGCGGCGTGCTTCGGCGCGTACTGCTGGACCGGCTTCGGGGCGGCCTTCTGGGCCTGCTGCTTCGGGGCCTGCTGCTTCGGCGCCGCCTGCTGCTTCTGGGCCCTGGTGTCCGAGGAGGTGTCCACGGCCGCCGGGGCGCCGCCCTTGCTCAGACCCGCCTTGACGGAGCAGACCGGCCAGGCGCCCGGGCCCTGCGAGGCGAGCACCTTCTCGGCGACCGAGATCTGCTGCGCCCGGCTGGCCTGGTTGGCCTGCGCCGCGTAGGCGGTGCCGCCGTACGCCTTCCAGGTGCTGGAGGTGAACTGCAGTCCGCCGTAGAAGCCGTTGCCGGTGTTGATGCTCCAGTCGCCGCCGCTCTCGCACTGGGCGACCGAGTCCCAGGCGGAGGCCGGGGCGGCGGAGGCGCCGGTGGCGGTGAGGAGCGGCAGCGCGAGTCCGACGCCGGCCACCCCGGCGACGGCGATGGCCTTCTCGGCCTGGGTGCGACGGCGATGACGGCCAGATCCAACGAGCAGCATGAAGAGGTCCCTCTCCGTACGCCTGCGAGGTGAGCTGTCGGGTTCGGACCGGGAGGTGGCCCGGCCGCCGTAAGCGGAAACGATTCCGCTCGGGCGGCTTCACCCCAAGCCGTGGAGGAACGGCAACAAACCTGGTTCCCCCGCCCCTGCCCAGGGTCTGGTCGGTTTCCCGTGGCGCGGCGGGCAGGATTCGGCGTTCCGCGCACGGGGTCCGCAGCTGCGAACTCCAGGGAGACTAGACAGATCCTCAGACCAATCACAAGCTCATATCGTCGACATCACACCACAATTACGGCCCGTGTTCGATCGCCTACCAACGGCGGAGCTTTGTCCGGTTTGATGGTTGTTCATACGGGCGCTGGAGGCCGAAAAGCGACGTCAGGTCAGTGTGTCGGTGGCTCAGGAAGGACGTGCGGAGAGCGCGGCTCGGGGCTGAATTCGACCGGAAGTTCGCGCAATCCACGCATGATCAGGCCACCTCGCCAGCGCAGGTTCTCCGGGCTCTCGGCCAGTCGCAGATCGGGCAGCCGGGAAAGCAGCGTGGCCAGCGCGGACCGCCCCTCCAGCCGGGCCAGCGGGGCCCCGATGCAGTAGTGGATGCCGTGCCCGAAGCCCAGGTGGGGGTTGTCGCTCCGGGCCAGGTCGAGGGTGTTCTCGTCGGCGAACCGGGCCGGGTCGCGGTCCGCCGCCGCGAGCACCACCAGCACCGGGTCGCCGACCGGGATCTCCACCCCGCCGACGGTCAGCGGCGCGGTCGCGAACCGCCAGGTCGCCAGCTCCACCGGCCCGTCGTAGCGCAGGAGTTCCTCGATCCCGGTCTCCAGCAGCGCCGTCTCGCCACGGACCACCGACTCCTGCAGCAGCGCCCGCTGCTCCGGGTTGCGCAGCAGCGCGTACGTCCCGTTGCCGATCAGGTTGACCGTCGTCTCGAACCCGGCGAACAGCAGGATGAAGGCCATCGCGGCGGCCTCGTTCTCGGTCAGGTGCTCGCCGTGGTCGCTCGCCCGGATCAGACCGGAGATCAGGTCGTCGCCGAGGTCCGCCCGCTTGCGGTGGATCAGCTCCAGCAGGTACGCCCGCATCCGCTTCACCGCCCGCCCCACGCCGCCGCGTTGGCCGCCTCCATGGCGGATCATCATTCCGGCCCAGTCGCGGAAGTCGTCCTGGTCCTCGGCCGGCACGCCCAGCATGTCGCAGATCGCGTAGATGGGGAGCGGGAAGGCGAACTCGTGGATCAGGTCCGCCGAACCACGCTGCGCGAAGCCGTCGATCAACCGGTCGGTCAGCTGCTGCACCCGCGGCTCGAACTCGGCCACCCGGCGCGGCGTGAACGCCTTCGACACCAGGCGGCGCAGCCGGGTGTGGTCCGGCGGGTCGATGTTCAGCAGGTGGGTCATCAGGTCCGCCTGCCGCTCCCCCGGGATGCCCACCCGGCCGGTGCGGTGCGCCTGCTCGCTGTGGTGCGCCGGGTTCTTCGACAGCCGGCTGTCCGCGAGTGCCTGCCGGGCGTCCGCGTACCTGGTCACCAGCCAGGCCTCCACCCCGCTCGGCAGCTTGGTGCGGTGCACCGGGGCGTGCTCGCGCAGCCAGGCGTAGGCGGGGTACGGGTCGGCCGCGAACTCCCAGGTGAAGAGCTGCGGGGCGGACTGGGCGGCGGGCTGGACGCCGTCGGGCTGAGCTGGCATGGGTCGACCGTAACCGGTGGACCGCACGGGCCCGGGACGACCGCCGGGGAGCCGCCGCGTCACCGGTGCGCGAACCGTCCGTGAGCGGCACGTGAGCGGCGCGCCAACAGCACGTGGACAGCCCTTGGACAGCTCTTGCCCGGGCGGCAGGCGTGAGCCTGGTCACCTGCGGGGTAATCCCTGTTGCGGAGGGTCAGGACGTGCCTACGATCCTCCGCAGTACGCGTGGGCGCCGGTGCGGTGCCGCCCACAGGGAGGAGCAGGCCATGCGGGTCAGCGGAGCAGTCGTCGTCATCGCGGTACTCGACGGCGGTTCGGGAGCCGACCTCGCCCGCCGGTTCACCGCGGCCGGCGCCGCCGGGATGCTGATCGCCGACCAGCACGTCGGGATCGCCGAGGACCTCGCCGCCGAACTCGACCGGCCGGGCTGCCCGGTGGTGGGCGTCTGCGGCGACATCCGCCGGCCCAGCGACGTCGCCGCCCTGGTCGACACCGCCGAGAAGCACCTCGGGCCGATCGACCTCTTCTGCGTCGCCGGCCCGGAGGGCGAGCGGGTCGTCTCCCTCGCCGACCTGCCCGACCACCTCGACCTGGAGCGCCTCGCCGAACTGGTCGCCCTGATCGGCGAGGCCATCGGCGAACTCGTGCCGCCGCAGCGTCGCCCCTCGGAGAGCACCGCCACGGCCGCCTGAGCCGGCCGTCCCGCCCTACTACGGTTCGAGCCCCTCGGCCGCGCGCACCGCGTCCCGGTAGCCGCGCGCGGCCGAGCGCAGCGCCGCGTCCACGTCCACCCCGGCGTCGTGCGCCCGCTGGGTCACCGCGAGCAGCAGCCGGCCCGCCGACTCCGCGGTCAGCTCGGCCGGCAGCTCGTACGGCTCGTCCGGCACCCCCGTGAAACCGGCCCGGCGCACCCGGGACACCAGCTTCGCCGCGTACGCCAGCGCGGGCAGCCCGGCCGGCACGCCGTCCAGGACGGACTCCCGGTCCGTCTTCTCGGCCGCCTTCAGCTGCTCCCAGTTCGCCTCCACCTCGGCGGCGCCCCCGGCCTCGACGTCTCCGAACACGTGCGGGTGCCGGTACACCAGCTTGTCCACGAGGTCCCCGGCCACGTCGTCGACGCTGAACGGCTCGGTGGGGTGCTCCTCGGCGATCCGGGAGTGGAAGAACACCTGCAGCAGCACGTCGCCCAGCTCCTCGCGCAGCGTGTCCCGGTCCCCCTCCTCGATCGCCTCGACCAGCTCGTAGGCCTCCTCGACCAGGTACTTCACCAGGCTCTCGTGGGTCTGCTCGGCGTCCCACGGGCAGCCGCCGGGCGAGCGCAGCCGGTCCATCACCGAGGCGAGGTCCAGCAGCCGGGCCCCGGGCAGGTCGTACGAGCCGGGCAGCACCTCGATCTCCGGCACCTCGCCGGCGTGCTCCACGGCGAGGCGGGCCAGCGCGTCCGTCAGCCCCGGGTCCCCGTCCGGGCCACCCAGCCAGACCGTCGGCCCGGCCTGCGCCGGCTGCCCGGTCAGCAGCCGGGCCAGGGCAGGCGCCGACCCGGCCGGCACCACCTCGACCGTCACCCCGGCCTGCCGCACCGCCGCCACCTGCGGATGCCCCTCGTCGGCGACCAGCACCCGCCCCGCGGAGCGCAGCGCCTCCCAGGCCGGCCAGGCCAGCAGCCCGGGGGCCACCCGGTGGGTGGTGGTCAGCAGGATCAACTTCGCGCCCGGAGCGTTCGCAGGCACAGCATTCGTCGTCACACCTCGAACCTACCCGCCCCGCCCGGCCCGGACCCCGCCGATCCCGGAGGGCGACGGCGGCCCGGGCCGGAGCCCGGGCCGCCGGTCGCCGGGGGCTACTTCTTCGCCCCCGCCAGGTCGTCGAACATCGCCGACAGGAACTCGGTGCACCAGTCCAGCAGCTCCCGCCCGACCAGCGGCCTGCCGCCGATGCGCCCGGTGCTCGGCCGCGGCACCAGCAGCTGCTGGGCCGCCGCCTTGACCTGGCTGCGCGGGTAGAGCCGGTTCAGCCGCAGCTGCTGGGACTCACGCAGCTCCACCGGGCCGAAGCGGACGTTCGAGCCCTGGAGGGTGATGTCCGAGATCCCGCACCGCCGGGCGTACAGCCGCAGTGCGGCGACCAGCAGCAGGTTCTCCACCGGCTCCGGCAGCTTCCCGTAGCGGTCCACGAGTTCGTCCCGGACCTGCTGGATGTCCGCCTCCGAGTTGACCGCCGCGATCGAGCGGTAGGCCTGCAGCCGCAGCCGCTCGCCGGGCGCGTAGTCGTGCGGCACATGGGCGTCGACCGGCAGCTCGATCTTCACCTCCAGCGGCTCCTCCTCCGGCTCCGCGCCGCCGTTGGCCAGCGACTCGCGGAACTCGGCCACCGCCTCGCCGACCATCCGCATGTAGAGGTCGAAGCCGACGCCCGCGATGTGCCCGGACTGCTCGCCGCCGAGCAGGTTGCCGGCGCCGCGGATCTCCAGGTCCTTCATCGCGACGTACATGCCGGCGCCCATCTCGGTGTGCTGGGCGATGGTGGCCAGGCGCTCGTGCGCGGTCTCGGTGAGCGGCTTCTCCGGCGGGTACAGCATGTACGCGTAGCCGCGCTCCCGGCCGCGGCCGACCCGGCCGCGCAGCTGGTGCAGCTGGGAGAGGCCGAAGGTGTCGCCGCGCTCGACGATCAGGGTGTTGGCGTTGGAGATGTCGATGCCGGACTCCACGATCGTGGTCGACACCAGGACGTCGAACTCCTTCTCCCAGAAGTCGACGACGACCTTCTCCAGCTGGGTCTCCCCCATCTGCCCGTGCGCGGTGGCGATCCGCGCCTCGGGCACCAGGTCCTTCAGCCGCGCGGCCGCCTTGTCGATCGACTCCACCCGGTTGTGGATGTAGAACACCTGGCCCTCGCGCAGGAGTTCACGCCGGATCGCGGCCGAGATCTGCTTCTCGTCGTACGGCCCGACGAAGGTCAGCACCGGGTGGCGCTCCTCCGGCGGGGTGGTGATGGTGGACATCTCACGGATGCCGGTGACCGCCATCTCCAGGGTGCGCGGGATCGGCGTCGCGGACATGGTGAGCACGTCCACGTTGGCGCGCAGCTTCTTCAGCTGCTCCTTGTGCTCGACGCCGAAGCGCTGCTCCTCGTCGACGATGACCAGGCCGAGGTCCTTGAACCTGGTCTCGGAGGAGAACAGCCGGTGGGTGCCGATGACGACGTCCACCGAGCCCTCGAACAGCCCCTCCAGGACGGCCTTGGCCTCGCTGTCGGTCTGGAAGCGGGACAGCGCCTTCACCGTCACCGGGAAGTTGGCGTAGCGCTCGGCGAAGGTGGAGAAGTGCTGCTGCACCAGCAGCGTGGTCGGCACCAGCACCGCCACCTGCTTGCCGTCCTGCACCGCCTTGAAGGCGGCCCGGACGGCGATCTCGGTCTTGCCGTAGCCGACGTCGCCGCAGATCAGCCGGTCCATCGGGACGGACTTCTCCATGTCGGCCTTGACCTCGGCGATGGTGGTCAGCTGGTCCGGCGTCTCCGCGTACGGGAAGGCGTCCTCCAGCTCACGCTGCCACGGGGTGTCCGGGCCGAAGGTGTGGCCGGGCGCCGCCATCCGCGCCGAGTACAGCCTGATCAGGTCGGCGGCGATCTCCTTGACCGCCTTCTTGGCCCGCTGCTTGGTCTTCGCCCAGTCCGCGCCGCCGAGCCGGTGCAGCGTCGGGGCCTCGCCGCCGACGTACTTGGTGACCTGGTCGAGCTGGTCGGTCGGCACGAACAGCCGGTCGCCGGGGTGGCCGCGCTTGGCGGGGGCGTACTCCAGCACCAGGTACTCGCGGGTGGCGCCCTGGACGGTGCGCTGCACCATCTCCACGTACCGGCCGACGCCGTGCGCCTCGTGCACCACGTAGTCGCCGGCCACCAGGGCCAGCGGGTCGATCGCGTTGCGCCGACGGGACGGCATCCGGCGCATGTCCTTGGTGGAGGACTTCTGGCCGGACAGGTCGGTCTCGGTGATGACGGTGAGCTTGAGGGCCTCGTCGACGAAGCCGTGCTCGATGGAGCCGCAGGCGACGTACACGACGTCCCGGGTGGGCGCCTCGGCGAGGTCGGCGACCAGCCGGGCCGGGATGCCCTCGTTGCCGAGTACCTCGGCCAGGCGGGAGGCTGGGCCGTGGCCCTCCGTCACCATGACGACCCGCCAGTCGGCGGCCAGCCGCTCCTTGGCGTCGGCGATCGCCCGGGCGGTGTCGCCCCGGTAGGCCTCGACGGCGTGCATGCCGAGGGTCAGCGTGTTGGCGTCGAACTCCAGGATGGTGTCGACCGTGGACTCGCTGGTCGCGAACGGGCTGACGGACCACCAGGGCAGCCCGATCTCGGCGGCGTGCTCGCGCACCTCGGCGAGCGAGCGCAGCGAGGCGGCGGAGACGTCGATGGTCTCCAGGTCGATCGGCCGGTCCCCGCCGGCCGCCGCGGCGACCCAGGAGGCCTGCAGGAACTCCTGGCTGGTGGCCACCAGGTCGGCGGCCCGGGTGCGGACCCGCTCCGGGTCGCACACCACCGCGACCGAGCCGAGCGGCAGCACGTCGACCAGCAGCTCCATGTCGTCCACCAGCACCGGCGCCAGCGACTCCATGCCCTCGACCGCGATGCCCTCGGCGATCTTGTCCAGGATCTCGGCCAACCCGGGCTGCTCGGCGGACAGTTCGGCGGCCCGCGCGCGCACCTCGTCGGTCAGCAGCAGCTCACGGCAGGGCGGCGCCCACAGGCCGTGCTCGGCGATCTCCAGCGAGCGCTGGTCGGCGACCTTGAAGTAGCGGATCTCCTCGACGTCGTCGCCCCAGAACTCCACCCGCAGCGGGTGCTCCTCGGTCGGCGGGAAGACGTCCAGGATGCCGCCGCGGACGGCGAACTCGCCGCGCTTCTCGACCAGTTCGACCCGCGCGTAGGCGGCCGCCGCGAGCCGGCGGGCCACCTCCTCCAGGTCGTGCGACTCCCCGCGCCCGACGGCCACCGGCTCCAGCTCGGCCAGCCCCTTGACCTGCGGCTGGAGCACCGAGCGGACCGGGGCGACGATCACCTGCACCGGACCGGCCGCCGGGTCGTCGGCCCGCGGGTGCACGATCCGGCGCAGTACGGCCAGCCGGCGGCCGACGGTGTCCGACCGGGGCGACAGCCGCTCGTGCGGCAGGGTCTCCCAGGCCGGGTACTCGGCGACCGCGTCGGGGGGCAGCAGCGAGCGCAGCGAGGCGGCCAGGTCCTCGGCCTCCCGGCCGGTGGCGGTGACGGCCAGCACCGGACGGCCCCGCTCGCCGGCGGCGTGCCCGGCCAGCGCCCGGGCCAGCGCGGCGATCGCGAACGGCCGGGCGGCGGGCGGTCCGACCAGGTCCAGGTGGCGGCGGCCGCCGGCCGCGGCTCCGGTGGCGGTGGCCGCCTCGATCGCCTCGGCGAGCGCCGCGTCCCGCGCGACGACATCGAGCAGTCCGGTCAGGCTCATCTGGGGTCTCTTCTTCGTCCCGTGGCTGGTGCTGCCTCCGGGCGGCGAGAAGCCCGCCGGGGCAACGCGAACGGCCCGGCACGCCGAGCGGCCGGGGGTCTCCAGCCTACGCCGCGGCACGGACGGGCACGCGGCGTACGAGTCCGGCGGGGCCGCGCCGACCGGGCGCCGGAGCGCGCGGGGACGGACCGGCGGGCGCACCCACCGTACTGTCAGGGACACGACCGCAGGCGAACCACTGGACGGAACACCGGTCGGCCGGCGGACGCACCGGCCGGACACCGGTCCGGGCCGGACCCCACCATCCGCCACGCACTGGACATACTCCTGTCACTGGCCGTCCATGGAGATCGCGCACCATGGTGAACGTGCCCGCCGCACCCAACCGTGGGGGATGGCTGTGGCGGCACTGTCGCACCCCCGATGGGGGTCGGAGGTGCGAGGCCGGGCGACCCTGGGTGGGGGCGCCCGCCCAAGCGCCGGGAACCGTGGCGCCCTTTCCTGGAGGGCGCCACGGGTCTCGGCCTCTTCGCCTTCGCCCTCCCGCCCTCGCTCTGCTGCCCCCGTCCACCGCTCCGGACGTCCGCACCCGTCCGGGCGGCGGGCAGCGCCGTGCCGGGACTACCAGCGGGACAGGTTGATGTCGTACATCATCACCTGGTGGCCCTGGTTGGCGTTGAAGTCGTAGCGCTCCCAGGTGAAGACGGTCCAGGAGCCGAGGCCGCCGCCCAGATAGGTGATGACCTTGTTGTTGCCCGCGTCGATCCGGTCGACGTTGTAAATCCGCACCGCCATCCAGCCGTCGTTCGCGAAACAGAGCTGCCCGCTGTAGCCGTAGTTCCACACCTTCGCGAAATCGTCCCGGCCCCCGCAGTCGATCCGCTCCACGGCTCGCGCCGCGGTGGTCGGCAGCAGCGTCGCGGCGGCGGCCGTCAGAACCGCCAGCACGCCCACCCGCCGGGCTGCGCCATTTCTTCCCCGACCGGCCGTGCGGGGATTAGTGCGGCGAATCATGTAACCCCTCCATCGATAGCGGTTGGGCACCCGAGATTTGCACGGCGGGGCAGCGCCGGACAGCCGTTTTCCGGCCAAGCCGGGCTTTCGACGGAACTCGGTGAACGTACCCGGACGAAATGAGCTAGGGTCCCAACACGCCTGCCGCGCTGAAGGATCGGAGCAAAAGCTTGGCACGACCCGACAGATTGGGACGATTCACCGCAGCCGCCCTGGCGGCCGTTCTTCCGGTTTTATCCGCGGGCTGTGCGGACAACTCCGGGAAAGGATCCTCCGATTCCGCGCCGACCCCGCCGGAGATCGGTTCGACGGCCGCTCCGGAATCCGGTCGGGGCGGAATGACCGGACTTCCGCTCTCCGCTTACCAGGCCGACGACCGGTCCGCGGTCAAGGAGATCCAGGCGCGGAACGCGCTGATCGTCTCGTGTATGCACCGGGCCGGCTTCTCCGCGTTCACCGGGGACGGCCTGCAGGCAGCGCAGCCGCCGGACAACGCGACCGCGCTGCCGGCCGGCGCCTGGGGATACCTCGGGGCCGAGGCCGCGGCCACCCTGGGCTTCCACCCGCCGAAGCGCACCCCGCCCCGGCCGAACCCCGCCCCGGCCGGCTCCGGCGAGGCGTACGACGGCGCCCGGGTCGACTGCGACCGGCAGGCCGCCGAACGGATCGGCTCACCGCCCGCCGCGGGCAGCCGGCTGGTGGGCCGGCTGTTCGACGAGTCGACGAAGGCCACCGCCAAGGACGCCCGGGTGGTGGCGGCCACCCGGCAGTGGAGCGCCTGCATGACCACTGCCGGGTTCGGGGCCACCACTCCGGAGGAACTGCCGCAGCGGTACCAGACCGCGCCGGAGGTCACCCCGGCCGAGCTGGCCGCCGCCCGCGCGGACGCCGACTGCACCGCCGGAACCGAGCTGGCGGGCCTCTGGTTCGCCGTGCTGGCCGGCTACCAGCGCCAGCTGATCGACCGCAACGCGGAGGCCCTGACCGCCCAGAAGGAGGCGGTCAGGGCCCAGGACGCCAAGCTCACCGAGCTGATCGCGGGTGAGGGCGGCAGCTGACGACCGACGGCTAGCGGCGGCGGTAGGTCACCGTGTTGGGGGCCGCGTAGCCGGCGCCGTCGTCCACAATGATGATCTTCGGGATGATCCGGGTCTCCTCGACGCCGTCCGCACCGTCCGCACCGTCCGCTTCCGCTGCGCCCGCCGCGCCGTCCCCTTCGGCCGCCGGCAGGGGCGGCACGGCCGGCTTCGGGGGCACCGCGACCGGGGCGACCGGGCCGGTCACCACCTCGGTGTCCTGGGCGCCCCCTGGGGCGGCGGCCCTGGGGAGAGCCGAGACGGCCGAGGAGCCACCGAGCACCGGCCGCCGCACCGCGGTCGTCCGCTCCTCGGCCCGGGCGTCCGCCCCACCGTCGGCCGGCACCGCCTTCGGCAGGTCCGGCGCCGGGATCTCCCCGGTGTCCGCCTCGGAGTCCACCGGCTCCGCGTCGGCCACCGCGTCCACCGGAACCGGAGCCGCCGCGGCCCCGGCGGCGGCGAGCGCCCCGGGCTCGACCTGCCCGACGGCCGCGCCGGTGAGCGAGGCCAGGGTGGCCTTGATGTGGTCCAGGTGCTGCTGCACGGTCTCCAGCCGGGCCTCGAACTCGCGCTGCTCGCGCTCGCTCTCCGCGTTGATCCGCTCGGCCTCCCGGCGGGCGTTCTCGATCAGCTGGTCGGCCTTGGCCTGGGCGTCCGTCTCCAGCTGCTTGATCTGGTTCAGCACGGTCTCCCGGTGCTGCTCCGCCTCCTTGACCCGGCGCTCGGCGGTCGCGGAGAACTCGGCCTCCTCGGCGTCGGCCTTGGCCAGTGCCGCGGCGAAGGCCTCGTCGGCCCGGCGCCGCTTGGCGGCCAGCTCGGCCTCGGCCTGCTCGCCGGCCTCGGCGGCGGCCACCCGGACCTTGGCGGCGTAGGCGGTGGCGCCGTCGCGGGCGGCGCGGCTCTCCCGGTCGGCCTCGGCGCGGATGGCCTCGGCCTCGGCGCGGGTGCGCTCCTCGGTGCGGCGGGCGGCCGCGTCGGCCTCGGCGCGGGTGGTGGCGGCGTACTCCTTGGCCGCCTCGGCGAGCGCCTGCCCCTGCTCGTACACCTCGTCCCGCAGGTCCTCGGCGAAGCGCTCGGCCTTCTCCCGGACGGCGCGGGCCTCGTTCACGGCCATCTCGGCCAGGCCGGCGGCCTGCTCGCTGAGCACCTGGTAGTCCGGCTCCGGGGCCTCGTCGGCGGCGCGGCGGATCGCCTCCAGCCGGGTCTCCATCTGCCGGATCCCGGCTCCCAGGACGCTCAACCGCTCCCAGGCCTCGTCGCGTTGTGCGGTCAGGGCGACGAGCGCCCGGTCGACCTGCTCGGGCGCGTAGCCGCGCCGGGCCTGGGTGAAGCCGTACTGGGGGACGGCGTCGCTCATGGGCTCTTCCCCTCGTTTCGCGGGCTGCGGAGCCCATGATCGGACGGAACGGCCGGATCCGGAACCGGTTGGGAGACCGGGGCCGGATTCGACCGTCGTGCGGACCGGAATAGGTCGAGGACCGGGCGAACAGACCCATCCTCTTGACCTATTTTGCGCAGATCCGGACGAAACCCCAACGAGGCACAGCTGCCGGGACGTGCCGGAGGGGTCGTTCCGGACACCGGAACGACCCCTCCCCACCTGCGAGGATCGCGACGGTCCGCTACAGCAGACCGTCCCAGAACTGCTCCAGCAGCACGGCCCACCAGGTGTCCGTGGACTGCAGGGCCGCCGGGTCGATCGCGGCGAGCTCCGCCTGGAAGTCGGTCGTCCAGCGACCGGCCTGCTCCGGCGTCAGCCCGTACCGCAGCCGCCACATCCGGCCCAGCAGGGCCAGCGCGCGGACGAACTCCGGTACACCGCTGTTGACGAAGCGCGGCGGCTGGCCGGTTCCGTCGACGTCCACGGCGACCACGTTCGCGGTGCCGTACTGGACGCACAGCTGGCGGCCGTAGTCGTTGCCGAGCACCAGGTAACCGCCGAAGTCCGCGGCCGCGGGCAGGCCGCGCTCGGCTGCCAGTTCGGCCAGCGTCGGGATCGGCCGGCCCTCCTGCGCCTGGGCCCAGAAGAACGGCCCGAAGTCGCGCGGCAGCCCGGCCCACATCAGGGTCTGCGACACCGGCTCGGGCACGCCCTGGCGGGAGACGGCGCGCTGCTCGTAGCGGAACAGGTTCTGCCCGAAGGCCGTCCCGAGCTCCTGGGCGAGCTGCTGGGGCGGCAGCGGGGGCAGCGGCTGGACCGAGCCGGGCGCGGGCAGCGGGGCCCGGAACGGGCGGACCCGCTGGGCGCCGGAGGCCAGCTGGTGCAGCTCGTCCAGGTGGTCCAGCAGCTCCGCCATACCGGCCTGCCGGGAGGCGTGGTCGCGGCCGTACGGGGCGGTGTGGGTGAGCCGCACGTTCGGCCAGGAGGCCGCGATCATGCGGTTGCAGTAGCCGCCGGGCAGATCGCAGGACTCCAGCTCGGTGTACAGCTCCAGCACCTGCTCCGGGGGCACGTTCAGCCGGCGCAGGTCCTGGAGGATCTTCCACTCCGGGTGCGGGGTGCCGGGCTCGCTGCGGTGCAGCAGCTTCTGCTCCGAGCCGTCCGGGCCCCGGTAGCTGAGCGCGGCGAAGTAGCCCGGGCCGACCGCGGGCACCCCGGGCGGCACCGGCGCGCCCGGCGGCGGGCCGGTGACCGGAGTCACCCTGGTGCTGCCGCACCAGCGCCGCGGCGTCTTCCGCCTGATGGAGGACGCGGGCGTCGACGCCAGCCGCCACATCCTACCGGCTGGTGTTCTTCGCCGGCCACCACCGGGGGTACTGAAGCCAACGTCGGTAGGAGCCCGAGTGAATACGAATACCCCTTCCTCTTCTCTCGGGGCGGCCAGGGCGGCGGGGCCAGCATGGTGGGCGCGTCCCCGGCGGGCCGGTCGGAGACCGGCGGCTCGGTCAGCACGGCGGGCGCGGACGGCACGGCGGCCGCGGGCGGCACCGCAGGCACCGGCGCAGGCGGCTGGGGCTGGGGCTGGGGCTGGTCGGCGGACACCGGAGCAGCCGGAGCGGGAACCGGAGCAGGCGCAGCGGCCGGAGCGGCGGCAGCGCCCCCCAGCTTCTCCGCCTCCGCCGCGATCGCCGCCGCCCCCGCCTCCTGCAGCCACTGCGGCGGGCTGAGCAGGAAGGAGGTGGCCTCCACCGGCCCCGGTGCGGGCTTCGCCGCCCCGGCCGGGTTGGCCGCGACCGGCCGGCCGTACACCTCCTCGTACTGCCGGACCACCTCGTTCACGGGCAGCGCGGGCCACAGCGTGCTGGCGCCCGAGTCACGGGCGATCACCAGCCGCGCCTCACCCGAGCCAGAGCCCGAACCCGGACCGGCTCCGCCGTCGGCACCGGCAGCGACCGCCGCCTCCGCGGGCGAGACCGCCCAGCAGACGAAGCCCAGGTCGAACTCCCGGACCCGCACCTCGCGCTGCTGCCCGTGCGGCACGCCGCCGTTGATCCACTCCTCGGCGAGCTCCTGCGCCTGCGCGTACGTCACCACGCCCGGTTCACCCCTGTCCCCGTCGTCCCCACTCGTTCCCTCAACGCCGTTCCCGCGGTCACGTCAGTCCACCGGGACGGCCCGGGCGAACCCGCCGTCCACCATCAGCTCCGCGACCGTCTCCAGCTCCGGCGGGCTGCCGGCCAGCCGCAGCAGGAAGGCGTCGAAGTCGTCGCCGCAGGGCAGCAGCAGCCGGGCGCAGCGCTCCTCCGGGGCCTCCGGGGCGCCGGAGTCGCGGGCGTCGTCGTACAGGTGGAACCAGACCGAGCCGATCCGGTCGCCGCGCACCTTGAGCGCGACGATGCCGCCCTGCGCGTAGGCGATGCCCAGGTAGTCCTTGGTGAGGTGGTCGCGCAGGCACTTGTTGGCGTACACGACGTCCTCGGTGCCGTACTCCTCGGTGAGGGTCAGGAACGGCTGGTCGAGCAACATGCCGAGCTCGGTGTCCAACGCCACGCCGACCGGGCCGCGGCCGCCGCCCAGCTTGAGGAAGGTGCGGTAGGCGCCGGGCAGCCGGTAGCCGAGGCGCTCCTCGGCGCGCTGCACCAGGTCCTCGGGGACGCCGATCGGGTCCCCGCCGTCCCTGGCCAGCGAGAAGTGGACGGGCCGGCGCTCCTGCAGCGGGCGGGTGCCGCGGCGGGTGTGGTCGGCGGGCGAGGTGGCCAGGCCGCCGTGGTGCCGCAGCAGGGCCTTGACCTCGACCGGGACGAGCTCCATCCGGCGCCAGCCGGGGGCGGCCCGGCCGACCGCGTGGTGCCAGGTCCAGCCGGGCGGGGTGGCCACGGCGGTCTCCAGGTCGGCCCAGAGCGGGTGGCCCTGGGTGAACAGCGCGACGTTGGCCGAGACGTAGTCGGTCAGCCGCAGTTCGTCCACGCCGAAGCCCTCCGGCGGGTCGGCGACCTCGGCCGCCGCGGCGGCGTACGGGCCGAAGTCCGGGTAGCCGGACTCGTCCACCCGGACCCCGGCCGGGTGCCGCTCCGCGCGAACCGGGTCCGGGAACTGCACCACCTGACCTGCGTACGCCGCGTTCGGTGCGGCGGCGACGCCGGGCCGACCTGTCGTCATCTGGGAGCCCCCACTGGCTGCTGCAAATTCTTCGGTGCGCTTGCTGGGCACCAGCCTATTGGTTCACCCGCCCGGCCGATCCCCCGCACCCGGAGCCCGTTCCAACACCTCCACGACCCGCAGTTGCCGCGCCTCCGTGAGGTGCGGGTGCAGCGGCAGGTCGAGCGGTTCCCGGGCGGCCCGCTCGGCGGCCGGGAGACTCCGGCGGGACCCTCCACGGCTCCCGCGCCCGGGGCGGACCGGCGCCCGGCCGACGGCCTCAACGTCCGGCGCGGGCACCGGAGTCGGGCCCGCCGACGGTTGTCCGCACGCCGGCCGCGCCTCCTCCGGCCGCTGCCGGAACCGTACCGGCCGGGGTCCGGGCCGGGGGGCGGTTTCGGTAGATCGGTGGACAAGTCATGACGAGACCGTGCGGATCCGGCCCCGGCCCGGCCAGGATGCGGATGGGCGGGGACGCGATCCGCCAGGAACCGTACGGGTGTTCGCCCGGCCCGCACCCCGGTTGTGCGGTTGTCGGGGTCGAATGACAGGCTTGCCCCGGACCCCACGGGACCGACAGGAACCGGACCGCCAGGAACGAGGAGGAGGAAGCCGCATGACCACCGGTGAGCCGGCGGGCCCGCCCGTGCTGCGCCACCACCGCGACAGCCTGCTGCCCGCCGTCGCCGCCGCGCTGTCGCTCAAGGGCGGCGAGGTGCACACCCTGGCGGGCGCCAAGGAGGACCGGCGCCCGGTCCTGCACCCGCTGGTCGGCGAGTTCCTGGACACCCTGCCGGTCGAGGCCCGCGAGCGGTTCACCGGCCGCTGCCCGGAGGCCGTCCTGCTCTCCCAGTACCTGACCACGGTCGACGGGAAGCGCTCCAAGCGCGCCGCCCGCAAGCCGATGAGCCTGCACGAGGCCCGCAAGGCGCTCAAGGGCGCCCGGATGACGACCCTGCGGATACGCGAGGAGGGCGACCCGGCACACGGCACCCACGCCCCGCCGTGCCGCTCCTGCGCCCCGATGCTGGAGCACTTCACCGTGCAGAGCGTCGCCGTCGGGCCGCCGGCGCGCTGAGCCGTCCGCCCACCGGACCCCGCGCCCGCAGCCCTTCGTACGCCCCCGTCCCCGAGCCTCCGGAGCACGCCCTGAATCCGCCCAGCCCGCCCCCGCCCGCACCGGCCGCACTGGCCCCGGACACCCTCGCCCCGGGCATCCCGTCCCCGGCCGCCGCCGGACGGACCCGCCCGCGCTTTCCGGCCGACGTCGCCGCCGAGCTGAAGGCCTCCGGCTGGCACCCCGGCCGCTGGCAGATCCGGCAGGCCGAGGAGTGGGCCGACACCCTGGTCGGGTACGGCGGTCCCGGCGGCGTCCCGCACGCGGTGTTCCCGGCGGCCGTGGAGGCCTGGGCCGAGTTCGGCGGCCTCGCCTTCGACCTGTCCGGCCCGGGCCGCCAGCTGGCCCGCACCCCCTTCCTGATCGACCCGATGTGCGGCCTGCACCAGCCGCGCACCCTGTTCGACCTCGGCCGGGCACTGGGCACCCAGCTCGCCCCGCTCGGCGAGGAGGCGTACGGGCAGGCACTGCTGGCGGTCGACCAGGAGGGCCGGGTCTACAGCCTGGACCACACCGGCGAGTGGTTCCTCGGCCACGGCATCGACCAGGCGCTCAGCACCCTCGTCCTGGGCACCGCCCCGGGACGGCTGCGCACCGCCGAGGCGTACGACTAGGACCTGTCTGCAAACTCGCGTCTGCGGGGCGGCGGATCCTGCCGGACCGGCCTGAAGCGCTACCCGAGCCGGTCGCTCCGGACGGCCAGCCGGGACGGCAGCACCGCCTCCACCCGGAACCCGCCGTCCGCCTCCGGCCCGGACGAGAAGGTGCCGCCCAGCGCGATCACCCGCTCCCGCATCCCGACCAGCCCGTTGCCGCCGCTCGGCAGCTGCGCCGCGCCCCGCTCCCCGCCCGGGCAGGCGTTCACCACGCTCACCCGCACCCCGTTCGGCGCGTACGCCAGCAGCACCGACACCTGGGCGCCGCCCGCGTGCTTGTGGGCGTTGGTCAGCCCCTCCTGGACGACCCGGTAGGCGGTCTGCTCGGCGTCGCCGGTGAAGTCCTGCCGGCTGCCGCTGACCGTCAGCGTCACCGCCATCCCGGCCGCCCGGGACTGGTCGACCAGCCGGGGCAGCCCGGCCAGCGAGTCCGGCTCCGGCTGCCGCTCGTCGTCCATCCGCAGCACGCCGAGGATCTCGCGCAGCTCGTTGAGCGCCTGCCGGCCCACCTCGCCCATCAACTTGGCGCTCTGCGCGGCCTTCTCCGGGTCCTTGACGGCTATTCGCTCCAGCGCCCCGGCGTGCACCACCATCAGCGAGACCCGGTGCGCCACCACGTCGTGCATCTCCCGGGCGATCCGGGTGCGCTCCTCCAGCCGGGCCCGGCGGGCCCGCTCCTGGGCCTGCTCGGCCAGCAGGTCCAGTTCGGTCTCCAGGCCGTGCGCACGGTCCTTGAGCGACTCGATCAGCCGCCGCCGCGCCCCCACGTACAGGCCGGTCACCACCGGGGCGACGGTCAGGCCGACCGCCACCAGCAGCGAGAACAGGATCTGGATCCACAGCGGCGGCTGCTCCACCGACGAGTCGCCCGGCACGATCAGCGTCACGGCGATCACGGCCGCCGCCTCGGCGAAGGCCAGTCCGGACAGCGCCACCACGCGGCGGCGCCGGGAGGGCCACTCCCAGGTCTCCGCCAGCGTGTACAGCGACACCACCAGCAGCAGCACGCCCAGCATCCCGGGCGTCACCAGCAGCGTCGCCAGCACCGGTACGGCCGGCCAGCGCCGGCGCACCACCAGCGAACCGCCGGCCAGCGTGCCGAGCACCGCGATCCCGACCGCGCCCGCGAGGCTCACGTGGATCCGGGCGGACAGGAAGGCGATCGTACCGGCCGAGCACTCGACCGCGGCGAGCAGCGCAAGCCCGATGTCGAGGAGGGCGCTGCGCCGCCGCTTCCACCACCAGAACGACCGGACCGGCACGCGCTCCCCAGGCGACTTGCTCATGCCTGACAGGTTAAGCGGCAACCCCTTCCCTTCCCCACCGGGATTGCGGGGTACGCCGATCACGCCCGTCAAGTGGTCCAGACCACAGGCGGTCCTCGGCAGCCCTGTCCGCCATCCGGCCACCTCTCGGACAGCAAACGCCCCGACACCTATGCTGGTCGCGTCGGACAGCGCGGTCCGCACGCGTCACACCCGCCACACTGCGCGTGGACCTGTGACGATGAGCCGTTGCCGAACCCCACCACCACAGGGAGCCAGCCGTGACCGCTCCGGTCCCCAACCCGGCGGACAGCCCCACCGCCATCGCCGACAATGCCGCCCTGCGCGCGGACATCCGCCGCCTCGGCGACCTGCTCGGCGAGACGCTGGTCCGCCAGGAGGGCCCCCAGCTGCTGGGCCTGGTCGAACAGGTCCGCCTGCTCAGCCGCACCGACGGCGAGGCCACCGCCGAACTCCTCTCCGACATCGACCTGGACACCGCCGCCAAGCTGGTCCGCGCCTTCTCCACCTACTTCCACCTCGCCAACGTCACCGAGCAGGTGCACCGCGGCCGGGAGTTCGCCACCCGCCGCGCCCGTGAGGGCTCGCTGCTCGCGCAGACCGCCGACCAGCTCGCCGACGCGGACCCCAAGCACCTCGAGGACACCCTGGCCCACCTCGCGGTCCGCCCGGTCTTCACCGCCCACCCCACCGAGGCCGCCCGCCGCAGCGTGCTCAACAAGCTGCGCCGGATCGGCGAACTCCTCGACCGCATCCACCACGAGGAGCTCGCCTCCGGCCTGGCCGCCGCCGACCCGGCCCGCACCAGCAGCGCCAAGCGCTCGGCCGACCGCCGCCTCGCCGAGGTCATCGACCTGCTGTGGCAGACCGACGAGCTGCGCATCGCCCGCCCCGAGCCCACCGACGAGGCCCGCAACGCCGTCTACTACCTGGACGAGCTCTACCGCGAGGCCGTCCCCGAGGTCCTGGAGGAGCTGCACGAGGAGCTCGCCCGGGTCGGCCTGCGCCTGCCCGACGGCGTGCGCCCGCTCACCTTCGGCACCTGGATCGGCGGCGACCGCGACGGCAACCCCAACGTCACCCCGCAGGTCACCTGGGACGTCCTCAACCTCCAGCACGAGTACGGCATCAAGGACGCCCTGGACGCAATCGACGACCTGCGCAACACCCTCTCCACCTCCGAGCGGCTGGCCGGCGCCTCGGTCGAACTGCTCGCCTCGCTCAACACCGACCTGCACCGGCTCCCCGAACTCAGCCCCCGCTACAAGCGGATGAACGCCGAGGAGCCCTACCGCCTCAAGGCCACCTGCATCCGGCTCAAGCTGGAGAACACCCGCGAGCGCCTGGCCGGCGGCACCCCGCACGTCGAGGGCCGCGACTACGTCGGCACCCGCGAGCTGATCGCCGACCTGCGGCTGATCCAGGACTCACTGCGCGCCCACCGCGGCGAACTGATCGCCGACGGCCGCCTCGCCCGCGCCATCCGCACCATCGAGGCCTTCGGCCTCCAGCTCGCCACCATGGACGTGCGCGAGCACGCCGAGGCCCACCACCACGCCCTCGGCCAGCTCTTCGACCGGCTCGGCGAGGAGGCCTGGCGCTACGCCGACATGCCCCGCGAGTACCGGCAGAAGCTGCTCGCCAAGGAGCTGCGCTCGCGCCGCCCGCTCGCCCCCACCCCGGCCCCGCTGGACGCGGCCGGCACCAAGACCCTCGGCGTCTTCAACACCATCCGCGAGGGCTTCGAGCGCTTCGGCGACGAGATCGTCGAGAGCTACATCATCTCGATGTGCCAGGGCGCCGACGACGTCTTCGCCGCCACCGTGCTGGCCCGCGAGGCCGGCCTGATCGACCTGCACTCCGGGATCGCCAAGATCGGCATCGTGCCGCTGCTGGAGACCACCGACGAACTCCAGCAGGCCGACCGCATCCTGGACGAGATGCTCTCCGACCCCTCCTACCGGCTGCTCGTCTCGCTGCGCGGCGACCTCCAGGAGGTCATGCTCGGCTACTCCGACTCCTCCAAGTTCGGCGGCATCACCACCTCCCAGTGGGAGATCCACCGCGCCCAGCGCCGGCTGCGCGACGTCGCCCACCGCTACGGCATCCGGCTGCGCCTGTTCCACGGCCGAGGCGGCACCGTCGGCCGCGGCGGCGGCCCCTCGCACGAGGCCATCCTGGCCCAGCCCTGGGGCACCCTGGAGGGCGAGATCAAGGTCACCGAGCAGGGCGAGGTCATCTCCGACAAGTACCTGCTCCCCTCCCTCGCCCGGGAGAACCTGGAGCTGACCGTCTCCGCCACCCTCGCCGCCTCCGCGCTGCACACCTCCCCGCGCCAGGCCCCCGAGGAACTGGCCCGCTGGGACGCCGCGATGGACCGGGTCTCCGAGGCCGCCCACACCTGTTACCGCGCCCTGGTCGACCAGGAGGACCTGCCGAAGTACTTCTTCGCCTCCACCCCGGTCGACCAGCTCGCCTCGCTCCACCTGGGATCCCGCCCGTCCCGCCGCCCCGACTCCGGCGCCGGACTGGACGGCCTGCGGGCCATCCCCTGGGTGTTCGGCTGGACCCAGTCCCGCCAGATCGTCCCCGGCTGGTACGGCGTCGGCTCCGGCCTCGCCGCCGCCCGCGCGGCCGGTCTCGGTGACGTGCTGAACGAGATGTACGGCCAGTGGCACTTCTTCCGCAACTTCTTGTCCAACGTCGCCATGACGCTGGCCAAGACCGACCTGCGGATCGCCCGCCACTACGTCGAGCAGCTGGTGCCCGCCGAGCTGCGGCACATCTTCGACCAGATCGTCGCCGAGCACGAGCTCACCCTGCGCGAGGTGCTGCGGCTCACCGGCGAGAGTGAACTGCTGGAGCACAACCCGGTGCTGAAGCAGACCTTCACCGTCCGCGACGCCTACCTCGACCCGATCTCCTACCTCCAGGTCGCGCTGCTGCGCCGCCAGCGCGAGGAGGTCGCCGCCGGCCGCCACGAGGACCCGCTGCGCGCCCGCGCGCTGCTGCTCACCGTCAACGGCATCGCCGCCGGCCTGCGCAACACCGGCTGACCGCCGCCCGGGCACGCGTCGGGGCCGGTGCTCTCCACGAGCACCGGCCCCCACGCCGTTTCAGAGGCCGACCGAGACCAGGTTTCCGTACTGCCGGACGATCTCCGCCCGCGCGGTCTCCGCCTGCGGGGTGTGGACGATCACTCCCTTGCCGTCCAGGGCGATCTCCACCCACGCGATGTACACGCCCTTCGTCGCCGACCAGTCCCCGGCCTCGGCCCGGATCTCCTTGGCGAGGGTCAGCTGCGAGGGGTACGAGGGCGCGGCGACGAACCGCAGCTTCACCGTGGGCCACGGGGCCACGGCCTGCGACGCGGCGGCGTCCAGGCCCGTCGGGGCCGGGTTGCGCATCACGACCAGCGTGCCCTCGGCCGTGTCCAGGCAGGTCGCGAAGTAGTGGTCCCCGTACTCCTGCCGCGCCATCCGCTCGACCGCCCGGCCCGCCGCCACCAGGTCCGCCCCCGCCTGCTGGTCCGACGCCGGTGCCGAGGACGGGCCGCTCCGGCCGCAGCTCAGGACGGTCTTCACCCGCTCGTCGGTCTCGGCTCCCCGCGATGTTCTGCCCGGGGTCCCGGTCGGCGTCACGACCGCGGTCCCGGTCGGCGTCACGACCGGGGTTGCCGCCGGCCCGGCGCCCGAGGCCGCGTTCCCCCCGCCGCCCAGCTGCGTCAGCGCCCCCGCGCCGACCGCCAGCACCGCCACCGCCGTGACGGCCCGCACGACCCCCCGTCGCCGGGCCCGTCGGCGTCCCGCCTCGCGCAGCTCGGCCAGCGGCGGGCTGCCGCCGATCCCCGCCGCCCGGGCCCCGAGCCGGACGGACAGCTCCTCCTCGAACTCGTCCTCAGCCCTCACGCCCCACCAACTCCCTCGCCGGTTCCAGTTCCTGTCGAAGCGCCTTGAGCCCCCGCGCCAGGTGGGTCTTCGCCGTGGTCACCGAGCACCCCAGCTCCACCGCCACCTGGGCCACGGGCAGGTCCAGGTAGTAGCGCAGCACCACCGCCGCCCGCTGCCGCCGCGGCAGACCGGCCAGCGCCGCCGCCAACTGCCCGTCCCGCTCGGCCTCCTGGACCGCCGGCCCGTCCGGCAGGACGGATGTCAGCACCTCGCGTCTGGTCCGGCGCCACCGCGAGACGTGGGTGCGCACCATCGTCCGGCGGACGTAGCCCTCGGCCGCGCCGGGCTCCCGGATCGCCGACCGCTTCGGGTACACCCGTGCCAGGGCGTCGTGCAACAGGTCCCGGGCGTCGTGAACATCCCCGGTGATCAGGTACGCCCCCCGCAGGAGGGCCTGGTACCGCGCCGCGACGAACTCGTCGAACGGGTCGGATCCGGAACCCCCCGGGCGCATCGATTCGCGCTTCATACCCTCAGGACGCACCGGCCGCCGGAAACGGATGACAGGACGACGAGGGGCCGGTGCCCACTTCCGTGGACACCGGCCCCTCGCATCACGTTCCTACTCCGCGGGCTCCCCCGCGCGCCGGCGCTTCAACCACAGCGCCGCTCCGCCGGCCGCGACCACCAGGCCGCCGCCGACCGCCAGCAGTCCGGCGTCCGGGCCGACCGAGTCGCCCAGCACCGGACCGAACTGCGCCGCCGCGGGCTCCGGCGTGACCCCCGGATCCGGCTCGGCCACCGGATCGGCGTGCGCCACCGCACCGCTGGACAGCAGCATCCCCGCCGCTCCCAGCGCACCGGCGGTGCCCACCCGTCGTCCGAGCTGCTTCAGCCGAACCACCCGGAGCCGCCGAAGTCGGCGGACCGGACGCAATCTCCGCATCGAGAACTCCCCAGGACCCGTTCGCGTACCAGGCCGACGCTATCCGATCCCGCACAGGGTTCTCACATGGTTTCAGGTTTGGCGGGGCAAGCGTTGCACGACTGTTGTGTACCCGGCACACCGTGCACATGACGGACGGTCAGGAGTTGTACGTGCCCTGCGCCCGCTCCAGCCCCTCGGACAGCAGCGCCTCCACCGCGTCCGCCGAGCGGTCCACGAACCACTCCAGCTCCTTGCGCTCGGTCGAGGAGAAGTCCTTCAGGACGAAGTCCGCGACCTCCATCCGGCCCGGCGGGCGGCCGATCCCGCAGCGCACCCGGTGGTAGTCCGGCCCGAGCGACTTGGTGATCGACTTCAGCCCGTTGTGGCCGTTGTCCCCGCCGCCCAGCTTCAGCCGCAGCGCCGCGTAGTCGATGTCCAGCTCGTCGTGGACGGCGATCAGCGCCGAGGCCGGCACCTTGTAGAAGTCCCGCAGCGCCGTCACCGGCCCACCGGAGAGGTTCATGAAGGACATCGGCTTGGCCAGCACCACCCGCCTGCCCGCCAGCCGCCCCTCGGCCACCTGCGCCCGGCTCTTGTGCGCCTTGAACTTGGCGCCCATCCGCTGCGCCAGCAGGTCCACCACCATGAAGCCGATGTTGTGCCGGTTCCTGGCGTACTGCTCCCCGGGGTTGCCCAGCCCGACCACCAGCCAGGGGCCCTCGTAATCCTCGGCCATGCCTCTCTCCTTCGCGCTCGACTCCGCGCTCGACGTCATCATCCCGGACGCACCGCTGCCCCGGCCGCTCCAGGGGAGCGACCGGGGCAGCGGTCAAAAGCCGTGAAGGCTACGAGGCTCAGGCCTCGGCACCCTCGGCCTCGGCGGCCTCGTCCTCGACCGGGGCGGCCTGGGCGGCGATGACCTGCAGCACGACGGCGTCGGCGTCGACGGCCAGCGAGACGCCGGCCGGCAGGGCGATGTCCTTGGCGTGGACGGAGGCACCGGCCTCCAGGCCCTCGACGGAGACGGTGACGGCCTCGGGCAGGTGGGTGGCCTCGGCCTCGACCGGCAGGGCCTGCAGGACGTGCTCCAGCAGGTTGCCACCGGGGGCCAGCTCGCCCTCGGTGTGGACCGGAATCTCGACGGTGACCTTCTCGCCACGCTTGACCAGCAGCAGGTCGACGTGCTCGATGGTGCGCTTGATGGCCTCGCGCTGGACGGCCTTCGGCAGGACGTACTCGTCCTTGCCCTCGATCGGAACGACCAGCAGGGCGTTCGGGGTCTTGAGGGCCATCATCAGGTCGTGGCCGGGCAGGTTCAGGTGAACCGGGGCGTGGCCGTGGCCGTAGACGACACCGGGGACGAAGCCGGCGCGGCGGGCGCGACGGGCGGCACCCTTGCCGAACTCGGTACGGGTCTCAGCGGCAAGGCGGATCTCGGACACGACTGCACTCCTCGTGAAGACTGGCGCGGGGGTGCAGGCAACGCGAAAAACCGCCGGGACCACACCCTCAGTACGTTCGGGGGTCACTCGGCGGCAACGGCCTCTGCCGGCGGACGGAATCCGCTACCGGCAGCGCGTCGATCACGGTGTCGGCGCCCGTCGAGCAGGCACACGGCATCCCTCGCCGAGCAGTTTCACGAGTCTAACCGCACCGGCCCCCTCCCGCGAAATCGGCCCCCTCCCGGGGAAACGGCGGCGGCCCCGGACCGTGGATGGTCCGGGGCCGCCTGCGCGGGGCTTCGTCAGTGCACGCCCCCGAAGGTCAGTGCACGCCCTCGAAGGTCAGTGCACGCCCTCGAAGAGGCTGGTGACCGAGCCCTCCTCGAACACCTCGCGGATCGCGGCGGCGATCGACGGTGCGATGGACAGCGTGGTGATCTTGTCCAGCTGGAGCTCCGCCGGGGTGGGCAGCGTGTTGGTGAACACGAATTCGCTCACCCGCGAGTTCTTCAGCCGGTCCGCGGCCGGGCCGGAGAGCACACCGTGGGTGGCGGCCACCACGACGTCCGCGGCACCGTTGTCGAACAGCGCGTCGGCGGCGGCGCAGATCGTGCCCGCGGTGTCGATCATGTCGTCGACCAGGACGCAGACCCGGCCCTTGACGTCACCGACGACCTCGGCCGACAGGATGGTGTTGGCCTGGGTCATGTCGCGGCGCTTGTGGATGATCGCCAGCGGGGCGTCCAGCCGGTCGCACCACTGGTCGGCGACCTTGACCCGGCCGGCGTCCGGCGAGACGACGGTCAGCTTGGAGCGGTCCACCTTCCCGCCGATGTAGTCGGCCAGCAGCGGCAGCGCGAACAGGTGGTCCACCGGGCCGTCGAAGAAGCCCTGGATCTGCGCGGTGTGCAGGTCCACGGCCATCAGGCGGTCGGCGCCGGCCTGGCGCAGCAGGTCGGCGATCAGGCGGGCCGAGATCGGCTCGCGGCCCAGGTGCTTCTTGTCCTGGCGGGCGTAGCCGTAGAACGGCAGGATCGCGGTGATGCTCCGGGCGGAGGCCCGCTTCAGAGCATCGATCATGATCAGCTGCTCCATGATCCACTGGTTGATGGGAGCCGTGTGGCTCTGCATCACGAAGCAGTCCGCACCGCGGGCCGACTCCAGGAAGCGGACGTAGATCTCGCCGTTGGCGAAGTCCAGGGCCTTGGTCGGGACCAGCTCGCTCCCCAGCGCCTCGGCAACCTCCTTCGCCAGTTCCGGGTGGGCACGGCCGGAGAAGAGCTTGAGCTTCTTCTCACCCGACGTCGTGATCCCGCTCACTGCACCGTCTCCTCGCGTTGCGGACGCTGAATCCCTCTCCCGAGGAGGGCAGGCGCAGCCCGCACCCACGGGGGATCAGGGAATTGTCGGTACGCCTGGACACGGGCGGTAGGCCCAGTGGCGCACGTATGTCCCCAAGGTTACGCGCCCGCGCAGAAACCGTCCGCCCCGGGACCGTCCGGCCGGCCTCCGGCGCCCGGTCAGGCCTCCCCGGCGCCGTCCCCGGCGCCGTCCACCGCGGCCTTGGCGGCCTGCGCGGACACCGTCCCGGGGCGCTTGCGCTCGACCCAGCCCTCGATGTTGCGCTGCTGCGCGCGGTTCACGCCGAGTGCGCCGGGCGGAACGTCGGTGCTGATCACCGAGCCCGCGCCGGTGTAGGCGCCGTCACCAACGGTCACCGGGGCGATGAACATGTTGTCCGAGCCGGTGCGGCAGTGCGCGCCGATGACCGTGCGGTGCTTGTTGACCCCGTCGTAGTTCACGGTGACCGAGGCCGCGCCGACGTTGGTGCCCTCGCCGATCGTGGCGTCGCCGATGTAGGAGAGGTGCGGGACCTTGGCGCCCTCGCCCAGCTCGGAGTTCTTGACCTCGACGTAGGTGCCGACCTTCGCCTTGCGCGCCAGCTTGGCCCCCGGCCGCAGGTAGGCGTACGGGCCGGTGGCGGCCAGCTCGCCGATCTCGGCGCGGTCGGCCGTGGTGTTGCTCACCCGGGCGCCGGCGCCGACCAGGGTGTCCTTCAGGGTGGAGTTCGGGCCCACCTCGCAGCCCTCGCCCAGGTGGGTGGTGCCCTGCAGCTGGGTGTTCGGCAGCACGACGGCGTCCGGCTCGTACGTCACCTGGACGTCGACCCAGGTGGTGGCCGGGTCCACCACGGTGACGCCGGCGCGCATCGCCTGCTCCAGCAGGCGGTCGTTCAGCAGACGGCGGGCCTGCGCCAGCTGGACCCGGTCGTTGATGCCCAGGATGTCCCGGTGGTCCTCGGCGACCACGGCGCCGACCCGGTGCCCGGCCTTGCGCAGGATCTCCAGGGTGTCGGTCAGGTACTCCTCGCCCTGCGAGTTGTCCGTGGTGAGCTCGGCCAGCGCCTCGGTGAGCAGCTTGGCGTCGAAGGCGAAGACACCCGAGTTGATCTCGGCGATCGCGCGCTGGGTGTCGGTGGCGTCCCGCTCCTCGACGATCGCGGCGACCGTGCCGTCCTCGTCGCGCAGGATCCGGCCGTAGCCGAAGGGCTCGGGGACGACGGCGGTCAGCACCGTGACGCCGTTCTGCTGCGCCTCGTGCGACTTCGCCAGCCGGCGCAGGGTGTCCCCGGTCAGCAGCGGGGAGTCCCCGGCGGTGACGATCACCGTGCCGTCCAGCGTGACGCCGTCGGCGGCCAGCGCCTCCAGCGCGGTGCGCACCGCGTGGCCGGTGCCGTTCTGCTCCTCCTGCACGACCGGGCGCACGCCGGGGTAGTGCGCCGCCAGGTGCTCCTCGACCTGCTCGCGCTGGTGCCCGACGACCACGACGAGCTGTCCCGGCGTCAGCTCCCCGGCCGCCGACACCGCGTGACCCACCAGCGAGCGCCCGCACACCTCGTGCAGCACCTTGGGCAGCTTGTTCGACTTCATCCGGGTCCCGCCACCGGCGGCGAGCACGACAACGGCGGCAAGCGAATTGGCACCCATGCGGGGAGGCTCCTCATTAGGTTCACAGAGAGGGCAGAGCAGGCCAGAACGCGGGTCCGCACATGTGCTCTGGCAGTTCGAGGATAGTGCGGGGCAGCCGGCCGGAATGCCAGCGGCCCGGCCCGCGCATGCCCGCCCGCGGCCGTACTCAGTGCTCCCGGAGGAGGATTCGAACCCCCATAAGCTGGACCAAAACCAGCTGTCCTGCCCTTAGACGATCCGGGACCGGAGCGCCCGCCGCCGGAGCCCCGACGGCGCGCTGGGGCAAGACTACGGGGTAGCGCGCTTCACATCTACCACCTGTGCCGACCGTGCTGGCCCGTCCGATCCCGGCACGGCGGCGGTCCCGGGTTCATCCATCCAGTCGGGTGAATTCACCCGGGCGCCGCGCAGCGGTGTGTTCCCCTGGCCGCGGAGCGCAACCTACGATTCCGTAGGTTACGCCAACGTAGGTTTTGCCGTCCCGGTCCCGGGACGCCGCGAAGGGATGCCCATGACCATCCAGGCCGGCGAGGAGCGCGCGGGGGCCGCCGCGCTTCCCGATCCCTCCTCCGATCCCTCCGCCGACGCCGCGACCCGGCTGTCCGCCACCCGCGGCGGGGAGAAGCAGGGTCTCGCCGAGCGGATCGCACTCGCCCTCTTCATCCTCGTGCCGTTCGCCGCCCTGGTCGCCGCCGTACCGGTGGCCTGGGGGTGGGGACTCGGCTGGACGGACGCGGCGGTCACCGTCGCGATGTACTTCCTCACCTGTCACGGCATCACCGTCGGCTACCACCGCTACTTCACCCACGGCGCCTTCAAGGCCTCCCGCCCGATGCGGCTGGTCCTCGCGATCGCCGGCAGCCTGGCGGTCGAGGGCCCGCTGGTGCGCTGGGTGGCCGACCACCGCAAGCACCACCGGTTCAGCGACAAGGACGGCGACCCGCACTCGCCGTGGCGCTACGGCGAGAGCGTCCCGGCGCTGATCAAGGGCCTGTGGTGGGCGCACATGGGCTGGATGTTCGACGAGGAGCAGACCCCGCACCTCAAGTACGCGCCGGACCTGGTCGGTGACCCGGCCATGCGGCGGATCTCCCGGCTGTTCTGGCTCTGGACCACCATCTCACTGCTGCTGCCCGCCCTGGTCGGCGGTCTGGTGAGCCTCTCCTGGCAGGGCGCGCTGTCCGCCTTCTTCTGGGGTTCGCTGGTCCGGGTCGCGCTGCTGCACCACGTCACCTGGTCGATCAACTCGATCTGCCACGCGATCGGCCGGCGCCCGTTCCGCTCCCGGGACCGCTCCGGCAACGTCTGGTGGCTCGCGGTGCTCTCCTGCGGCGAGTCCTGGCACAACCTCCACCACGCCGACCCGACCTCGGCCCGGCACGGGGTGCTGCGCGGGCAGATCGACTCCTCGGCCCGGCTGATCCGCTGGTTCGAGCTGGCCGGCTGGGTCCGGGACGTCCGCTGGCCGGACCCGCAGCGGATCGCCGCCCGCCGCGCAGCATGAGGCGGCGCTTCCAGCATGATGTAGGGGTGAACGGGAGCAGCGCAGACAGCACAGGCGGTCACCAGAGCACGCGGACGGACGCGGCGCCCGGAACGGCGCCGGCCCGTCCGCGGGCCGCCGCTGCGGCGGGCGCGGCCCCCGACGGCGGCACCGAGGGCGCCGCGGAGGCGGTGCCCGGTACGGCGCCGGCGCCGCGCCGGCGGGGCGGCCGGGTCCGGATGACCGGCAAGCAACGCCGGGAGCAGCTGCTGGAGATCGGCCGAACGGTCTTCGCCGAGCGCGGCTACGACGGCACCTCGGTGGAGGAGATCGCCGAGCGCGCCGGCGTCTCCAAGCCCGTGGTGTACGAGCACTTCGGGGGCAAGGAGGGGCTCTACGCGGTGGTGGTGGACCGCGAGATGCAGCTGCTGCTGGACATGGTGACGGGGGCGCTCACCGGCGGGCACTCGCGCGAGCTGCTGGAGCAGGCGGCGTTCGCGCTGATGGACTACATCGACACCTCGACGGACGGCTTCCGGATCCTGGTCCGGGACTCGCCGGTGGCCCAGTCGACCGGCACCTTCGCCTCGCTGATCAGCGACATCGCGACCCAGGTCGAGGACATCCTCGGCCTGGAGTTCAAGTCCCGGGGCTTCGACGCCCGGCTGGCCCCGATGTACTCGCAGATGCTGGTCGGGATGGTCGCGCTGACCGGCCAGTGGTGGCTGGAGGTCCGCAAGCCGGACAAGGCGACGGTGGCGGCGCACCTGGTGAACCTGGCCTGGCACGGGCTGGAGGGCCTGGAGCGGCACCCGAGGCTGGTCGGCGACCGCAGGGCCTGATCCGCCACCGCCCCGTTCCACAGCTCCGTCCCGCCCTTACCGCCTCACTCTCGTCCGCCTCTGCCCCACTCCTGTCCGCTTCGGCCTTACCGCTTCGGCCTTACCGCTTCACCCCCACCGCGAAGATCCGCCGGAACGGGAAGACCGTCCCGTGCGGCCCGGCCGGGTAGGCCTCGCGCAGCAGCCGCCCGTACTCGGCGAGGAAGGCGGCCCGGTCGGCCTGGTCGGTGAGCCGGCCGAGCACCGGGCGCAGCGCGGTCCCCTTGACCCATTCCAGTACCGGGTCCGGCCCGGGCAGCAGGGTGCTGTAGGTGGTCTCCCAGACGTCGACGGCGCAGCCGGCCCCGGCGAGGGCGTCGAGGTACCGCCCCGGCGGGTGGACGCCGCTGCGGACGGCGTCGGCACCGAGGGTGTCGCGCCAGCGGGGGCTGCGGCGCAGTTCGGCGAGCAGGGTGTGGCTGGGGGCGTCGAAGTTGCCCGGCACCTGGAAGGCGAGGACCCCGCCGGGCCGAAGGGCGTCCGCCCAGCGCGCCAGCACCGCCAGGTGCCCGTCCACCCACTGGAGGGTCGCGTTGGAGGCGATCAGGTCGGGCCCGGCCGGGGCCGGGTCGTAGTCGCGGGCGTCGGCGAGCAGGTAGTCGGCGGTGGGCTCGCCCTCGGTGCGGGCGGTGGCCAGCATCGGGGCGGAGTTGTCGACTCCGGTGATCCGGGCCTGCGGCCAGCGTTCGCGCAGGACGGCGGTGGAGTTGCCGGGGCCGCAGCCGATGTCGAGGATCGTTGCGGCGGGCTCGTTCGGCAAGGCGGGGACGCGGGCGAGCAGGTCGCGCAGCGGGCGGGTACGTTCGTCGGCGAAGCGCAGGTACTGCGCCGGGTCCCAGACGGGGCTGGTCATGGTTCACCTCGCAGGTATCTCGATATCAAGATATCTCCCGCAGCCTCCCCCGCACATTTCTCGATGTCAAGAGACTTCACATCGACACATCCACCGATACACTGATCGCCATGGAGGACGAGGTCGACAGGCTGGTCGCAGCGTGGCGCCGGGAGCGCCCCGACCTCGACGTGGAGCCGCTGGAGGTGCTCAGCCGGGTCAGCCGGCTCGCCCGCCACCTCGACCGCGCCCGCCGCACCGCCTTCGCCGAGCACGGCCTGGAGCCCTGGGAGTTCGACGTCCTGACCGCCCTGCGGCGGGCCGGCTCCCCCTACCAGCTCTCCCCCGGACAGCTGCTCACCCAGACCCTGGTCACCTCCGGCACCATGACCAACCGGATCGACCGCCTCACCGGCAAGGGCCTGGTCAAGCGCCTGCCCGACCCGGACGACCGCCGCGGCGTGCTCGTCCGGCTCACCGACGACGGCCGCGACCGCGCCGACCAGGCGCTGGCCGGCCTGCTGACGCACGAGCGCGAACTGCTCGCCCAGCTCAGCTCCGGCCAGCAGGGCGAACTCGCCGCCCTGCTGCGGCTGCTGGTCGCACCGTTCGACAACATCCCGGGCTGAGCCCCCGGCCTCCGGCTACGGGGCCGAGGCGATGGACGGCGGCACGACCGGCTCCGCCGGACTGACCCCGGCCCGGCGGGCCACCGCGACGGCGGCCAGCGTGGAGTGCACCCCCAGCTTCCCCAGCACGTTCTGCATGTGGGTGCGGACGGTGTGCGGCGACAGGTAGAGCCGCTCCGCGACCGCCTGCCGGCCCAGGCCCGCCACCATGCAGCGCAGGATCTGCTTCTCCCTCGGCGTCAGGGTGTCGACCAGCCGCTCGCTCTCGGTGCGGTCCCGCCGGGCGGTGGTGAGCTCTCGGATCACCCCGGTGAGCAGCGCGGGCGGCAGGTGCGTCTCGTCCCGCAGCACTCCCCGGACCACCGCGAGCAGCCGGGCCAGCGAACTCTCCTTCGCCACCCAGCCGGTGGCGCCCGCGTGCAGCGCCCGGGCCGCGCGGTGCGGGTCGTCCACGGTGGCCAGCACCACCGCGCGCAGCCCCGGATGGGCCCGGCGGAGCCGGCCGAGCAGGGTGATGCCGTCCGGCTGCGGGGCGGCGGGCCTGAGCTGCTCTGCGCGGGCCTGGTCGGCGCGCAACTGGTCGGTACGGAGCTGGTCCGCGCGGGCCTGCTCGGCGCGCAGCTGCTCCGCGCGTACCTGCTCCGCGGAGCGGGCCACGGCCCCCGGGACGGCGGACACGGCGCCCGGCCGGCGCGGCGGCGGTACGGCCGACAGCG
>NZ_JPRF03000045.1 GCF_001188955.3 Kitasatospora aureofaciens | reverse complement strand
CTCGGCGTGCTGGGCCGCACCGGTGCCGGCCCGGCCGACGACGGCGTGGCGGAGGCCGCCGCGCTGGGGCTGGACCGCGACGCCGTGGTGCTGCTGGTCGGCGGCGCGCGCGGGATCACCGCGCGGTTCGCGGCGACGCTCGCCGCAGCCGGCCACTGCCGGCTGGAGCTGCTGGGCCGGACCGCCGCCCCGGAGGGCCCCGAGGACCCGGCGACGGCCGCCGCCCGCGACCGTTCCGCGCTACGGGCCGCACTCGCCCGGCAGGGCGTCCCGTTGCCGAAGGTCGACGCCGCGGCGTCCCGCCTGCTGGCCGGGCGCGAGGTCGCGGCGACGCTCGACGAGCTGTCCGCGCTGGGCTCGCCGGCCCGCTACCGGACGGTGAACGCCGCCGATCCGGCCGCCCTCCGGCAGGCCGTCAAGGAGGTGCACGCCGAGTACGGCCGGCTGGACGGCGTGGTCTATGCCGCGGGCGTGATCGAGGACAAGGTGCTGGCGGAGAAGGACCCGGAGTCGTTCCGGCGGGTCTTCGCCACCAAGGCGCACGGCGCCGCCGCCCTGCTCGACGCGCTGGCCGAACTCCCAGCGCGGCCGCGGTTCACCGTGCTGTTCGGCAGCATCGCGGCCGCGCTGGGCAACCGCGGCCAGGCCGACTACGCCGCGGCGAACGACGCACTGGAGGAGCTGGGCGCCCGCTGGACGCTGCGGACCGGCGGCCGGGCGCTGACCGTCCACTGGGGCCCGTGGGCGCCGTCCGGAGCACACGGCGGCATGGTCTCCGAGGAACTGGCCCGGGACTACCGGCGGCGGGGCGTACGGCTGATCGATCCGGACGCGGGCACGCTGGCACTACTGCGCGAGCTGGCCTGGGGCGAGGAATCGGTACCGTCCGTGGTCTACACCGCGTCAGGCTGGTGACAGCGCGGTGGCCCTGATCGGAACCCAGCTTCCCCCTGTGGCGGTGGTGGGCATGGCCGTACTGCTGCCCGGCGCGCCCGACCTGGCGGCCTACTGGCGGAACCTGGTCGACGGCGTCGACGCGATCACGGACGTCCCCGAGGGGCGTTGGGACGCGGAGTACTACGACCCGGAGGCCGCCTTCGGGCCGGCCGCGCCGGACCGGCTGTACTGCCGGCGCGGCGGCTTCGTCGACGGGCTGGCCGAGGTGCAGCCGACCCGGTTCGGCCTGATGCCGAACTCGCTCGCCGGCACCGAGCCCGACCAGCTGATCGCGCTCCAGGTCGCCGCGGCGGCCATCGCGGACGCCGGCGGAGCCGACCGCCTCCCGGACCGCGACCGGGTCGGGGTGGTGCTGGGCCGCGGCGGGTACCTGACGCCGGGCCTGGTCCGGCTCGACCAGCGCGTGCGCAGCGCTCACCAGCTGGTCCGCACCCTGGGCGAGCTGCTGCCGGAACTGACGCCGCCTCAACTGAACCGCGTGCGCGAGGTGTTCGTGCAGCGACTGGGGCCTGACCGGCCGGAGTCGGCGATCGGCCTGGTGCCGAACCTGGCTGCCTCCCGGCTGGCCAACCGGCTCGACCTGCGCGGCCCCGCCTACACCGTGGACGCGGCCTGCGCGTCGTCGCTCGTCGCGGTGGACCAGGCGGTGGGCGAGCTGGCGACCGGACGCTGCGACGCGGTCCTCGCGGGCGGGGTGCACCACTGCCACGACGTCACGCTGTGGAGCGTGTTCGCCCAGCTGCGGGCGCTCTCGCCGAGCCAGCGGATCCGCCCGTTCCACCGGCAGGCCGACGGCATCCTGATCGGCGAGGGCACCGGCGTGGTGGTGCTCAAGCGGCTCGCTGATGCCGAGCGCGACGGGGACCGCGTCTACGCGGTGATCCGGGGCACCGGGGTGGCCGGCGACGGCCGGACGGCCGGGCTCACCAACCCCGACCCCGGCGGGCAGAGCCGGGCGGTGCGGGCGGCCTGGCAGGCGGCCGGGCTCGACCCGGCCGCGCCCGGCGCGCTCGGCCTGCTGGAGGCGCACGGCACCGCGACCCCGGCCGGCGACGCCGCCGAACTCACCACGCTGGCTGCAGTGTTCGGCCGGGCGTCGGAGGGTTCGGAGCGCTCGGTACTCGGCTCGGTCAAGTCGATGATCGGCCACACCATGCCGGCCGCCGGCATCGCGGGCCTCGTCAAGGCGGCGCTCGCGGTGTACCACGGGCTGCTGCTGCCCACGCTGCACTGCGACGACCCGCACCCGGCCCTGGCCGCGACACGCTTTCGCACCATCGGCGCGGCACAGCCCTGGGAGCCCGGTCCGGGCCCGCGGCGCGCGGCGGTGAACGCCTTCGGCTTCGGCGGTATCAACGCCCACGTGGTACTGGAGCAGGCCCCCGATGCAGGCTCCTCGCCCGCTCTTGCGCCCGTGCGGCCGGCTGTCGTGGCCGAGCCAGAGCGGGTGCTGCGGCTGGCCGCCGACGGGCCGGAGCAGCTGGCGCAGCTGCTGGCGGCCGGGGACTCCGCCGTCCTGGCCGCCGGCCTGCCCGAGCGGGGCGGACCCGCGCCGCGCTGCCGGGTGGCGATCGTCGACCCGACCGCCGAGCGGCTGGCGCTGGCCCGGCGGGCGGTGAGCCGCGGCCGGGCCTGGCGCGGGCGCAACGACGTCTGGTTCGCACCGCACCCCCTGCTCGGGGAGCACGCGGCCGGGCGGGTGGCGTTCCTCTTCCCCGGGCTGGAGGGCGAGTTCACCCCCCGGGTGACGGAGGTGGCCGACCACTTCGGCCTGCCCCGCCCACTCGGCGCCGACACCGCACAGGTGGGCGACGTCGCCCGGCACGGCGCCGGCGTGGTCGGTGTCGGCCGACTGCTGGACGCCGCGCTGCGCCGGATCGGCGTGCGGCCGGACGGCGTCGCCGGGCACAGCGTCGGCGAGTGGACGGCGATGATCTGCGCCGGGCTGCACTCCGGCGCCGCGGTGGACTCCTTCCTGGACACCTTCGACCCCGCCTCGCTGCACGTTCCCGGCCTCGCCTTCGCCGCCCTCGGCACCTCGGCGGCCGAGGTGCTCGATGCGCTGGCGACGGTGGAGGGCCTGGCGGAGGTGGTGCTGTCGCACGACAATGCGCCGCAGCAGGCGATCGTCTGCGGCCCGGAGCAGCCGGTCGCCGAGATGGTCCGGCACTTCCGCGCCCGCGGCATCCTCGGCCAGGTACTGCCGTTCCAGTCGGGCTTCCACACCCCGATGCTGGGGCCGTACCTTGCGCCGATCCGGGAGGCCGCCGAGCGCTTCGAACTCCACCGGCCCACCGTGCCGGTGTGGTCGGGGACGACCGCGGCGCCCTTCCCGGCCGGTGAGGCCGAGGTGCGTACGCTGTTCCTGCGTCACCTTCTGGAGCCGGTCCGATTCCGGCCGCTGGTCGAGGCGATGTACGAGGCCGGGTTCCGAGCCTTCGTCCAGGTCGGCACCGGGCAGCTGGGCTCACTGGTGGGCGACACCCTGGGCAAGCGCGAACACCTGGTCGTCGCCGCCAACTCCCCGCACCGGGACGGGCTGGCGCAACTGCGCCGGGTCGCCGCGGCGCTCTGGGCGGACGGCGCCTCGCCGGACGCCGCCGCCCTGCTGCCCACCGCCCCCGAGCAACGCCCGCACCCGGCCGTACCGGTCGACCTCGACAGCGCGCTGGTCTCGCTGGACCCGACCGCGCTCACCATCCTGCGATCCGAACTGGGTCCGGCCGCAGGGACGGTGTCCACGCCGCCGGTCGGCGAACTGGCCGCGCTCGCGGCCCGCTTCCCGGTGGCGGCCGAACTCGGCGCGCTGCTACGGGAGACCGAGCGGACGGCGGCCGAACTGATCGGCGCGCGACGGCGGTTCAGCCCCGCCCCGGCACTCGCGACACCGCGGACCGAACCGCCCCGGGCCGGCAGGCTGCGGATCTCCGTGGACACCATGCCGTACTTGCTGGACCACTGCTTCTTCCGCCAACGGCCGGGCTGGCCCGAGGTGTCGGACCGCTGGCCGGTGGTCCCCGCCACCACGATCATCCAGCACCTGATGGACGCCGCCGAGCGGGCCGACCCAGAGCGGGTCACCGCCGCGCTGTCCGACCTGCGGTTCGAGCAGTGGGTACCGGCTGCCACGCCGCTGGACGTGGAGATCACCCTCAAGGACGCCGGGCCGGGCCGCCTCGCCGCCTTCTTCGGCAAATTCGCCAACGGCACGGTCGAACTGACGCATCGGTACGATCAGCCGCCCGCCCCCTGGCCGGTGCAACCCACCGCCGAACGAACCCCGGACCTCACCGCCGCCGGGCTCTACCAAGAGCGCTGGATGTTCCATGGCCCGGCGTTCCAGGGCGTGACCGAACTGACCGCGATCGGCGAGAACCACGTCCGCGGCGTGATCACGGTACCCGCCGCCCCGGGCGCGCTGCTCGACAACGTCGGCCAGCTGCTCGGCTATTGGATCATGGCCACCCGCACCGACCGTTCCGTGGTCTTCCCGGTCGGCATCCGCCGACTGTGCTTCTACGGGCCGCCACCCGAGCCCGGCACCCGGCTCCCCTGCCACATCCGGATCACCGCCCTGACCGACGACACCCTCGAAGCCGAGGTGCAACTGCAGTCCGGCGGCCGGGTCTGGGCGCAGGTGCAGGGCTGGCAGGACCGCCGCTTCGACAGCCATCCCGACACCAGACCGACCGAACGCTTCGTGGAGCGCGCGACGCTCTCCCGGCCGCAGCCCGGCGGCTGGGTGCTGCTGCACGAGCGCTGGCCGGATCTCGCCTCCCGCGACCTGATCATGCGCAACCACCTGGGCTCCGCCGAGCGCGCCCGATACGAGCAACAGCCGCCCCGGACGCGCCGGGCCTGGCTGCTGGGCCGGATCGCGGCGAAGGACGCGATCCGACGCCTGCTGTGGGCCGAGGACGGACGCCGGCCGTTCCCCGCCGAGATCGAGGTACTCAACGACCCGTCCGGCCGACCCCTGGTCCGCGGCCTTCACGGCCTGCGGCTGCCCGAGCTGGAGGTCTCGCTGGCCCACCGCCCGGAGATCGCGGTGGCCGTCGCCAGACCGGCCCGGCCCGCTGGCGTACCCCGCGTCGGCATCGACATCGAGGAAGTCACTCCGCGCCCGGCCGAGACCCTCCAGGTCGCGCTCGGCCAGGCGGAGCTGGAGCTGCTGGCCGCCTGCCGGGCCGGCGACGGCGAGCCCGAGGCTCTGTGGTTCACCCGGTTCTGGGCCGCGAAGGAGGCCGCGGCCAAGGCCGAGCGGACCGGACTCAGCGGCCGACCGCGCGACTTCACGGTGGTCGCCGCGGAACCGTCCGCGCTGCTCGTCGCCGTCGTCGGGCCCGACGGCCCCCGCACCCACCGGGTGCGCTGCACCCGCCTCAGCAGCCCACCCGACCTGCCGCCCCGGCAGTACGTGGTGGCCTGGACCACCGACGACCTCGACCATTCCCACCACCCCGAGCATCCTGAAGGGAACCGAGCCAAGTGACCATCAGCGAACACCCCACGGGCCTGCGCCCGCCCACCGAGCCGGAGGTCCTGGCCGAGCTCGCCGGCATGCTGACCGTGGTGCTCGACGATTGCGGCCTGGGCGACGCCGAGGTCACCATGCAGACGCGGTTCACCGAGGACCTCGGCCTGGAGAGCATCGACCTGGTCACACTGGCCGGACAGCTGCGGGAGCGCTGGGGCGACCGGATCAACTTCGCCGAGTTCGTCGCGGGCATGGAACTCGACGAGATCATCGGCCTGACCGTCGGCCGCCTGGTCGAGTACGTGGTCGACCGACTCCAGCCCGGAGAACGGGCCTGACCATGACCTTCGTCGACCTCGACGGCCTGCGCTGCCACGTGCAGCGGCTCGGCCCGCAGGACGGCCGTCCGCCCGCCGCCACGGCCGTCCTGCTGCACGGGCTGCTCACGGACAGCCTCGCCAGCTTCTACTTCACCCTCGCTCCCGCCCTCGCCGCGGCCGGCGTCGAGGTGCTGATGTACGACCAGCGCGGCCACGGCCGCACCGCCCGGCCGCCCGCCGGCTACCGGCTGGAGCAGTTCGTCGGCGATCTGGAGCGGCTGCTGGACCGGCTGGCCGTCACCGACCGGGTGCACCTGGTCGGCAACTCCTTCGGCGGCACGGTGGCCTTCGGCCTGGCCTCCCGCCGGCCGTCCCAGGTGGCCTGCATCCTCGCGATCGAGTCGGAGCCGGCCTCACCCGGGTGGGCCGGCAAGCTGGACGGCATCCTGCGGCGCTCCGAGCAGCACCTGCGCGACGAGGACACCCTCGCCTGGGTCGCCACCCAGCGCGGCGCGCACACCGCCCGGCTGGCCCGCTCGGCCGGGGCGCTGCTGGCCGGCACCTCGCTGGCCCGGGACATCCCGGCGAGTCGGCTGCCCGCCGAAGCGGAACTGCGGGCGATCCACTGCCCGGTCCTGGCCGTCTACGGCAGCGAGTCCGACCTGGCCGACCAGGCCGCCTGGCTGGACGCCCTGCTGCCCGACTGCCGCAGCGTCGTGGTGCCGGGCCAGGAGCACTCCATCCTCATCGAAGCACCGGATGTGGTACGCGAGTTGACGCTTTCCTGGTTCGCCGGGCACGGCGTCGCGCTGCGCGGCCCGCAGGCCGGGCGGCGGCTGCAACCCGCGGTGGCCAAGAGGAGCCTGGTGTGAGCCGGGTGCTGTTCGTCGTCCCGCCGCTGGTCGGGCACGTCAACCCGACCGTGGGCGTCGCGGCCGAGCTCGCCGCTCGCGGGCACACGGTCGCCTGGGCCGGACTGCCGGAGCTGGTCCGCCCGCTCGCCGGGCCGGCGGCCGAGGTGTTCCCCTGTGCGGTCGCTCCCGGAGCAGAGCCCGGCAGCGCCGTGCGACGGCCGCCGGAGCTGCGCGGCACGGCGGCGCTGAAGTTCCTCTGGGAGGACTTCCTGGTCCCGCTCGCCGAGGCAATGGCTCCCGGAGTGGCTGCGGCGGTGACCGACTTCGAGCCCGACCTCCTGGTGGTCGACCAGCAGGCGCTGGCCGGCCCGCTGGTCGCCGAGCGGCTCGGCCTGCCGTGGGCCACCTCGGCGACCACCTCCGCCGAGTTCACCGGAGCGCTGGACGGCATGCCGCTCGTCGAGGCGTGGATCTCCGGCCTGCTGACCGACCTGCGCCACCGCCTCGGCGACCCGGCCGGCGCCGCCGATCCGCGCTTCTCCCCGCACCTCGTCCTCGCCTTCACCACGGCCGAGTTGGCCGGCCCGCAGGCAGACCGCCAGGTCTGCTTCGTCGGCCCCTCGATCGCCGGACGCCCGGCCTCCACGGCGTTCCCGTGGGAGTGGCTGGACCCGGACCGGGCCACCGTGCTGGTCACCCTCGGCACGGCCAACACCGACGTCGGCGCGGCCTTCCTGGCGGATGGCCAGACGGCCTTGCGGGCCCGGTCCGACCGCCTCCAGGCGGTGATCGTCGACCCCGGCTGCGTCCTCGGCGAGCCGGCGGCCGACCCGGACGTCCTGGTGCTGCCGTTCGTGCCGCAGCTCCAGCTGCTGGCGCACTGCTCGGCCGTGGTCTGCCACGCCGGGCACAACACGGTCTGCGAGGCACTGTGGCACGGCGTGCCGCTGGTGGTCGCGCCGATCCGGGACGACCAGCCGGTAGTCGCCGGCCAGGTGGTGGCGGCCGGCGCCGGTGTGCGGGTGCGCTTCGGCCGCAGCAGCGCGGACCGCCTCGGCCAGGCCGTGGACATGGTGCTGGACGACCCCGGGCACCGCGCCGCCGCCCGGCGTATCGCCGCTTCCTTCCGGGCGGCCGGCGGCGCGGCCCGCGCCGCCACCCAGGTGGAACGGCTGCTCCGCGAGGTCCCGCAGCCGTCGGAGAGGAGAACGCGTTGACCACCGCCGAAACCGGGCCCGCGGACCGCGGCGCGCAGGTCGCCGCCCGGCGTCCCGCCTACCAGGCCGAACTGGCCGACGGCACCGGCCGGTTCTTCGGACCGCGCCGCGCCACCTGCCCGTGGTGCGAGTCCGCCCGGCTGACCGTCCGGCTGCGCACCACCGACCTGCTCCAGCACAAGCCGGGCCGCTTCGTGCTGGACGCCTGCCAGGACTGCGGGCACGTCTTCCAGAACCCCCGACTCAGCAGTGCGGGCCTGGAGTTCTACTACCGTGACTTCTACGACGGCCTCGGCGAGCAGCGCCTCGGCGGCATGTTCGGCACCCGGGCGGCCGCCTACCGCAACCGCGCGCTGTCCGTCACCGCGTTCGCCGCCGCCCCCGGCAGCTGGCTGGACGTCGGCACCGGCCACGGACACTTCTGCGAGACCGCCCGCGGGCTCTTCCCCGACACCGCCTTCGACGGCCTGGATCTCACCGAGGGCGTCGAGCTGGCCGAGCGGCACGGCCGACTGCGCCGCGGTTTCCGGGGCTCCTTCCCCGCGCTGGCGCCCGAGCTCGCCGGGCAGTACGACGTCGTCAGCATGTTCCACTACCTGGAGCACAGCACCGACCCGGCCCGCGAACTCGCCGCCGCCCGACAGGCGTTGCGACCGAACGGCCTGCTCCTGATCGAGGTGCCCGACCCCGGGAGCCGCTACGCCCGGCTACTCGGCCGCTGGTGGCTGCCCTGGCTGCAACCCCAGCACCTGCATCTCGTACCGGTAGCCAACCTGCGCCGCCGCCTGGGCGAGCTGGGCTTCACCGTCCTGCTCGAACAGCACCGCGAACCGCACGACCCGATCGACCTGCTGGCCGCTTGCTGGCTCCTGCTGGACGAGATCGCACCGCGCGAGGACGCCCCCTGGCTGCCCGGCAGCCCGCCGGGCCGCCCGAGCCGGGCGCTTCGGACCGCGGTCCTCCTGGCCGGCGCGCCCGTCCTCCTGCTGGCCGCCCTGCTCGACCGTCTGATCGCCCGCGTCGCGGGCCGCACCGGAATGTCCAACGCCTACCGGCTGCTCGCCCGCCGCGCCGAACCGGGCTCATGAAGACCGCCCGACCCGCGCGGCGCCCTCCGGGAAACCACCGCCCGCCAGGGGATCACCGGCTCCCCGGACGGGTAGAGTCTCGCCACCACCGAGCGATGCGATCGGTGGTGGGGGACGGAGGGGACGTGGGCGAGCGACGGCGCGAGCACGGCGCGCTGGAGGCCGAGGTCATGGCCGTGCTGTGGGCCCGGGCCCGCCCGATGACGGCCTCCGAGGTGCACGAGGCGCTCGGTGATCCGGAGCTCCTGGCCAAGACGGTGCTCACCGTCCTGGGCCGACTGCACGCCAAGGGCCTGCTCGACCGTGAGCGGTCCAGCCGGGCGCACGCCTACGCACCGCGGCGGGGGCCGGCCGACGAGGTCGCCTCGCAGATGAACCAGGCGCTCGCCCGAGGTGCCGACCGCGCGGCGATCCTCCAGCATTTCGTCGCCGGGCTCGATCCGGAGGACGAGCGGGCACTGCGCGACCTGCTCGACACCCGCGAGTAGGTACTGCGACGCCGGGGGCCGCTCGTGTACTTCACCGTCTACCTGCTGCTGCTCGTTCCCGTCGCAGTGGCCGCCGTGGCACCCCGCGCCTCCCGGCACCTCGCGCCGGCGGCCGGCGTCCGGGTGCTCACCTGTCTCGCGGCGACGGCAGCCGCCGCCACCGTGTGGGGCCTGACCGCGTTGTCCCTCGCCGGTTTGGCCAACCTCCCACCCGTGCGGGCGCATCTGCACAGTGAGCCGCGCGTCCTGGCCGCGGCGGATCCGGTGCCGTGGGGAATCGGGGCGACTGCCGGGGCCCTCCTCGCCGTCCTCGCCGTGCGCGTGCTGGTCACCACACACGGAATGGCACGGCAGCGTGCGACGGTGGCGGCGGTACGACGCCTGCCGGCGGCAGGCCATCTGGTCGTCCTGGCGGACGATCGCGCCGACGCCTCCGCCCTGGGGCCGGTGCTCTACACCGCGCCCGACCGGGAACGGACCCTGCCCGCGGCCGTCCGCCGCTGACGTTCCCGCCCCGCCTTCCCGCCGCCTGCGGGAAGGCGGGGCTTTCTGTTGTCCTTCAACTTTCTTCACTGATTTGGTTTTAGGCATTCGTTATGAGAATTCCCTTCACTCCGACCCGTTGAGCCGCGAGGCTTCGGTCTGTTTCCGCCGGGACCGCACGACCTCGCGACCCGCCGCATGGGGAGGGACCCACCATCGTGCCCAACAGGCAACGCCGACGGCTGCTGCTGCCCGCCGTCACCCTGACCGCGCTCGGACTGACCACCACCCAGGCCCTCGCCGCGCCGTCCGAGACGCCCAAGCCCCGCCCGCACCAGGCCCAGCAGCAGGCCGAGATCGGCAAGAAGCACGCGAAGAAGGTCCAGGGCACGGCCGCGACCGCCGGCCCCGCCTTCAGCGCCAAGGCGTCGTCCGCCGCTCCCGGCGAGGACGAGGGCGACGAGGCGGAGAACTCCGCCGAAGGCACCGCCCAGTACACCGAGGCCCGCACCGCCCCCGGCGTCGTCGCCCCCGGCGCGTACGGCGCGGCCTGGTCGCAGCTGCAGTCGATGCCGCACACCGGCGGCAGCTGGGACCACGTCACCAACAAGCCTTACAACGAGGACGACCCGCGCTACCGCGACGTCAACTCCAACTCCAGCGGCGGCGCCGGATTCACCACCGGCCGGATCACCGGCATCGCGGCCGACAACGACGGCTACGTGTACGCGGGCGGCGCCAACGGTGGCGTGTTCCGCTCCAGCACCGGCGGCGGCCAGTGGAAGTCCATCTCGGACAAGCTGCCGTCCCTCTCCACCGGCGCGCTGAACCTCGACGAGGGCGGGCGGCTCTGGTACGCCACCGGCGAGTCCAACACCGGCGCCACCTCCTACGTCGGCACCGGCGTGTACGTCCTCGCGGACCCCAAGCACGGCGAGTTCCAGCCCGGCAACCGGGTCGGCGGCGCCGAGCTGGAGTCCACGATCATCCACGCGCTGCGCTTCGGCGGCGGCAAGGTGTGGGCGGCCACCAGCCGCGGCGTGTGGAGCCACTCCACCACCACCCTGTCCGGCCCGTGGACCCTGGAGTTCGCGCCCAACCCCGACTACCTGCCCGGCGGCGCAAAGGCGGCCGACCCGAGCGCGCCGTACAAGAACATCGCCAACGACATCGCGATCGACCCCAAGGATCCGACCAAGGTGGTCCTCGCGGTCGGCTGGCGCGGCGGCGACACCTACAACGGCTTCTACAGCAAGGCCGCGGACGGCAGCTGGCAGCGCGTCGCCTCGCTCGGCGACCTTCCCACCGACGCCGCGAACGTCGGCAACGTGACCTTCGCCCGCTCGGCGGACGGCTCGCGCTACTACGCCATCGACCAGTCCCCGGACGTCATGGCGCACAACCCGGACACCGGCCTCAAGGGCATCTACGTCTCCAAGTCCGGTTCCCCGTCCGGCCCGTGGACGCTGATCGCGGACAAGGACAAGATCAAGAACTCCGGCTCCGCCCTCCAGGGCGCCGGCTACCAGCCGGGCATCCAGGCCTGGTACAACCAGTTCCTCCAGGTCGACCCCGCCAACCCCGACCACGTCTACGCGGGCCTGGAAGAGGTCCTGGAGACGAAGAACGGCGGCAACACCTGGATCGTCCCCGGCCCCTACTGGAACTTCCCGTTCCCGTGCTGGAGCATCGACCCCACCAAGCAGACCGGTGACTGCTCGTCGACCACCCACTCCGACCAGCACGCCGTCGCCATCGGCAGCTACAAGGGCAAGACCAGCGTCTACGTCGGCAACGACGGCGGCATCTACACCCGCCCGGTCAACGGCGCCGTCGACTCCGGCGGCCACGCCAAGGACTGGAAGTCGCTGGCCGACGGCACCATCGACACCCTCCAGTACTACTCGGTCGGCGTCGGCAAGGACCCGGCGGACCGCTCCGGCAAGGGCGTCATCGTCACCGGCGGCCTCCAGGACAACGGCCAGTCCATCCTGCGCGCCCACGACAAGGTGATGGGCTCCGACTTCGGCGGCGACGGCGCCGACACCATCGTCGACCCCGCCAACGGCTGCAACACCGCCGCGGAGTACGTCTACCTCGACATGTGGGTCACCCAGAACTGCGCCGTCAACGACGGCAGCTGGAACACCGACCCGACCAAGGCCACCTCCTACGAGGTCGCCCCGCCCGACAAGGACACCAGCGCCGCCCGCTTCATCGCGCCGATCACCAGCGACCCGAAGAACGTCAACACCTGGATCGCCGGCGGCCGGCACGTCTGGGTCCAGAACAAGGGCTTCGCGATCCGCAGCGGCAGCGAGTGGACCTCCGCCTACGACCTCGGCGCCGGACACGTCGCCACCGCCGTCGCCACCGTCAACGGCACCGTCTACGCGGGCTGGTGCGGCCCCTGCAACAACCAGGGCTTCAGCCGCGGCATCGCCGTCGGCAACACCGACGGCACCGGCTGGCACCAGCTCGACCTGCCCGTCGACGGCGCCCTGCCCAACCGCTACATCTCCTCCTTCGCCGTCGACGAGAACGACGCCAAGCACGTCTTCGTCGCCTTCAACGGCTTCTCCCGGACCTGGACGGAAGGCCCGGGCGCCGGCATCGGGCACCTCTTCGAGACCCACGACGGCGGCACCACCTGGACCGACGTCTCCGCCAACCTCCCCGACGTCCCGGCCACCTCGGTCAAGATCCTGCCGAACGGCGGCCTCGCCCTCGGTACCGACCTCGCCGCCTTCTACCGCGCACCCGGCGAGACCGACTTCCGGGTGCTGGGCCGCAACCTGCCCACCACCTCCGTCCAGCAGCTCAAGCTCGGCCCCGACGGCAAGCTCTACGCCGCCACCTTCGGCCGCGGCATCTGGTCCTTCAACCTCCACAGCCTCGGCCACGGCCGGCGCGACGAGGTCGAGGGCTGATCCGTCCCCTCCGGCTCCACCGGTGCCCGGCCCGCTCCCCCGAGCGCGCCGGGCACCGGCGCAGTCGGAACCGCTTCCTCGTTGATGCCGTCCAACCGCGGACCGAACGAGACCGGAGACCGCCACTATGAAGAGAATCGCCGCCCTCCCAGCAGCCGCCCTACTCCTCGCCCTCACCGCGACCGCCTGCGCATCCAGCGGAGGAACCGGCGGCGGAACCCCATCGGCACCGCCCTCCCGGACCACGGTTCCGGCGTCCACCGCGGTCCCGGCACCACCGCCCGGCATCGCCTCCGGCGAGCCGGCCCCCGTACCGGCCCCGACCACCGCGAGCCCCAGCGCACGACCCCTGGCCACGGGCACCAGTGCGGCTCCCGGCCGGACGGCGCCAGCGGGCACCACCGCCCCGACACCGGAGCAGGCGACCCCGCCACAGGCGAGCCCCGCACCCACGCTCCCGCCGAACGACGGCGAGAACCCGGTCGACCTCCAGCACCGCCCCGTTCCCCCGCCCACTCGCTGACCCCACTGTCGACGTTCGTCATGTGCACAGGCCGAACAACTCGTTGAGCACGGCCGCCCTGTGCGCGGGCCCCGTATCTCCACGGGCCTCTGGACCGTCGAAGTGGAGCCGGACGTCGGGTCGCGACGGACCTACTGCGACAGATGGTGCCGGAGCGCCTGTCACTCGCGGTAGAGCAGGAGGGTGCCGCCGGCCAGGACGGCACTGGCGACCAGGGCCCAGGCGGTCTGTCCGTGCAGCACGAGGACGGCGCCCGGGGCGGCGCCGGCGAGCATGGTGACGACGGAGAGGATCTTCCTGCGTCGGCGGGGGGCGGTGCCGCCGGCGAGGCGGGAGTCGGCGGCCAGGCCGGTCAGGGTGAGGGTGAGCACGGTGGTGGTGAGGTCCGGCACGCCGAGGCCGCGTACGGTGCCGTTGCGGATGCCCATCGCCAGGGCGAGCAGGGCGATCACGGCGTACTGCGCGGGCCCGTCCGCGCTCCGGGCGAAGACGGTGGCGGCGGCCGCACCGTACAGCGCGACCTCCAGGATGAAGACCGTGCGCAGCTGTGCGGGGCGCCGGGTTCCGGCGTGCCGGGTGGCGATCCTGCCGGCCAGGAGCGCGCCGAGGAGGAAGGCTGCGAGCGAGGTCAGTGAGCCGGTGACGGAGAATCCGGGTGCTCCGGCGAGCGCGAAGGCGATGACGACGACGTTGCCGGTCATGTTCGCGGTGAAGACGTGGCCGAGGCCTAGGTAGCTGACGGCGTCGATCAGACCGCTGACCAGGGTGAGGCCGAACAGGGCCAGTGCGAGCGGGTGGCGGTCGTGGATCTTCGGTCCGGGAACCGGCGGCGGGGGTACGGTCCGGGAATCGGGTGCGGGCGTGGTCACGACGGGTCCTCGGGCGGTAGGGGGAACGTGGGGGGGCACCGCCGTGGTCCGGCGGTGCCCCGGGCGGAACCGGCTTCCGGTCAGAAGAAGTCAGAAGAAGCAGGGGTCCAGCGGCACCTGCGGCTGCCCGGGCAGGGCGAGGCCGCGCGCCGCGCGCCAGGCGTGCTGCTCGCCGGAGGCGGCCACGGCCTCCAGCACGCCCTCGGCCTGGCGGACGCCGGTCAGGCTGGGGGCGGTCAGGCTGGGGGCGGGGGTGGCGTGGTAGCCGCCGAACCGGGTGACCGGACTCCAGGACGGCGACACCTCGGGCAGTTCGGGAGCCAGCCCCTGGTGCTCCGCCGCGGCGTGGACGATGCGTCCGCCGACGACGGTGAGGACGGACTCGATGTGCGCGATGTCGGCCTCGGGCACGCTGAAGTAGTCGGCGCTGAGCAGTGCGAGGTCCGCGTAGCTGCCGACCGTCAGACGGCCCTTGACCTCCTCCTCGCCGGTGAGTCGGGCGCCGCCGAGGGTGTAGAGCTCCAGGGCCTGCTCGCGGCTGAGCCGGTTGTGCTCGGCCGCGAGGCGCCGTCCACTGACCGCCCGACCGGAGACGAGCCAGTGCAGGGCCACCCAGGGGTTGTAGGAGGACACCCGGGTGGCGTCGGTGCCCGCGGCGACGGTCAGGCCCCGGTCCAGCATCGCGCGCAGCGGCGGTGCCTCGGCGGCGGCCGGAGCGCCGTAGCGCGAGACGAACGCCTCGCCCTGGAAGGAGAGGCGGTTCTGCACGGAGACGGCGCCGCCCAGGGCGGCGATGCGGTCGAGGCTGGCCGGGCTGACGGTCTCGGCGTGGTCGAAGAGCCAGCGGTTGCCCTGCGGGAAGAGGCCCTCGGCGGCGAGCTTCTCGAAGACGGCGAGGTCGCGGCGGATGGTCTCGTCGTAGGTGGCGTGCAGCCGGAAGCCCCAGCCGTTCTCCGTCAGCAGGCGGACGGCCTTCTCGAACTCGCTCTCATACGCGCCCAGTTGCGGCCGGGGTTCGGTGAAGTTCTCGAAGTCGGCGGCGGCCCAGGTGAGGTTCTCCCCCGCGCCGTTGAGCCGCAGCCACTCGTCGCCCTCCCCGGGGCGCACGGTGTTGACCCAGCGGGTGAGATCGTCCAGCTCCTGCCCCGCGGTCTGCGGGAAGAGGTGGTAGGCGATGCGCAGGGTCAGCTCGCCCTGGCGGGCGAGTTCCATGACGGTGCCGTAGTTCTCGGGGAAGCTCTGGAATCCGCCGGCGGCGTCGATCGCGGAGGTGAGGCCGAAGCGGTTCAGCTCGCGCAGGAAGTGCTGGGTGGAGCCGATGCGGTCGGCCTCGTCCAGTACGGGCGCCTTGGCCAGGGTGGAGTAGAGCAGCAGCGCGCCGGGGGCGGCGATCAGCAGGCCGGTGGGCTCGCCGTCGTGTCCGCGGACGATCTGGCCGCCCGCCGGGTCGGGGGTGTCCCGGGTGAAGCCGGCGGCGCGCAGCGCGGCTCGGTTGAGCAGCGCCGACTGGTAGAGGTGCAGCACGAAGACGGGGGTGTCGGGCGCCGCGGCGTTGAGCTCCTCCAGGGTGGGCAGGCGCCGCTCGGCGAACTGGTCGGCGGACCAGCCGCCGACCACCCGCACCCACTGGCCGGGCGGGGTGCGCTCGGCCTGGAGCCTGAGCATGGCCAAGGCCTCGCGCAGCGTCGGAACGCCGTCCCAGCGCAGCTCCAGCACGTAGTTGAGGCCGCCGCGGATGACGTGCAGGTGCGCGTCGTTGAGTCCGGGAACGGCCCGACGGCCGAGCGCGTCGACCACCCGGGTGTCGGGACCGACCAGCGGGACGACGTCCGCGTCGTCGCCGACGGCCTGGATCAGTCCGTCCCGGATGGCCACAGCGGTGGCCCGGGGGCGGCGCGGGTCGTTGGTGTGCACCTTGGCGTTGCGCACGACGAGGTCGGCGGGCTGGTCGTGGGTGCCGGGACGGATTCCGGCGACGGGCATGGTGGACAAGGGAGGTCCCTTCGTTCGGTGGTGTTCGGCGGTGGGGGTGGAGGGTGTGCGCGGTGTCAGTGGAAGCCGAGCGCGGAGGGAGTCACCGCTGGGCTGCCGGCCGGCCGCGGATGCGCCGGGGCCGCGAGGACCAGCGCCGCGAGCTCTCCGCCGGCCCGTTCGATCCGCGCCGGCAGGCTGTCGGTGTGCGTGTCGCCCGTCCCGCCCCAGTCCTCGGAGGCCGCGAAGACCGCGGTCGGCGCGACGAGCGCGCGCTGGTAGGCGAACAGCGGGCGCAGCGCGTGTTCCAGGGCCAGGGAGTGGCGCGCGGTGCCGCCCGTCGCGCCGATCAGCACCGGCTTGCCCGCCAGGGCGCCGGGGTCGAGCAGGTCGAAGAACGACTTGAACAGGCCGCTGTAGGAGGCCGAGAAGATCGGGGACACGGCTATCAGCGCGTCCGCCGTGCTCACCTCCTCCAGCGCCTCACCCAGCGACTGGGCGGGAAATCCGGAGAGCAGGTGGTGCGAGATGGGGGTGGCCAGGGGACGCAACTCCCGCAGGTGCACCAGGACTTCACGGTCGGCCCGGGCCAGGTGGCCGGTGGCGGCCTCGGTGAGGCGGTCCGCGAGCAGACGGGTGGACGAGGGCTGGCTGAGCCCGCCCGAGATCACGGCGAGCGTGATCGGCGAGGTCGGTTCCATGGAGGGCTCCGTCCTGGTCAGGAGGCGGCGGGAACGGCGTCCCGGAGCGTGGCGTGGGTGGGGGCGTCGGGAACGGTCGCGGGCCGGCCCTTGGCGAACTCCTCACGCAGGACGGGCACGACCTCCTCGCCGAGGATGTCGAGCTGCTCCAGCACCGTCTTCAGCGGCAGTCCTGCGTGGTCCATCAGGAACAGCTGGCGCTGGTAGTCACCGACGGCCTCGCGGAAGCCGAGGGTGCGCTCGATGACCTCCTGCGGGCTGCCGACGGTCAGCGGGGTCTGCTCGGTGAACTCCTCCAGCGAGGGCCCGTGCCCGTACACCGGCGCGTTGTCGAAGTACGGACGGAACTCGCGCACCGCGTCCTGGGAGTTCTTCCGCATGAACACCTGCCCGCCGAGGCCGACGATCGCCTGCTCAGGCGTGCCGTGGCCGTAGTGGGCGAAGCGCTCGCGATAGAGCCCGACCATCCGCCGGGTGTGCTCCTGGGGCCAGAAGATGTTGTTCGCGAAGAAGCCGTCGCCGTAGTAGGCGGCCTGTTCGGCGATCTCGGGGCTGCGGATCGAACCGTGCCAGACGAACGGCGGCACGCCGTCCAGCGGCCTGGGCGTGGCGGTGAAGGCCTGCAGCGGGGTGCGGAAGCGGCCTTCCCAGTCGACCACGTCCTCGCGCCAAAGCCGGTGCAGCAGCGCGTAGTTCTCCACCGCGAGCGGGATGCCCTGACGGATGTCCTGGCCGAACCACGGGTAGACCGGGCCGGTGTTCCCGCGCCCGAGCATCAGGTCGATGCGGCCGTCGGCGACGTGCTGCAGCATCGCGTAGTCCTCGGCGATCTTCACCGGGTCGTTGGTGGTGATCAGCGTGGTCGCGGTGGACAGGATGATCCGCTCGGTCTTCGCGGCGATCCAGCCGAGCATGGTCGTCGGGGAGGACGGGACGAACGGCGGGTTGTGGTGCTCGCCCATGGCGAAGACGTCCAGGCCGACCTCCTCGGCCTTGAGCGCGATGGTCAGCATCGCCTTGATGCGCTCGCGCTCGCTCGGTGCCCGTCCCGTGGCCGGATCGACCGTCACGTCGCCGACGCTGAATATCCCGATCTGCACGGGTTGCCGCCTTTCCGCTGGCTGATCGCGGCCCGACGGGGCCACCCGGCGAACCTAGGCAGCCGACACGCGCGAAGGACATCCGCAGCGCATGACCGATGGCCCCGCAGCGCACTGAAGCGGCGGCCGGCCCGGTCCGGCCGGTCGTGCGTTGTCAGGACAATCCCGGGCGCACAGCGGGCAGAGCACCCGGGCCGCCGCGCACTAGCGTCGTCGAACGAGGCACCCCGGTGATCCGGGAGGCTCCTGATGTGTCGTCAATTATTTGCATCCACAAGGGAAGAGAAGACCCATGGTCGACTTCGCCAACGTCCACGCCGCCCCGAGCCCGGACCTGCTCACCCCCGACAACGCGATGATGCTGTTCGTCGACCACCAGCCGCAGATGTTCTTCGGCACCGGCAGCGGCGACCGCACCGCGATCATCAACGCCACCGTCGGCCTGGCGAAGGCCGCCAAGATCTTCGGCGTGCCGACGGTGCTGTCCACCGTCGCCGCCGAGTCCTTCTCCGGCCCGATCCTCCCCCAGCTGAAGGCCGTCTTCCCCGGCCAGGAGATCATCGACCGCACCAGCATGAACGCCTGGGAGGACGAGGCCCTGGTCGAGGCGGTCAAGGCGACCGGCCGCAAGAAGATCATCCTCTCCGGCCTGTGGACCGAGGTCTGCCTCGTCCTGCCGGCCCTCTCCGCGCTGGACCAGGGCTACGAGGTCTACGTCGTCGCCGACGCCTCCGGCGGGGTCAGCCCGCTGGCCCACGAGCACGCCCTGCAGCGGATGACCGCCGCCGGCGCCGTGCCCGTCACCTGGATCCAGGTCCTGCTGGAGCTCCAGCGCGACTGGGCCCGCACCGAGACCTACGTCCCGGTGACCGAGCTGGTCAAGGAGCACGGCGGCGCCTACGGCCTGGGCCTGGTCTACGCCCAGTCCATGATCAACCCGCACGCCGCCGGCTGACCGACCGCACCGACCCAACGGAGTCCGAAATGAACACGGGCCTTCTCCTGCTGCGCCTGGTCGCCGGTCTGCTGATCGCGGGTCATGGCGTCCAGAAGGTCAGCTTCCACCTCGGCGGCGGCGGTCTGGAGGGCGGCAGCGCCGAGTTCCGGGGCGACGGCTTCCGCGGCGGCAAGCTCACCGCGATAGCCGCCGGTGGCACCCAGGTCGGGGCCGGGCTGATGCTGGCCCTCGGCCTGCTCACTCCGCTGGCCGGCGCGGGCGTCATGGGGGTGATGACCGTCGCGCTGACGGTCAAGTGGCCCCACGGGCTGTGGGTGCAGCACGACGGGTACGAGTTCCCGTTCGTCCTGATCGTCATCGGCGCGGCGCTGACCGCCACCGGCCCCGGACAGTGGTCGGTCGACGGCGCCCTCGGCCTGGCCCAGTGGCCGCTGTGGTGGCTGCCCGCGGCCCTCGTCGCCGGTGTGGGCGGCGGCCTGGCCACCAGGCTCGCCCTGCACCGCGCCTGAGACGGCCGCGACCGAACGGGCCCGGGCCCCTGGACAGTTCCGCTGCCCGGGGGCCCGTTCGCATGCGGGGAGGCCCGGCTCCCTCGGCGGGCACGGGCGCAACAGCGGCCGTACACATCGGGACAAGTCCCGGATCATCCCAACTCATAGTCTTCTGAGGCGATTTCAGCCCACCAACCGGGGCGCGTCGCAGACGAACCGGGTGGCCACCCTGTTGGCGGCCACCCCGAGGACGCGAAGTACCGAGAGCGAGGAGCAAGATGATGGTGGCGGCAACGAGGGAAGACGGGCGCGGGCGTGAGCCGGCCCCGACGGTGGCCGGGATCGAGACGCCCACCGGCACGGATCCGACGGCCGGCACCGGAGCCGAGCCGAACCTGCACGCCATGACACGGATCACCCTGCGGCCGATCGCCTCGCCGATGCCCCTGGGCTTCTTCACGGTGGCCATCTCCTCGGTCGTGACCAGCAGCCTGCAGCTCGGCCTGATCGACGGTGCGCACCGGCAGGCCGTGGCACTCACGGTCTTCTCCGCCTTCGTACTCCAACTCCTCGTCAGCGTACTGGCGTTCGGTGCCCGGGACGTCATCGCGGCGACGCTGATGGGCGGGTTCGCCGGCGCCTGGCTGGCCAACGGGCTGGTCACGTCGACGGACGCCCACGGCGGGGGGCAGGTGCTGGGCGTGATGAACCTGACCTTCACGGTCTTCGCCGCGCTGATGGCATCGGTGGCCAAGCCGAAGAAGGTGCTGTGGGTGCTCCTGCTGATCGCCGTACCGCGCTACTTCGTCGCCGGCCTCTACGGCCTCTCGGGTGCGGCCTGGCTGGGCCAGGCCGCCGGGGCGCTCGGCATGCTACTGGCCGCGGTCGCGATGTACGCCGCCTACGCCCTGATGCTGGAGGAGCTCCGGGGCAGGGAGGCCCTGTGGATCGGTCGCAGCGGTCACGTGCGGGAGGCCATGCACGCGGGGCTGGCCGACCAGCTGAACCGGCTGGAACGGCAGGCGGGTGTGCGCCGGACCCTGTAGTCGGTGGCCCCGTCCGACCGCCCGGATCCGACGGCGGGACGCGACTCGCCGTGCTCCATCCCGGTCCTCGGGTACGAGCACGGCCGAGTCGCGTTTGCCCACGGCCTGCGGTCCGCAGCGCCTCTCCCCCGCCGCGACCGCGCCCGCCGCGGGGCCCCGGCGGGGGAACGGATGGCGTCCGGGCACGGCACTCCGAGCACGACGGGGGGACAGGTACGGCCGCCCGCCGGCCGCCCGCGCGGCTTCCGCGATCGCGCGGGCAGCGCCGAAACCGGTGAACGGCACGAAGAAGTGCCGGGCCCGCCGACGAACGGACCCGGCACTGAGCGGGCCGGGCCCGCCGACGAACGAACCCGGCCCGCGGTCACGCCCCGGTCTCGGGGGTGACGACCAGGTGCTCGGCGAGGAACCAGACCTGGGTCTCACCGGTGCGGATGATCTGGGAGACCAGGAGGTCCTGGGTGCCGTCGTCGCCGAGCCCGGCCACCCGGGTGGCGGCGTCGCGGACGTCGGCGAGGATGGTCTCGTGCGCGTCGAGGAGCCGCGAGAGCATCGAGTGCACGTCCTCGATGCCGTCCGGCGGGCGCGGCACCCCGGTGATCCGCGCGGCGTGCCGGGGGTCGCCCACGGCGACCCCGCCGAGCGTCTGCACCCGTTCGGCGAGCGCGTCGACCAGCTCCAGTTGCTCCTGGGCGTGCTTGTCGAAGAGCAGGTGCAGCTGGTATGCGGTCGGCCCGCGCATGCCCCAGTGGCACTTCTTGTACAGCGCGTACAGGAACTGGGTGTCCGCGAGGACGCGGTTGAGCCGCTGGCACGAGTACTGCCGGGCGTCGTGGGAGAGCGCGATCGGCAGCTGGGTGACGGTGCCGAACTCCTGGATCTCGGCGGCGTGTTGATGAAGGTGTGGCTGGCTGGTCATGGCGCTCCTGGGGACATCTGGATCGTTCGGGGGGATCAGGCTAGGAACGCGCGGGCCCACGGCCTGTTCCGACCGCGCACTTCCTGCGGTCCTTCCGCGCACCCGCGCGGGAGTTGAGCCCGTGTGAGCCGCCGGGCGCACGCGGAGCACTCTCGGACGACACCGGGTGCTCTCCGAGGCAACAAGCCGGCGACGGCCGCCCCTAGCGTGAGCCCCATCGCAGCCACACGCTGTCCGGAAGATAGGAAGAAACCCCATGCCGTTCATCACCGTCGGCCAGGAGAACTCCACCTCCATCGACCTCTACTACGAGGACCACGGCACTGGGCAGCCGGTCGTCCTCATCCACGGGTTCCCGCTGAGCGGGCACTCCTGGGAGCGGCAGAGCGCCGCGCTGCTCGACGCCGGCTACCGGGTCATCACCTACGACCGCCGCGGCTTCGGCCAGTCCTCCCAGCCCACCACCGGCTACGACTACGACACCTTCGCCGCGGACCTCAACACCGTGCTGGAGACCCTCGACCTCCAGGACGCCGTGCTGGTCGGCTTCTCGATGGGCACCGGCGAGGTCGCCCGGTACGTGTCCTCCTACGGCACTGCCCGCATCGCCAAGGTCGCCTTCCTGGCCTCCCTGGAGCCGTTCCTGCTGAAGACCGACGACAACCCGGACGGCGCCGCCCCGCAGGAGTTCTTCGACGGCATCGTCGCCGCCGTGAAGGCCGACCGCTACGCCTTCTACACCGGCTTCTTCAACGACTTCTACAACCTGGACGAGAACCTCGGCACCCGGATCAGCGAGGAGGCCGTCCGCAACAGCTGGAACACCGCGGCGAGCGGCGGCTTCTTCGCCGCCGCGGCCGCGCCCACCACCTGGTACACCGACTTCCGCGCCGACATCCCCCGCATCGACGTCCCCGCGCTGATCCTGCACGGCACCGGCGACCGCACCCTGCCCATCGAGAACACCGCCCGGGTCTTCCACAAGGCGCTGCCCTCCGCCGAGTACGTGGAGGTCGAGGGCGCGCCGCACGGCCTGCTCTGGACCCACGCCGAGGAAGTGAACACCGCGCTGCTCGCCTTCCTCGCGAAGTGACCCGGACGGCCGCGTTCCCCCGACCGCGGCCGTCCGTCCCATCGCCGGTACCGCCGTCACCGCCCCGGGTCCGGACGGCGACGGCGGTACCGACCACACACCCGCGCCCGGAGCCCGCTCGAGCGGGCTCCGGGCGCGAACCATGACCAGGAGGTCACCCGTGAAGCTTCGACTCGTCCGACGCGTGGTCCCGTTGGCGGCGGCGGTCGCCGCTCTGACGGCGATCCCCACCGCCTCGGCAACCCAGAGCACCCCGGCGAGGCCGGGCTCGCACCACCAGTTCGCCGTCGGCCCGCAGTACGACACCACCCACGTCTACGTCGCACCCGGCACCGAGCAGGCCTTCGTGACCAGCTGGACGTCCACCTTCGGCGGCACCACGATCGGGCCGGTCTCCACCCAGGTGACCCCGACGCCCAGCCGGACGCTGTCCGAGCTGGTGGTGTCGCCGGTCGGCACGCTGTCGGTGTTCGACTACACCACGCCCGTCCCGTATCCGTTCGGCACCGAGCGCACCGGCTGGCTGGTGACCGACCTCGACCAGGCGGTCCGAGCCGCCCGCGCCGACGGCGCGGCCGTCACCGTGGCGCCGTTCGCCGACCCGATCGGTCGGGACGCCGTTGTCCAGTTCCCCGGCGGGATCAGCGCGCAGCTCTACGTGCACAACGCCCCGACGTCGTATCCTGCCCTGGCCAGCGTGCCGGAGAACCGGCTCTACCTGTCGCCGGACTCGGTCCGCGCCTTCCTGGACAGCTACCTCGCCTTCACCAAGGGCCGCATCGTCTCCGACGACCGGCACGCCGACGGCGCCGCGATCGGCCTGCCGGGGACGACCTACCGGCTCATCCGTCTCACCTCCGGCTTCGGCACCACCACCGTCACGGTGACGGACGGCCACCTGCCCCACCCGTTCGGCCTGGAGACCACCGGCTACGGCGTGCCGGACCTCGGCGCGACCCTGGACCGCGCGAAGACGGCTGGCGCGACGGTGCTGTGGGGACCGGTCTCGGCCGGCGGCCAGGACAGCGCGATGGTCAGGTTCCCGGGCGGCTACATCGCGGAGATCCACACCGACCGGTGACCGCCCGCAGGCCGAGCCGCTACCCGGCGCTGCACCGTCCGTCGTCACCGGGACCGGCGGTGCGGCGCCGTGTGCACGGTGGCCGACCTGCGGCAGCGCGGCCCGGGTCGTGCCGGTGGGGCAGCGTGCGCCGAGCAGCAGGAAGCCGCGCGACACCCCCTGGTAGCGCGTCGCCACCACCGGGACGCCCGCCGGCCGGAGCCCAGGCGGCGTCCCCGAGCGACCAGCCCAGACCTGGCAGGAACAGCACCACCGGGCTCGGCTCGGCGCCGCCGACGGGAGGAATCAGGAGGCAGGGTTGTGGCCCTCGGTCCGGGTGGCGTAGGCCTGCCACTCGCGGGGCGAGACGCCGAAGGCCTCGCGGAACGCCCGGCTGAAGTGGGAGTGGCTGACGAAGCCCCAGCGGTGCGCGACGGCGGACACACTGCTCTGCCGACGGGACGGGCGCTCCAGCTCCCGGCGGCAGGCGTCCAGCCGGCGTCGCCGCACCCACTGGCCCACGGTCGTCCCGTCCTGCTGGAAGAGCTTGTGGAGATAGCGCACCGAGATGTGCTGCGAGCGGGCGATCGATTCGGGCGAGAGGTCCGGGTCGGCGAGGTTCTCCTCGATGTGGGCGCGGATCCGGGACAGCAACTCGGCCGCGCCGGTGGGGTGTTCCGGGTTCTCCCGGTCGAGCAGCTCGGTCACCAGAATGGCGACGATGTCGGAGACGCTGCGCGCGAGGTGGTTGCCCGGCCGGGCCCGGTGGGCCCGCGCCTGGGCGGCGAGCGTGCGGAGGAACTGGGAGGCGAGCGAGCCGATTCCCTCGTTCCCCCGGGCCAGCAGCCCGCCCGCACGCCGGACGTCGTCGTGCCGGACACCGAGGTAGAAGCAGGGGACGCGGAAGCGGAGCATCCGGCACTCGGAGTCCTGCAGCAGGCCCGCCGGATGCGGGGTGGTACCGATCAACAGGTCCCCCGGGGCCAGCACGGTGCTGGCCCCGCCGCGCCGGACGGAGGCCGCGCCGTGGACGTGCAGGGCGACGTGGAGGCAGTCCTCGGGATCGGTTCCGGGCGGCGGGGAGAGGACGTCGATGCAGCCGTTGCCGCCATCGTGGGTGGCCTGGTCAAGCTGGTGGACCGCGACTTCGGGCGCGGGGGTTTCGGACACGGGTGAGGGACCCGACTGGTTCACGGGAGGCTCCGACCGGTTGGAAGTGGTGCTGTGCGGATGCTGGCGAGGGTGGCTCGCCGCACGGCTGGGCGGTGAGCCACCGGCAACGGGGCGTTCAGGAGGGGAAGTCCTTCCGGCGCCATTCATACAAGGAGTGGAACGACTGGACAAACTTCAACAAGCCGAGGTTCCGGCGGCTCCGCCCGACCCGGACGGCGCTCATCCCGCGCGGCATCCACTCCTCGGAGAAGGTCCCGCCGACACGTTTCCCGGAAGATCAACGAGCTTGCACGGCAATGAAGTTCGGTCCACCGGCGCCGAAGCTGCGACGAGCGGCGAGACCACCTGACCGCGCCGCTCCCGACCAGGGGCACGGCCGGGGCGAGCCCGCTTCCCGGCCGAGCCCGCTGGCGGGAAGGTGCACGGGCCGTCACGTCGCCGTGCACCACCGGAACATCCCCGCCAACCCCCTCCCTGGCGTGGGCGGCGGATCCGCCGCCCCGAAGCAGGCGTCTGGCAGTTCTCCCGCGATCTCCTCCGGGAGGGACCGCAGCGGCCGGCCGGCGCCGGCGACGTCCGGATCCGGCCACCCCGCACCTGCCACGTGACAGCCGGACCGGCGCCACCTCCGGTGAAGCGGCCGACCACCCACGGCGTACCCTCTGGAGCCGGGAACAGCGGCACGGACGGAGCCCGGCTTCGGCAGGCGAGGGCGGACGGGAAGAAGCTCGAATGGCAGGGTCAGGCGGTCCGCTGTCCCATCGTGGCCTGCGCGGCCGGGAGGCCGAGCTCGCAGAGCTCCAGGCGCTGATCGCCTCGGTGGCCCGCACCGGGAGCGGGGGGCTGGCCCTGATCCAGGGGGAACCGGGCATCGGCAAGACCACCCTGCTGGCCGAGGCCGCGTCCCGGGCCGGTGCGGCGGGCTTCTCCGTGGGCCTCGGCAAGGCCGATGAGCTGCACCGCATCGTGCCGCTCTCGTCGTTGGCGGCCAGCGTCCTGCACGGCGACCGGCCGCTGCTGTCCGGCGACGACCTCGCCGATCTCGCCCGCAACCATGACCAGCGGATCTGGCTGGTGGAGCGCCTGGCGGAGGCGATCGAGGCCAGGGCCACCGACACGCCGGTGCTGATCGGCCTGGACGACGTGCAGTGGGCCGACGCGCTGAGCCGCTTCGCCCTGCAGCAGCTGCCGACCCGCCTGCGGACCTCGCCGGTCCTGTGGATGCTGACCGGGCGCCGGGAGCCGGCCGGCCCGGCGGAGGAGATCGTGGCGGCGGCCACCGGGAACCTTCCGACGGTCACGGTGTCCCTGGGCCCGCTGTCCGGCGCGGCCATCGGTCAACTGGCCGACGACACGCTCGGACCGGCGGTCGACGCATGGGTGCGGGACCTGCTCGACGGCGCCGGCGGGAACCCGTTCCTGGCGATCGAGATGCTGGCCGGACTGCGGACCGCCGACGCCTCGCAGGAGACCGTGCCCTCCCGGCTCGTGGTCGGCGTGCGCGGCAGGCTCCGGTCCCTGCAGCCCGGCACGCTGCGCTTCCTCCAGATGGGCGCGGTGCTGGGCCGCCGGTTCGGCTTCGAGGACGCCGCCGCGCTCTGCGACCGCCCGGCCGCCGCCCTGTTCCCCGCGCTCGAGGAGGCCGTCCGCGCCGGGCTCCTGGACGACGACGGCGACCAGCTGGTCTTCCGGCACGACTTGCTGCGCCAGGCGGTCTACGCCGACATCCCGCCGTCGGCCCGGAAGGCCCTGCACCGCGAGGCCGCCCGCCGCCTGGTCTCCGCGGGCCGGCAGCCGATCGACGCGGTGCCGCACATCCTCCGGGGTGCCGTACCCGGGGACGAGGAGGCTGTGACACTGCTCCGGCGAGTCGCCGACGAGGTGCTGGCGGTCACCCCGGGGCCGGCGGCCGACCTGATGCTGCGAGCCCTCGAACTGTCGCCATCGTCAGGACGGTTGAAGTTCGAGGTGGGCGAGCAGACGATCCTCTGCCTGACCCGGGCCGGCCGCAACAGCGAGGCGCTGGAGACCGGCGACCGGCTGTTGGCCGGCCGGCCGCCGCTGGAGACCTTCGGCCGGTTGCAGTCAGCCCTGGGCGGGGCGCTGTGGACCATGGACCTCACCGACGAGCTGCGCCGCCGGGCCGAGGCCGCGCTCGCCGCGGGCGGCTCCGCCCCGGAGATCTGCGCCCGGCTGGCCGCCCTGCGCGCGCTGGCCCTGTCCCGGGGCCGTGACCTGGCCGCGGCCCGGGAGGCCGGCGAGACCGCACTGCGGACCGCCACCGACATCGGCGACCGGGAGGCCCATGTGCTGGCCCTGTCCGGACTGGGCGAGACCGCGCTGAACGCGGGGGAGAACGCGGTCGCGCTGGAGCGCTTCGCCGCGCTCAGCGCCATCGACTCCGCCTTCCTCCCCGAGGAGGTCGTCGCGCACCTGCACGTGGACGACTTCGCCTCCGCCGAGCGCCTGCTCCTGCGGGCGGCGGAGCGGGGCGGGGCGGTGCGTCAGGCCATGCTGCTGTGGGCCCAGGGCCAGCACGACCTGGGGCTCGGCCGGCTCGACGACGCCGAGGCCGACTTCGTGACCATGGAACGTCTGGAGGACGAGGTGCGGGTGTCCGTCCAGCAGCTGAACGGTCGGGTGATCCGCTCCCGGATCGCCCTGCTGCGCGGCGACCGGGAGGCGGCCCGGGAGCACCTGCTCGCCGCCCGGGAACGACTGGCCGTCAAACCGAACCCGGGCAACACGGCCGCGGTGCGCTTCCTGGAGGCCGTCCACGCCGAGGCCGACGGGGACGTCGCACTCGCCGTCGACCGGATCCGCCGGGTGCAGCAGCAGGGGCCCTTCATGCGGTGGCGGCTGCTGCGCGACTGGGTCGACGCCGCGGTCCGGATGTCCCTGCGCGGCGGGGAGCGGCGGCTCGCCGAGGACCTGGCCGCGCAGGCCGAGGCCCACGCCGGACGCAACCCGTCCGTGCCGACCGCCACGGGCGTCGCGGCGCAGGCGCGCGGGCTCGTGCGGAACGACCCCGCCGTGCTCGGACACGCCGTGGAACTGCTCGAGGCGAGCCCCCGCCCGCTGACCCGGGCCGCCGCCCACGCCGATCTCGGCCTGGCCCTGCTGGCCGCGGGGCGGCCCGGCCCGGCAGCGACCGTGCTGGCCCACGCGCACGGCACGTTCGCCGGGGCGGGCGCCCACGCCGAGGCGGCACGCGTCCAACACGCCATGGAGAGCACCGGGGCCGGCGGCCGGCGGGCCGCGACCGTGCAGCGCCCCGTCCAGGGCTGGGGCGCCCTCACCGCCTCGGAGGAGAAGGTCGCGCGCCTCATCGCCCAGGGCCACACCAACCGCTCGGCCGCCGATGTGCTCGTGGTGTCCCCGCACACCGTCAACACCCATCTGACGTCCGTCTTCCGCAAGCTGTCGATCGGCTCCCGGGTCCAGCTCGCCAACCTGGTCGCCTCCCTGCCCGAGGGCTGAGCGGGGCACGTTGGTACGTTCACGCGATGCCCCGCCACGGCCGGACACGATTGGCTGGGTCATCGCCCGCCCCGCCCAGTCGAAGGTGATCGGCATGCACAGCCCCTCCCCCGTTCCGCCGACCGTCGTACTGGTGCACGGCGCGTTCACCGACGCCTCGTCCTGGGCGGGGGTCGTCGACCTGCTGCACGCCGCCGGAGTGGCGGTGCACGCCCCGGCGAACCCGCTGCGCGGCCTGGAGCATGACGCCGCGTGCGTCAGGAGCCTGGTGCGAGACCTCGACACCCCCGTCGTCCTGGTCGGCCACGGCTACGGCGGCGCGGTGATCACCCACGCGGCCGGCGACGCCGACCAGGTGGTGGCCCTGTGCTACGTCGCCGCGTTCGGCCTCGATGCGGGCGAGTGCGTGCTGGACATCACCAATCGCTTCGCCCCCTCCCCGCTGGCCGACGCCACCATCACCACGGCCTTCCCCTCCGGCCCCGACAGCGAGGTGTACATCCGTGCGGAACGGTTCCGACAGGTGTACGCCGACGACCTGCCACCGGCGGTCGAGCAGGCGCTGTCCGCGGCACAACGCCCGATCGCCTGCGGCGCGCTGACCGACAGATCGGGTTCGCCGGCCTGGGCGTCCAAGCCGTCCTGGTACGCCATCGCGACCGCCGACCGGATGCTCAACCCCGCCGCCCAGCGCTTCATGGCCCAGCGCATGGCGGCCACCGAGTACGTGCTGGACGCCTCGCACGCCGTCCCGCTGTCGCGGCCCGACGCCGTGGTGGCGATGATCCGGGAGGCCACCCGGCACGCCATGGGCACTTTCGGGGGTGTTTAATATGCGTTCGAACGGAAGGGTCCGGCTGGTCCGGTGAACGGCGCCCCCGCAGTCCGCCCCGTTTCGCACGACCCACCCCCGTCACCAGTCACCCCGTCACCCCGTCACCCGGCAAAGGCACCAGCATGACCTCACCGGCCAGATCGTCGGCTCGGCGGATCGCCGCCCTCCTGACCGGGATCCTCCTCCTGGTGCCGGCCGCCACCGGGTGCGGTCACAACGCCGGTTCCGGGGCGGCCGGGGGCGAGGTCACCGCCATCACCGCGCTCGACTACTACACCGACGAATCCGAACACACCCAGTGGGGCGACCTGCTCACCGCGTGCGGCCGGACGGTCGGGGTGCGGGTCGAGCAGACGAGCGTCCCGGGGGCGTCCCTGATCCCCAAGGTCCTGCAGCAGGCGTCCTCGCGAACCCTCCCCGACCTGCTGATGCTCGACAACCCCGATCTGCAGCAGATCGCCCGGACCGGCGCGCTGACCCCGCTGGACGGATACGGCATCGACGCCGACGGTTTCGCCCAGGGCATCGTGTCGGCGGGCACCTACCAGGGCAGGGTGTACGGACTGGCCCCCAACGTCAGCACCGTCGCCCTGATCTACAACAAGGACATGCTCGCCGAGGCCGGCGTCGCCGTCCCGAGGACCTGGGACGAACTGAAGGCGGCCGCGGCCGCGTTGACCCGTCCCGGGCGCTACGGCATGGCGGTCGACGCGAACGCCACCTTCGAGGGCACCTGGCAGTTCCTGCCCTTCCTGTGGTCCAACGGCGGTGACGAGCGGCAGTTGGACACCCCCCAGGCCGCGCAGGCGCTCCAGCTCTGGGTCGACCTGGTGAAGAGCGGATCCATGTCGAAGTCGGTGCTGAACTGGACGCAGGCCGACGTCCACGACCAGTTCGTCGCCGGACGGACGGCCATGATGATCAACGGCCCGTGGCGCATCCCGGCCCTGGAGAAGGACGCGAACCTGCACTGGGGAGTGGCCCCCGTGCCCGTCCCCCGGCTGGGACAGAGCCCGGTGACCCCGCTCGGCGGCGAGGTGTGGGCGGTCCCGCAGAACCCTTCCAAGGCCCGGCAGGAGAAGGCGGCCCGGGTCCTCTCCTGTCTGAACTCCCCCTCGAACATGCTCACCCTGGCCCAGGAGCACCACACCGTGCCCTCCCGCACCTCGGTGGCCGCCCAGCACGCCGAGGAGAACCCGTCGACGGCCGCCTTCGCCCGGAGCGTGGCGGCGGCGCGCGCCCGTACCAGCGAGCTCGGCACCGAGTGGCCCAAGGCGGCGACGGGGATCTACACCGCGATCCAGTCCGCGCTGACGGGTGAGCAGACACCGGAGGAAGCCCTCAGCCATGCGCAGCAGACCGCGACCGGCCACTGACCCGGTGCCGGTTCGGCACGGGGAGCGATGGGCACGGTGGCTGTTCATCGCGCCCGCCGCCGCGTACCTGCTGCTGTTCTTCGGCTACCCGGTCGTCGAGAACGTCGTGATGAGTTTTCAGCGGTACACCGTCACGACCTTCTACACCGGTGACGCCCCGTTCGTCGGGCTGCGGAACTACGCGGCGATCCTCTCGTCGAGCCGTTTCCCCCGAACCCTGCTGACCACGGCCGTGTTCACGGTCGGCTCGGTCCTGGGACAGTTCGCCGTCGGCCTGGCCCTCGCCCTGTTCTTCCGGCGCCGCTTCCCGCTCGGCGGCGTGCTGCGATCGCTCCTGCTGCTGCCGTGGCTGCTGCCGCTGGTCGCCTCCGGAACCACCTGGAAGTGGATGCTCGACCCCGACACCGGCGTCGTCAACGCGGTGCTGCGCGGCCTCCACCTCTCGTCGTCCGGCGTCCCTTGGCTCACCGGCACCTCCCAGGCGCTGCTGTCAGTGGTCCTGGTCAACGTCTGGGTCGGCGTCCCCTTCAACACCGCGATCCTGTACGGCGGTCTGCAGGACATCCCCCCGCACCTCTACGAGGCGGCGAAGCTGGACGGCGCCGGCTCGCTGGCCTCGTTCCGCCACATCACCTGGCCACTGCTGCGGCCGGTGGTGAGCGTGGTGCTCGTGCTGGGCGCGGTCTACACCGTCAAGGTGCTGGACATCATCCTGGTGGTCACGGGCGGAGGACCGGCCGACGCCACCGGGACCATCGCCACCCAGTCCTACGAACTGTCCTTCCGGCAGTTCGACTTCGGGCGCGGCGCCGCGATGGGCAACCTGCTCATCGTCCTGTCGCTGGTGTTCGCCGTCCTCTATCTGCGCGCCGACCGACGCGCCCGGACCGTCTGAGAGGCGATCCCGTGAAGCGCTCACCCGGCCGCGGCGGCCTGCTGTCCGCCCTCGTCGGGACCGTCGTGCTCGCACTGATGCTGTTCCCCGTCTACTGGATGGTGAACGCCTCCCTCCAGCCGGCCGGCAACACCCTGGGCGGAGGGTGGTTCCCGCTCCACCCGGACTTCAGCGGGTACGCCACCGCGCTGCGCGACCAGGGACACAACCTCGTCACCAGCCTCGTGGTGGCCCTCGGCAGCGCGGCGCTCAGCCTGGCACTCGCCGCGCCGGCCGCGCACGCGCTGGCCCGGTTCCGCCTACGCGGCACCAACGTCGTACTCCTCGGCATCCTGACCACCCAGACGGTGCCGAGCATCGTGGTGGCCAACGCACTCTACGGCGCCTACAACGACCTGGGGCTCCTGAACTCCCACCTGGGGCTGGTCCTCGCCGACTCCACCGCCGGCGTCCCCTTCGCGATCGTCATCCTGCACTCGTTCATGCGGGGCATCCCCGAGGAGATCATCGAGGCCGCGCGGGTGGACGGCGCGGGCCGACTGCGCGTCTTCCGTTCCGTGGTACTCCCGTTGAGCCGGAACGCGTTGATCACGGCCGGCGTCTTCACCTTCCTCTTCGCCTGGAGCGACTTCCTCTTCGCCCTCACCCTGACCACCACGGACACCGTCCGGCCGATCACCCTGGGCGTCTACCGGTACCTGGGCGCCCACACCAACCAGTGGAACGCCGTGATGGCCACCACCGTCCTGGCATCGCTGCCCGCCGCCGTCCTGCTCGTGGTCGCCCAGCGCCACGTCACCAGCGCCGCCACGGGTGCGGCCGTCAAGTGAGGGTCACCCCGATCTAGTGGGTTCACGCGATGTCCCGCCCCGGGCCCGCTGGCATGGTGACCCGGAAGGCGCAGCGGTGGACGGGACCACCGCCGGCCGACCGACCCGAGAGGAACCCGGTGCCCGTATCTCTCTCCACCGCGCGACTGTCCGCCTCCGACCGGGCGGCGAGCTGGCACGAGGCGGCGTCCCACGCCTTCGTGCCGATTGTGGTGGACCTCCTGGAGGAGGTGCCTTCGCCCGGGGCGATCGTCTGCCACCAGCTCGGCCCGGTGCGGATAACGAAGGTCCAGGCAGCCCCGCAGGTGGTGACGCGCAGTCGGCGCATGATCGCCGACGGTGGCCCCCCGTCACTGATCCTCAGTCTGCAGGAGCGTGGCACCGCGCTCAAGGAGCAGGACGGCAGGGAGTCGGTCGTCCGGCCGGGCGAGCTCCCCATCACCGACACCTCCCGGGTCTTCCGGAAGAAGATGGAGGAGGGGTTCGTCTTCGCGTCCTTCCACTTCCCCCGCGCGGCGCTGGACGTCTCGGAGCGGGACCTGCGGGCGCTGACCGCGACCCCGTTCAGCGGGACCGAAGGCAGCGCCGCGCTGGTGGCGACCTACCTCTCGCGGTTGGCGCGCGAGGCGGAGGTGCTGGACGAGGCCGCCGGCCGTCGGGCCGCAGCGACCGCGCTCGACCTGCTGGCGCTGCTGGTCGACGACCGGTCCCGACGCTCCCGGCCGCAGGCCCCGCGGAGCGCGGCCTCGCTGGAGCGGGTCAAGGCGCACATCCTGCGCAACCTCCGTGATCCGGACCTGTCGCCGTCCACGATCGCGGAGGCGAACTTCATGTCGGTCCGCTTCCTCCACAAGCTCTTCCAACGCGAGGGCACCACGGTCGGCGGGTGGATCCGGACCCAGCGGCTGGAGCGGTGCAGCCGGGACCTCCTCCGCCCGGTGGCCGCGGAACTCGGGGTGGCGGGGATCGCCCGCCGCTGGGGCTTCGCCAACTCCAGCCATTTCAGCCGCGCCTTCCGTGCCGCCTACAGCATGACACCGAGGGACTGGCAGGTCGGCGGCGAACCGGCGCGATGCCCCTCCGTCGCCCGCGACACCTCCGCCCCTGGCGGTCGGCGATCCGGTACCCGTACGGCGGGAGCGTGACGCCGGTCTCAGCCCCGGGCTGATCGTCTGCACACAGAGCACGGACGGCGACTCGGTCAGTAGCGGATAAATGGGACAAACCCCGACATAAACCGTGACCCTGCTCACACCTGAACAGGTCCACGACGGGCGATAGTGGTCGCCCCAGGCGCCACCCGCCACCCCCGACCGCGGCATTTGCCCAGCTCAGCACCGTCGCCGACCGCACGAGCCGCCCCGAGAACCAGCGCCGACGGAAGCGCCGGATACGACAGCGGATCGTAGCAAGGGGGGGCTTGTCGAAAACCGATCCCACCTGGCAACAATTGCTGCATCGCCACACCGGCACCTGTCCCGCCGGTGAGCGGCCTACCGCCAAGTCACTCCCCGCGACCGTTATGGCCCCTGTCCGGCCACGGTCCAAAACGGGGGGTGACTCGGCCCAACCCGATTGAGGTCTTGCTCTATATGCCCACTTTCAAGCTGCGTATGCGTACCTCTGCCGCAATCCTCGCCGGCGCCGCCGGTCTGACCGCCCTGGGTGCCGCCGCGGTCCCCACCATGGCCTCGGCCGCGGACGCCTCCCCGCAGGCCATCGCCGCCCAGATCGTCCCCGCGGACCAGCTGGCCTCCTTCAGCCAGATCGTCTCCCACGAGTCCGGCTGGAACGTGACCGCGACCAACCCGAGCTCGGGCTCCTACGGACTGGGCCAGGCCCTGCCGGCCTCCAAGATGGCCTCCGCCGGCGCCGACTGGAAGACCAACCCCGCCACCCAGATCAAGTGGACGCTGGACTACATGAACACCCGCTACGGCAGCCCCAACGCCGCCTGGGCCTTCTGGCAGACCCACCACTGGTACTGAGCCACCCCTCGGCCGCCAGCACCGCACCCGAGACCTTGACCATCCTCCCCCTCACCCCGGGGGCCGGACAGGGACCACTGGGATGACCCGAAAGGGCCCGCGCCCGCGCGATCCGCGTGGCACGGGCCCTGTCGCGGTTCACTCCGGAATCTCCGGCTCCACCGGGCCGCCGTTGTCCGGTGGTGCCCAGGCGCAGGCAAGCGAGCCGCCGATGAGCCCGGGCAGCAGCCCCAGGAAGAAGCCGCCGAAGTTGGCGACCGGCACGGAGAGCAGTGCGAGCAGGATCGCGGCGACCCCGGCGAAGATCCGCACCTGCTGCTGGAGCCAGAGCATGACACCCAGCGTGATCAGCAGGCACCCGATGAGGAGTGAGCCCGCGCCCGCGGTGGTGGAGAGCGCCAGGCCGAGACCGCCCGGGCTGAGGTGGGCATAGGGGAAGGGGAAGTAGAGGATCGGCAGGCCGCCGCTGAACGTCAGCAGGCCGGCCCAGAAGGGGCGGGTGCCGCGCCAGACGCGGAACTCCCGTCGGGCTGTGGCGATCGCCTCGCGCGGCTGGGACCACGGGGCCGTGGTTCTGTTCCACACGTGGCGACTCCCTGTGCGGTCGATGGGATTGAGACGGGACATCGGGGTACCGGATCGGCAGGTCAGAAGCACTCGTCCCGGCCGCGCACCAGCGAAACACCCAGACCGGGAACATCGAAGCTGCCGGCCGCTACCGCGACCGCGGTCACCCGCACGTCGGTCAGGTTGATCGAACTGGCCTGCTGTGCGGGGCTGTTGGGGTTGAAGAAGCGCGAGTCCCGATCGCCCTGGCTGATTTCGCCCTTGGTGAGCGCTCCGGCGGCGACCCCGATGTCGAGGTGGTGGGAGCTCGACTGGTCGGCCGCCAAGTGCTTCGCGTCGATGAAGAACCCCTTCGCGGTGGCCGCTCGCTTGTCACCGGTGAGCCGCAGCGTGAAGGTGCCGAGCACCGGGATCGGGAAGACTGCCGACTGGCAGAGCCCGTGGATCGTGGCGGACTCGAACCCCGTCACCATGACCGGCACCGGGTCGTGCTCGCGGGTGAGGTCCACCGTGCCGTACAGGCTGAAGCCTTCGCCATGGAGCTCCTCGGCGGAGACCTTGAACTCCTCGCCGGAGATGAGGAAGGACGCGGCGAGCGCGTTCTCGGCCATCCCGGCCACGAGGGCCGCGGTGGCCGCGAGAGACGGCAGCAGGACGACGGCGAAGCGCTTCCAGCGAGTCCTGCCGAAGCGTTGCGACATGCCGTCCCTCTCTGACCTGGACCGTGGCTCCCGTGCGCCCGGCCGGAAGCGGGCGCACGGGAGACCGCACCGACTGCCCGAGATCGAGGAAGACCGAACACGGCCGATCATGCGGTGCGGGTAACGGCTCCGCAAACCATTCACGACCACATTGACGACCATGTCGCCGCACATCACCCCAGCGGCCCATCGGCCACGGCAACAGGGGCTCGCCGATCAGTGAGGTGACCGGTGCCGGGCAGCCAAGGGGAAGATTCGAACGGTGCGGATCCTGCTCGAAAAGGCGTCTACCGTACGGCCCGGCGGTCGGGGGGCCACCGGGCCGGGGGCGCTGTCGAGGGGCGCGTCAGGTGAGGACGAGCTCCTTTGCGCGCCGGTACTCGTCCGCGGTGAGCGGGCGGCGACGGGGCCCGCTCACCTGCCGGAAGGGAGGCGGCGCGCCGGGGAACGGGTGATCATGGGCTGAGCGGGTTCGACGGTCGTCCCCGGCCGGGGACGGGAGGAGGCGCATCGTGTCCATGCCCGACAGCCGTCCTCCCACCGCGCGCGGGCCGGCCCCGGAGGGAACCGCCGACCGGACGGACTACGCCGGAGCGGTCTACGGTTCGATGCTGGCCGCCTCCGTGATCGCGGCCTCCGGAGTGCACGAAACCCGTCCGCGGCTGTCGCTCATCCTGCTGCTGGTGGTCAACGGGCTGGTCTTCTGGGTCGCCCACGTCTACGCGCACCTGGCGGGAGAGCGCGAGGTCGGCCGCCGGGTCGGGTGGCACCGGGTGCGGGAGGTCGGCCGGGAGGAGTGGCCGCTCGTCGAGGCCTCGGCGCTCCCGGCCCTGGCGGTGTTGGTCAGCCCCTGGCTCGGGACGGGCGACAGCGCCTGGCTGGCCGTCGGCGTCGCCGTGGCGCAGCAGGTGGGCTGGGCGACCCTGGGCGCCCGTCGGGCCGGCGCCTCCACCGGCCAGGCGGCCGTCGAGGGCGTGGTGAACCTCCTTCTGGGCCTGTGCATCGTGGCGGCCAAGGTGGCGGTCGGGCACTGATCCGGCCCCGACGGGTCCCCCGGCGGGTCCCGGGGGCCGGTCCGGATGCCGTGGTGCCCCGTCCCGACGCCGGACCGGGGCGGGGCGCCGGCCCGGGGTTGCGGCGAGTTGCGTCTCCAGGCCCGCCAGCGTCCGGTAGCAGGACATCACCTGGGCGACGGGCGGGCAGCCGTGCCGCCGACCGACCACGCCGACGGCGCCGGGGAGACGGCGACCGCCGACGGCGACCGGGCAGCGGGCCGGTGAGGGGGCGCAGGCCGTCGGGACGGCCTCGCCCCCGCCACCGGGGGCCGGGCTAACCGGGCGCACCGGCCCGGGCCACCAGCAGGGTCCACTCCGCGAGCAGCACGGTCAGCTCCTCGCGCCCGACCCGGCCCGGCGAGCTGACCGCCAGCCGTGACCCGGACCGGACCGTGAACTGCACCGGACCGAACGCGGGGTTGACCCAGGACTGGAGCAGCCACCCGTCGGGGAGCACCGGCTCCGCGTGCAGGGCGAAGGAGTAGCGGCTCCGGTCCTGCTCCGGACGGCGCCGCAGCAGTTCCTGCCAGCCGGCCAGGGCGAGCACGGCCGCGTCCTCGACCGCGAGCCCCGCCGCGGCCGGGAACGGCCCGGTCAACGTGACCGCCCGCGCCCCGGCCGTGGGCACCTCGCCCGCCACAGGCACCGCCCCGGCAGCACCGCCACCGGGAACGCGCAGCACCCGCTCCACCTCCCCCGCAGCTCCCGGACCGGCCGGACAGCCGACCCACGCCTGGGGCCCGTCCCAGCCGTCCCGCACGACGACCGTGAACCGCGGGTCGTCGGCCACCGGGGCCAGGCGCTCGCGCAACCGCTGCACCGTCAGCAGTGGGACCACCGCGTGCAGCACCGCCGACTCAGCCATCTCCCGCACTCCCCTCCGGCGGCCACCGCCGCAGCCAGATCCGACCGAGCTGACCCCGCGTCACGAATGAGGCCATCAGCCGGGCGTCCGTCGTCGCCGGCGCCTCCAGCAGCGCCGTGCTCGCCGCCCACGGCTCGCCCCCGGTCCGGGCGATCCCCAGCAGGGCGGCGCCGCCGCGCGCGGGGAAGGAGAGGGTCACGTCCCCCACCCCCTGGGCCAGCCCCCGCCCGGTGGCCTTCACAGCGGCCTCCAGCAGGGTCCAGGCGGAGAAGAAGAACTCCGGTCCGGCCCCGTCGGCCTGCGGGGGCAGGGCCGGGTAGAGCGAGGCGAGCACCTGGGTGGCGGACGGGATGAGCCGGATCCGCTCCAGGTCCACCCCCAGCGCCCCTCGGTCCGAGATGCCGAGCAGCAGCAGGTCCTCCGAGCGCGACCAGCTCACCTTCAGCTCCGGATGGTCCGGCAGGTAGGGCTTGCCGCCCCTGGTCCGCGCCAGCCGCACCGCTCCCGGGGCCTCCCCCAGCCGCGCGGCCAGCAGCCGCCGGACGACCAGTCGGGACCGCAGGAAGAGCCGGGCGTCCTCGCCGTTCAGGTAACCGGCCGCCCGGCGGCGCTCCTCCTCGGTCAGGTCCACCTCGTAGTGCGCCGGCGACAGGGGCTCGGCGTCGGCCGCCAGGTCGGCGAGCCAGGCCTCCACCCCTGCGCCCGGGGCCGTCACGTCGGCCGCAGGCCGAAGACCTGCGTGGCCGATCGGGAGGGGTCACCGGGTCGCAGGTGCAGTTCCCCGCGCCCGGGCAGCAGCACCACGGCGGCGACCGTGCGCTCGCGCCGGATGTCGCCCTCGTCGGGCACGCAGATCGGCGGCCTGGACAGCAGTGCGAAGTGCTCCTCCGGCCCGGCCGCCGGGTCGAGCTCGGCGAGCCCGGCCTCGGCCTCCTTGAGGCGGCGCACCGAGGAGTTGCGGGCGAACACGTTCAGCTCGTCGCCGCGCGCCAGGTCCGGGTCCAGGAAGTGGTTGGTGTGCGCGGTCTGGTACCCCTCCCGCACCCGCAGCTCGTCGCCCAGGACCTCGACGCAGACGGCCCGCTCCCGGTCGCACAGGGTCAGCGAGCGGGAGCTGGCCAGCCGCATCCCGCGCAGCAGCTCCAGCGCCCGCGTCACGCTGTCCGCAGTGTCCAGCAGGTGGCGGATCGCCAGGTACGGGGGGAGCCCGGGACGCCAGTCCCCGCCGAGCACCAGGTTGATCCCGATCGCCAGCCCGTCGCTGTTCAGCCCGAGGTACCCGAGCAGTCCGGCGAAGGAGAGCACCAGCGAGCGCCGGGCGGACCCGGCCGGCGCCACGTCCAGCACGCTGATCGCGTCGTCCAGGTTGCCGTTCAGGTCCACGGTCTGGGCCAGCACCGGGTGCCCGGTGTACCGACCGCCGGCCCGTGCGTAGGTGGTGCAGTCGCCGGCCGTCGGCACCTTCTGGTAGCCCATGATCTCCCGCCGCAGCTGGAGCAGCCAGGCCTCGGCGGGGCTCAGCCCGGCCCCGGCGGCCAGGCCCTCGACCTCGGCGGCCAGGTCCGGGGTTGCGGCCTCGACCGCCGCCCGGTAGGCGTCGATCCGCGGCCGCAGCCCGTCCAGGGTCAGCGGGGTGGCCGTCAGGTGGTTGAGCCGGGCCAGCCCGTCGTCCAGGAAGGCGCGCAGCTCACCGGCCAGTGACCGCCCGTGCTGCTCCCCGCGCTCGAACGCGGTGCCCTCCAGCAGCAGTCGCCCGGTCATGCCCCCTCCTGTCGGACCACCCGGGGGCCGCGGGCCAACTGCTCGCGCACCTCGGGCCATTCGTCGCGCAGCACGCTGTAGAAGACGGCGTTGCGCCGCCGACCGTCGGGCATCGGGTTGAAGCTGCGCAGCGTCCCCTCCTCGCGGGCGCCGATGTTCAGCAGTCCGCGCCGGGCCTGCTTGTTCAGCTCGTCGGTCTTGAACTCCACCCGCAGGGCGCCCAGGTTCTCGAAGGCATGCCGCAGCAGCAGGTACTTGGCCCAGCGGTTGACCCCCCGGCCCTGGAAGTCCAGGCCCAGCCAGGACCAGCCGATCTCCAGGCGCCCGTCCGCCTCGGCCATGTTGCCGAAGCTCATCGACCCGGCCACCCGCCCGGTCCGCTTGTCGGTGATCACGAACACCGCCCGCCGGCATGCCTGGTGGTCCGCCAGGGTGGCGTCGAAGAAGGCCTCGTAGTCCTCCGGGGTATCGATCCGGGTGACGAAGTACCGCCAGATGTCCGGCGCCAGCGCGATCGTGCGCAGCCCGTCCCGGTCGGCGGCGGTCAGCGGGCTCAGCCGCACGAACTCGTTCTCCAGCACCACCGGTGCGTGAACGGCCCAGGTTCCCATGGTCACACCGCCTCGATGGTCGACGGGGCGACGGCGTCGACGACCTTGCGCAGCGTGGTCATCCGGGCCAGGTCGTGCTCGGTGAATCGGGACAGCTCGGTGCCGGTCTCGTCGCACAGCGAGGTGAGGAAGAGCACCTTGTTGAGCGAGGTCAGGCCGTAGCGGGCAGCCAGGTCGGCGTCGGGGTCGACCTCCTCCGGCTCGACCGGACTGGTCAGCACCAGCACCAGGTTCTCCCGGGCCGCGGTCTCGGTCTCAGCGTGCATGGATACCCTCCTGGGGGTTGGCGAGGTCAGCTGCGTAGGCGGCCCGGATCTGCGGGCGCCGGGGTTTGAACTGCGAGGTGAGCAGGCCATTCTCGACGGTGAACGGCTCACGGGCGACGATCGCCCGGGCGATCCGCTCGTCCTTGCCGAGCGCCGCGTTGGCGTCGGCGAGCGCGTCGGCGATCACGGCCTCGTCGGGCGGGTAGTGCGCGGGGCGGACCACGGCGACCAACTCGGTCTGCCGCGGACAGAACAGCACCGCCTCGGTGATGGCGGGCCCGGAGGCCAGCCGCTCCTCGATCGGCCGGACCACGATCTTCTTGCCGTTCTCCAGCACGATCACGTCGTCCGCGCGGCCGAGGATGTAGAGGTAGCCGTCCTGGTCGATCAGGCCGAGGTCGCCGGTGCGGACGATGCCGCCGGGCCGGAAGACCTTCTCGCTGTCGCCGGGGGCGGCGTAGGCGTAGTGGTCGTTGACGGGGTGGTCGCTGCGCACGCTGATCACGCCGTCGGCGTCCAGCAGCACCTCCTTGCCGGGCACCACCCGGCCGACGCTGCCCTCGCGGGAGGCGCCGGGGTGGTTCTTGGCCACGATGCAGGTCTCGTTCAGGCCGTAGCCCTCGAAGATCGGCAGTCCGGCCTCGTTGAAGAAGCGCAGCGTCGCGGGGGCCGCCGGGGCGGAGCCGGTCCACAGGTAGCGGATCCGGTCGCCGAAGAGCTGCACGGCCTGCTCGCCGACCGGCTTTCCCGACCGGGCCGCCCGCGCCCCGATGTGCCGACGGGCGGTCTCGAAGAAGGCCGGCACGCCCATCACCACGGTCGGCCGGGCCCGCCGCAGGGTGGCGAAAGCGGCCTCGTAGGTGGAGACGGTCACGTCGTGGCCGTGCCGCAGCGCGGAGTAGATCCAGTACCGCTGCTGCAGCAGCGACAGCGGCAGGAAGACGAACAGGTCGTCGCCCGGCCGGTGGTGGAACATGTCCTGGACCGCGCGCAGCGAGCTGTCGATCGAAGCGGCCGTGGCGCCCAGGCCCTTGGGCTCGCCGGTGCTGCCGGAGGTGAACTTGACGGTGGTCACCCGGTCGGGCTCCCAGACCACCGGTTCGGGTGCCGAGTCGGCCTTCTCCACCAGCCGGTCCACCTCGGCCAGCGGCAGCACGCCGGCGGCCTCGGCCGGGCGGTCGGTGAACAGCAGCCGCAGTCCGTACCGGCTGACCAGCTGCTGGTCGGGCTCGAACTTGCCGGGCTCGAAGCCGGCCGTCTCGGCGCCCAGCCAGAGCGCCGCCAGGTCCAGCAGCACCCACTGCGGACTGTTGGCCGCCAGGATCCCGATCCGGTCGCCCGGACCGATTCCCAGTTCGGCCAGCGCGCCCGCCAACCGCCCGGCCCGGCGGTGCAGTTCCACCAGCTCCAGGGTCTCGGTGCCGTCCAGCCTGGCGAACGAGATCCGCCCGCCGGTCGGCGCGTTCGCCGTGATCCGGTTGACGATCACCGCTGCGCCTCCTTCGCCGCCACGACCGCGTCCACGTGCGCGGCCATCAGTCGCACCGTCTCCAGCGCTGCCAGCTGGCCCAGTTGGATGCCCACGCCGAACCGCTTGCGCACCGCGGTGAGGATCCGCGCGGCGCTGATCGAGTCGCCGCCCAGTGCGTAGAGGTTGTCGTGCGGCCCGACCACCGGCCGGTGCAGGATCTGCGCCCAGATTCGGGTCAGTTCGGTCTCGGTCGGCCCGGCCTCGCCGTCGTCGGCCACCGGCGCGGCCGCCTGCTCGGCCGGCTCGGCCGCCGGCGCCCGGCGGATCAGCTCGCCCCGGTCCACCTTGCCGTTGCGGGTCAGCGGCAGCTCCTCGTGCCACACCACGGCGGCCGGCACCATGTACTCGGGCAGCGCCTCCCGCAGCTCCTGACGGATGGCCAGCACATCGGGCCGGTCGGCGGCGGCGGGCACCAGGTGGGCCACCAGCCGGTCGCCGCGGCTGCCCTCCTGGCGGACCACCACGGCCTGCCGCACCGCCGGCAGCGCGGCCAGCCTGGTCTCCACCTCGCCGGCCTCGATCCGGTAGCCGTTGACCTTGATCTGGAAGTCGCTGCGGCCCAGGATCTGGATCTCGCCGCTGGGCAGGTAGCGGCCCAGGTCGCCGGTCCGGTAGAGCCGCTCGCCCAGCCGCTCGTCGTAGCCGAACTTCTCGGCGGTGCGCTCCTCGTTGCGCCAGTAGCCCCTGGCCACACCGGTGCCGGCGCCGCAGATCTCGCCGGTCACCCAGTCCGGCGCATCCTGGCCGTCCGCGTCCAGCACGTAGGCGCGGTTGTTGGCGTTCGGACGGCCGTAGGGGATGGACTCGGAGCCGTCCTCCCACTCCTCGACCGGGTGCAGGATGTTCCAGACCGTGGTCTCGGTCGGTCCGCCGAGCGAGACCACCTCCAGGCCCGGTACCAGTCGGCGCAGCGCCGCAGGCAGCGCCGGCGGCAGCCGGTCCCCGCTCATCATCACCAGCCGCAGGGCCGGCGGCGCCGTGCCCTCGGCCAGCGCCTGGTCGTGCATCAGGCCGACGATGGCGGGCACCGAGTTCCACACCGTCACCCCGCCCGACTCGCACATCCGCAGCCAGTGCGCGGGGTCGACCGCCCGGTCGGCGTCCGGCATCACCAGCGCGGCGCCCGCGGTCAGCGCGCCGAACACGTCCCAGACCGACAGGTCGAAGTTGAAGGCGCTGATCGCGAAGAACCGGTCGTCCTGGTGGATGCCGAACCGGGTGTAGCAGTCGGCCACCACGTTGGCCACGTTGCGGTGGGTGACCATCACGCCCTTGGGCGCGCCGGTGGTGCCGGAGGTGTAGAGAACGTAGGCCAGGTCGTCCGGGTCGGCACCGGCCAGCGGTTCGAGCAGCGCGGGCGCACCGGTCGGCGCCGGGGCGGTGGCGTCCAGCCGCAGGACGGCGCGGCCGTCCCGGTCGGCGTCGGCCACGTTGGTCAGCACGCAGCGGACCTCGCCGTCGGCCAGCATGTACCGGCGGCGCTCCTCGGGCAGTGCGGCGTCCACCGGCAGGTAGGCGGCCCCGGCCAGCACCGTGGCCAGGATGCCGATGATCTGCTCCGGCCCGCGCCGCATCACCAGGCCCACCAGCTCGTTGCGCCCGACTCCGTGCGAGCGCAGCCAGGCGGCGGTCAGCGCCGCACGGCGGTGCAGTTCGCCGTAGCTCATCCGGAGCTGGGAGGTGATCAGGGCGGGGTTGTCCGGGCAGCTGGTCGCCCGCTTGGTGAAGGCGTCCTGGAGCAGCACCTCGGGCAGCTCCACGGCGGTGTCGTTGGCCTCCCACCGGCGCCGCAGCTGGTCGCCGGGGAGCAGGTCGAAGCCGGTGCGGGCCCAGCTCCGCTCCTCCAGCAGCTGCTCCAGCAGGGACTGGTAGCCCTGGGTCAGGGCCTCCAGCAGGCCGGCCGGGAACAGCTCGTCCAGCCCGTCGAGCTGGATCACCAGGCTCTGGTGCTGCTCCATCGCGAAGGCGTTCAGCCAGATCTGCGGGGTCTGGCTGACGCTGAACACCTCCGGACCGAACAGTTCGAACGCCGAGCCGTCCACCTCCTCGGTGTAGCCGATCGCGCTGTTGAAGGTGAACGGCATCCGCGCCTCGGCGCTGCCGCGCCGCCGGCCCAGCTCGCGCAGCACCTCGATGCCGGACTGGTGCCGGTGGTCCAGGTCGGTGCGCAGCCGCCGCTGGAGCGCCTGGGCCCGGGCCGCGAACGGCTTGCCGCGGTCGACCTCGATCTCCACCAGCAGGGTGTCGGAGAACTGGCCGACGGCCTCGGCGATCCGGTGGTGCACCGGCGGGCGGTTGGCCACCGTGGTGGTCACGGTGAACCGCTCGCCGGCGCCCCAGCGGGAGAGCACCTCGCCGTAGGCGGCCAGCAGCGCGCCGGACGGGGTGAGCCCCTCTCCCGCCGCCCGGCGCTTGAACGCGGCCCACTGGGCGGCGTCCAGCCGCACCTGGCGCTGGACGAACCGCGGCCGGGTGATCGCGGCCGGGCTCGCCGCCACCGGCAGGTCGGGGTGGGCCGCCAACTGGTCCAGCCGGCCCGCCCAGTAGGCCCGGGAGCGGGCCGCGGGCGCCTTGACCGCCGCCGCCGCCAGCGCCGAGACGTAGTCCTCCAGCGCCAGTCCGGTGCCCTCGGCGGCCAACTCGCCCTGGTAGGCCCGCCACCACTCGCGGAAGAACAGGAAGGAGCTGATCCCGTCCATCACCAGGCCGTCGTGGCTGACGTGCAGCACCATCGCCCGGTCGGAGAGCTCGGTCACCTCCACCGCCAGCAGCGGCGCGCGGTCGGCGGGCAGCACCCGGTGCGAGCGCTGCTCGCGCAGCGCGGCCCGGGTCCGCAGCTGCTGCTCGGGGCTCTGCCCGCGCAGGTCCAGCCGCTCGATCAGCACCGGGGCGACCGAGGCCTCCACCACCTGGCGGCCGTCCTCGGTGAACCGGGCCCGCAGCGCGTCGTGCCGGCCGATCACCGCGTTCAGCGCCGTCTCCAGCCGGCCGACGTCCCAGTGCCCCTCGATCTCGTGGTAGACGTGACTGGCGGTGGAGATCTCGAACACTCCGCCGCGGCCCAGCAGGTAGGCGTGCTGCAGCGGGGTGAGCGGGAAGCTGCCGCTCTCGTGCGGGGTGGCCTCGCTCAGGTGCTGGATCAGCTCGGCCTTCAACCGCTTGATGCGGCCGACCAGTTCCGGGTCCATCCGGTCGCGCATGCCCTGCAGGCGAAGGTCCCCACCGGTCACCGAGACGGACAGGCCCCGCTCCTCGATGTCATGGACCAGTTCGACGAGTTCGGCGTTCATGCCGCCGCCTCCACGACCGCCGTGGCCGCCCGCTCGCCGATCAGCCCGGCCAGTGCGGTCAGGTCGTGCTCGCCGAGCAGCTCGTCCACCAGCACGTCCACGTCCAGCGCGGTGAGCAGCTGGTACTGCAGCTGGACCGCCTGCAGCGAGCTGGTGCCCAGGTCGATCAGGGTGGCGTCGGCGGCCGGCCGTTCGGCCAGCTGGAGCGCCTCGGTGACGAGGTCGGTGAGCAGGCCCAGGTGTTCGGGCGGTTCGGCGGCCACGGCGGCCGGGGCGGCGAAGAACACCGCGTCCGCCAGGGTGACCTCGGTGCCCGGCGCCAGCAGCTCGACCGAGGTCGGCCAGTGCGCCGGCTCCGGCAGACCCAGCGCGGCCGACAGCCGGGCGGCGAAGCGCGGCATCACCGGCGCCGCCACCCGGGCCAGCAGCTTCGCGGCCGCCAGCTCCAGCGCCACCGCGGTGCGGGCCTCGGCCCGCCAGCGGGCGTCGTCCGCCGTCAGGCTCTCCAGCTCGGCGAACCGGACCGTGTCACGCACGATGCCGTCCAGTTCGGCGGCGGCCTGGTTGAGCGAGAACCCGGCCTGGCCGAGCGCCCCGGTCACCGCGGTCAGCCGGGCGCCGAGCCGGGCCAGGAACGCGGTCTGCTCCGGGGTCCAGTTGCCGGCGTCCGGCGCCGCACCGTCGTACCCCTTGCGGACCCGGGCGCCCAGGTCGGTCAGCCAGTGCTCCCAGGTGCCGACCAGGGTCTCGGTCAGCACCCTCTGGTACTCCTCGCGGCGGAAGTTGGTGCGCCGGCCCTCGGGTCGGGTCAGGCTGAGGAAGAACCGCACCGCGTCGACCGTGTCGGCGCCGAGGATCTCCTTGCCCCAGATCGCGTGCCGCCGGCTGGTGGAGAACTTGGCGCCCTCCAGCAGGTAGAACTCGTTGACGTGGTAGTCGATGTCAGGCGTCCAGTCGGGGTACGCGACCCGGTACAGCGCCGGGTAGAGCACGCCGTGGTAGAAGCTGTTGTCGTAGCCGAAGAAGTGGACGATCTTCCAGTCCGCGGCGGGCTCGGCGGCCCGCCAGTCCTGGTCCAGCCGGCGGCCGAGCGCCTGGATGCCGTGCAGGAAGCCGTAGGACATCTCCGGCCAGACCCAGATCACCTGGTCGGCGCCGGCCTCCTCGGCCGGGCGCACGCCCCAGTCGGCCGGGTGACTGACCGGGATGTCCAGTTCCGGGCGGGCGAACAGCCGCCGGGCGAGGTCACGCAGCCGGACCGGGACCCGGCCCAGTCGGTGGTGCGCGGCGATCTCGTCCTCGAACTCGTGCAGCGGCAGCGAGAAGCGGGTCGCGGTGCCGGTCCGCGGCGCTGCCTGCGAGCGGGCCGAGCGCGGCGCGACCAGGTCGACCACCAGGTTGGGCTCGCCGCACTCCTCGCAGATGTTGCCGCTGGTCCCGGCGGCGCAGGTCGGGCAGGTGCCCTTGGCGTCCACCTCGTAGAGGTAGGCGCCGGTCTCACCGTCGAACAGGGCCGGTGCGGCCTTGGGGGCGACCGTGCCGGAGTCGACCAGCCGGGTGAAGAACTCCCGGAGCCCGTCCGGGTACTCGGCGTCCGCGTTGGTCACCGTGTACTGGTCCAGCGGGATGTCCATCAGCTCCAGGGTGGCAGCGATCTCCGCGCTGAAGTGCGCGGCGGTCCCGGCCGGGGTGTTCCCGTCGCGCTCGGCCGCGCCGACCACGTAGCTCTGGAAGTCGTCGCTGCCGGTCAGGTGCCAGGCGCGGGCGCCGTTCATCCGCTGGAACCGGACGAACGCGTCGGCCCCCAGGTACGGGCCGGAGAGGTGGCCCAGGTGGAGGTCCCCGTTCGGGGTGGGCGGAGTGGAGAAGACGAAGACCGGCCGGTCCCCGAAACCGGTGCCCGCGGGGGCGGTGGCCGCCCGGGCCGCGCGCTCGGCGTCGCGCCAGTACTGGGTGACGAACACCAGGTCGTCGGCGCCGGTGTTGTGCAGCACGTGCGTCTCGAAGGGCTCGAACAGGGCCACCGTGCCCGGCACCGCCGGATGGCGCTCCCCGTCGACCTCGAACTCGCCGCGGCCGGCCACGATCACGAAGAACTCGGTCTCGTCGTGCCGGTGCAGCTCGGAGCTGACGCCCGGGGCCACCCGGCCCCAGCCGGCGCCCGGGCCCTGGCTTCCCGCGATTCCCTCGATGCTGCTCATGTCGATGCCGAAGGCCTCGTGCAGCACGCCCTCGTCGTAGCTGCTCAGTATCATGCGTGACTCCTGGTCGGACTGGTCAGGAACGGAATGTCGATCAGATCGGCGGCCTGCGCGGCGATCGCGGGGGCCAGCCGGTAGCCGGAGCCGTTGGCGGCGCCGGCGAAGACCACCCGCGGGTCGGCGGGCAGCGGGCAGACGATCGGCTCCCCGGTGCCGCTGTAGGCGTCGCAGAAGACCCGCCCGGAGGCGCAGTGCGCCGCGTACTCGGGGGCCACGGCGCGCAGCACCGCCAGCGCGTCGCCGAGGTCCTGGTCGGACAGGCCCTCGCCCAGCGCGTCGGGGTCCACGCCCCACTCCTGGCAGGTGTAGCTGAACAGCCAGTGCCCGCGGTCGTGCAGCGGGAGCAGGAAGGCGTCCTCCGCCTGGAAGACGACCACCCGGTCGGTCGGTGCGGGCACCAGGTCGATGTGCAGCGCGACCACCTTCTTCACCCGCACCCCCAACGGAGCGACCAGCTCGCGCCAGGCGGGGGCCGCGATCCACGGCCCGGGCGCCAGCACCACCTGACCCACCGTCAGTTCGCCGCCGCTGCTCAGCGCCAGGGTGATCCGCTCGGGGTCGAGCCCGATCGCGGTGACCCCGGTGCCCTCGTGCACCACCGCGCCGCCGCGCAGCTCGCTGGCGAGCCGACCGGTCAGACCCGACACGTCCGCGTACTGGCCGCCCTCGACCTGCCAGACGCCCGCGGTGGCCGGGGTCGGCCGGGCACTGGCCAGGTAGCTCCGGCGCACCGTCTGCTCCGCGCCGACCACGTCCATGCCGACCTGGTGGATCGGCAGTTCCGGTCGGTGCGAGGACAGTTCGGCGTAGTACTGCTGGCTGTAGGCGGCCATGCCGCGCACCCGGCCGGTCGCGCCGCGCGGGAAGTGCAGGCCGGCCGAGCGGCGGCTGGCGCCGGAGCCGACCGAGTCCCGGTCCAGCACCGCCACCGTCCGCTCCGGGCGCCGGGCGAGCAGTTCGCGCGCGGTCAGGCAGCCGATGATGCCGCCGCCGACGACCGCGATGTCCACCTCGTTCATCGCCGCTCACACCCCCCAGCCGGCGTCGGCCCCGACCTTGGCGGACCAGTCGATGAAGGACTCCAGCGGCTCGTTGCTGCGCAGCCCGCGGATCCGGTCGACGATCCGGCGGCTGCGCCAGGCGTTCAGGCTGAGGTTGGGGTCGGCCAGGCCGCGCTGCTGCTTGGCCGCGTTCTGCACGAAGACGTTCCGGTCGGCCGGACCGTCCCAGCGGACCGCGTAGTCCTGGTCGATCCGCAGTTCCTCACCCTCGCGCTCCAGGCGGTCGGCGATCGGGGCCAGGAAGTCGGTGGCGGCCGGGCGGAAACCGGTGGCCCAGACGATCACGTCGGCGTCGAAGCGCTCGGTGCCCTGGCGCTGGTCGTTGTGGCGCACCTCGACCGTCCAGCCGCCGCCCTCGGCCGCCCGCACCGTCTCCATGGTGCGGTTGGGGGCCAGCGCCACCAGGTCCTCGGCGCCCTCGATGAACCGGTGGACGTAGATCCGCTGGTAGATCTCGCGCAGGGTGGCCTCGGAGACCCCGTCGCTGGTCAGGTTGTGCTCGGCGTTGAACCGCTCCCGGGCCGCCGGCGCCAGCCGGTAGAAGTACTCGGCGTGGCCCGGCATGTAGAAGTCGTTGGTGAAGGGCGAGTCGTCGATCGGGAAGTAGTTGCGCCGGCGGGAGATCCAGGAGACCCGGCGCGGCAGCTCGCTGCCCGACCGCGAGATGAGCTCCAGGAAGGCCTCGGCGCCGGACTGGCCGCCGCCGATCACCGCGACCCGCTTGTCGCCCAGGTGCTGGGCCCGGTCCAGGAACTCGCTGACGTGGAACTGGGTCGGGCCGATCAGCCCGGCGGCCTGCGGCGGCACCCACGGGCGGCTGCCCACCCCGAGCACCAGGTTGTCCGCGGTCAGCCGGCGCCGGTCGGTGTCCACCACGAACCGCGCGCCGTCGAAGTCGACCGCCCGCACCTCCTCGCCGAACCGCACGTTCGGGTTGCGGCGGCTGGCCCAGTCCAGGTAGTTGCGGAACTCCTGCCGGGGCACGTCGCTGAACTGGGCGTTGAGGAAGTGGTAGATCCGGCCGTGCTCGTGCAGGTAGGCGAGGAAGGAGAACGGGTTGGTGGGGTCGGTCAGGCTGACCAGGTCCTTGTAGAGCGAGACCTGCAGGGTGGAGCCGGGCATCTGCTGCCCGTCGTGCCAGCCGAACTTCTCCTTGCGGTCGAGGAAGAGGTTGCTGACCTCGGGCACGCTGTGCAGCAGTGAGGCCAGGCTCAGGTTGGCGGGGCCGGCGCCGACACCCAGGCAGGTGTAGTGGGCCTCGGCGGGGTGGGTGTGGGACATGTCGCGGGCCTCTCTTTGTTCTCGGACGACGAAGGTGGAGAAGCGGGCACAGCGCACTGCCCGCCCAACGGGGCGTCGGGGAAGTCGGGTGGGGGGGAGGGTCAGCCCGCGCGGGGCGAGGGCCGAACGGCGGCCAGGCCCAGTACGGTGGCCGCCAGCGAACCGAGCGCCAGCAGCGGCCAGACCAGCACGCCGGCCTGGATGAACAGCCAGCCGCCCAGCATCGGACCGAGCGCACTGCCCAGGCCGAACACGAACTGGAAGCTGCCGATGTAGCGGCCCTTCAGCTGCTCCGGCCCGGCGGTCCCGGGGTAGGCGAACACCGTGGGGCCGCCGATGATCTCGCCGATCGACCAGACCAGGGTGCCCAGCACGATCGCGGCCGCTCCGATCGGCAGTGCGTAGCAGGCCACTCCGGCACCGACCAGGGCGAACCCCAGGCCGATGGTGATCCGCGCCGGCCAGGACTGGGCGAGCCGGGTGACCAGCAGCTCGAAGGCGATCACCACGACACCGTTGAGCGAGACCGCGACCGTGTACCAGACGATGGCAAGGTGCCGGTCCTGCACGAACAGCGGCAGGGTGGACAGGTACTGGACGTAGACCACGGCGTGGCAGAAGGCGGCGGCCAGGTAGCGCAGGTAGCGGCGGTCGCGCAGCACGGCCCGGTAGCCGCCGGCCTGCGGCGCCGCGGCCGCGGTGGCACTGCGGCGGGTGGCGGCGGGCAGCGTGGCCAGTGCGAGAACCGCGTAGGCCAGCGCGATCAGCGCCTCGCCCCAGAAGAGCAGCAGGTACCGGTCGTGGCCCGCGTGGTAGAGCCAGAAGCCGACCAGCGGGGCCGCGGTGGCGCCCAGGTTCAGGCCGAAGCGGTACATCGCGAAGACCATCACCTGCCGATCGTCCGGCGTGAGTTCGGCGAGCAGCGTGGCCGAGGCGGGCCGGAAGACCTGCGCGCTGAGGCCGGCCAGGCCGACCGCCGCCATCAGCAGGCCGTACCCGGGCAGGTAGAGCAGGGCCGCCGTGAGCACCGCGGTCGCGCCCATGCTGGCCACGGTGGCGTTGCGCACGCCCAGCCGGTCCGCGAGGGAGCCGCCGACCAGTACGCCGAGCACGGCGCCACCGCCGTACACGCCCAGTGCCAGCACGGTCTCCGGTTCGGAGTAGCCCTTCGAGCCGAGGAAGAGCACCAGGAAGACGTTGAGGAAGCCGCTCAGCCGGTTGACCAGCACGCCGGCCAGCACGGTCTTCACCGCGAGCGGCGCGTCCCGGAAGGTGGCCCAGACGGTCACCCGGGCCGGCGCCGGTTCGGCCACCGTCTGCACCTGCGCAGCCGGCTCCGGGCGGACGGTGTCAGTCGACATCGCGCACCTCGATCGCCACCGCCGCGCGCACCCGCTGCTCCAGCGCGTCCAGCTCCTCGGGTGACGGGGCGTCGATCAGGAAGCAGACCGCGCGGTCCTCGGAGCTCTCCAGCGGGCCGAGCCGGCTGCCGCGCTCCTTGAGCACCAGCACCGCGCGCAGCTCCCCCGGCCCGTCGGGGCCGCCGACTGGCGGGTCCGGCCAGATCCCGGCCTCGCCCAGCCAGACCGGCCGGACGCCGGGCCAGTCCACCCGGACGTCGTCCAGGACCCCCTCCCGGTGCTCCAGGTAGACCTGCCGGGTCCAGCGGCGCGGCTCGGGGTAGTCGGCCGGTTCGCCCAGCGCCAGCCGGACGATCTCCGGTTCCAGCGGCTCCCCGGTGGCCAACCGGTAGAGGGCCAGCAGGCCGTCGCCCGGGGTGCGGGCGGCCACCTCCATCAGCACCGGGCGGCCGGCGGCGTCCACCCGCCACTCGGCGTGGGCTATCCCGCTGCCGAAGTCGAGCGCCGCCAGCATGGTGGCGTTGGCCTCCAGCAGCGCCCGGTCCACCGGCTCCGGCGCGCTCGGCACCGAGTGCGACAGCTCGACGAAGGTGGCCGCGTGCGACTCGGTGGTGGTCTTGCGGGTGACCGAGGCGAAGACCACCTTGCCCTCCTGCACCAGGCTCTCCACCGAGTACTCCTGGCCGACCACCTTCTGCTCCACCAGCAGCGTCTCGTGCTCCGGGTAGTCGGCCAGCCGCGCGGCCAGCACCTGCTCGTCGCCGACCGTCACCACACCCGAACTGGAGTGTCGGGCAGCGGGCTTGAGCACCACGGGGTATTCGACCGAGGCCGGTTCGAAGGCGGCCCGCTCGGCCGCCGGCAGCACCGCGCCGGGCGGCGCGAACTCCGGCAGGTACCAGCGCTGCAGCGGCTTGGAGCGGCAGACCCGGGTGGCCCGCAGGCCCGGGCCGGGCAGGCCCAGCGCGTCGGCCAGCAGCCCGGTGGGCTCCACCAGGGTCTCGCCCACCGCGTAGGCGCCGACGATCCGGTAGCGCGCCCGCCAGTCGGCGGCCCGTGCCAGCACGCCTGCGGTGAACGAGCCGTCCTGGTTCAGCTCACCGTCCACGAAGGCGATCTCGTCGATCATGGCGGCCGGCCCGGTCGGGTCGGCCTGGGCGGCCAGCGCGCGCTCGCGCCAGCCGCGCGGGGTGATCAGCAGGATCTTCAGCCCGCGGGCGGCCAGCTCCTGCAGGTAGCGCGGATTGCGGCAGACCACCCAGAAGGCTCCGGTCAGGACGAAGGCCGGTGGTCGTCGATCGGTCACAGCAGTGCTCCTCGCGTCGTGCTTTCGGTGGTGCGCAGCTCGGTGGTGATGCCGCGCGCGGCCAGGAAGTCCAGCCACTGTTCGGCCTTCCGGGCGTCCTCGGCGGCCCGGTGCAGGCCCGGGGCCAGCGCGCCGTCGAGGATCCGGGTGATGCCGTACGCCAACGGCAGCGAGACCAGCAGGGCCATGGCGCTCTCCCGCTCGTCGCCGCGCAGGTCAAGCAGGCAGTTCCCCGACCAGGCGCCGTCGGTCCAGCTCAGGTCCAGTGCCACGGCGAGCACCACGCGGTCGCGGTCCGTCTCGCGCATCGGGTGGCGCTCGGCCAACTCGCCCGCCAGTGCCGCGATCCGCCCGTCGTCGCCGGACTCCACGGTGGCGAAGACCTCGGACCAGGCGGCCCGCCAGCCGGCCGGGCGCAGCGTGCCGCGGACGAAGGAGCGCTTGCGCCACTGCGGCGGGAAGTCGTACTGCTCGGCGAAGGGCAGGCTGTCGCGGTTGGGGTACACCTCGAACTGCTCGCCGGCCACCGGGTACTCGGTGGTCGCCTGCCAGGGGCGCGGCGCGGTGCGCACCTGCCAGTCGCGCAGGTAGCGGGCCGGCGAGCGCAGCGCGTTGAGCACACCGAGCGGGGCCCAGCTGAAGCGGTAGCGGAACTCGTTGAGCTCGGCGGGCAGTCCGCCGCAGTAGGAGGTGAAGTCGGCGGTGCAGGCGGCCTCCCCGGCGGCGGTGCGGCCGAGTTCGACCAGGCGATGGGCCATCAGGTGGTCGATGCCCGGGTCCAGGCCCGCCTCGGTGAGCACCACGGTCCGCTCGGCCGTGGCCGCCAGTTCGGCCAGCTCCGGCGAGACGTAGCTGGAGCAGGCGAAGTGGGCACCGTGCGCCAGCGCGAGGCGCAGCAGCTCGGGGTGGTGGGCCGCCGGGAGCATCGACACCAGCACGTCGCCGGGGGCCAGCGCGGCGGCCAGGGCCGCCGTGTCGAAGGCGCGGGCCCCGGCCCGGCCGGCCAGGCCGCGGGCCGCGAGGCACTGTTCGGCCTTGGCCGCGGTCCGGCCCCAGAGCACCACGCGGGCACCGTGCTCCAGCAGCAGCTCCAGGCCGCTGCGGCCGGTGGAGAGCCCGGTGCCGATCCAGTGCACCGTGCGTATCGCGGTCGAGAGGTCGGTCACGGACGGCTCAGACATGGACGGCCTCCAGTTCGTGTCGGCGGCAGGCGGCCCGGAAGTCGGCCCGGCAGTGCCGCCAGGGCGCGGCCGGGTCGGCCAGGGTGCGCAGCTGGGCGACCAGTTCCGCGGAGAAGGCCCGGCTGGCCTCGGCCGGCAGCAGCGAGGGCAGGTTGTCGATGGCGATCAGGTCGAGCGGCGGGTCCTGGTGCAGGCGGCGCACCGGCTCGGACCAGTCGGTGACGGCGCGGTAGACCGGCAGCACGTTGAGGTCGGAGGTGACGTCGCAGGTCACGTCGACCACCAGGCTCAGCCGCCGGTCGGCGACCGGGAGGTCGGCGGGGCGCAGGAACGGCGGAATCGGACGGGACGTCAGCACGGTGTTGACCAGCAGGTCGTGGTGGAGCAGCGCGGCGCGGTCCAGTTCGCGGGTCTCCTCCTGGTCCCAGCAGGTGGCGGCCAGCCCGGCCACCTCCAGCGCGTCCACCGCGCCGCGCCCGCAGCGGCCGAGCGCGCCGATCACCAGCGCGTCCGGGGCGCCGGCGCGCATCGAATCGCGCAGCCGCCGGTCCAGCTCGCCCTTGGACAGCGGGCACAGCGGGGCGGTGAGCCGACCGCGGGCCTGCAGCACGCCGAGCGCCGCACCCACATAGCCGGCCCAGTAGCCGAAGGCGGCCAGCCGGCGCCCGGTGTCGTCCACCAGGTACTCCAGGTCGAGCAGCTCGCCGCCGCCGCGGGCGAACCTGGCGAGCAGCTCACGACTGCCCTGCTGGCCCTTGTAGGCGTGCCCGAAGAAGATATGACGGTGAATCAGCTGCTCGGGCAGGTCCGGGAGCTCCTTGAGCCCGAGGACGTACGCCGGTTCGGGGGCCTCGGTCCAGGAGCCGGCCTCGGCTCCCTGGCAGCCGGCGGCCAGGTACTCGTCCAGCGGGTACACCCGCTGCGGGGACTCCTCCACGGTCAGGTGGAATCCCAGCTCCACCAGCCGGCGTGCGTCCTGCGGCACCAGCGGGGCCCGGCGCTCGCTGGCGCGCACCTCGTGCCGGATCCACAGCCGCGGCTGCTCTGCCATCGATCTCGTCCTTCCTGGATGTGGTCGTGCGGGGGTAGGGCGGTGCCAGTCGAATGCGGCTGGGCCGAAGTCGGACGGGGCTGCTCAGAGCAGCGGGATGCGCGCGTTCGCCAGGGCCCGGTAGCTCGGCCCGGCGGGCAGCGCGGCCGCCTCGAAGCCGTGCGCCAGCAGTTCGTCCAGGACGCCCGCGGTGATCGCCACCGCGAGGTCGGCGCCCGGGCAGCGGTGCGGGCCGGCGCCGAAGGTGAAGCAGCTGGGCGCGGGGCGGGCGGGGTCGAAGGCGTGCGGGTCGGGATTGGCCGCGGGGTCGCGGTTGGCGGCGGCGAGTACCACCAGCACGGCCTGTCCGGGCTGCACGGTCGCCGCGCCGAACCGCCAGGGCTCGGCCGCGAACCGGCGGGTGTTCTGGATCGGCGCGTCGTGCCGGGCCACCTCGCGGGCCAGCGCGGCGAGGTCGCCGGCCGGCTGCTCGCGCAGCGCCAGCAGCGAGTTGCCGATCAGACCGGCCGTCGCGTCGTAGGTCTGCGAGAGGAAGCCCACGGCGTTGGCCAGCAGCGGCGCCGTCCGCGGCCAGTCCCGCCGACCGGCCGCCCGGACCAGGGCGGCCAGCAGCCCGGTCGGCTCGGCACCGGTCAGGCCCGGCCCGAGCAGCTCCCGCAGCCGCGCCGCGGCCTCCGCGGCCGCCCGCTGCTGCTCCGCCGTGGCACCGGCGGGGATGCACTGCACGAAGTCCCCCACCAGTCGCGCCGCCTCCGGCTCCAGCCCGGCGTCCAGGCCGCACAGCGCGGCCACCACGCGGGCCGGCACCTGGAACATCAGCTCCTCGAAGCCGGGGCCGCCGGCCCGCTCCAGGCTCTGCCGGGTCCGCTCGGCGGCCAGCTTGCCCGCCTCGGCCGGCTCGGCCTCGCCGAGCGCGTCCAGCACCACCTGCTTGAGGCGCTGCTGGTCCGGGCCGTCGGTCATCCGGACCAGGTCGCCGAAGACCGCGCCGGCAGCGGTGCCGAGCAGCCCGGTCGGCACCGGCTCGCCCGGCGGGCGGACCCGCAGTTCGGCGGCCGACAGCGCGGCGGTGACCGAGGCGGCGTCGGCGGCCACCCAGGCCTGCAGCCGCTCGTCCCAGCCGAACGGACGTTCCGCGGTCAGCCGCGCGTAGTACGGGTACGGGTCGGGGTGCCGGACGGCCTCGACCGGGTTCGTCGGGGTCTGCATGGAAGCTCTGCTCCTTGACGGGACGTCAGCGGGCCCGGCGCGCGTCCAGCGCACCGGCGATGGTCAGCTGTTGAACCTCCGAGGCGCCCTCGTAGACACGCAGCGCCCGGATCTGCCGGTACAGGCGTTCGGGCAGGCTGTCGGCGACCAGCCCGGCGGCGCCGTGCAGCTGCACGCACCGGTCGACGATCCGCTGCGCCGCCTCGGTGGCCTGCAGCTTGGCGATGCTGGAGTGCTTGCCGAACCCCCGGTGCCCCCGGTCCAGCTCCCAGGCGGCCCGCCCGACCAGCAGCGCGGACGCGTTCAACTCGACCTCCATGGCAGCCAGGTCGAACTTGACCGTGGGCAGGTCGAACAGCACCCCGCCGTAGATGGCGCGCTGCCGGGCCCGTGCCTGGGCCGCGTCGGCGGCCCGCCGGGCGAAGCCGAGCGCGGCCGCGCCCACCGTCATCCGGGCCCGCTCCAGCAGGTCCATCGCCACCACGAAGCCACGCCCGGGCCGGCCGAGCACCGCGTCGGCGGGCACCCGGCAGTCCTCGAACGCCAGGTGGGCGAACGGACGGGGCGCGATCGCGTCGATCGGCTCGCGCACCCGCAGGCCCGGGGTGTCACCGGGGACCAGGAAGGCGGTCAGCCCCAGCGGCCCCGGTCCCTCGCCCGTCCGGGCGATCACGCAGACCACGTCCGCCACCGTTCCGTTGGCGATCCACGCCTTGCCGCCGTTGAGCACGTACTCCTCGCCGTCCCGCTCGGCGGTCAGCGCCACCGCGGCGACGTCCGAGCCGGACTGCTCCTCGGAGACCGCGAAGGCACCGGCCAGGGTGCCGGCCGCCAGGCCCGGCAGGTAGCGCCGCCGCTGCTCGGGACTGCCGTACCGCAGGATCGGGGTGGCCGAGAGCACCTGGATCGCGAAGGCGAAGTCGGCCAGGTCCTCGGCGTAGGCGAGCGCCTCGCGGGCCAGGCACACCGAGCGGTAGTCGCCGTCGGTGCCGGGCTCCTCGTCGTCCAGGAAGGCCAGCCAGCCGGCCTCGCCGAGCGCGGCCAGCGCCCGGCGCACGGCCTTGTCGGGGCCGTCGGTGCGCAGTTCGGTCCAGAGCGCGGCCCGCTCCTCGCACCACCGGCCCAGCCGCTGGGCGCGGTCGCGGTGCTCGTCGGTGTAGAAGGGCAGCCGGAGGATCTCCGGGTCGAAGGCGTTGGGGGTCACGGCGGGCTCCTCAGATGACCAGGTCGTCGGCGGTGTCGGCCTCGGTGGCCAGCGAGTTGACCAGCTGGTGCTCCACGAACCAGGCGAAGGAGGCGTAGCCGCGCCAGATCCGGCGCCACTCGCGCCGCACGGCCGCCTCGCCCGCCTCCCGGCGCACCCCGTCCAGGTGGGAAACGATGATCTCGGCGGACTGGCGGGCGTGGCCGGCCGAGAAGTTGTCGATCGACAGGTGCGCTTCCTCGTAGGCGGTGTCCAGGTTGTGGCGGCGCAGCTTCTGCACCTCGTGCAGGCGCATCTCGCCGAGCCCGAACATCTCGATCCCGAGGTTGTAGCCGAGGATCTCGCTGTGCAGCCGGTCCGGGAACAGCGCCAGGCAGATCTGGTGGATCGAGAACCGGTAGAGCTCGTCCGGCAGTTCGCCCTGGTCCAGGAACTCCGCCGAGCGGATGTGCGGCAGCCGGACGTCCATGCTGGCCAGCACCTGGCGGATCAGCGTGATGTGGTTCTTGGCGAGCTCGCCGCGGCCCATCTCGTCGGCGTAGATCGAGAACAGCATCGCGTCGCTCTGCCGGTGGTAGCGGCCGTGGTTGCCGATCCGGTAGGCCCAGGTGCCGTCGATCAGGCTGCCGAGGGCGAGGGTCTTCTGGTGGAAGATCACCTCGTCGCGGTCCGGCACCTCCTGGAGTGCGCGGTACGGGCCGACCAGCTTGTCCCAGTAGATCCGGTCCACCCGCTCCAGCAGCGCCTCGGCGGTGTAGTCGAACCAGCTGGCGTCGGTGTACCGGCCGCCGGCGCCGTGGCGGAAGAGCAGTTCGGCCCGTTCCAGGCCCTCTTCGGCGGTCCGCGCGGCCAGCGGCAGGGTGTTGGGGAACTGCTCGATGTTGACCAGCCGGTGGAAGAACTCGCGGTCGTCGGCCGGGGACGCCTCGGCGAACCGCACGTCCGGCGGGGCGGTGGCGAGCACGGCCCGCTGCCAGTGCGCGGCCTGCTCGTCGCCGCTGGTGTCGGGCCGCAGCGGAGCACCGGCCGGCTCGCCGGCGGCGACCGACTCGGCCCACTCCTTGAAGACCGCGGCCTCGGCCTCGTCGAAGATGCCGAACATCGGGCCGCCGAACTTGACCGCCCGGGTGAACGGGCAGCCGCCGCTCCGCAGCGGGCGCAGCTGGCGGGAGGCGCGGAACTCGGCCATGAAGGCGTCGAGGTCGAACTGCGGGTCGGCGAAGGTCTCGGAGAGCAGCTTGCCGCCGATCTTGACGTTCTTGTGCTGGCGTCCGGCGAACGGGCGGTGCCGCTCGACGATCTCGGCGGCCCGCGCGTCCACCGACAACCCGGCCCGGTGGGAGACCAGTTCGGCCAGCAGGGCGAGCTGCTCGCGCTCGATCCGCACCACCAGCCGGACCGCCGCGGCCAGTCGCCGCCGGTCCTGCGCCCCGGTGTCCGACCGTTCGGTCAGCTCCAGGTACTCGGCGAGCAGCTCGTCGACCGCGAGCGTCGGCTCGGTGCCGTTCAGCAGGTCGTCCAGGCCGAGCGCGTGGAAGGCGTACTGGACGCCGACCACCTCCGGCAGGAAGGCGGCGGGCAGCCGGGACAGGGCCAGCAGGAAGGCGCCGTGCAGGGCGGCCAACGGGCGGGCCCGGGCCCGGACGAGGAAATCCGCCTCCTCCGGCTGCGGCAGCAGCACCCCGGCGTCCTCCAGCGCGCGGCGGCGCCGCTGCGGCACGGAGTGCTGCGGGCGGCCCCCGCCCTTGAGCGCGAAGTACTGGGCGTAGAGCCGGTTCACCACCAGGGCGGGCTGGGTGGCGGGCTGCGAGACGGTGTCCAGCCAGCAGCCGGCCAGCAGCGCGACCGGGGCCCGGCCGCGCAGCGCGACCGAGGCCCTCCCCCCCGAGATCGGAAAACCCGGAACCGAAAACCCGGGACCGGAAGCCCGGAGCCGTCACACCAGGACGG
>NZ_JPRF03000044.1 GCF_001188955.3 Kitasatospora aureofaciens | reverse complement strand
CCTCCACCAGGTCCACGCAGGCCCGTTCGACCTCGCCCGCCCGCCGGTCCCCGCTCGCCATCAGCGCCGGCACGGCCGCAGCGCCTCGCGGGCCCGGCCGGCCACGCGCCCCGCCGCCACCGCCGCGGCCGCGCCACCGTCCCGGCTCTCCGAGGCCTCACTGCCCACCGGCCCCGCCGCGACGGCCACCCGTACGACACCCACGTCCTCCCCTGTCGACCCGCGGCCCCCACTCTCCGCCCGGTCGACCTCGACACCCTCCCCGACCTCACCGCCGAATCCGGCCGCGGCCTCTTCCTCATCCACGCCCTCACCGACCACGTCCAGCTCCGCAACCACCCGCTCCGCGGGGCGATCGTGAGCTTCGACAAGATCCTGAAGTGGCGGGACGACGCGCTCCTGCGGGCGGCTTCGTAGGGGTGGGTGTGGGTGCCGCGCGGCGGCGGGTTGCCGGATCCCCGGCCTCATCGGTCACGTCCGGGGCTGTGCTGTCTCCGGGGCCGTCGGGTGCTCACACGGGGTGGGTCGTCGCGGCACCGGCAGTCGGTCGCGGCGGGGGCGGGGTCAGTCGGTGGCGGGACGGCGGCGGGTGAGGACGAGGAGGGCGGTGCCGAGGAGGAGGGCGGTGGTGCCGGCGATGGCGAGGGGGCGGGTGGCGGTGCCGGCGCCGGTGTCGGCGAGGTGGGTGGGGTCCGGGGTGTGGTTGGCGGGGGTGAGCGGGGCGGTGTAGCTGGCGGTGAGCTGGGGGCAGGTGTACTTCTTCGCCGGGGCGGAGCCGCTCGGGAGGACCTCGGACCTGGCGGTGAAGGTGAGGCGGTGGTCGCCCTGTGCCGCTCCGGCGGCGAGCCGCACCCGGAGGGTGAGCCGCTGGCCCTGGGGGAGCTGGTAGCTGCCGGTGTTGAGCGGGCTGCCGGCGACGGTGAGGGACTTCCAGGCGCCGGACCCCGCGCGCAGTTCGACGGGGAGGCTGCCACCGTCCGCGAGGGCGACGGTGGTGGCGAGCTGCTTGGCCGTCGCGGTGCCCGGGTTGGTGAAGGTGACGGCGAGTTCGCCCGCGGCGTCGCTGCTGCTGGTGACCGGTATCGGGTCGGCGGTCGTGCCCTCCGGGCAGTCGCCGGTGGCGGAGGAGGAAGGGGTGGGGGTGGCGTCGGCGGCGAGTGCGGGGGCCGTGGCGAGGGCGACCGGACCGATGGTGAGCACGAGCAGGGCGCAGGCGGCGGGAAGGCGGGCGGGACGCATCGGTGGGCTCCAGCGGTGGGGTCGGGGTTCGCTCTCCGGGGGAAGACCACCGAGGGGCCCGAACGGTTGTCCGCGCCCCTCGGTTCATCTGGCGGGGGGTCAGCCGTGCGCACCCGCCTTGCGGCGGCGCAGGACGAACAGGGTGCCGGCGCCGGCGGCCAGTACGGCCGCGCCGCCGAGGGCGATCGGCAGGGTGTTGGAGGAGGCGCCGGTGTGCGCCAGCTCCGGACCGGCCGAGGCGGACGCCGAGGCCGTGGCGGCGGGCGCGGGCGCGGGGGCGGCGGTGGTGGTGGCCGGGGCGGAGGGCGAGGGCGTACCGGTGGTGACCGGGGTGCCGTCGACGACCTTGAACGGCGCAGCGATGCGGTAGTTGCCGCTGAATCCGCTGCAGCTGCCTTCCGGGCCCTGTCGCACGCCCGGAACGTCCTTGCTGAGGAAGGACTCGGAGGCGCCGTCGAGCTGGGCGAAGTAGTCGGTGCTCACCGCCTTGCCGGTGGCGGCCAGGCGCACCTGGAGGGTGAGCTTCTCGCCCTTGGCGAGCTTGAACGTGCCGAGGTCGGCACGGATGTAGCTCATGTTGTTCTCGATGGCGTCCTGGGCGACGGGCTTCCACTCGGCGCCGGGGAGCTTCACCTGGACGGTGAAGGCGTCCTTGCCCCAGACGGGCTGGTTGGGCGCGCCTTCTTCGCCGATGTTGGTGACGAAGAAGTGGGTGCTGAACTTCTTGAAGTCGACCGGGGCGTCGTTCTCGAAGGTCACGGTCGCCTCCTGTGCGGCGCCGCCCCTGGTCAGGGTGACGCCGGACAGGCCGCTGCCGGTGGCCTTGAGGTTCTCCAGGTGGTACCCGCCCGGGCAGGGCCCGCTGGGGGAGGGCATCGGCGGGGTCGGCACGTGGGTCGGCACGGTGGTGGGGCCACCGGTGGGGGTGCTCGGGGCCGCGGTGGCGGACGGGGTCGCGGGGACCCCGACGGCGCCGGCGGTGGCGGCGCCGGCGGTGGCGCCGAAGGTGAGGGCGCCCAGGGCTGCACTGGCCAGGAGGCGGGAAGAGCGCACGATCGGTGCTCCAGCTACGAAGGAAGGTTGTGTGGGCGACGCGGGCCCGGGCGCGGAGCGCAGGGCGGGCCGCGATCGCGCACCCTATCGAGCCGTGGCGGCCGGATTCCGCCGGGGCGGAGCGGTTCGACCGGCGCCGGGGTGCGCCTTGTGTCGTTGGTGTACGGGGGGTTCCGTGCCCGGTCTCCGGCAGGGCCGCGGGTACGCGGGCGCCCCGGTTGCCCGGTGGGCCGGGTGGTCGGACGATGGGGGGCATGATGCACCAGATGCGAGCCGAGTACGGGTCCGGTGGGGAGGCCGGCGGGGTGCGGTTGTGGCACATGGTCCGGGGGGCGCAGAGCGTGGCGATGTGCGGCCGGGAGCTCGATCCGGGGGCGCGGGTGCGGGAGGCGGTGGACTGGGGGAAGACCCCGGAGCTGTGCTGCCACACCTGTGGGGCGTACTTCCTGCGCGAGACGCCGTACCTGTCGGCCGAGCACCAGTGAGCGGCCGGGCGCTACGGTGCTCGGTATGGACGAACCCCTGGTGCGGCCGCGGTCGTTGACCCGCGAGGCCGCCGGACTGCGGGTCGGTGTGCCCGGGCTGCCCGAGCACGTCGAGCGCTTCTGCGCGCTGGTCGATCGGGTGGATCCGCTGCTGCACGCCTTCGTGGCGGAGCCCGGGCGGCATGACCGACTGCAGGCGCGGGCGCGGGAGTTGGCCGCGCGGTACCCGGAGTCGGCCGGGCGGCCGCCGCTGTACGGGGTTGCGGTCGGGGTCAAGGACATCGTGCACGTGGACGGGCTGCCCACGCACGGCGGCTCCGCCCTGCCGCCGGGCGTGCTGGCGGGTCCGCAGGCCGTGGTGGTGGACCGGCTGCTGGCGGCGGGGGCGATGGTCGCGGGCAAGACGGTGACCGCCGAGTTCGCCGCGAGCGCCCCGGGCCCGACCCGCAATCCGCACCATCCGGGGCACACCCCGGGCGGCTCCAGCAGCGGGTCGGCGGCGGCGGTCGCGGCCGGACTGGTGCCCCTGGCGATCGGCACCCAGACGGTCGGTTCGGTGATCCGCCCGGCCGCGTACTGCGGGGTGGTGGGCTTCCGGCCCACGCACGGTCGGATCCCGTTCGCGGGGGTGATCCCGAACGCGCCGAGCTTCGACACCCTGGGCCTGTTCACCGCGGACCTGGCGGGCGCGGCGCTGGCGGCCCCGCTGCTGTGCGACGGGTGGCGGGTGGTGGAGCCCGGCCCGGAGCCCGTGCTGGGGGTGCCGGACGGGCCGTACCTGGAGCGGGCCGAACCGGCCGCGCTGCGCGCCTTCGAGGAGCAGGTGGCGCGGTTCGAACGGGCCGGACTGGCGGTGCGCAGGGTGCCGCTGTTCCCCGACTTCGCCGAGGTCACCCGGCAGTTGCAGATCGTCAACCGGTTCGAGCTGGCCCGCAGCCACGCCGACTGGTTCGCCCGGTTCGGCGGCCTGTACCGGCCGGAGACGGCGGCGAGCATCCGGGTGGGCCAGGGCGTCGCGGCGGAGGACCGCGAGGCCGCGCTGGGGTTCCGGGAGCGGTTGCGCGAGCGGGTGGCCGGAGCGGCCGCGGCGGCCGGGGTGGACCTGTGGCTGGCCCCGTCCGCGCCGGGCGGGGCGCCGGAGGGGCTGCACAGCACCGGGGACGCGGTGATGTCGCTGCCGTGGAGCTGTCTCGGCCTGCCCGCGCTGAGCCTGCCCGCCGGGCGGACCCCGGACGGGCTGCCGCTCGGTCTCCAGGTGGTCGGCGCGGCGGGGGAGGACGAACGGCTGCTGGCCCGGGCCGCCCTGCTGGAAGGGCTGTTGGGCTAGGACCTGTCTTCGAACTCGCGTCTGCGGCCCGCCGTCCGGGCGGACGACGGGAGTTCGAGGACAGGCCCTGGGTCCGCCCGGGGGTCAGGCGAGCGCCGGGTCGGCCGGGTCGGTGGCCTCGGCGCGCAGCAGGCGGAGCAGGAGGCGGCCGGCCCGTTCGTAGGGGACGTCCTCCTCGTGCAGCACGGCCTGTGAGTTGGCCGTCTCCAGGACCGCGATCAGTGCGAAGGCGAGGTCGCCGAGGTCGGTGTCGGGGCACAGGGCGCCGGCCGTGCGGGCGTCGGTGAGGGCTTCGACGATCGTTCCGTGCCACTCCCGGGCGCAGCCGGCCAGGGCGTCCCGGACGGCGCCGGGCCGGGCGTCGAACTCGGCGGTGACCTCGTAGAAGAAGCAGCCGCCGGGGAAGACCCGGGCCCGTGAGTAGGCGAGCCAGTTCTCGCAGAGCGCGCGGGCCCTGGCGAGGCCGGGCAGGGCGTCGGCGACCGGGGCGACGACGGCGTCGGCGAAGATCCGGCGGGCGGCGCGGACGGTGGCGAGCTGCAGCTCCTCCTTGGAGCCGAAGCCGGCGAAGACGCCGCTCTTGCTGAGTCCGAGGTCGGTGGCGAGGCGGCCGATGGACAGCGCGTCCAGGCCTTCGACGGAGGCGATCGCGACGGCGCGGCGCAGGACGGCCCGGCGGGTCTCCTCGCCGCGCAGGACCCGTCCGTCGGTGGTCGGTCCGGCCATCGTGCGCCCTCGTTCCTCGCCTTGGTGGATGTCGCGGTGGGTGCGGCCCAGGGTAGTGCCCGGGCCACCCGAGAGACCTAAAACTGCACGAACGGTCGTGCTAATATCTCGCCCCGAGCAAGGCAAGGCCAGGGAGCGCAGAGAGCAGGGAGACCCGATGGACCCGGCCCAGGCACTGATCCGCACCACCCTCAACCCCACCGCCCGGATCGCCCCCGGCCTGGCCGGGCGGGCGGCCTTCGAGCTGTTCCGGCGCCCGCTGCGGCGCAGCCGGGTCCGCCCCGCCGAGCGGGAGGTCCACCGACGGGCGGCCCTCGAGCGGCTGACCGTGCACGGCAAGTCCGTCGTCGGCTACCGCTGGGGCAGCGGCGAGCGGCCGGTGCTGCTGCTGCACGGCTGGCGTTCCCGGGCCTCCCGCTTCGCGCCCTTCGTCCCCCGGCTGCGCGCCCTCGGCCTCAGCGCCGTGGCCTTCGACGCGCCGGGCCACGGCGACTCCGGCGGCCGCAGCACCAGCGTGCTGGAGTACCGCGAACTCGTGCTCCGGCTCCAGGACCGGTACGGGCCGTTCGAGGCCGTGATCGCGCACTCGCTGGGCGTCTGCGCGGCCTTCGGCGCACTGGGCGACGGGCTGCGGGCGGGCCGCTTGGCGGCCGTCTCCGGGGTGTCCGAGGTCGGCTTCTTCCCGGCCGCCTTCTGCGCCGGGCTCGGCCTCGACGCCGCCGTCGAGCGGGCGCTGCGGGGCCGGATCGAGCAGGACCTGTTCGCCGGGGACGCCGGGGCCTGGGACCGCTACGACGCGGCGGGTCGGGCCGGTGCGGTCGGGCTGCCGATCCTGGTGCTGCACGACGAGGGCGACGACGTGGTGCCGCTGGGGCAGGCGCACCGGCTGAAGCGGGCGTACGGGGAGCAGCTGGACCTGGTGGTCACTCGCGGGCTCGGCCACCGGAGGATCATCGGGGAACCGACCGTCGTTGATCAGGTGATCGGGTTCATTTCCGCGGGACTGGGGGTCACTGCCGCATGAAGCTCGTCGAACTGCACGCACGGGCGATGGAACTGACCGTCGAGGTGGTGGACGACGTCCGGCCGGACCGGCTGGACCGGCCCACCCCGTGCGCGGGGTGGACGCTGCGCCGACTGCTGGAGCACTGCGTCGGCCAGCACCGGGGCTTCGCCGCGGCCGCCCGCGGCGCCGGGCCGGACCTCGCGCTGTTCGCGGACGCCACGCTCGGGGCGGACCCGGCGGAGGACTTCCGCCGCACCGGCGCCGACCTCGTCGCCGCGTTCCGGGAGGCGGCCGTCACCGACCGGGCGCTCTGGCTGCCCGAGATCCGCGACGGCGGCCCCTTTCCGCTCGCCCAGGCGGTCGGCTTCCACCTGGTGGACACCCTGGTGCACGGCTGGGACGTCGCCGCCGCGCTCGGCGCCGCGGACCGGCTGGTCGCGGCGGTGGACGGCGACGACGCCCTGGTCACCGCGCTGCTGGCGGTGAGCGAGGCCGTCCCGAACACGCCGGAGGCGCGGGCGCCCGGCCGGGCCTTCCGCCCGGGCCTCGAACCCGGCGGCGGTGCCGGCCGGTTCGACCGCGCCCTGGCGCTGCTCGGCCGCGATCCGGCCTGGAAGGCCAGGCCCTAACGGTCGCGCCGCTCGTCCGGGAAGCGCGGTCCGCCGATCAGGTAGAACAGCGCGGCGGTCGGAAAGCCGAGCGAGGCGGCCAGCAACACGATGAACTGCCAGAACATCGTCATCATCCGCTCCTCGTCAGTCCCGGGCCGTTCGGACACCCGAAGGTGCGCCCAAACCCGACCGGCCCCGATTGGCCGAATCGGCCAGTCGCTATCCGACGGTATGGCCGAATCACCGCCGCTGCCACCGCACACCGCGCCCCGGCCCCCGCCGCACCGGCGCACGGGTCTGGGCGCGGGCCGGGACGGGCGGCCACACTGTCGGGATGCAGCTACAGCTCGCAGGGGAAGCACGGCGGCCGGACCGTGAGAGCGAGGACTTCGCGGCGGCCTCGCCGGAGGCGCTGGTCCTGCTGGACGGCGCCAGCTCGCCGGCCGGCCTGGAGTCCGGATGCCGGCACGGAACGGCCTGGTACGTCCGGCGTCTGGGCGTGCACCTGCTCGCCCGGCTCACCGACCGGGCGGACCGCTCGATCGCCGAGTGCCTGGCCGACGCCATCGTGGAGACGGCGGCGCTGCACGGCGGCCGCTGCGACCTCGGCCACGCCAACACGCCCGCGGCGATGGTGGTCGCCGCCCGGCGGCACGGGGATTCGCTGGAGTACCTGGTGCTCGGCGACTCGCTGCTGGTGCTGGAGTTCACGGACGGCCCGCCCAAGGTGATCGGCGACAACCAGCGCTTCCCCGGCGGGGAGGGGTTGCGCCGCCAGGTCTGGGCGACCGTCCCCGGCTCGGCCGAGCGGGCCACGCTGCACCTGGAGTACGCGCTGGCGGTGCGCGCCGCCCGCAACCGGGGCACCGGTCCGTGGATCGCCGCCGCCAGCCCGCGGGCGGCCGAGCACGCTGAGACGGGCTTCGTACCGCTGGACCGGCTGCACGCGCTGGCCGCCCTCACCGACGGCGCCTCGCGCTACACCGAGCGCTTCGGGCTGGGCAGTTGGGGCGACGTGCTGCGGCTGCTCGCCGAGTCCGGCCCGGGCGAGCTCATCGCCCGGGTCCGCGAGGTGGAGCGGGCGGACGCCACCTGCGAACGCTGGCCGCGCGGCAAGACCCACGACGACGCCTCCGCCGTCTACGCGTTGCTGTAGGCGACGGAGGCGACGGCCGGCCGCAGGGCCGTGGGATCAGCGCTTCTGGCCCCAGACGAAGCTGGACGGGATCCCGACGGGCCCGGATCCGTTGTCAACGCCTGTGCGCCAGGGGAGAGATGGGGATCCGGTCGACTTGCGGTACGACGTGTGCGAAAGGGCCCGGACCGTACGGTCCGGGCCCTTCGTGACGGGAGCGGTCAGCGGGCGTCGGCGGGGATGGTGCCGAGGCGGCCGGCCTGGAAGTCCTCCATGGCCTGCTGGAGTTCGCGGTGGCTGTTCATCACGAACGGGCCGTAGTGGGCGACGGGTTCGCGGATCGGGAGGCCGCCGAGGAGGACGACCTCGAAGTTGTTGTCACGGGAGTCCTGCTTCTCGTCGGCGCGCAGGGTGATCGAGTCGCCGTCCCCGAAGACGACGGCCTGGCCCCGGTGGAAGGGGCGGTGCTCGGTGCCGGCCGAGCCGTTGCCGGCGAGGCCGTAGGCGAGGGCGTTGAAGTCGGCGCGCCAGGGCAGGGTGATCTGGGCACCGGGGCTGATCGAGGCGTGGATCATGGTGATCGGGGTGAAGGTGGTGCCCGGGCCCTGGTGGCCGTCCAGCTCACCAGCGATGACGCGCAGGAGCGCGCCGCCGTCCTCGGAGCTGAGCAGCTTGACGCTGCCTCCGCGGATGTCCTGGTACTTCGGGGCGATCATCTTGTCCGAGGCGGGCAGGTTGACCCACAGCTGGAGGCCGTGGAAGAGGCCGCCGGACCTCACCAGCGACTCCGGCGGGGTCTCGATGTGCAGCAGGCCCGAGCCGGCCGTCATCCACTGGGTGTCGCCGTCGGTGATGGTGCCGCCACCGCCGTGCGAGTCCCGGTGGATGAACGTTCCGTCGATGATGTAGGTGACCGTCTCGAAGCCGCGGTGCGGGTGCCAGGGGGTTCCCTTCGGCTCACCGGCCGCATAGTCCACCTCGCCCATCTGGTCCATCATGATGAACGGGTCGAGGTACTTCTGGTTGATCTTGGCGAAGGCGCGGCGGACGGGGAAGCCCTCGCCCTCGTAGCCCTCGGGGGCGGTGGCGACGGTCAGTACCGGCCGGGCGTTCGCGACGGCCTGGTCCGGCGTGGTCACGCGCGGAAGGGTCAGCGGGTTGTCGACGGTCACGGCGGGCATGTCGGCCTCCTTCGAGGGGGGTTCTCTGGCCTACGTCCACCAGATTAGTTCAATCATCAACAACAGGCAAGTTGAAAATTGAACTATGAGGGCATGGAGGAGCGGGGCTCCTCCCGCCGGGGTGGCTATCCGTACATCCGGCGCATGGTGAAGTCGACCATCTGCTCGACCGCCTTGGCGTCGAACACCATCCGGTGCTCGCCCTCCATGTCCAGGGCGAAGCCGTAGCCGGTGGGCAGCAGGTCCAGCACCTCGGCCCCGGTCACGGTGAAGTGCTTGGAGTCCTTGCCGGCGTAGCGGCGCAGCTCCTTGAGCGAGCTGAACATCGGGATCACCGGCGTCGGGGTGTTGTGCAGTGCCAGGAAGCCGGGGCGCTCGCCGCGCGGGCAGTGCACCTTCGAGGTGATGAAGATGGCCTGGAAGTCCTCGACCGCCATCGAGCCCGTGGTGAAGGCCCGGACCGCGTCCGCCAGGGACGGCGGGGAGGGCTCCGGGTAGAGCGACTGCTGGGACGCCTGCCCCTGCGCGCCGTAGGCGTCCGGTCCGGGCATGCCGTTCATGCCCGGCTGCGGACCCGCCTGCTGCTGGTAGGGGCCACCCGGGTATGCGTTCTGGTCATATCCGTACACACGGACAGGCTAGCGGGAGCGCACCCGCCCGCGCTGGCGTCGATCCTGACAAGGAGTGGTCCTCCCGGCTTGTGGGACGTGACCACGTTCATAGCGGATTCACCGCCGGGGGCTTGCCCAAGTTACCGCTGGGTAGCATCATGATGCCTACTGGTGGGTACGGGGCGCCCGAAACGCGGCGGTCACCCGGAAAGCGACGAACCGGAGAAAACAGGCCATGGGTCACTACAAGTCCAACCTGCGGGACGTGGAGTTCAACCTCTTCGAGGTGTTCGGTCGCGATCAGGTGTACGGCACCGGGCCGTTCGCGGACATGGACGTCGAGACCGCGAAGAACATCCTCAGCGAGATCGCCCGCCTCGCCGAGAACGACCTCGCCGCGTCCTTCGCCGACACCGACCGCAACCCGCCGGTCTTCGACCCGGAGACCAACACCGCGCCGATCCCGGCCGCCTTCAAGAAGAGCTACCAGACCTTCATGGACGCCGAGTGGTGGCGCCTGGGCATCCCGGAGTCGATCGGCGGCCAGGTCACCCCGAACTCGCTGATCTGGGCCTTCGCCGAGCAGATCCTGGGCTCGAACCCGGCCATCTGGATGTACTCCTCCGGCCCGGCCTTCGCCGGCGTCATCGCCGAGGAGGGCACCGAGGAGCAGCTGAAGATAGCCCAGCGGATGACCGACCGCCTGTGGGGCTCGACCATGGTCCTCACCGAGCCCGACGCGGGCTCCGACGTGGGCGCCGGCCGCACCAAGGCGATCAAGCAGGAGGACGGCTCCTGGCACATCGAGGGCGTGAAGCGCTTCATCACCTCGGGCGAGCACGACATGTCCGAGAACATCATCCACATGGTGCTGGCCCGCCCCGAGGGCGGTAAGCCGGGCACCAAGGGCCTGGGCCTCTTCATCGTCCCGAAGTTCGACTTCGACTGGGAGACCGGCGAGCTCGGCGAGCGCAACGGCGTCTACGCCACCAACGTCGAGCACAAGATGGGCCTCAAGGCCTCGAACACCTGCGAGATGACCTTCGGCGCCAAGCACCCGGCCAAGGGCTGGCTGCTCGGCGAGACCGTCGACGGCATCCGCCAGATGTTCAAGATCATCGAGTTCGCCCGCATGATGGTCGGCACGAAGGCCATCGCCACCCTCTCCACCGGCTACCTGAACGCCCTGGAGTACGCCAAGGAGCGCGTGCAGGGTGCCGACATCTCGCAGTTCCTGGACAAGACCGCCCCGCGCGTCACCATCACCCACCACCCGGACGTGCGCCGCTCGCTGCTGACCCAGAAGGCCTACGCCGAGGGCATGCGCGCGCTGGTCCTGTTCACCGCGTCCACCCAGGACGACATGCTGGCCGCCAAGCTGCGCGGCGAGCGCGACGAGGCCGCCGAGCGCCTCAACGACCTGCTCCTGCCGATCGTCAAGGGCTACGGCTCGGAGAAGTCCTACGAGCAGCTCGCCCAGTCCCTGCAGACCTTCGGTGGCTCCGGCTACCTGCAGGAGTACCCGATCGAGCAGTACATCCGCGACGCCAAGATCGACACCCTGTACGAGGGCACCACGGCGATCCAGGGCCAGGACTTCTTCTTCCGCAAGATCGTCAAGGACGGCGGCCAGGCGCTGGCCGCGCTGTCCGAGCAGATCCAGAAGTTCCTCGCCTCCGCCGAGGGCGGCGACGCCCTGGCCGCCGAGCGCGAGCTGCTCGCCAAGGCCGCCGGCGACCTGGAGGCCATCGTCGGCAAGCTGATCGCCGACCTGACCTCGGTCGAGCAGGACGTCAAGAACATGTACAAGGTGGGCCTCAACACCACCCGCCTGCTGATGGTCTCCGGCGACGTCGTCGTCGGCTGGCTGCTGCTGCGCCAGGCCGCGGTGGCCCTGGCCAAGCTGGAGGCCGGCGCCTCGGAGAAGGACGTGCCGTTCTACCAGGGCAAGGTCGCGGCGGCCCGCTTCTTCGCCAAGAACATCCTCCCGACCGTCGCCCCGCAGCGGGCGATCGCCGAGGGCATCGACAACGAGATCATGGAGCTGGCGGAGGAGGCCTTCTAAGGCCCGCACCCCCCTTCTGACCGCCTGACGAAACCCTCACACCGAAGGGCCCGGCTGCCACCGGGCCCTTCGGTGTTTCCGGTCGGTGATCATGCGCTGCGCAGGGCCCGGAGCGGGTCCGTGCGGGCGGCGCGCAGGGCCGGGTAGAGGCCGGCCAGGAGGCCGACGACGGTGCCGATGAGCGGGGCGGGCAGGGTGGTGGCGGGTTGGAGGACGGCGGTCCAGTCGCGGGCGGCGGCGACGCCGAGGACCGTGAGCACGCCGAGGGCGGTGCCGATCAGGCCGCCGAGGGTGCCGAGGGCGGTGGACTCGGTGAGGAACTGGGCCGCGATGTGGCCGGTGCGGGCGCCCAGTGAGCGGCGCAGGCCGATCTCCGGGGTCCGTTCCAGGACGGCGACCAGGGTGGTGTTGGCGATGCCGACCGCGCCGGCCAGCAGGCAGATCCCGGCCAGGGCGAGGAACAGCCCGGTCAGGTCGGACGTCACGGTGTCCTGGAGGGTGTGCGGGTCCGGGGGCGGGACGACGGTGAACGCGTTCGGGGTGTCCGGTCGCAGTGCGAGCGGGAGTTGGGCCGCCACCACCGGCGCGGCGCCGATCCGGGTGGCGACCAGTGCCTGGGCGCCGCGGTCGGGCTGGGGGGCGGGGTTGCCGTAGCGTTCGAGCGCCGTGCTCGCCGGGATCAGCAGGCTCAGCAGGGCGGCCGGCTGGCGCTGGACGTCCGCGTAGATGCCGACGACGGTGTAGGGGAGCCGGTCGATGAAGACGGCGGGCTGGGCGTCCAGGCGGCTGACCCCGAGGCGTTCGGCGGCGGCCTCGCTGAGCAGCGCCACCGGCTGGGCGGTCTTCTGGACGTACTCGTCCAGGGTGGTCCCGGCGGTCAGGGCCGGTTCCATCGCGGCGACCGCGCCCGGGGTGGCGGCGAGGACGGACAGTCCGGTGCCCTCGTCGGGGCCGTCCGGGCGGCGGGAGAGCGTCGGGGCGCCGGGTACCGGCCACCAGACGCCGCCGGCCCGTACGCCGTCGATCGCGGCGATCCGGTGGTCGGTGTCGGTGGGGAAGTCGCTGGGCGGGTTGGTGCCGGGGGCGGTGCCGTCGGTGCGCGGCCGGTCGGTGACGGTGACGGTGGTGGCCCTGGTGAGGCTGAACCGCTCGCCGATCTGGCCGGTGGCGGTTGCGGTGAGGCCGAGGACGGCGACGAAGGCGCCGATGCCCAGCACGGTGCCGAGCATGGTGAGCAACGAGCGGCCGGGGCGCTGGAGGATGCCGGACAGGGCCTCGGTAAGCAGGTCGTGGGGGCTGAGGTGGGAGGGCGGCTCGGGGATCGCGGCGGTGCGGTCGGGGCGGGGCATTCAGACCACCTCGGGCACGGTCAGGCGGCCGTCGCGGATGGTGACCCGGCGTTCGGCACGGGCGGCCACGGCAGGGTCGTGGGTGATGACGACCAGGGTGTAGCCCTGGGCGTGCAGCGCGTCGAACTGGGCGAGCACCGCCTCGGCGTTGGCCGAGTCCAGGTTGCCGGTCGGTTCGTCGCAGAGCAGCAGGCTGGGCCGGTTCACCAGGGCGCGGGCGATCGCCACCCGCTGGCGCTCGCCGCCGGACATGGTGCCGGGCAGGGCGTCCGTGCGGTGGCCGAGGCCGACCAGGCGCAGCGCGTCCACGGCGGCGGCGTCGCGGGTGCGGCGCGGGGTGCGGTTGTAGACCTGGGCGAGGGCGACGTTCTCCTCGGCGGTGCGGTGCGGGAGCAGGTGGAAGGACTGGAAGACGAAGCCGATCCGGCGCCCGCGCAGCGTCGAGCGGTCCTTGTCGCGCAGGCCGCCGGTGTCGATGCCGTCGAGTTCGTAGCGGCCGGCGGTGGGGGTGTCGAGCAGGCCGAGCAGGTGCAGCAGGGTGGACTTGCCGGAGCCGGACGGGCCGGTGACGGCCAGGTACTCGCCGCGGCGGACGGTCAGGTCGGTGGGGCGCAGCGCGACCACGGGTGGGCGACCCGGGTGGGTGCGGCCGACGCCGTACAGGGCGATCACGGGGGGGTTGGTCCCTGCCGTCATTTGCCGACCACCACCTGGTCGCCGGCGCGGAGTTGGGCGCCCTCGGCGGGGGTGACGGCCACCAGGCCGTCCGCGGTGACGCCGGTGGTGACCGGCACCGTGCTGCGGTTTCCGGCGGGGTCCACCCGGGTGACGGAGGTCCGGCCGGCCGTGTTGGTGGAGATCGCGGCGATCGGCACGACGGTGACAGGGGCGCCCGCCCTGGCCTTCAGGACGGTGAGCCGGACGTTCCTGCCGTTCATGGTGGCGGGCAGGGGGGTGTCCGGGGTGATCGTCACCGGTAGGTAACTCGGGCTGCCGGACTGGCTGTTGGGCGCTCCGGCGACCTGGCCCGCGGCGGGCTGGGCGGCGGGGGCTCCACCGAGGGCTGCCCCGGGGGCCCCGCCGGCTGGTGCGGCCCCGGCTGCTGCGGCCCCGGCGCCGCCGAGGGTGATCACTCTGCCGGCCGGGGGAGCGGTGGTCGGGGTGCCGACCTCGGCGACGGTGCCGTGGACGGTGGTGCCGGTGTCCTCGGCGAGCAGCTCGACGGCCATACCCGGAGTGACGCCGGCTGCCTGACCTGGCACCAGCTGACCGGTGACGGTCAGGCCGCCGCTGGTGAGCGACAGCAGAGTGCCGGAGACGGGTGAGCCGACGGCGCCGTTGACGGCGGTGACGGTCGCGGGGAGGGTGGGCAGGAAGAGCACGTGGGCGGCCGGGACCATCGGGCCGTTGACGGCCCCGGCCCTGGCGAGGGCGGCCTCGTCGGCAGCCAACTGCTTCCGGGCGGTGGCCAGTTGCTGATCGAGCTCGCCGGCGGGCTGCTGCTGGCTCTGCTGGGTCGGCCGGCTTTGCCGATCCGGTCGGGCCGGCTGGGGCGGTGGCGGGTTCTGGGGCGCGGCGGCGCCCGCCCTCTTCTGTGCGGTGAGGTTGTCCACCGTCTGCCGGTCGGAGTCGACCGCCTTCTGCGCGGTGTCGACGGCCTGCTGGGTGGTGGCGCCAGTGGTCGGCACCGGACGGCCGAGCCCGCGGTAGAAGGCCGACACCGCCGCGGCGGTGCCCGGCCCGTACGAGCCCTTGTCGTCCTCGCCGCTGCCGTGCCCCAACCCGGCCAGGGCGTCCTGGAGTTCGGCCACGTCGGGGCCGGTGCTGCCCGGCTTGAGGTCGCGGTACGCGGGCACCGGCCCGGGGAGGGCGAACAGCGGCTGCCCGGACACCTCTGCCAGCAGCTGCCCGGCGGAGACGGTGTCGCCGGGCTTCACGCCCAGTTCGGAGACGTACAGTGCGGTCACCTCGGCCGAGGCCGCGGTCGGGACGACGTTGTACTGGACCGGCGGGTACACCACCGCTCGGGCGGCTGTCGAGGGGGTCAGTACCTGGCTGACCACCGGTGCCGTGAGCAGGCTGCTCGGCGGCGGCGCGGTCCGCGCGGCCCGTTCGGCGGGGGACTTCACCAGCGTCGCCGCCCCCACTCCGCCCACCGCCACCAGTCCGGCGGCCAGCGCCACCCCCAGCAGCGCCCGCCTGCGCCGTGCGGCCCCGGACCGGGCGGGCGGCGGTGACGGCGTTTCGGGGCCGGGCTCGACGGTCTCGTCGGCGGGCGTCGTGGTGGTCAACTGCTTCCCCTCCCCGGTGACTTCACTGTGGACCAGGGCCATCATCCGACTGTCGGGCGCTGCCCGTGGTCCGTTCGCGAGCGGCAGCCCGTTGACAGTCTGCGACCGGGGTGGACCGCGGGGTGAAGGAGGCCCGGTGAAGTGCGGGTTCACGTTGTGTCCGTGTTCAACAACGGTTGCCAGGTATCGAATGCCATGTCCGTGTACGGGCATATGCTCAAGGGGCGAAGCCGACCCCCATCCGGCTTCGGCCCTCCCTCGACCCTGGAGCAGCATGTCGACCGCCGCCCGCCGGGCATTCTTCGACCGGACGCACACCGACGATCTGATCACGTTCCTCGGCACCTCGCCGTCCCCGTACCACGCGGTCGCGAGTGCCGCCCAGCGCCTGGAGAAGGCGGGGTTCCGTCAGGTCGCGGAGACGGACGCCTGGGACGGGTCGGTCGGCGGGCGCTACCTGATCCGCGGTGGCGCGCTGATCGCCTGGTACGTGCCGGAGGGAGCAGGGCCGGAGACGCCGTTCCGGATCGTCGGCACCCACACCGACTCGCCGAACCTGCGGGTGAAGCCGGTGCCGGACACCGGCTCGGCCGGGTGGCGGCAGGTCGCGGTGGAGATCTACGGCGGGGTGCCGCTGAACACCTGGCTCGACCGTGACCTCGGCCTGTCCGGCAGACTCGCGCTGAAGAACGGCAGTGCGCGGCTCGTCCAGCTGGACGAGCCGCTGCTGCGCGTGCCCCAGCTCGCCATCCACCTGGACCGCCAGGTCAACGACGGCATGAAGCTCGACCGGCAGCGCCACCTCACCCCGATCTGGGGCCTCGGCCCGGTCGACGAGGGCTCGCTGATCGCCTACGTCGCGGAGCGGGCCGGGCTGGCCGCCGAGGACGTGGCCGGCTGGGACCTCATGACCCACGACGTCCAGCCCGCCTCCTACCTGGGCCGGGACCGCGAGCTGCTGGCCGGCCCGCGCCTGGACAACCTGCTCTCGGTGCACGCGGCCACCGCCGCGCTGGCCGCCGTCGCGGTCGCCGCCGCCGAGGGCGAGGCCGTGCTGCCGTACATCCCGGTGCTGGCCGCCTTCGACCACGAGGAGACCGGCAGCGAGTCCGACACCGGCGCGCAGAGCCCGCTGCTCGGCAACGTGCTCGACCGGACGGTCCACGCCCGCGGCGGCTCCCCGGAGGACCGCGCCCGGGCACTGGCCGGCACCGTCTGCCTGTCCTCGGACATGGGCCACGCCGTCCACCCGAACTACTCCGAGCGGCACGAGCCGGGCCACCACCCGCTGCCGAACGACGGGCCGATCCTCAAGGTCAACGTCAACAACCGCTACGCGACCGACGGCGTCGGCCGGGCGGTGTTCGCGGCGGCCTGCGAGAAGGCCGGCGTGCCGTGGCAGACCTTCGTGTCCAACAACGCGATGCCCTGCGGTACGACGATCGGCCCGATCACGGCGGCGCGGCTGGGCATCAAGACGGTGGACTGCGGCATCGCGGCGCTGTCCATGCACTCGGCGCGCGAGCTGTGCGGGGCGGAGGACCCGTACCTGCTGGCGAGCGCGATCAAGGCCTTCCTGGAGGGCTGAGCACGCTGATGCGCAGGGGGCCCGCCGGTGTTCCGGCAGGCCCCCTGCGCGTTGCCCGGCTACTCCATGCCCGCGAGGACCAGCGGGAGCCGGCGGACGCCGTCGGCGACCAGCTTCACCGGCACGCCCCAGTCCTGCTGGTGCACGTGGCAGGCCGGGAACTCGATCTCCGGGTCGTCGTCGCAGGAGGCGGCCATCGCCGAGACGTGCAGCACGCCCTCGGTGACCCGGTCGGACAGCACCAGCTCGCGGGAGAGGGCGGTGTCCGCGCCCGCGCCGGAGACCAGCAGCTCGGGCGGGGTGGCGCTGACCAGCAGCCGGGTGGACGGGCCGTAGCGCTCGTCCAGCTTCTGGCCGCTCGGTGCCTCGAAGACCACGTCCAGCCGGAGGGCGCCGGGTGCGACCTCGGTCGCCGCGCGCTGCGTGCGGTGCGCCACCGACTCGACCCGCACGGCCTCCTCCGGCAGCCGCAGCCGGGTCAGCCGGTGCCGGGCCGACTCGACCACCACGATGTCGCCGTCCACCAGCACCGCCCCGGAGGGCTCGCGCAGGTCGGTGGCCAGGGTGGTGACCTCGCCGCTCGCCGGGTCGAAGCGGCGCAGCGCGTGGTTGTAGGTGTCGCTGACGGCGACCGAGCCGTCCGGCAGCACGGTCACGCCCAGCGGGTGCTGGAACAGGGCCTGGTCGGCGGCGCCGTCGCGGTGGCCGAAGTCGAACAGGCCGGTGCCGACGGCGGTTTCGACCGTCATGGTTTCACGTGAAACGAAGCGCAGCGCGGAGGTCTCGGAGTCGGCCACCCAGAGCTTCCCGCCGTCCGCGGAGACGGCCAGGCCGGACGGCTGGGCGAACCAGGCCTCGGCGGCCGGGCCGTCCACCAGGCCCTCGTTGGTGGTGCCGGCCGCGACGCCGACCGTGCCGGCCTCGGGGTCGTACGCCCACAGCTGGTGCACGCCGGCCATCGCGACCCACACCCGGCCGTCGAACCAGGCGACGTCCCAGGGCGAGGAGAGGTCCACCTCGCTGGCCGGCCCCTCGGTGGCCGAGCCCTGCCACCACTGGCGGCCGGTGCCGGCCAGGGTGGTGACGCTGCCGTCGGCGAGGCGCACGCCGCGCAGCGCGTGGTTCACGGTGTCGGCGACGACCACGTCGTACTCGTGCCCCTCCGGCAGCAGCGCCAGGCCCTGCGGCTCGCTGAACCGGGGGCTGGTGCCGTCCACCAGGCCGCGCTGCCCGTCGCCGATCCGGCGCACCACCGTCTCGCCGTCCTGGGCCAGCTCGACCAGCGAGTGGTGGCCGGAGTCGGCGACCAGGAAGTGCCCGTTCGGCAGCCGCACCGCCTTGCCGGGGAACTTGAGGTCCCCGGCGGCTGGCTCCGGCGCCACGTACGGGCCGTCCCCGCGCCGCAGGGTGCCCTTGGCCTCGTGCTCCGCCTCCAGCTCCGCCACCAGCTTGGCGATCGCGTGGGCGTGGCCCTCACCGGCGTGCTGGGCCACCACGTAGCCCTCGGGGTCGATCACCACGAGCGTCGGCCAGGCCCGTACGGCGTACTGCTTCCAGGTCGCGAGCGCCGGGTCGTCCAGCACCGGGTGGTGCACCTCGTACCGCGCGACGGCGTCCACGACGGCCTGGTGGTCGGCCTCGTGCACGAACTTGGGCGAGTGCACGCCCACGATCACCACGGTGTCGCGGTGCTCCTCCTCCAGCTTGCGGAGCTCGTCGAGGACGTGCAGACAGTTGATGCAGCAGAAGGTCCAGAAGTCTAGTACGACACACTTACCTCGCAGGTCGGCAAGCTTGAGTTCCTTGCCGCCTGTGTTGAGCCATCCACCGGCGCCGACCAGCTCGGGGGCGCGGACACGTGCACGAGAAGCCATGCCCCAATCAAACCTCACGAGCGGTGTCCGCATTCCGGGTGCTCCGGACTGGCCGTGGCCCGGCTGCCCTGTTGGGATGTAGGGCAGCCGGACCGGTCTGGTCAGCTACGACGCGGCACGGGGTTGTCCGGGCTGTCGAGCCACACCGCGTGGCTGTCCGCCGTGACCGTGAGTCCGAACCGGTCGAAGCCGGGGCGGCCCTGGTCGTCCCACCAGCGCCAGGCCGCCTCGACCTCGTCCCACAGATTCCGCGGGCCGGACTGCACCACCTCGTAGTCGGTCCGGTCGGGTTCCCAATCGGCGGTAGCCCACGAGGTGACGGCCGTGTCGTGCAGCCACAGCGTGTAGGTCCCATCGGGGTATCGCTCCGTCAGCGGGAACGCTCCAGGTACCTGCACGCCGATGGAGAACATCTCCAGCCAGCCGCCGACATCGTCCGGAGACAGGGAGCTTCGGAACCTGGCTCCACCAGCCGGCCATGGGGCGGAGAGGTACGTCAGGCTGTCCGGCCGGGGTGTGCGTTGCTGGCGGAGCCGCATGAACGCGGACGACCCGATGAACCGGCCGGTGGCCGTGCCGTCGTCGCCGACCGTGAGCCGGGCCACGGCTTCCCCGCCGTACTCCGGCCCCCACGGCGCGACGATCACCCCGCCGGGTCGGGACTGCTCCACCCACGCGTACGGCACCCTGCCCACCGAACACGTGGCGATCACCCGATCGTACGGAGCCGCCTTGGCGTAGCCCTCGGCTCCGTCGGCGACCACGAGTGTCGGGGAATACCCAGCCCGCGCGAGTCGGCCTTGGGCGTCCGTGGCGCTGCCCTCGTCCACCTCGACGGTGACGACGTTCCCCGGGCCGACCCGGTGGGCCAGGAGAGCGGCATTCCACCCGGTCCCAGTGCCGATCTCCAGCACCCGGTTGTCCTCCGCCACGTCGAGGGCGTCGAGCATGGAGAACACCATGGTGGGCATGGAGTTGGACGACGTGGGCATGGTCCCCCGGCTGTCGCCGGTGTGGGTACCGTCGTCCCACTGCGTCGTGAGTGGCACATCGGAGTAGACGGCGCTCCACCAGGCCGCCGGGTCGGCTTGGCGGCTCACAGCCTCGCCCTGGCGCACGCCGTCCGCCTGGCCCGGCCAGGTCGTGTCAGGGACGAACCAGTGCCGGGGTACGGCGTTGTACGACGCCAACCAGTCAGAGGTGAGAGATCCGTTCGCGATGAGCGCGGAGGCCAGCCGGGTTCGACCGGCCTCCGCTTCGTGCTTGTCGCTCACCGGCTACTTACCGCCAGCCGGGCCCTGGCCGTCGCTGGTGTTGCCACCCTCGTCCGACCCGCCACCACCGTGCTTGTTGCCGCTGCTGGAGTCGTCCTGCTGGCCGCCACCGGTGCCGGAGCCGGAGCCCCCGCCGTGCTTGCCGTCGGCGTACAGAATCCACGCGGGCATGGGTGTCCCTCCGTCGCTGCTTCGGGTCGAGGGGGTTCCTCCGACCCGGTGTGCACCTTGCTGACCCGTCCCGGCTGAATCCTTCCCCAGGCAGCCGGGACGGGGGTCTGTGGTGGCCCAAGAGGGCCGGTTCTGCGCCCACCAGGGCGCCGGGGCCGGTAAGCCGTCGCGCGCACGCCGCTGACCCGCCCAGAGGCCTCCGAGGCCGAACACGGGAACGGTACGGGTCAGGCATTGCTGCCGCGGGTGGTCGGCCTTATGCGCCGGGCCTGCTGGTCGAGCTTTCGGCGGAGCTTCATTCGCCTGGCAAGATGCCTGCGATAGGGGCTGAACATCGTTACAGGCCATGCGAATTGGATGTAGGCGCCCCACATCCACGCAATCGTGTGGCGGGGCTCCGTCGCCAGTGCACGAAGGACACGTCCCAGGACGACGAGACGTGGGGTGCTCACCGCTCGGTCCGCTCCGAAGCGCAGCGCGGAGTACTCGGCCGCATGACGGCGATCAGCTCCGGGCCGTTCGGCAAGGCTTCGATCTCGCTCGGATAGGTCTCCCACTCCTGCCCGCCGCCTCTGGGGCGAAGGTAGACCATGCCGCCTTGGATGCCCATGTAGGTGCCTTCCACGCCCTTGTGGGCACGGTCCCTGACGATCTCACCGATCTTGGGCTTGTAGATCGTCCGGGTTGCCTTGCGCGGTGCCACTGCCCCCGCTCCTCTCCGCCGACTTGCCACCAAGATCTGGCAGTTACCCGGGACGGTGGAACCTCGTGCAAGGGACACTTCCGAACGTCCCTCGTGGGGTAGAACGTCCCTGACAAAGGTCCGTGATGTGCGGGGAGACAAGCGGGATGCCGAACGAGAGACTGAAAGACGTTATGGCGTCGAGAGGTTGGACGTGCTCAGCCCTGGCTGAGAAAGCCGGCGTGGACACCAAGTCGGTCGAGCGGTGGGCCAACCAGAACCGCACGCCCCGGTTAGGCACAGCCCGTTTGGCTGCCGAAGCCCTCGGAGAAGACATGTTCGCACTGTGGCCGAGCCTGCGGCAGCCGCGCGCCGCACGCGCGATAAGCCCCGAACTGGTCGCCCTGTACGAGCAGCGAGCCGACCTTCCCGTCTCCGTCTTCGTGGACTTGCTTGGAAAGGCCACTGAGCGGATCGACGTGTTGGTCTACGCGGCCGTGTTCCTGCACGAGGCGTATCCCCGGCTGAACGAACTCCTTCGCGAGCGCGCCGCCGAGGGGTGCGCGGTCCGGATCGCCCTTGGTGACGCCGCCAGCGAGAACGTCAAGCAACGAGGAGAGGAGGAGCGGTTCGGGCACGGCATCGAGTCCCGGTGCAGGCTCGCCCTCCTGCACTACCGTCCGCTGCTCGGCACACCAGGCATCGAGATCCGAACCCACGGGACCACGCTCTACAACAGCCTCTACCGGGCCGATGACCAGCTGTTGGTGAACGCGCACGTCTGGGGAGTCAACGCTTTCGGAGCCCCCGTCTGGCACCTGCGGAGGACCGGCGCAGGGACGCTGTTCGACACCTATGCTGCGAGCTTCGATGCAGTGTGGAACACCGCCCGACCGGTGGAGGAGAGCTGATCACGTGGCACGCACCGAGTTCTACGACGACCCCAACGCGCCCAAGCCGAATCGGCTGGTGGTGGCAGCGTCCGCAGTGGTGACCGATGAGGAAGGGCGCATCCTGCTGCAACGACGCACCGACAACGGTCTGTACGCGCTGCCGGGCGGCACGATGGATCTTGGCGAGTCACTCCCAGGAACGGCCGTCCGGGAGGTGCGTGAGGAAACCGGCCTTGACGTGGAGATCACGGGACTCGTCGGCACGTACACCGATCCTCGGCACGTGATCGCCTACTCGGACGGCGAGGTACGGCAACAGTTCAACGTCTGCTTCACCGCGCGCATCACCGGCGGAGAACTCCGGATCTCCAACGAGTCGACCGATCTGCAGTTCGTGGCCCCGAGCGACATCGGAGAACTGCCCATGCATCACACGCAGCAACTGCGGCTCCGGCACTTCCTTGAACACCGGGCGACTCCGTACCTGGGGTAGGGCACAGACGACAAAGGGCCCCACCCCTGCCACCACAAAGGGCGGACAGGGTGGGGCCGTTGTGGTGCTTGGGCGGATCAGTCCCAGATGTCGGAGTCATCTTCGGATTCGGTCGGGGCGATAGCGACTCGTGCGCTGGGCGATAGCCCCAACTCTCTGATGTAACGGGAGAGCTGTGACCGGTACTGAGTGGCAATAGTGGCAGCGCCATTTTTCACGGTGCCGCGCTCGGCGGTGACCATGAGCCCACGTTCGGACAGGTCTCGCTCGGCCTGGTCGATCCTGGCAACGCAGACGCACAGGTCCTTGACGGTCGTATGGTCGACTTCGCCGAGCCCTGCGGCAAATTCGAGGATGGGAACGATGCGGCGCCACTCCGCGGACGCGACTTTCCTGCACCGGATGTTCGCCTCCTGCGTCTGGGCGGTCGGCGAGTCTTTGAAAATGTCTCGCCAATTCGGTTCCGCGAGGATGGCGCGCGGGACTATCACACCCTCTTTGATTTCGGACTTGGAGGGGTTTCCCTCTCGGGCCCGCGCTGCTGCCGGCTTAGGCCGGTATCGGTCAGCCATGGTCTCCTTTCGTTTTGTGGCGGACGCGCCGGACTGCCAAAAATGGCCTCAGCTCCGGCGCGAGTCTTTTCCCTCCCTGCCGGTCAGGGTCGGGAGGGGCAGGGGGTACCCCCCTGGTAAAAGCCCAGGTCAGAGCCTTGTCGGCTTGACCCTCTCAGCAGCCCAACCGCCGGGCTGGTGCTGCGCGGTCTCGCGGCTGTGACACTGAGTGCACAACGGCCGTAGCCGATGCCAAGCGTCCGGGTCAGCAACGCCACGGGCGACCAGCGAGCGACGCGACTCGGGGAAGTGGTCAGCGACCACGGCCGAGCGACCGCACAGCACACACCACGGGTGGGCATACAGGTAGGCCCGACGGATGCGAGCCCAACGCCGAGCGTCGTACCCGCGCTCTGCCGCACTGCCTCGCTGCTGCTCTGCCTCGCGCTGGTGCTGCGGACAGCGACCGCCACGGGCAGTCAGCTCGGGGCACCCGGGAACCGAACAGGGTGGGCGGGGTCTTCGGAGCATGGGGGGCCTCCTCTACCGCGGGATGATCAAGGCACACAGACCTGGGAACCACTGCGGGGTAGCGGGAAAGGTGCAATCTCGTACGACGAGCCCCAAGCATCGGGCGACCGAACGCGGGGCGAGGCCCCGCAGCATGGGAGGGTTCATCCCGTTTTGACCCCAGGCTGCACAGTCATGCGCAGTGCGCGACCGCTGAACGGGTGATTTCTCATCAGGAACGCCCTGATGAGACGCACTTCTGAGGCCTGAGGGCGTTCGGCAATCCCCTAACTCGGCGTCAGATCTGCTGGAATACAGCCATGACGCGAACCAAACGCCGCGGGGCCCAAACTCCGTAGTTCGAACTTCGATGGGGTGGGCTTAACTTGACCATCCAGCGCATCCCCGTGTGGCTCATCACCACAGCGTCGACCGGCGGCACCGTCCTCACGGCCTGGTGGGCTCGGAAGTCGTAGGCCGACAGGCACCGCGGGCGGTCAGCTCGGGGCACCCCGGGATCGAGCACGGGCTTCGCGGCATGGGGCGCCTCCAATGGTGTCTTCTGTTCTGTCGCCGCGCTTCGTCGTGCGCCATGGCGAAGTGCGCGACCGTAGAACGGGTGAATTCTGGGGCCTTCACGCGCCGTGGTATGGCGTCGACCGGTTGGGCAGACCAATTTGAGGAGGCAAGGTGCCGCGCCGTTCCCTCGCATCTGATGAGGTGGAGAACATGACTCAACAGCCAGGCAGCAAGGCCCGAGCCCCGCAGTTCGAACTCCGCTGGGGTGGACTTCACTTGACCATTCAGCGCATCCCAGCGTGGCTCATCACCGCAGCCACAGCAGGCGCCGGAACCCTCGCGGCACTGCTCACCCGGCGGTGAACTCCCGCACGGTCTTCCCTCGGTGGCAGGTGCGGCACAACCGCCACACGTTGTCGTCCGTGTCCTCGCCGCCGAGGGCGAGCGGTGTTGGGTGGTCCACGTCGACCAGCTCGGCGGGGAATATCCCGCCGCACAGCCCGCACGCTGCTGAGCCTGTTTGGTCATTCCGGAGCCGGAGGAATGACCGGTGGATTGATCGGTTCGCCGTTTCGGTGCCTCGGCGTCACGTCCACGGCCAGCAGCCGGCCAGAGTTCATCGGGTCGCGCATCGGCTGGACTCCGCGGGGCATCGGTGCACCACCGTTGACTAGCGGCAGACCAGTTGGGGAATCGGACCAAACGGGCCGCCCCTTCGCATCCCGAGGGAAGTACGGATAGGTCCCGTCCGGGCCGGGGTCGAGCGCGTCAACAGCCATGTCAGTCCGCCGCTTCGATGTAGGCGTTTCGCTGGGCGTCCAGCTCTTCGGCGTAGGCCACACCGAGGGCCGCAGCGGCGTTGTCCACAGCGCTGGTGATGTCCTCGATGATGCGCAGGTCGTACCAACGCTGCTCGGGGAGAGTCCGCGCCTCGCCAAGGTGGGCCTGTGCGTTCTGCGCGGCCGTCAGGATCTTCTCGCGCTTGTACCGCTCGGCACGGTGCGCCACGTACGCCTGAAACCACGGCTCGGCAGACAGAAGCTCGATGAACTCCGCGTGCAGTTCATTGGCTCGGTCGGACCTCTCAGCGGCCTGCGCCGTCCACGTCGTGAGGAACGTGCGGTCGTATTCGGCGGCCCTCTCGGCACGACGGGCCTGCTCAGCCTCCTCGGCGGCCACTAGGGCGGCCTCGGCGTCCGCCATCGGACCCGCGAGGCGGTCCGCCTGGGCGCGCAGCTTGGCGAGCTTGTCAGCGGCTCGGGAAACGTCGTTGCTCATGGTCAGACCTCACGATCGGTAGGGGCGGAAACGTTGCGGCCGAGCTGCACGGCGGCAGCCTTCGCGGCCTCGTAGTGGCCGAGCGACAGGTGAGCGACAGCGCCCATCTGGTCGTACTGCTCGGGGCGGTCGCGCTTCATCTCGGCAAGCCGCTCCATGGCAGCGCTGTGCTGGAAAGCGTCTGCGCGAAGACGGAGCCGCTTCGTCTCGCGGTCCTCGTTCGAGTAGTTGAAACTGCTGCGGGTGATCACGATGTTCCTCTGGTTGGCCGCCTCGGCGGCATGAAAAAGCCCCTGCCCGGAACCGGGAGGGGTCGGCTTACGGCGACTGCTCTCGCTACGCAGCGTCCGCCTTGCGGGCCCAGTAGGCGGCCTGCTGGCACACCGCGCCGCAGTAGAGCCGGGGGCGACCCGTGGCGCGCTGCATGACCGTGTTGGTGCAGCCCTTGCGCTGGCACGGGCCCGCCTCGGTGATGGGCTCCAACAGCCGCGCCGCCTCAGCGGTCAGCCGGTGCGCTTCGCCGGCTGCCGCGCCCTCTCCGGACAGGGCCCTCAGTGTTGCCGCTTCGGCGCTGCGGATCAGCTCCAGCGTGCGGGCGTGGTCAGTGTTCATTTCGAAGCCTCCATTGCTGTCGGTGTTTTCGGTGGGACGGTCAATCCCTCGTAAGTGGAGGGCGAGGGGTTCCCACGTAGAGAGGGACGATTCCCCGTTCATCCTGTAGTGGACGGGGAGGGATTCCTTGGGCCCCGAAGTGGAAGAGGGGGACGAATTCCCCTCCCCGGACTTGTAGGGACGGACGATTTCCTCTCCTACCGTTGGGGAGAGCGGGCAGATGGCCCGTATATCGGGGCGTTCAGGTAATCTCAGACATGTGATCTGCGTCTCACTCTGCGGCATGACGGGTAACGGTCGAAGCGGCCCGGCGGACGCTCTGCGTCGTGGCCTCCAAGATTCCGGGGAGGCCAGATGTGCCCCGCAGACGGTACGGCGCAGGCTCACCATGGTGGGGGACCAGAAATTTCCTACTCGCCGCTTCCTGCCCCTCGCTTGTTAGGGAGAGCAAACCTTCCCTTCATGCACACCCACCACGGCGGCGTGCGCCCGTGTGCGTCTCGACCAGCGCGGGGGACGTGGTGACGTTCAGCAGGGTGATTCCGGTTTCTCTTCTGTGCGCGGGATCTAAGAGAAACCAGAACCACCGCCTCGAACGTCACCACGTCACCCCTGGCGGTCCACCGCACTGCCCCCGGCGCGGTGAGGTGACGTAGTGACGGTTGAGAGCCTGATTTCAGTTCTCTCTAGACATTTCTGAGAGAACCAGAACAAGCCCCAGAACCGTCACCTCGTCACCCCGCCGGGCGCTGTCCTGCGTTGCACGAGAAAGCCCCCGGCAGGCACCCAGGCACGGTGGCCAGTGGGGGCCATGGACGGGCACGGGTTGCTACTCCTTGATCTCAGCCCACTTGATGCGGACTCGCTGCTCCGGGATGAAGCGCTTGCCGCGCTGACCCTTGCTGATGAACACGCCGTCTATGGCCAGGGAAAGGCGATCCCGCTTCTGATCCTGTGTCGCGGCCGCCCAGGCGGCCCGCAGCAACTCGCCGTCCAGCAGCGGAGTGATGTCGACGGCCGGGAGCGGCAGGGCGGTGAGATCGGCGCGCAGGCCGTCGATGCGGCTCTGGAGTCGGGCGGCGAGGCGGTCGTAGCGGTCGAGTGCGCCGGGGCGGTCGAACTCGCCACGGACGTAGCGTGCGTCTTCCAGGTCGGCCAACCGGGCTTCCTGGTCAGCGATTTCGTCGGCTATGGCGCCCCGCTTGGCGAAGGTCTCCGGGTCTGCCCGCTTCACCCAACGGTCGGCGATAGCGACCAACATGGGGTCGTCCAACTCCAGAGCAGGAAGCATGGAGAGGAAGCGCTCGGACACGTACTCGTCCACCCGGTCGGCCATGGCGCTCGCTCCGGGGCACTGGTTGCCCGCTCGGCGGGCCATGCACTGGTAGCTGTTGCCGACCTTGTGCATCCGGCGACCGCACCCGGGTACGTCGCAGAACACCAGGCTGGTGAGCAGCGCCGTGCCGTTCGGCTTCGGCATCCGCTTCCCAGCATGGACGCGGGTCCTGGATTCGAGCTGCCGGATGATCCGTTCGCGCTCGCCGACCGTGATGATCCCCTCGCCGATGCTGACCGTGTCCAGTGTCTCGGGATCGCGGTAGGGGAACACGCGGCTGGTGAACTTCCGGCTGCCGTCCTCGGCTTCGATGGTTTCGGTCTCGGGCATGAGTCCGGCGAAGGCAGGCGACTTGACCAGGTTCATGATGCTCGCGGCGTTCCACTGGCCGCCCCGGGCCGAGGGGATGTCGTACTCGTTGAGCAGCCGGGCGATCTGCACGAGGGACTTGCCAGCCAGCGCGCCATCCGCGATCAGCCGGGCGTAGACGGCCGTGTCGGGGTCGTGCGTCAGCTTCTTCGTGGTCGGGTCGACCAGCAGCCCGTACGGGGGCTGTCCGCCGATCCACTGGCCCTGTCGGCGCAGGTGGCGCTTCGCGTGGGCGACCCGGGTCCCGAGGTTCTTCGACTCGGATCGGGCGAGTTCGGCGAGCATGGCGACGACCATGCGGGCCGAGTCGTTCGAGGTGTCGAGACCGTCCACGACGGAGACCAGACGGCCGCCCGCCTTCTCGATGTCGTCCAGGACCTTGCCGACCTGCCCAATGCCCTTGCGGGACAGGCGGTCCAGCTTCCATACGATCAGCGTCCCGACGACGCCCGCTGTGACGGCGGCGAGGGCCGAGTCGAACCCCTTACGCTCAACGTCCTTGAATCCGGAGCGCCCTCGGTCGATGTGGACCTTGCGGACCGTCAGCCCGTGGCGCTCAGCCCAAGCGCGACAGTCGGCTTCCTGCCGCTCGATCGCCGTCTTGCCGTCCCGGTCCAAGGACAGCCGAAGGTACAGGTCACTCAGGGTGTGGTGGTGCACGTACGCCCCCTCTGGAGTTCCCTACATTGTGTAGGACTTCCAGAAGTCCAGGACGGTGATCTTTCCCCGGAAGTCGGCGAGGGTGAGGTCCTTGCCGCCGGTGTTCAGCCAACCGCCTGCCCCGACCAGTTCGGGGGCGCGTACACGTGCACGAGATGCCATGGCTGTATCCAACCCCATGGGGGGTCGGGGGCATTCCGGGCGGGCGGACATGGTGGCTTCCTCCGTCCGGGTTCTTCGGGCCTCGGATGCTACGGGTGCGGAAGATCGGCCCGCCAGCGGATCTCGCCGTCCTGGGTGTGCGGGGTCGGGCGGAGGCCGAGGGCTCGGGCGATGCGGGCGGAGGCCTCGTGGTCGGGGTGGATGTGGGCCAGGGCGGTGGTGACGCCGGTGGCGGCGAGGTGGTCGAGCAGGGCGCGGGCGGCCTCGGTGGCCATGCCGCGGCGCTGCCAGGGGGTGCCGACCGCCCAGGCGAGTTCGGCTTCGGCGGCCTGCGGGCGGACGGTGGCCTGGACGTAGCCGGTCAGGGCGCCGTCGGCGCGCAGCCGCAGGGCCCAGTTGCCCCAGGCCACGGCCGGGTCCGGGGAGCCGGCGGCGAGCCGCGTGCAGCGGGCGCGCATCTCCTCGGGGGTGGCCGGGCGGCCGCCGGTGAAGGCGTGCAGGGCGGGATCGGCCAGGGCGGCGGCGAGTTCGTCGGCGTGCTCGGGGGTGAGGGGGAGGAGGTCGAGGCGCTCGGTGCGCAGCGGGGTGATCAGCATGGCGACATTGAAGCGCTGCGGCGCGGCGGTGCCGCGCGGCGGGTGCGGGTGCGGGTCGAATGGGTGGTTCGAGTCCGACGACGGAGGAGGCTGTGGTGCGGTACCTGGTCAGGGAGAAGCTGTTCGCGGTCGGCGACGACTACTGGATCGAGGACGACCGGGGGCACAAGGCCTACCTGGTGGACGGCAAGGTGCTGCGGCTGCGGCACACCTTCGAGCTGAAGGACGCGCACGGGCGGGTGGTCGCGGTGGTGAAGGAGAAGATGCTCGCCGTCCGCGACGCGATGAAGATCGAGGACGCCGACGGCGAGGTGGTCGCGACCGTCCGGGAGAAGCTGTTCACCCCGTTCCGGGACAAGTACCTGGTGGAACTGGCCTCCGGCGGCGAGCTGCGGATCCACGGCGACCTGATCGACAAGGACTACCGGATCGAGAACCAGCACGGGGACCGGCTCGCCCGGATCTCCCGCAAGTGGTTCCGGGTCCGGGACACCTACGGGGTGGAGATCGCGGACGGGGCGGACACCGGGCTGCTGCTCGCGGTCGCGGCCTGCGTCGACCACCTGGCGGCGGAGGAGCACTGAGGGTCAGCGGTTCAGGACGTGGTCCCGGCCCCAGACGCCCAGCGGGGCCAGCGCCGCGTTCAGGTGCCGTCCCGCCTCGGTCAGCGCGTACTCGACCCGGGGCGGCACCTCCTGGTGGGCCTCCCGGTGCACGATGCCGTCGGCCTCCAGCTCGCGCAGGTGGGCGGCCAGCACCTTCTCGGTGATCCCCGGTACCAGGCGGCGCAGTTCGCCGAAGCGGCAGTGTGGGCGCTCGCCGAGCGCCCACAGGATCAGCACCTTCCACTTGCCGCCGATCACGTCCATCGCGGCGTCGATCCCGCAGACGTGCGCCCCCGGCCTCGGCACGGTCGCCACGGCCCACCCCTTCCGACCTCGTCGCTCACCCCAGGGTAACCACCCACTCCGAAGTGCGTACTTGATCACGGTCGGGGTCGCGCCGAGGCTGGTCGGCATGGCACAGAACACAGTTGAGAACGTCACGAAGAGCCCCGTCACCCTGCTCGGCCTCGGTGCGATGGGCACCGCGCTGGCCCGCGCCTGGCTCGCCGCCGGACACCCGCTGACCGTCTGGAACCGCTCCGTCGCCCGCGCCGAGGCGCTCGCCGCCGAGGGCGCCGTGGTGGCGGCCACCGCCGCCGAGGCCGTCGCGGCCGGCCGGCTGGTGGTGGTCTGCCTGCTGGACGACGCCTCGGTCGAGGAGGCGCTGGCGGGGGCCGACCTGGCCGGCCGGGACCTGGTCAACCTGGTCACCAGCACCCCGGGCCAGGCCCGCGCCCGGGCCGCCTGGGCCGGGGCCCGGGGCGCCCGCTACCTGGACGGCGGCATCATGGCCGTCCCGCCGATGATCGGCGTCCCGGAGGCCGGGGCGTACGTGTTCTACAGCGGCTCGGCGGAGCTGTTCGAGGAGCACCGGGAGGCGCTGGCCGCCCCGGCCGCCGTCCGGTACGTCGGCGCGGACGCCGGGCACGCGGCGCTGCACGACGTGGCGCTGCTGAGCGCGATGTACGGGATGTTCGCCGGGGTCGCGCACGCCTTCGCGCTGGTGCGGGGCGAGGCGGTGAAGCCGGGCGATCTGGCGCCGCTGCTGGGGGGTTGGCTCACCGCGATGGCCGGGTCGGTCGAGCGGACGGCGGCGCAGTTGGAGAGCGGGGACTACACCACGGGCGTGGTCTCCAACCTGGCGATGCAGGTGGCGGGCAAGGAGACGCTGCTGCGCACCGCCGAGGAGCAGCGGGTCAGCGTCGAACTGCTGTCCCCGTTCTTCCGGTTGATGGAGCACCGGCTGGCGCTCGGCAGCGGCGCCGAGGACGTGACCGGGGTGGTCGACCTGCTGCGGCGGTGAGGGCCGGCCGGTAACGTACCGGCATGGCTGACCTTGAAGAACGCGCCAATGTCGTCGCGTCCGGCTCACGGCGGACCGGGGCGGGGGTGGGCGTCCGTCGGCGCCGCGCCGCCGACCTCGCCGACTGCGTCCGGGCCCTGGCCGATGTCCATGCCGCCGACGGCTACCCCGCCGAGTGGCCCGAACGGCCCGCCGCCTGGCTCACCCCGGACGGCCTGCTGGCGGCCTGGATCGCCGAGGCGGACGGCCGGACCGCCGGCCACGTCGGCCTGGCCCGCAGCGCCCCGGGGGACATGGCCCCCGGACTGTGGAGCCGGCGGGCCGGCGGACGCCCGGAACTCACGGCGGTGATCGGCCGGTTGTTCGTCGCCCCGGCGGCGCGCGGACGGGCCGCCGGCGCACTGCTGCTGGCCAGCGCCGTGGCGCACGCGCGGGTGCTCGGGCTGCACCCCGTGCTCGACGTGCTCTCCACCGACACCGCCGCCCTGGCCCTCTACCGCCGCCTCGGCTGGACCCCGCTCGGCAGCGGCGAACAGCGGTGGGCCTCCGGCCGTACGGTTGTGGTCCACTGCTTCGCCGCGCCGAGGGGGTGAGCCGGACGCGGCGCGACCGCCCGGCGTGTCGCCGGGCGGTCGGTCCAGGGCCGGTCCTGGACCAGGATGACTTCGACGCCCTGTTCGAGGCCGGCGAAGTCAGCGCCGTTCCGGGTGTGGAACGAAGCGACGGCGACTGCTGATCGGACGGACCTCGGCGATCTCGGTGCCGTTGCGGGTGATGTGGTGGACCTCGCCGGCTTCGACATCGTCGAGTACGGCCTTGGACCGCGCTGCGAGTTCGCGCTGCGTGACGGTCTTCATGCCGCCGATGTGTCGCGCCGTCATGCGCCGTGCAGCAGTCCTTCGACGGCCGGCCTCGATCAGGCCGCGGAGCGGTCGGCGGCGGGGCGGCGGCGGAGGGCGGGGGTGGTGAGGGACGGGGGCTGCCAGGCGCCGTCGGCCCGGTAGAGGTCGGTGCCGGGCGGGACGATGGCGTCGATCCGGTCCAGGGTGGCGTCGTCCAGGACCAGGTCGGCCGCCTCGAGGGCGGATTCGAGCTGCTCCATGGTGCGCGGGCCGATGATCACCGAGGTGACGGCGGGGTGGGCCAGCGGGAAGGCGGTGGCCAGCTCGGGCAGGGTGCGGCCGAGGTCCTCGGCGAGCTCGGTGAAGGCCTCGACCGCGTCCAGCTTGGCGGCGGTGGTGGGCAGCGTCGGGTCGAAGCGGCCCGGGTTGATGGCGGCGCGCCCGGTGGTCAGGTCGACCGGGCGGCCCTTGCGGTAGCGGCCGGTGAGGAAGCCGCCGGCCAGCGGGCCCCAGGTCAGCGCGCCCATGCCGAGCCGCTGCACCACCGGCAGGACGTCCCGCTCGATGCCGCGGGCGAGCAGCGAGTACGGCGGCTGCTCGGTGCGGAAGCGCGGCAGGGCGCGGCGTTCGGCGACGTGGTGGGCGTCCACGATCTGCTCGGCGGGGAAGGTGGAGCAGCCGAAGGCGAGGATCTTGCCGGCCCGGACCAGGTCGCCCAGGACGGCGAGGGTCTCCTCGATGTCCGTGGTGTGGTCCGGCCGGTGGATCTGGTAGAGGTCGATCCGGTCGGTGCGCAGCCGGCGCAGGCTCTCCTCCACCTCGCGCACGATCCAGCGCCGCGAGTTGCCGCCGCGGGCCCGGCCCTCGCCCATCGGGAAGTGCGCCTTGGTGGCCAGCACGATCTCGTCCCGGTCACCGCGGGCTGCCAGCGTCTTGCCGACGATCTCCTCGGATTCTCCGGCCGAGTAGATGTCGGCGGTGTCGACGAAGTTGACGCCCCGGTCGAGCGCGGTGTTGATGATCCGGGCGCAGTCGTCGTGGTCGGGGTTGCCGATGGCGCCGAACATCATCGTGCCGAGGCAGTAGGTGCTCACCTCGATGCCGGTGCCGCCGAGGACGCGGTAACGCATGGTGGTACTCCCCAGGTTGGTGGGTCGGTGCTGCGGTGTCGGCTCAGAGGCTAGGAGTTGGAGTGCGCTCCAGCGCAAGGGCCGGCGTGGATCCCCCTGATGGGGGAGCCGGATCAGCAGCCGGGCGGAGGCCGGGGCGGGGTGGCGCGGGCGAGCCTGGGGCCATGGGAGAGCGCGAGTGGGTGCGGGACGGCCGGGCAGTGGCCGGCTGGGGCGTGGGCTACGCCGGGTTCGGGCTGGGCTGTGGGCTGAGCGGGACGGCCCTGTGGAGTGCCGCCTGGCTGGGATGGGTGGTCGCCGGGGTGGGGTTGGCGGCGGTCGGGGCCGGGTGGGCGGCGGCCCGGGGGCAGCCGGGGCGGTGGCTGACGTGGGTGCTCCGGGTGTTGTGCGGACTGGCCGTGGTGGCGTCCTGGAGCCTGCTGATGGACGTGGTGACGCTGCTGTTCGGGCAGGCCGTGGACAGCGTCCCGGACGCGGTGCACAAGGCGCTGGCGGCGGCCGGGGCGCTGCTGCTGGCCGGGACCGCCCGGGCCCGACGGCCGCTCGCGGAGCGGCCGGCGACCGGCCGCCCGGCGCCCTCGCCGGCCCCGGCGGCCGTCCAACTGGCCGCCTGGGCCGGGAGCCTGGCCTTCCTGCCCTACGTGGTGATGAAGCTGATCTGGGCGTTCGGGGGCAGCTTCGCCGGGGTCAGCGGGGACGAGATGTACGCGAGCTACGTGCACAACGGCTCCTCCGGGCTGTGGCTCGCGCTGGAGCGCCGGGGGCTGGACGGCACCGTGCTGCTGGCGGCGATCGGGGTGTTCCTGCTGTGGGGGCTGGTGCGGCCGTGGGGACAGGTGTTCCCGCGCTGGACCCTGCCGCTGCGCGGCCGGGCCGTCCCGCGCTGGCTGCCGCTCACCCCGGCGCTGATCGGCGCCGTCACGCTGGTGCCGTACGGGGTGGTCGGGATCGGCTACCTGTCGCTGTGCTCGTCCGGGGTGATCGGGATCCGCCAGGGCGAATGGGCCACGCCCGAGCAGGCCCTGGAGGTGGCCTGGGTCGGGGCCTGCGCCTTCGCGGGGTACGGGGTGGCGCTGGCGGTGGCCACCCGCTCGTACTGGCGGCGGACCGGCGGCGGCCGGGCTTCTCCGAAGGTTTGCTGAGATGGCAACAATCCTTGCCGATACCGGATGGTCGGTCGCAGCCTGGCGGTGGAGGTGAGCGACGATGAGCGCAACGAAAACGGCGGAGTACTACGACACGGCGGAGCGCCACGACGCGGTGGTGATCGGCGCGGGCGCGGCGGGACTGAGCGCCGCCCTGGTGCTGGGCCGGGCCCGGAGGCGGGTCGCGGTGGTGGACGCGGGTGAGCCGCGCAACGCCCCCGCCGCCCACATGCAGGGCTTCCTGAGCCGGGACGGCATGCCGCCGGCCGCACTGCTGGCGGTCGGACGGGAGGAGGTCGCCCGGTACGGGGTGGACCTGATCGACGGGCGGGTCGAGCACGTCGAGAACGCCGAGCCCACCGGACTCGGCTTCCTCGTCCACCTGGCGGGCGGACCGGTGCTGCAGGCGCGCCGGGTGGTCGTCGCCACCGGACTGCGGGACGGGCTGCCGGAACTGCCCGGGCTCGCCGAGCGCTGGGGCCGGGACGTGCTGCACTGCCCGTACTGCCACGGCTGGGAGGTCCGCGACCGCCCGCTCGGGGTGCTCGGCACCGCACCCGGGTCCGTCGACCAGGCACTGCTGCTGCGGCAGTGGTCGGCGGACGTGGTGCTGCTGGCCCACACCCTGGAACTGACCGCGGCCGACCGCGAGCGGCTCGCGGCTCGCGGCGTCCGGGTGGTCGGGGGCCGGATCGTCCGGCTGGTGGCCGACGACGGGCGGCTGCGCGGAGTCGAGCTCGACACCGGGCGGGTGGTCAACCGCGAGGCGGTGTTCGTCTTCCCGCAGCCGGTGCCCCGGGACGCCCTGCTCTTCGGGCTGAACTGCGCCCGGGACGACAACGGCTGGGTCACCACCGACCGGACCGGCCGCACCAGCGTGCCCGGCGTCTGGGCCGTCGGCAACGTCGCCGACCCGCGCGCCCAGGTGGTCACCTCCGCCGGGACGGGCGCGGCGGCCGCCTTCGCCCTCAACCACGACCTGGTGGACGAGGAGATCGGACGGGCGGTCGCACTGCGCCGCGCGTCCGGCCCGGCCGTCGCCGCCTGAGCGGTGAAGCTGACCACCGGACCCACCACCGGACCCACCACCGAACCCCCACCACGGAGAGGGAACACCATGTCCGCACAGCAGCACGGCCACCAGCACCACGGGCACCAGCACCACGGCCACGGCCACGTGCCCGCCGCCGACCTCGACTGGGACGCCCTCGCGGCGCACCTGGAGCTGGAGGCCGACCTGCGCGCCGAGGCCGTCACCGAGGCCGGGCGGTGGCTGTCCGGCCTCGCCGGGGACGGCGCGGTGCGCCGGGTGCTCGACGTCGGCGCCGGGCCCGGGGTGATCGCCGGGCTGCTCGCCGAGGTCTTCCCGGCGGCCGAGGTGGTCGCCGTCGACCAGTCGGCCGCCCTGCTGGAACGCGCCCGGGCCCGCGCGGGCGGCCGCCTCGGCACCCAACAGGCCGACCTGCCGGCCGAGTTCGACAAGCTCGGCGAGGCCGACCTGATCTGGTCCGGCAACGCCATCCACCACCTCGGCGACCAGCAGGCCGCGCTCACCGCCCTGGCCGGCCGGCTGCGGCCCGGCGGCCTGCTCGCCGTCGCCGAGAGCGGCCTGCCCGCGCGCTACCTGCCCCGTGACTTCGGCCTGGGCCGACCCGGCTTCCAGGCCCGGCTGGACGCGGTGCACGAGGACGGCTTCGCCGCGATGCGCGCCGAACTGCCCGGCACCACCGAGGAGATCGAGGACTGGCCGGCCATGCTGCGGCGGGCCGGACTGGTCCCCAGCGGCACCCGCACCTTCCTGGTCGACCACCCGGCGCCGCTGGCCCGGCCGGTCCGCGAGTACCTGCGCACCCAGCTCGCACGGCGCCACGACCAGCTCGCCGAGGTGCTCGACCCGGAGGACCGGGCGACTCTGGAGGCACTGATCGAGCAGGACGCCCCGACCGGCGTCCTGCACCGCCCGGACGCCTTCTACCTCTCGGCGATGACCGTCCACACCGCCCGCCGGGACTGAGAACCGCCCCCGCCCGTCGCTTCCGAGGCCCCGACGGGCGCGGGGCCCGTGGCGTGGCGCGGCGCGGCCCTAGAGTCCTTGCATGACAGCGAACGAGCAGGGTTTCGTCGTGGTGACCACCACCCACGAGTCGGAGGAGCAGGCCCGGGACCTGGCGGCCGCCGTGGTGCGGGAGCGGCTGGCGGCCTGTGCGCAGGTGTACCCCGTCCGCTCGGTGTACTGGTGGGAGGGCGAGGTGCAGGACGCCGAGGAGTGGCGGATCGACCTCAAGACCCGGGCCGAACTGGCTGACCGGCTGGCCGGGTTCGTCGCCGCGCGGCACCCGTACGAGACGCCCGAGGTCATCGCCGTGCCGGTGGTGTCCGGCAGCCCCGGCTACCTGCGCTGGGTGGCCGGGGAGACCGCGTCGTAGCCGGTCAGGGCGCGACCTGGAGGAAGGCCAGCACCGCCAGCACCCGGCGGTGGTCCTCCTCGGAGGGCGGCAGGTCGAGCTTCAGGAAGATGTTGGCGGTGTGCTTCTTCACCGCCCGCTCGGTGATCACCATCCGCTCGGCGATCGCCCCGTTCGAGCGCCCCTCGGCCATCAGCTCCAGCACCTCGCGCTCACGAGGCGTCAGCCGCTCCAGCGGCTTGGTGCGTTCGGTGTTGCTGACCAGCATCGCGATCACCTGGGGGTCCAGCGCGGTGCCGCCCGCGGCCACCCGGTGGACCGTGGCCACGAACTCGTCGGGGTCGAAGACCCGGTCCTTGAGCAGGTAGCCGATCGCGCCGCTGCCGTCGGCCAGCAACTCCTTGGCGTAGAGCTGCTCCACGTACTGGGAAAGCACGAGCACCGGCAGACCGGGGATCTGCCGGCGCGCCTCCAGAGCCGCCTGGAGGCCCTCGTCGGTGAACGTCGGCGGCAGTCGTACGTCGACGACTGCCACGTCCGGACGTTCGGTGAGGAGGGCCTGGAGGAGGTCCGGTCCGGTGTCCACCGCGGCCACGACCTCGAAGTCGTAGGCCTGCAGCATCCGGATCAGACCGTCCCTCAGGAGGAAGAGGTCCTCCGCGAGTACAACTCGCACGGCAGCTCCATCGTCAGGGTCGTGGGGCCGCCGAGCGGGCTGCGGACGGCCAGGACTCCGTCGAAGGTAGCAAGCCGGCGCTCGAGTCCGCGCAGGCCGGTGCCGCGGGAGGGGTCGGCGCCGCCGGTGCCGTCGTCCGTGATCTGGGCCTTCAGCGTGCCGTTCTCGTACCACAGTTGGACGTCGACGTGGCTGGCGCCGGAGTGCTTGGCGGCGTTGGTGAGCGCCTCGGAGACGGCGAAGTAGAGGGCGGACTCGACCGGGGCCTCGGGGCGGCCGGGCAGCTCGGCGGAGACGGTCACGTTCAGCGGGCTGTCCATGCACAGGGCCCGGACGGCGTCGGCGAGGCCGCGGTCGGCCAGCACCGGGGGGTGGATGCCGCGGACCAGGTCGCGCAGCTCGTTGAGGGCGGAGGCGGAGGCCTGACGGGTCTCGGCGAGCAGCTGCTTCGCGGCCTCCGGGTCCCGCTCGACCAGGCGCTCGGCCACGCCCAGGTTCATGCCCATGGCCACCAGCCGGGCCTGCGCCCCGTCGTGCAGGTCCCGCTCGATCCGGCGCAGTTCGGCGGCCTGGGTGGTCAGCGCGTCGCGCCGGGTCTCGGTGAGGTGGGCGACCTTGCGCTCGGCGGCCAGCGCCTCGGCACGGGCGGTCGGGCCGAGCAGCGACTTGGCGAGGGCGGTGTGGGCCCGCATGACGGCGGGGGCGACGGCCAGGCCGGCCAGCATCACCGGGACGCCGAACAGGGCGGCGGTGCCGGCCGCACCCGAGCTGGTGACGTGGATCCACAGGTACCAGGTGTTGCCGCCGTTGTCGGCGATCGACTGCCAGAACTGGGGCAGCACCAGGCCGAGGACGCCGTACGCGACCACCGTGAGCGGGAGGATCGCCAGCGTGAAGCCGACCATCGGATCGACCAGCAGCCAGAGCAGGTCGCGCCAGGTGGCCTGGTCGGACAGCATCGCCTGGCAGCGCTTCCAGGCTCCCTTGAAGCCCGCTTCGGCGTCCGGCAGCGGCTGGTAGGGGTCGCGGATCTCCACGCCGGTCCAGTCGGCGGCGAGCCGGCGCCGCAGGCCGGCCAGGCCGCGGATCGCGACGATCGTGGGCGGAACGAGCAGCGCGCCGACGCCGAGGCCCAGCAGGGAGGCGGCGACCGTGGCCGCGGTGAGCAGCAGCAGCTGCGGCACCGCGAGGGCGGCCAGGACCGGGCCGCGCAGGCAGGACCGGATGGCGTTGCCCAGCGCCCGGAGCGGGTTCCGCCCGGAGCGGCCGGTGGTGTCGGTGTTCTGCACGTTGTTCACAACTCCCGTGGTGATGCTGCTGGTCATGACCGCTCGGCCCTTCCCGTGACGGCCTCGCGGCCGGTATCCCTACCCGTTGCTTGCTGACGACATCCAGACTGCCGTCCGCCGCGATTCCGATCACTGGGCCCTGGACCCCTCTTGGTGGTACCTGGGTACACCCCCCGATCGACGACCAGAGGCCATGTCCCCGGGAAGGGCGTCCCTCCTAGTGTTGTCGGTGTCGGGAGGCGACCCGCCACAGAGCGCCGGAGCCTCCACAATCAATCTTTCCCGAAGGGGAGTTCATCATGAGCGAGCGACGTGCAGAGGCGAACCGGCCGCTGGCCGAGCGGGGTTGGGTCCGACTCGTGATGGTGCTGGCGGCCATCGGCCTGTTCCTCTACGGGCTCACGCCGGACGGTGCCCACGCGGCCACCACGACGGCGGGCAGCGGGAGTTCGGCGGCGGGCGGTTCGACGGCACCACCCGACCCCGGGTCGGTGAAGCGGCTGTTCGACGAGATCGTGCCGAAACTGCTCGCCGAGCACAAGATCCCCGGCGCGGCGGTGAGCGTGGTGGCCGGCGGGCAGCAGGTCTTCGCCGGCGGGTACGGGGTCTCCGACGTGCCGAACCGCAAGCCCGTCGACCCGGCCCGGACGGCCTTCTTCATGGGCTCCGACGCCAAGGTGTTCACCGCCGTCGCCGTCCTCCAGCAGGTCCGGGCGGGCAAGTTGGACCTCCACGCGGACGTCAACACCTACCTGACCGCCTTCAAGATCCGGGACAGCTACCCGGGGCGCCCGGTCACCGTCGAGAACCTGCTGACCCACACCGGCGGCTTCGACGACACCTTCATGGGACTCGCCGAGGCCGAGCCCCGGAACAGCGGCGGCCTCGGGCCCGCGCTGGCCGCCCACCAGCCGGACCGGGTCCGGGCCCCCGGGACGACCGCCGCGTACGACAACTACGGTGTCGCGCTCGCCGGTTACCTCGTCGAGGTGGTCTCCGGCCAGCCGTTCGACCAGTACGTCGCCCAGCACGTGCTGCAGCCGCTCGGCATGGACCACACCACCTTCACCCAGCCGCACCCCGCCCCCATCGACGCCGACCTCGCCCACGGGTACCGGCCGGAGGGCGGCGGGCAGACCGAGACCAAGGGGCTGTACGGGCCGCTGACCCCGACCGGGGCGGCCGCCGTCACCACGGCGGGCGACATGGGGCGGCTGATGCTCGCCCAGCTGCACGACGGGACCTTCGACGGCCGGTCGATCCTGGACCGGGAGGGCGACGCCCTGCTGCTCGCCCGGCACTTCGGGCCGGACCAGCGGATGCCCGGGATGGCGTACCTGCTCGAACAGCGCACCCGGAACGGGCAGCAGCTCCTGGTCAAGGACGGGGACGTGCCCGGGTTCCACAGCAACCTGGCGCTGCTGCCGGCACAGGGGGTCGGGCTGTACGTGACCGTCAACGGGGACGGGGAGGGGGCCACCGGGGGGTGGATGACCCAGCAGGTGCTGAACGACTTCGTCGATCGCTTCTACCCGGTGGGGGGTGCGTCCGCTGGGGGTGCGCGGGCGGGTGCGGTTGGTGCGGGTGCTGCTGGTGTGGTGGGTGGGGACCTTTCGAAGTTCACCGGGGACTTCCGGTCGACTCGGGTCAGCCAGTCGAACCTGACCAAGGCGGCGGCGCTGACGGGGTCGGTGCACATCGCCGCCCGTGACGGGCGGCTCGTCGTGAGCGGGCCGGTCACCCGGGATCCCTCGGTGGGGGAGACCCAGTGGGAGCAGGTGCAGCCGGGACTCTTCCAGCAGGTGGGCGGCAGCGGTCGGATCGCCTTCGAGCTGGACGGGGACGGAGACGTCACCTCGATGCTGACGGACAGCGACCCGACCATCGCGTACGAGCCGCTGGCGTGGTACCAGGCTCCGGAGCTGCACCAGCGGATCGCCCTGGGGAGCCTGGTGGTGCTGGTGCTGACCGTGCTCGGGTGGGGGCTGGCGGCGGTCGTGCGGGCGGCGCGGGGCAAGGGGCGGGCCGGGCAGCCGGCGGCCCGGCTGCTGGGGTGGCTGACGGGGGCGGTGCTCGTGGTGGCCACGGCGGGGTTCGCCCTGCTGACCTCGGACTCCAACGCGCTGAACCAGACGCTGTTCCTGGGGGACTCTCCGCTGCTGAAGGTGGTACCGGCGATGTACCTGGGGGCGGCGGTGCTCACCCTGCTGATGGTGATCTGTGCGGTGGTCGCCTGGCGGCGGGGCTGGTGGGGGGTGTTCGGGCGGCTGCACTACACGGGGGTGACGGTGGCGGCGCTGGTGTTCCTGGTGCTGGCGGGGGGATATGACCTGATCGGGACAGGGCAGATGGCGGGGTCGTTGGATCTGATCGGGTGAGGGGCGGGGGAGGGAGGCCCGGGGCCGGGGAGGCTCCGGGCCTTTCGGGCCTTTTTCCGGGTGGGTTCTTTCCGGGTGGGGGGTGGGGTTGTTGTCGGGGTGGGGGGGCTCGGGAGGGTGGGTGACGCCGGGGCGGGTCCCTCCCGCCTCGGTCGGGTGGGGGAGGTGCGGCGTGGGCGCGCGGGGCGTGGCCCGCGCGCCCACGGAGGGGAGGGGGTGGGGTGGGCGCCCAGGGGGATGGCCCCGGCGTGCGCGGCGGGCCACCGAAGGGGGACGGGGTCAGGCGACGATCTGCCAGGAGGTGGTGGGCGTCGGGGGTCTGAGGGAGACGTCGTGCCAGCGGACTCTGCGGGGGGCGGGGTGGTGTCCGGTGGTGGCGGCCTGGGTTCTGTGGCGTTGGAGGAGGAGGACGGTGAGGGTGGCGATCTCCTCGGGGGTGAGGTCGGTGCGGTCGGTGCGGAAGAGGGGGGTTCGGTCGGTCATTCCGGGCCTCCGGGTGTGGGAACCCCGACGGCCCCGACGCGGGGCGTCGGGGCCGTCGAGGGGTGGTGAGGGGTGGGTCAGGCGCGCTTGACCAGCAGGAGGCGGTGCATGGGGGTGTCGAGCAGGGCGACGCGGCGCAGGCCGGCGTCGGCGAGCCACTGGTCGTAGTCGTGGACGGTGAAGGCGTCGCCGCCGCCGGTGGCGAGCATGGAGGCGGCGAAGAGGCGGAAGAAGCGGTTCTGGGTGTTGCCGTCGGTGCTGTCCTCGTCGACGATGTGGTCGGCGATGGCTATCACGCCGTCCTCGGTGAGGGCCTTGGCGGACCGGAGCAGGAGCTCGCGGGCGGACTCCGGGGTCTGCAGGTGGAAGATGTTGACGAAGAGGGCGACGTCGACGCCGGTGCCCCAGTCGTCGGCCCAGAAGTCGACGATCTCGGGGTTGAAGCGGTCGGCCACGCCGAGGCGGTGGGCCTGGGCGTTGGCGATCGGGATGATCCGTTCGGCGTCCAGGGCGCGGGCGTTGAGGCCGCTGAACTCCTGGAGGAGGAGCTGGCTGTAGATGCCGGTGCCGCAGCCGACGTCGAGCAGGGTGCGGCCGGTGCCGTCGGTCCAGCCCTGCTCGCGCAGGGCGGTGGCGAGGGTGGCGGCGATCGGCGGGGCCCAGAAGTTGATGCCGCGGACGAGGGAGGTGTAGTCCTCCTCGGAGATCTGGTTGAGCTGCTGGGAGCCGTCGGAGTTGCGGGCGCCGGTGCGGACGTTGGTGGCGAGGTTGCGCCAGGCGCTCCAGGCGACGTTGCGGTCGTGCCGGATCTTGCCGACCAGGCTGTACAGGCCCTCGGGGGCGAAGATGTCGTGCATCTCCGGTGGCAGGGTGTAGACGGCCTGGCCGTCCGCCGCGCGGCTGCGCTCGACCACGTCGTAGGCGGCCAGGCCGTCGAGCAGGACGCGGGTGGCGCGCAGGTCGGTGCCGAGCTTGCTGGACAGCTCGCTGGCCGTGGCCGGGCCGCTGATCAGCGCGGTGAAGGCGCCGAGGTCGTGGGCGGCCTCGATGACGCCGGTGGCCCAGATGCCGATGAGGTGCTCGTACATCCGGTGGGCGGCGTTGACGCCGGTGCCGCGGCCGGGGAGCAGCTCGGTGTCGACCAGCGGGGTGTGGTTGTCGAAGGTGCGCACGGCGGGAATGGTCATGGTCGTTGCTCCTAGTAGAGGTTGACGGTGCGTCTGGTGGTCACAGGACGATTCCGCCGTCGATCTGCAGGACCGAGCCGGTGAAGTAGGCGGACTGCGGGCCCGCCAGGAAGGCGACCGATTCGGCCACCTCGTCCGCCGTGCCGAAGCGGCCGAGCGGGATGTTCTTGAGGGCCTCGCCGCGCTGGGCGTCGGTGAGCACCGAGGTCATGTCGGTCTCGATCATGCCGGGGGCCACCGCGTTGACCCGGACGCCGTAGCGGCCGACCTCCTTGGCCAGCGCGCGGGTGAGCGCGATGATGCCGGCCTTGGAGGCCGCGTAGTTGCTCTGGCCGGGGTTCCCGTAGAGGCCGGAGACCGAGGAGAGCGTGATGATGGAGCCGCCGCGGCGCTTGACCATCGGGAAGGCCACCGCGCGGCAGAGGTTGGCGGTTCCGGTGAGGTTGGTGTCGGTGACGGCCTGCCAGTCCTCGTCGGCCATCAGGAGGAGCGGCTTGTCGCGGGTGATGCCGGCGCTGGCGACGGCGACGGTGATCGGGCCGAGTTCCTGTTCGGTGCGGGTGACCCAGGCGCGGACGGCGGCGGCGTCGGTGACGTCCACCCGTTCGGCCAGGACGCCCACGCCGAGGGCGTCGAGCTCCTTGGTGAGGAGGTCGGCGGCCTGCTGGTCGGACTGGTAGCAGAAGCTGATCGGGTGGCCCTCGGCGGCCAGCCGCAGGGCGGCGGCCTTGCCGATGCCGCGGGAGCCGCCGCTGATCAGGGCGGTGCCGGAGGTGCTCATCGGTCACCGCCGGTGAGGCGCAGGACGGCGCAGGCGGCCAGGCCCTGGTGGTCCAGCGAGGCGATCACGGCGACGCGGCCGGTGGCCGTGGGGTCGTGCTCGGCCAGGGACAGCACGGTGGTGAGGGAGAAGACAGTGCCGGCGGAGCCGGTGTCACCGAACAGTGCGGGGACCCGGTCGACGGCCTCGGCGCCCACCAGTGCGGCGAGCTGGTCGCGGGCCGGCTGCCCGGTGACGGCCGCGGCCCAGACCTCGTCGGGGGTCGCGCCGGCCTGGTCGAGGGCCTCGCGGACGACGTCGGCGAGGGCCCGTGCGGGGTCGTCGTCGATGTCCAGCCGGACGTCCAGGGCGAGCAGTTCGGCCAGCACCCGGCGGCCGGGCGGCAGTGTCCTGGCGGTCTCCATCAGCAGGACGACGCTGCCCTCGCCGAGCGGCTGCTCGGCGAGGCCGGCCAGCCACTCGCGGGTGGTCGACTGCTCCTCCACCGCGCCGACCACGGCGCGTTCGGCGCGGTCGGCGGCCAGCAGGCGGCGGGCGTAGCCGAGGGCGAGCAGGCCGCCCGCGGCGCCGCCGGCCAGGGTGGTGTTGGGGCCCTTGAGGTCGAAGCGGATGGCGGTGGCCGCGGCCGGTCCGTTCATCAGCACGTTCGGCATCAGCTGGGCCGGCACGTCGTAGGGCTTGTCGCCCTCGAAGGAGGCCCGGCTGAACCCGGCGGAGCTGTGGGCGCTGCCGAGGGTGGTGCCGAGGACGAGGGCGGTGCCGCCGCCGGTGGCGATCGGGCTCTGTGCGGCCTCGGCCTCGTCGAGCAGTTCGCGGACGGCGGTGACGGCCAGGCCGGTGGCCCGGTCGAAGGTGCGGGTGCCGGCCTTGCCGAGCACCTTGCGGGTGTCGAAGTCGGGCACCTCGTGGGCCGGTTCCCCCCGGCCGACCCCGGCCGCGAACGCTTCGCGGCCGAGGCCGAACGGGGAGACGGCGGACCACGCGGTGATCAGCGGCGCATCCCGGTGGATGGTGCTGGGGCTCATGCGCCCACCTCGCTGTGCTCGGCGGGGGCATTCGCCCACGCGCTCCTCTTGATGGTTCGCTCGCTGCGCTCGCTCATGCGCCCACCTCGCTGTGCTCGGCGGGGGCATTCGCCCACGCGCTCCTCTTGATGGTTCGCTCGCTGCGCTCGCTCATCGAACAAGTTCCTCGTCGTGGCGCCCCAGGACGACGGAGGCGTTGTTGCCGCCGAAGGCCAGGCCGTTGTTGACCACCACCCGGAGGTCCGCGGGGACGGAGTGGTTGGGCACGCAGTCGATCTGGCACTGGGGGTCGGTGGTGCGGTGGTTGACCGTGGGCGGGACGAACCCGTGGGCCAGCGCGAGCGCCGAGGCGGCCGCGCCGAGCGCGCTCGCCGCGCCCATGGAGTGGCCGAGCATCGCCTTGAGGGCGACGGTGCGCGGCGGGTTGTCGCCGAAGACCTCGCGGATCGCACGGGTCTCGGTGATGTCGTTGGTGGGGGTGCCGGTTCCGTGGGCGGAGACCAGGTCCACCTCGTTCGCCTTGACCCCGGCGTCGGCGAGCGCGAGCTCCATGCAGCGGGCGACGCTGGCCTGGTCGGGTGCGGTCGGGTGGTGGGCGTCGCAGTTGAGCCCGTAGCCGAGCAGTTCGGCGTAGATCCGGGCGCCGCGGTGCCGGGCGGATTCGAGCGTCTCCAGGACGAGGACCCCCGCGCCCTCGGCCGTGAGCAGCCCCTCCCGGTCGGCGTCGAACGGACGGCAGAAGTCCGAGGAGACCAGGCCGAGCCGGCTGAACCCGGCGAAGGTGCGGCGGCAGATCGCGTCCGCGCCGCCGACGACGGCGATGTCCGCCTCGCCGCTGCGGACGGCGTCGAAGCCGTCGCCGATCGCGTAGTTGCCGGCCGCGCAGGCGGTGCCGAGGACGGCCGGGACCGCCCGGGGGAGCCGCAGCTCCCGGGCGATGGCCAGGGCCAGCTGGTGGGACGGCAGCCGGCCGGCCACCAGCTGGTCCGCCGGGTGCTCCGGGCCCTTCGCCACCGACTCGGCCATCATCTTGTCGAGTTCGGCGGCCTCGCCGTCGGTGGTGCCGACGGTGATCTGGGCGCGCAGTCCGGCGAGCTCCTGCTCGTCGAGGCCTGCGTCCTGGACGGCCATCCGGGCCGCCGCGACGGCGAACTGGGTGGCGCGGCCGAGCTGTTCGACCGGGAGGCGGTGGATCCACTGCTCCGGCCGGAAGCCGTCGACCTCGTGGCCGAAGGTCCGGAGGAAGCCGGTGGTGTCGAAGCTGGTGATCGGACCGGCGCCGCAGCGGCCCTCGCGCAGGGCCGAGGTGAACTCCTCGACCCCGTTGCCGATGCTCGACAGGACGCCGATGCCGGTCACCACCACGCGCTGGGGTTCGTTCATCGCGCGTTCGCCCGGGACAGGACCTCCAGCACGGCGGACAGGTTGACCATGTTGGCCAGCTCCTCCTGCGGGATGGTGACGTGGAACTCCTTCTCGAGGCGGGCGAGGACCTCGATGGCGTTCAGCGAGTCGGCGCCGTAGTGGTCGATGAAGTGGTCGGTCAGGGTCAGCTCCTCGACTTCGAGGTCCAGGCAGTCGGCGACGATCTCGCGGACCTTGGCCTCGTCGATGGCGACAGCGCTCATGGTGTGCTCCTCAGGGGTGTCGGTTGGGTGGTGCTCAGGCGGTTGCGTCGATCAGGCTCTGCGGGCGCAGGTCGGTCCAGGTGCGCTCGATGTGGTCGAGCGCCTCCTGCCGGGTGCTCGCGCCCTTGACGGTCCGCCAGCCGGCCGGGACCTCGGCGAAGGCGGGCCACAGGCTGTGCTGGTTCTCGTGGTTGGCGAGTACGAGGAAGGTGCCCTGCTCGTCGTCGAACGGGTTGCTCATGATTCTGGTCCTTTCGGAATTCCCGGGAACGTCTTCTGCCCGGGCGCGGCGGCCCCGGGGCGGAATTGTCCGGGGCGGTTGCCGTCTGTTTTCAGTCCGACTTCCGCAGGGCGGCCGACAGGGTCTTTCCGATGAATGCGGCCGGGGTCGGCTCGAGCATCGAGTCGTGGTCGCTGTCGACCGGGTGCCGCAGGATCCGGCCGGTCACGTGCTCCCGCCAGGACTCCTCGTCCGGGTCGCCGGGGGCGACGCCGCGGGTGGCCGCGAACAGGAGCAGGTCGCCCTGGTAGCGGCCGGGGCGGTGGGCGTCGCCCAGCAGGCTGTGGGTGCGGATCACCCCGAGCAGCCTGGTCAGTTCGGTCTCGTCCAGCTCCGCGAGCGCGTTGCCGGCCTCGGCGAGGCGCTCGCGGGCGGTGCCCGGGTCGACCGGGCCCTCGCCGGGGAGGCCGGCCCGCTGGAGCAGTTCGGCCAGGACGGCCCGGTCGTCCGGCACGTCCTCGGCGGGCGAGCCGCTGCCGGGGTAGCCGTCCAGGTCGGCGAGCAGTTCGACCTGTTCGCCGCGGGCCTGCAGCTGGACCGCGATCTCGTGGGCGACAAGCCCCCCGAACGACCAGCCGAGAATACGATAGGGCCCCTGCGGTTGGATTTCCAGCATTTCGCCGAGATATTTTCCGGCGATTTCCCGGACGGACTCCGGGGCCTTTTCCGGGGAGCGCACCCCACCGGTCTGGAAAGCGTACACGGGAATGTCCGCGTCAATTTCCGCGGCGAGGGTCAGGAAGGGCCAGCCGAGTCCGACCGCGCCGTGCACGCAGAACACCGGACGGGCGGTGCCGGTCGGCCGGATCGCCAGGACGGGCGCGAACGGGTCCTCCGGCGCACCGGTGCCCTCGACGGCGCCGGCCACCAGGGCCAGCCCGGCCACCGTGCGGTGCGCGAAGACGTCGGCCGGGGTGAGCTCCAGCCCGGCCGCGCGGGCCCGGCTGACCAGCTGGATGGACTTCAGGCTGTCGCCGCCCAGATCGAAGAAGCCGTCCTCGGCGCCGACCCGGTCCAGTCCGAGCACCTCGGCGAACACCCGGCCGAGCGCGAGCTCCACCGGTCCGCTGGGTGCGCGGCCGTCCGAGCGGGCCACCGCCCGGTCCCCGGCCCCGGGTGCGGGCAGCGCCTTGCGGTCCACCTTGCCGTTCGGGGTGAGCGGCAGCGCCTCCAGCGGGACGTACGCGGCCGGGAGCATGTACTCCGGCAGTACGGCCGCCAAGTGGGCGCGCAGCGCGGCGGGTTCGGGCCGCTCGGGGCCGGCGGGCACCAGGTAGGCGATCAGCCGGCGTTCGCCCGGGGAGTCCTCCCGGTCGGTCACGGAGGCCCGCTCAACCAGCGGATGATCCGTCAGCACCGCCTCGATCTCGCCGAGTTCGATCCGGAAGCCGCGGATCTTCACCTGGTGGTCGATCCGGCCGAGGTAGTCGATCGAGCCGTCCGGCCGCCAGCGGGCGAGGTCCCCGGTGCGGTACATCCGCGAGCCGGGCGGCCCGTACGGGTCGGCGGTGAAGCGCTCGGCGGTCAGGCCGGGCCGGTCCAGGTAGCCCCGGGCGAGGCCGGCACCGGCCAGGTAGAGCTCGCCGACCACGCCCGGCGGTACCGGGCGCAGCGCGGGGTCCAGCAGCAGGGCCCGGTTGCCGGCCAGCGGGCGGCCGATCGGCGGGGTGCCGGTGTGGTCGGGCGCCAGGTCGACGCCGACCGAGTAGATGGTGGTCTCGGTCGGGCCGTACAGGTTGCTGACCTTCGCCGCGGCGCCGGTCAGCGCCGCCGCCAGGGCCGGGCTGAGGGCCTCGCCGCCGGTCATCACGTGCACCCCGGCCAGCGCGTCGGGCCGGGCGGTGACCAGCGCGTGCCACAGCGTCGGGGTGGCCTGCATGACGTCCGCCCCGGTGGCGAGGGTCAGCTCGGCCAGCAGCTCCGGGTCGCGGACCGTGTCGTGCGGGGCGAGGACCAGCCGGGCGCCGCTGAGCAGTGGGCCGAACAGCTCCAGGTTGGCGATGTCGAAGCCGAAGGTGGTGACGGCCAGCAGGGTGCGCCCGGGGGCCAGGCCGACCCGCTCGGTGAGGTCGTACAGGTGGTTGACCAGGGCCCCGCGCGGCACCACGACGCCCTTGGGGCGGCCGGTGGAGCCCGAGGTGTAGATGACGTACCCGGCGTGCTCGGGCCGTACCGGCCCGGCGAGTTCGGCGGGGCGCAGGTGGTCCGCGTCCTGGCCGTCGACCAGCGCGCGGGTGGCCGGGTCGTCCAGCAGCAGGAGCCGGCCGTTGTCCAGGCCGGGGACGGCCGCGGCCACCCCGGTCAGGGTCACGGTCAGCACCGGCCGGGCGTCCTTGGCCATCCCGGCGATCCGGTCGGCCGGGTAGGACGGGTCGATCGGCAGGTAGGCGGCCCCGGTCTTGACCGCCGCGAGCGCGGCCACCACCAGGTCGACCGAGCGCGGCAGCGCGATCGCCACGAGCCGGTCCGGCGCGGCGCCCTGGGCGACCAGGGTGCGGGCGAGCCGGTTGGCCCGGCGGTGCAGCTCGGCGAAGCCGAGCCGCTGGTCGGCGTGTTCGAGCGCGATCGCGTCCGGGTGGGCGTCCGCGGTGGCCTCCAGCAGGGTGGCGAGCGGCTGCCCGTCGCCCCGGGCGGCGGCGCCGGTCCCGAGGGCCAGCAGCTCCTCCTGCTCGCCGGGCAGCAGCACCGGGGCTGCGCCGATCGACCGGTCCGGCTGGTCGACCAGGACGCCCAGCAGGTGCACCAGGCGGTCGGCCAGGCGCCGGGCGCCGGCCGCGCTGAACAGGTCGGTGCTGTACTCCAGCCGCCCCTCCAGCCCGCCGGGGCCGTCCGGTCCGGAGACCTCGGCGAGTTCGAAGCAGAGGTCGAGCCGGGCCACGCCGAGTTCGGCCGCGCCCGCCTCGGCGGTGATGCCGGGCAGCTCCAGCCGGGCGGCGGCGTTGTTGTGCAGGGCCAGCAGGGTCTGGAACAGCGGGTTGCGGGCCGGGGCGCGCTCGGGGCCGAGCGCGTCGACCAGCTTCTCGAAGGGCAGGTCCTGGTGGGCGTAGGCGGCCAGGTCGGTGGCCTTGACCCGCTCCAGCAGTTCGCGGAAGGTCGGCGCGCCGGACAGGTCGGTGCGCAGCACCAGGGTGTTGACGAACATGCCGACCAGGTCGTCCAGCGCGTCGTCGGTGCGGCCGGCGATCGGGGTGCCGAGCGGGATGTCCTCGCCCGCGCCGAGCTTGCCGTACAGGGTGGCCAGCGCGGCCTGGAGCACCATGAACAGGCTCGCCCCGCTCTGCCGGGCCAGCGCGGCCGCCCGGTGGTGCAGTTCGGCCGGGACGGCGAAGCGGACGCTGGCGCCGCGGTAGCCGGCGGTGGCCCGCCGGGCGGTCTCCACCGGCAGCTGCAGCTCCTCCGGCAGCCCGGCCAGCTGCTCCTTCCAGTAGGCGGTCTGGCGCGCGATGAGGGACTCCTGGTCGCCCTCCTCGCCGAGCAGTTCACGCTGCCAGAGCGCGTAGTCGGCGTACTGCACCGGCAGCGGCGTCCAGGCGGGCGCGCGGCCGGCCAGCCGGGCCGCGTAGGCGGTGGAGAGGTCGCGGGCGAGCGGGCCGTTGGACCAGCCGTCACCGGCGATGTGGTGGATCACCACGACCAGCAGGTGGTCCTCGGGCCCGGCCGCGAGCAGCGTGGCCCGGATCGGCGGGCGATTCGCCAGGTCGAAGGTTCGGGTGGCGAACTCCTCGGCGACCGAGGAGAGTTCGGTCTCGTCCAGCTCACGGACCGGCAGCTCGACGGCGGCCTGCCGGACGGACAGGACCCGCTGGTAGGGCAGCCCGTCGCGGTCCGGGAAGACGGTGCGCAGGCTCTCGTGCCGCTCGACCACGTCGGTCAGCGCGGCGGTCAGCGCCGCGCGGTCCAGCGGGCCGCGCAGCCGCAGCGTCCACGGCAGGTTGTAGGTGGCGGAGGGGCCCTCCAGCCGGTCCAGGAACCAGAGCCGCTGCTGGGCGTAGGACAGCGGCAGCAGCTCCGGTCGCTCCCCGGCGGTCAGCGCGGGGCGGTCGGCGTCCTGGGTGAGCCGCCCGGCCAGCGCGGCCACCGTGGGCGCGTCGAACAGGGTGCGGATCGGCAGTTCGGCACCGAGCAGCGTGCGTACCCGGCTGACCAGCCGGGTGGCGAGCAGCGAGTGGCCGCCGAGCTGGAAGAAGTCCTCGTCGATGCCGACCTTCGGCAGGTCCAGGACCTCGGCGAAGGCGGCGCACAGCACCTCCTCCTGCGGGGTGCGCGGGCCGCGGCCGGTGGCCGAGGAGAGGTCGACCTCGGGCAGCGCCTTGCGGTCCACCTTGCCGTTGGGGGTCAGCGGCAGGGCGTCCAGCACCACCAGGGCGGAGGGCACCATGTACTCGGGCAGGATCGCGGCGGCCGCCGCCCGACCCCAGGCCGGGTCGAGGTCGCCGGTGACGTAGCCGACCAGCCGGGCGTCGCCGGCCCCGCCGCGGCGGACCACCACCACGGCGTCGCCGATCCGCTCGATCGAGCGCAGCGCGGCCTCGACCTCGCCGGGCTCGATCCGGTGGCCGCGGATCTTGACCTGGTGGTCGACCCGCTCCAGGAACTCCAGCTGCCCGTCCGTCCGGCGGATCACCCGGTCGCCGGTGCGGTACATCCGCGCGCCCGGCAGCGGGCTGAACGGGTCGGCGACGAACACCGATGCGGTGCGGCCGGGCTGGTCCAGGTAGCCGCGGCCGACGCCGCGCCCGCCGACGTACAGCTCGCCGGGGACGCCGTCCGGCACCGGGCGCAGCGCGTGGTCCAGGACGTACAGGCCGGTGCCGCGCACCGCCCGGCCGATCGGGGCGCGCACCGAGTCCAGCTCCGCGGGGGAGCCGATCACGGCGTGCGTCACGTCGTCCGAGCACTCGGTCGGCCCGTACGCGTTGACCAGCGGGATCGCCGGGTAGCGGGCGAACCAGCGGTGCGCCAGGTCGGCGGGCAGCGCCTCGCCGGTGACCACCAGCTTGCGCAGGCCGTCCAGGACGGGCGGCTGGGCGCCGTCGTCCCAGCTGTCCAGGGCGGCGCGCAGCAGCGAGGGGACGACCTCCAGCACGGTGACGCCCTCGGGGGCGACCAGCCCGAACAGCGCCTGCGGGTCGGCGGCGAGTTCCCGGCCGGTGACCCGCAGGCGCCCGCCGACGACCAGCGCGGCGAGCATCTGCCAGACCGAGATGTCGAAGGTGACCGGGGCGTTGTGGACCAGCACGGTGTGCCCGTCCAGCTCCAGGTCGTCGATCTTGGCGAACAGGTGGTTGACCATGCCCGCCCGGTGCACCATGGCGCCCTTGGGGCGTCCGGTGGAGCCCGAGGTGAAGATGACGTACGCCAGGTCGTCGCCGGCGCCGCGCGGGGCCGGCGGCTCCTCGGCGACGGCCGGGCCCGGCTCCAGCACCGGGACGTCCAGCCCGGCCCCGGCCAGCAGTTCGGCGGCCATGGCATGCTCGTCGGGGCCGACCACCAGCGCGCTCACGTGCGCCTCGGCGGCCAGCACGGCGCCGCGCCTGACCGGCGCGGCGACGTCCAGCGGCAGCCAGGCCGCGCCCGCGCCGAGCACGCCCAGGACGGCGGTGACGAAGCCGCAGCCGGGCTGGGCCAGCACGCCGACCGGTCCGGTCGCGGCGCCCGCGTCGAGCAGCGCCCGGGACAGGGCGCCGGCCCGGCCGGCCAGCTCGCGGTAGGTCAGCTGCTCGGTGCCGTCGGAGACGGCGACGGCGGCCGGGGTGGTGCGGGCGAACTCCTGGACCCGCGCCACCACGTCCGTCCACGGGTCGGCCCCGGCCGGCTCCGGGGCGGTGACGGCCAGCCGGGCGCGCTCGCCGGGCAGCAGCAGGTCCAGCTGCCCGAGCGGGCGGTCCGGCTCGGCCTGGGCGGTGCGCAGCACGTGCAGCAGTCGCTCGGCGACGACGGCGGCCTCGGCCGGGGTGAACCGGGAGGTGTCGTAGCCGACCTGGAGCCGCAGCCGCTCGCCGGGAAGGGCCATCAGACTGAGCGGGTAGTGGTTGGCGTCGCCGGCCCGCAGGCCGGTCAGCCGCAGCCCGGCGACCTCGCCGGCCAGCGCCTTCGGGTCGAGCGGGTAGTTCTCGAAGACCAGCACGCTGTCGAAGAGGTCACCGACCCCGGCCAGGCGCTGGATGGCGTTGAGGCCCAGGTGCTGGTGCGGCAGCAGGGCGGACTGGCGGTCCTGGAGGGCGGACAGCAGCTCGGTGAAGCTCTGCGCCGGGTCCAGGTCGACGCGCACCGGCAGGGTGTTGATGAACAGCCCGACCATGCCCTCGACCCCGGGCAGCTCCGGGGGGCGGCCGGAGACGGTGCCGCCGAAGACGATGTCGCGCAGCCCGGTGAGGGTGCCCAGCACGGTGGCCCAGGCGCCCTGCACCACGGTGTTGACGGTCAGGCCGCGGCTGCGGGCCCAGCCGGTGAGCGCGGCGAACTCCCGCTCGTCCAGCTCGACGGCGTGCTCGCCGGGCATGCCGCGCCGGGTGGACCCGGTGCCGGCGGTCGCGCCGGACAGCCGGGTGGGCTCGGTGAAGCCGTCGAGCGCGGCCGTCCAGGCCGCCTCGGCCGCCGCCCTGTCCTGCCGGGCCAGGTGGGCCAGGTAGGACTTGTACGGGGCGGGGCGCGGCAGGGAGAGGCCGCGATCGGCGTAGCAGGCGAACAGCTCGCGCACCACGATCGGCATCGACCAGCCGTCGAACAGGATCTGGTGGGCGGTCAGCACCAGGCGGTGCTCCAGATCGCCGAGCCGCAGCAGGCTGAAGCGCAGCAGCGGCGGGCGCGCCAGGTCGAAGGGGCGCAGCCGGTCGCGCTCGGCGATCCCCTCGCTCTGCTGCTCGGCGTCCTCGTCGCCCCGGAGGTCGACCTCCCGCCAGTCGAGCGCGACCTCGCGCGGCACGACCTGCACCGGGTCCCCGTTCTTGCGGTAGCGGAAGGCCGCCCGCAGGTTGGGGTGGCGCTCCAGCAGGGCGGTGACCGCGGCACGCAGCCGCGCCGGGTCCAGCTCGCCGGCCAGGTCCATCACCAACTGCACGGTGTAGACGTCGAGTCCCTCGCGGTGGTACTGCGCGTGGAACATCAGCCCTTCCTGCAGCGGTGCCACCGGCAGGATGTCGCTCAGATTGGAGCTCCGCCCGGGTCGTCGCCCGGCGCGGGGCTCGGCCGAGGCCGTGGTCACAGCTCGTCCCCCCAGTCGTCCATCTCGTCCTCGAATTCGTCGATCTCGTCCTGGCTGAGTGCCACCAGGTCGAGATCGGACGGCGTCCAGCCGCCGGCACCGGGCTCCCGGGTGTGCCGCACCAGGGCGCGCAGGGCCTGGAACCAGCTCTCGGCCAGGTCCTCGGCGTCGGCCTGCGGCAGGGCCTGGCCGGCCCAGGTCCAGCGGGCGCTGAGCCGCGGGCCGTCCGGGCCGTCCTCGGTCACCGCGTTGACGTCCAGGACGTGCGGCAGCGGCATCTCCGGGTCGGCCCCGGCGGCCAGGGCGGCGGACTGCTCGGTCAGCGACCAGTCCTCGCCGGTGGGCGCGGGCATCCGGCCCAGGTAGTTGAAGCCGAGCTGCGGCCGGGCCGCTCCCGACAGCGCCTCGGCGCGGTCCAGATAGCGCAGTTGGCCCCAGCCGAGCCCGTGTCCGGGCACCATCCGCAGGTGTTCCTTGACCAGCTTGAGGCTGTGTCCGGCGGCCGGGCCGCCGGACAGCGCCTCGGCCAGGTCCACCGGGCCGGGGTGCAGCCGCAGCGGGTAGGCGGTGGTGAACCAGCCGACCGTGCGGGACAGGTCCACGCCGGGGGCGAACTCCTCGCGCCCGTGGCCCTCCAGCTCGACCGGCACCGGGCCCTGTGGCCGTCCGGTGCGTCGCCGCCAGTCCGCGACGGCGAGTGCCAGGGCGGTCAGCAGCACGTCGTTCACCTCGGCGTGGAACGCCCCGGTGACCTCGGTGAGCAGCGCCGCCGTGGTGTCGGCGTCCAGGGTGCGGTGCAGCGTACGGGCGGTGGCGAAGGTGTCCACCGCCGGGTCGGCGGGCCGGTGGCCCAGCGGGGCCTCCTCGCCGGCCGACTCGGTGCGCCACCAGTCGAGTTGGGCGCGCAGCTCGGGCGTGCCCGCGGTCCGCTCCAGTAGCCCGGACCAGTGCCGCAGCGAGGTGCCGACCGGCTGCAGCCGCACCGGCTCGCCCGCCAGGACGGACGCGTGCGCCCGGGCCAGGTCGGGCAGCAGCACCCGCCAGGACACCCCGTCCACCACCAGGTGGTGCAGGGTGAGCAGCAGCTCGCCGCTCTCGCCGGGCGCGCCCGGGTGCCAGAGCGCCTGGACCATCAGGCCCTGGCCGGGTGCCAGCCGCTGCCGGGCGGCGACCGCCTCGGCGGGCCAGTCGGCGGCCGGGCCCTCGAGGATCCGCAGCAGCGCGCCGGCGTCCACCGTGCCGGGCTCGGTGATCAGCAGCGACCAGTCCGGCAGCAGCCGCATCCGCAGCCCGTCGTGGTGGTCCAGCAGCGCCTGCAGGGCCGCGGTGAGCGACTCCCGGGTGGCGTCGGCCGGGGTGCGGACCAGGACGGCCTGGTGGAAGCCGTTCACCGGTCCGCCGAGTTCGCGCAGCCAGTGCCCGATCGGCAGCTGCCCCAGCGGGCCGACGCCGTCATCGGTGCCGACCGTGGCGACGGCCCCCTCGTCCTCGCCGTCGCGGGCCACCACGGCCAGCGCCGCCGGGGTCCGGTGGGTGAAGACGTCCTGCGCGGTGACCACCAGCCCGGCCGCGCGGGCCCGGCTGACCAGCTGGATGGAGACGATGCTGTCGCCGCCCAGGTCGAAGAACCCGTCGTCGGCGCCGACCTCGGGCAGTCCGAGCACCTCGGCGAAGACCGCGCAGAACGCGGCCTCCCGGGCGTCGGCCGGGGCGCGGCCGGTGGAGGCGGCGGCGTAGTCGGGCGCGGGCAGCGCCCGGCGGTCCAGCTTGCCGTTGCCGGTCAGCGGCAGGGTCTCCAGCGGGACGAACGCGGAGGGCACCAGGTAGTCGGGCAGCTCCGCCGCGAGCGCCGCCCGCAGCTCGCCGACCGGCAGGTCGGCCGGGGTCACGTAGGCGACGAGCCGCTTGTCGCCGGGGCGGTCCTCGCGGACCACCGCGGCGGCCTGCTCCACGCCCGGCCGGGCGAGCAGCGCGGTCTCGATCTCGCCGAGCTCGATCCGGAAGCCGCGCAGCTTGACCTGCTCGTCGACCCGGCCCACGTAGTCCAGCTGGCCGTCGGCCGTCCAGCGCACCAGGTCGCCGGTGCGGTACATCCGGTCATCCCGGCCGCCGTACGGGTCGGCGGTGAAGCGCTGGGCGGTGAGTTCGGGCCGGTGCAGGTAGCCGAGGGCCACCCCGGCGCCGGCCACGTACAGCTCGCCGATCACGCCGGGCGGGGTGGGCCGCAGGGCCTCGTCCAGCACGTACACCCGGGCGCCGGCCAGCGGGCGGCCGATCGGCGGCTTGACCGCTCCGGCCAGCGGCTCGCTGACGGTGGCGCAGACCGTGGTCTCGGTCGGGCCGTACGCGTTGAGCATCCGCCGGCCCGCGGACCAGCGCTCCACCAGCTCGGGCGGGCAGGCCTCGCCGGCCGTGATGAGGGTCAGGCCGTCGGGCATCGGCAGCCCGACCGGCCAGGCGGCGAGCACCGTCGGCGGCAGGCAGACCACCTCGATGCCGGCCTTCGCGACCAGCTCGGCGAGCGGCTCGCCGGGCGCCCGGTCGGCCTCCGCGGCCAGCACCAGGACGGCGCCGGTGAGCAGCGCGGTGAGCAGCTCCCAGGCGGCGGCGTCGAAGCTGAACGAGGCGAACTGCAGCAGCCGGGTGCCCTCGCCGACGCCGAAGCGGTCGTGCTCGGCGGCCAGCGCGGCCACCGCCCGGTGCGGCACCAGCACGCCCTTGGGGCGGCCGGTGGAGCCGGAGGTGTAGATCACGTACGCCGGGTGGTCCGGGCCCAGCGGGGCGACCCGCTCGGCGTCCTCCGGGTCGTGCGCGGGGGCTCCGGCGATCGCGGCGGCGGTCGCCGGGTCGTCCAGCAGCAGCACGGGTGCGGCCTGCTGCTCGGGCAGCCGTCCGGCCACCGAGCCGTGGCTGAGCACCGCCAGCGGGGCGGAGTCCTCGAGCAGGTAGGCGATCCGCTCTCGCGGGTACGCCGGGTCGACGGGCAGGTAGGCCGCGCCCGTCTTGAGGACCGCGAGCACCGCGACGACCGCGTCGACCGTGCGCGGCAGCGCCAGGGCGACGATCCGTCCGGGGCCCGCGCCCAGGGCGATCAGGTGGTGGGCGAGCCGGTTGGCGCGCTCGTTCAGCTCGCCGTAGCCGACCTCGGCGCGCACCGCGCCGTCCTCGAACCAGCGCAGCGCGGGCCGCTCGGGCGCGCGGTGCGCCTGCGCCTGGAACAGCGCGGGCAGGTGGACGGCACCGACGGTGGTCGGGATCGAGGCCCCGCTCCAGGAGCCGAGCAGCAGCTCGCGCTCCTCGGGCAGTAGGGCGTCCAGTCCGCTGAGCGGCCGGTCGGGCTCGCCGGTGAGCAGGCCGATCAGGTGGGCCAGCCGGTCGGCTAGGCCGCGGGCGGTCCGCTCGGTGAACAGGTCGGTGCTGTACTCCAGGGTGCCGGTGAGGCCGTCCGGCTCGCCCGACCCGTCGTACTGCTCGACGAGTTCGAAGGCCAGGTCGAACTTGGCCGTCCCGGTGCCGACCGGGCTGACCTCGGCGGTCAGGCCGGGCAGCTCGGGGCGGGCCCCGGCGTTGTTCTGGAAGGCCAGCATCACCTGGAAGAGCGGCTGGCGGGCCAGCGAGCGGCCGGCGCCGAGCCGGTCGACCAGCTTCTCGAAGGGCACGTCCTGGTGGGCCAGGGCGGCCAGGACGGTCTCCCGGGCCCGGCCGACCAGGGTGCGGAAGGTCGGGTCGCCGGAGAGGTCGGTGCGCAGCACCAGGGTGTTGACGAAGAAGCCGACCAGGCTGTCCAGGGCCTCGGCGGTGCGCCCGGCCACCGGGGTGCCGACCGGGATGTCCGTACCGGCGCCGAGCTTGCCGAGCAGCACGGCGAGTGCCGCCTGCACCACCATGAACGGGCTGGCGCCGGACTCCCGGGCCAGCTCGGCCAGGGCGCGGTGCGCCTGCGCGTCCAGCCGCAGCGGCACGGTGGCGCCCCGGTAGCTGGGCACCGCCGGGCGCGGGAAGTCGACGGGCAGCGACAGCTCCTCCGGGAGGTCCGACAACTGTCCGGCCCAGTAGTCGAGCTGGCGGGACATCAGCGAACCCGGGTCGTCCTGATCGCCGAGCAGTCGACGGTGCCAGAGGGTGTAGTCGGCGTACTGGACGGGCAGCTCGGCCCACTCCGGGGCGCCGCCGGCCAGCCGGGCGCGGTAGGCGGCCTGGAGGTCGTCGACCAGCGGGCGCACCGACCAGCCGTCGGCCGCGATGTGGTGCTGCACCAGCAGCAGCACGTGCTCCTCGACGCCGGTCTCGAACAGCACCGCGCGCAGCGGCGGTTCGGCGGCCAGGTCGAAGGGCGTGCCGGCCCGGGCGGCCAGTTCGGCGTCCAGCTCCTCGGCCGTGCGGCCGGTGAACGGGACGACCGGCAGCTCCGGGCCGGCCTCGCCGACCGGCAGCACCCGCTGGTGCGGGCGTCCGTCCTCGGCGGGGAAGACGGTGCGCAGGCTCTCGTGCCGGGCGACCACGTCGGCCAGCGCCTCGGCGAGCGCCGCCCGTTCCAGGGCGCCGGTCAGCCGGACCGCGTGGGAGAGGTGGTAGGTGGCGCCGGCAGCGTCCAACTGGGAGAGGAACCACAGTCGTTGCTGCCCGGGGGAGAGCGGGATCCGCTCCGGCCGCGGGCCGGCCACCAGCTCCTCCCGGGCCGGTTCGGCGCCGTCCAGGGCGAGCGCCAGGGCGAACGGGGTGGGCGCCTCGAACAGGGTGCGGATCGGCAGCTCGACGCCGAGCCGGGCGCGCAGCGCGGTGACCACCCGGCCGGCCAGCAGCGAGTGCCCGCCGAGCGCGAAGAAGTCCTCGTCGGCGCCGACCTCGTCGAGTTCCAGCACCTCGGCGAACAGCGCGCACAGCAGCGCCTCGCGCTCGGTGGCCGGGGCCCGCCGCTCGCGGCGCAGCGCGCCGAAGTCCGGCACCGGCAGGGCCTTGCGGTCCACCTTGCCGTTGGGGGTCAGCGGCAGCGCCGCCATCGGTACCAGCACGGCCGGGACCATGTAGTCGGGCAGCGTCCGGGCCAGTTCGGCGCGGACGGCGGCCGGGTCGGCGCCGCCGGCGAGGTGGGCGACCAGCCGGGCGCCGCCGGAAGGGTCCCGGGCGACGGTGACCACCGCGTCGGCCACGCCGGGGACGGCGCGCAGCGCGGCCTCGACCTCGCCGGGCTCGATCCGGTGGCCGCGGATCTTGACCTGGTGGTCGACCCGCTCGAGGAACTCCAGCTGCCCGTCCGTCCGGTGCACCACCCGGTCGCCGGTGCGGTACATCCGGGCGCCGGGCTCGTCCGAGTACGGGTCGGCGACGAACGCTCCGGCGGTGCGCCGCGGGTCGTTCAGGTAGCCGCGGCCGACGCCGCGCCCGCCGACGTACAGCTCGCCGGGCTGCCCGGCCGGTACGGGCTGCAGCGAGTCCCCGAGGACGTACAGCCGGGTGTCGCGGACCGGGCGGCCGATCGGGGCGCGCACCGAGTCCAGCTCCGCCGGGGAGCCGATCAGGGCGTGGGCGACGTCGTCCGAGCACTCGGTCGGCCCGAAGGCGTTGACCAGCGGGATGCCGGGCCGCAGTGCGAACCAGCGGCGGGCCAGGTCGGCGGGCATCGCCTCGCCGGTGACCACCAGCTTGCGCAGCGCGGACAGCGGGGGCACCGGCGCGCCGGCCTCCCAGGAGTCCAGGGCGGCGCGCAGCAGCGAGGGGACGACCTCCAGCACGGTGACGCCCTCGGTGTCGGCGAGCGCGAACAGCGCGCCGGGGTCGGCCGCGAGCTCGCGGGAGACCACCCGCAGCCGCCCGCCCGCGACCAGCGGGCTCAGCATCTGCCAGACCGAGATGTCGAAGGTCACCGGGGCGTTGTGCACCACGGTGTCGGCCTCGGACAGCTCCAGGTCGGCGTGCTTGGCGAGCAGGTGGTTGACCATGCCGTCGCGGTGCACCATGGCGCCCTTGGGCCGGCCGGTGGAGCCCGAGGTGTAGATGACGTACGCCAGCTCGGCGGGGCCCCCGGCGGCCGGCAGCAGTTCCTCGTCCCGGGCGTCGTCGAGGACCAGGACGGCGGGGTGGCCCTCGGACAGTGCGCCGAGCAGGGTGTCGACGTACGGCTGCTGGTCCTCGCCGTGCAGCAGGACGGCGGCGCCCGCGGCCTCGACCAGTGCCGCGCCGCGGGCGGCCGGGGCCCGGACGTCCAGCGGCAGCCATTGTC
>NZ_JPRF03000043.1 GCF_001188955.3 Kitasatospora aureofaciens | reverse complement strand
CGGGCGGGGCGGTCAGGCGAGGGCGGGCAGCCCGAGCAGCAGGTCGGCCGCGGCGGCCCGGCCGCCCGCCGTGCGCTGCGCGCTGCCGATGCTCTCGGCCCGCTCCCGGAAGGAGCGGTCGCCGAGCACCCGGGTGAGCTTGTCCACGACGTCGGCGGGGTCGAAGTCGCGCGGCCGGTCCAGGGTCAGGCTGATCCCGAAGTCCCGCCCGCGCACCGCCTGGTCGTAGCAGTCCACCCAGAGCGGCCGGACCACCAGCGGCTTCCCGAAGTACACGCCCTCGTGGAAGCCGTTGCCGCCGCCGTGGGTGAAGAACACGTCGACCTTGGGGTGGGCGAGCACGTCCAGCTGGGACGGCAGCCAGCTCTCCACCCGGAGGTTGCCGGGCAGTTCGGCGCTCGGCGGAAGCAGGTGCTGCTGCTCGGCGGGCAGCCGCCACAGCACCTGGTGCCGGCCGTCCAGCCGGCGGGCCACCTCCACCAGGTCCCGGACCTGTGGCGCGGTCAGCCGGGTGATGGTGCCGAAGCCCATGTAGACCACGGAGGACTGGGCATCCAGCCAGTCCATCACGCCGCTGCCGTCGTCGGCCGGCGAGGACTCCGGCAGTGGCGGCACCATCGCCCCGACCAGCCGTACCTTCTCGGGCAGTTCGAACGGGTAGTCCAGCTCCGGTACGGAGTTGCAGAGCACCAGCTCCGCGCGGTCGATCCGGGTCATCGGGCTGGGCTTTGGCAGGCCCAGCTCCTTGCGCAGCCGGGCGTCCTCGGAGAGCACCCTGCCCATCGCCGGGTTGAGGAAGAGCGCGAGCGTGCGGAGCTTGAAGAGCCGGTTGCGCAGCCGCTGGCCGGCGGACATCGGGTAGGGCAGGCCCGAGTGCGGGACGGGGAAGTCCTTCGGCGTGTAGGACGGCCCGAACGGGCTGTGCGAGGTCAGCACGTTGCTCGGCAGGAACGGGACGCTCAGCACGAAGGGGATTCCCCGGGCCAGCGCCAGGTCGACGGCGAAGGAGCTGACGCAGTCGATCACCATCAGGGCCGGGTCGCACTTGTCCACCACGGCGGCGAGCCGGCGGAACTTCTCGGCCTGGAGGTCGGGCCGGTAGGACTGGCGGATCACCGCGCGGTGCGCCTTGAACCGCGATTCCTGGGTCACCTGGCGGTACACGTCGTCGCTCCAGCTGACCGCCGACAGCTCGGAGAACACGTCGCCGAGGGAGGCGAACTCCACCGCCGACCGGTCGGCGAGGGCCGTCACCTCGGCGCGCCGCGGTTCGTCCGTGGCGAACCACAGGTCGGGCACGCCCCGCCGGGCCAGCTCACCGGCCAGCACCAGCAGGGGGTTGAGCAGGCCGCTCTCCGGAAGGCTGACAAACAGGATCGGCCGGCGCGCGGCGCTCGGCCGGGGCGGGGTGCTCATCGGACTCCCTCGGGGCGGGGTGGCGGCTGGGTCTGCACCCCACCTTGGTCCCATGCCCGGTTCCGGGAATTCCTTAGTTCTGACCGGGCCCGGCCGGGAGCGGGGGTTGATCATCCGCTTGTGTCCCGTTTTGGGCGGCGGGCGAGGGCGAGGACTCCGGCGCCTGCCACGAGCAATTCCCCCGACGGGTTCAACGGTTCGAACGCAGATGCGACCGCTGGCCGGATCGCCTCCGTTCCGGACCGGGATCGTTCGGTTGCTTGCCCACTTCTTGACGTGTCCCATATATTCTTGCTCAGAACTGGCCGGGTACGCTGATGCCCGGTCAGCCGCTTTAGTGGTTCGCTCTCCGGGGCCGCCTCGGAATATCGGGTCCGTCTGCGCTTCGGAGGTGCAGGAGTACGTGTCGTTCGCAGGGGGAATTCCGGCATCAGTCGTCGGTCCGGCGTCCGGGGGGACGGTGCCGGGAGTCCGGCGGGCGCGCTTCGGGAGATCCGGTGGGCGGCGGTCCCCTGTCGTGAAACCGGTCCGCCGGGGCTGACGACACCTGTACCTGCAGCTCTGAGCTGCGGAGAAACCGACTTCACCGACCATTACCGCCCTGTGGAGGGGCGGCGGTCCGTCCCAGCCCGACCTGTCCCAGGCCGGGGCCCGACCGGTGTCGCGCCTGTCGTGGCCGGCCGGTAACCCGGCCGATTCCTGGATTTCGCGCACAGTTCCATGTGCGGATGCGGGTCACCCGTACGAAGACCCGGGTAGTTCGAACACTTATCCATCCGCACTTTCGCCTCGAAGGGAACGGACTTTCCGTGGTGATTTCTCAGTCTGTCCAGCCGAATTCCGCCCGGACCGTCACACCCGAGCGGGATCAAGTCGGCGGCGCGGCGGCGCGGCACCAGCAGTCGGTCGGTCAGGCCGGCCTGACCATGGCCCAGCTCGACCGGGCCCTCACCATCCGCCAGGCCAACGAGGCCTTCTTCTGGCAGTTCGGCCGCTCCTCGGCCGACCTCTGCGGCCGGACCTTCAGCGAGCTCGTCCACCCGAGCGTCCAGCAGCCGCTGCTGCGCCAGTTCTCCGGGCTGATCGAGGGCCGGCGCGACCGCTTCGCCACCGACGTCATCGCGGTCGGTCCGGGGGACGAGACCTTCACGGTGCCGCTCACCGCCGTCATGGTGCGCGGCGGCCTGCCCGACGAGTCCTCGATCCTGGTCATGATGCCGGACGGTCGTCCGGAGCAGGGCGGGTCCGAGGTGGTGGCGGGCCGGAAGAAGCTGCTGAGCGACGTCGACGCCAGGATCCTCGAGGGCATAGCGGCGGGGATATCCACCGTCCCGCTGGCCGCCCGGCTCTACCTGAGCCGCCAGGGGGTCGAGTACCACGTCACCTGCCTGCTGCGGAAGTTGCGGGTCCCGAACCGCGCCGCGCTGGTCTCCCGGGCGTACTCCATGGGCGTCCTCAAGGTCGGTGTCTGGCCGCCCAAGGTGGTCGAGAGCTTCGTGAAGTAGCCGCGGCTGCCGTTCGCGCAGGCAGGCCGACCGCCCCAGCCCGGAGAGGCTCTTCCGCACACCGGAAACCTCGTCCGGCACCACGGCCGCACCGCGCGTCGCCCACCGGCGGCCCAGCAGGCCGCGGACGTCCCCCACCGGCGGCGCAGCACCCCGCAGACGCCCCCCACCCGTGGATGCTCCTCCGATTCACCCGGCCCCGCCCCGCGGAAGGCCCGGAGCCGACCGGACGAACACGTCCACGGGCCGGGTCCTGATGCGGTTCCGGGACGGGCGTGGGAGGTTGGGTGTTCGGGGGCGGACGACCGTGCAGGGCGGCCGCCCGAGACGCGGCGCTCCAGTGGACGCCGTGCCGTCGAACCCGTTCGGAGGTGCCCGATGACCGTGCCGATGGGAGTCGAGGAGGAGTTCCACATCGTCGATGTGGAGACCCGAATGCTGGCGGCACGGGCTCACGAGGTGCTGGACGGCTTACCGGACCGCGGCTTCACGACCGAGTTCCTCCAGTCGGCCGTCGAGACCAACAGCGGTGTGCACACCTCGCTGGACTCCCTCCACGCCGACCTGGCCCGGTCCCGGCGCACGCTGGTCGACGCGGCCGCCCCGCTGGGCCTGGCCGTGGTCGCAGCCGGCACGGCGCCGCTCGCCCGGATGGGGTCGGTGGACGTCACTCCGGACCCGCGGTACCTGCGCATGGCCGAGGAGTACCGCACCGTGGCCGACGAGCAGCTGATCTGCGGCGTGCAGTTCCACGTGGACGTGCCCGACCGCGACACGGCCGTCCGCGCGATGTGCCTCGTCTCGCCCTGGCTGCCGACCCTGCTGGCGCTGTCCGCCAGCTCACCCTTCTGCCTCGGCGCGGACACGGGCTACGCCAGTTGGCGCACCATGCTGTGGCAGCGCTGGCCCACCAGCGGTCCGGCCGGCTGCTTCGGTTCGGCAGCGGCCTACGACGCGGCCGTGGCCCGGTTGATCCGCTCCGGGGTGATCACCGACGCCGGGATGGTCTACTACGACATCCGGCCCTCCGCGCACCAGCCGACCCTGGAGCTGCGGGTGTGCGACGCCTGCCCCCGGGTGGAAACGGCAGTGATGATCGCGGGGCTGTTCCGCGCGCTGGTGGTCGACGCCTGCGAGACGGTGCGGCGGTTCAGCGGCTGTCCGCACTCCCTCCAGCCCTGGCTGCGCGCCATGACCTGGCGGGCCGCCCGCTCCGGGCTGGACGGCCGACTGGTCGATCCGGTCACCGGCCTGGAGCGGCCTGCCTGCGCCGTGGTCCGGTCGCTGCTGGCGCGGTTGCGGCCGGCCCTGGAGGAGTTCGGCGACTGGGAGACCGTCTCCGCACTGGCCGAGCAGACGCTGGGGCTGGGCGATGTCGCTCACCGGCTCCGGCGGGTCGCCGCCGACGGCGGCTTGACCGCGGCCGTCGACTTCCTGATCGCCCGGACCCGGGCGAACCCGGCCGTGATCGGCCCCCGCGCGCGGATCGACGGCAGGAGCCTGTCCGCGCGCTGCCGGAGGACCCGGGCCGCTCGGCTCGCGGCGCACCGATCCGGCGCACTGCTGCGCCGCACGAGCCGGATCCGCGGCCGGACGGACCGGACGCCGGCCGCGGACGGCCAGTCGTACGCGGGCAACGGCGACCCGACGACCGCCACCGTCCTCCCGGCGCCGCTCGAACGGAGGTGAGGCGGCATGTGCGGGCTGAGCGGAGAGATCCGTTTCGACGGCGGGCGTCCCGACCTGGCCGCCGTGGAGCGCATGACCGACCGGCTGGCGGCCCGCGGGCCCGACGGCCGCGGATTGTGGTCGCAGGGCGCCATGGCGCTCGGCCATCGCCGTCTGAAGATCATCGACCTGTCGGAGCGCGGCGCCCAGCCGATGACCGACCCGGAGAGCGGCCTCACCGTCGTCTTCAACGGCTGCGTCTACAACTACCGGGCGCTGCGGCAGGAGTTGGAGGACCTCGGTCACCGCTTCTTCTCCACCTCCGACACCGAGGTGCTGCTCAAGGCGTACCGGCAGTGGGGCACGGCCTGTGTGCGACGACTGTTCGGCATGTTCGCCTTCGCCGTGGCCGAGGCGGACACCGGTCGGCTGGTGCTCGGCCGCGACCGCCTCGGGATCAAACCCCTCTACCTGGCGCGGCGGCCGGGCCGGCTGCGCTTCGCCTCCTCGCTGCCCGCCCTGCTCGCGGGCGGCGGGGTGGACACCTCCATCGACCCGGCCGCACTGCACCAGTACCTGACCCTGCACGGGACGGTGGCGGCGCCGCGCACCGTGCTCAGCGGCGTCCGCAAGCTTCCGCCCGCCACCGTGCGGGTCGTGGAGCCGGACGGCGGGCAGCACGACGAGTGCTACTGGCAGCCGTCCTACAGCCGTCGGCCGGAGCACGCGGGCATGGACGCCGCCGACTGGCGCGATGCCGTGCTCGACGCCCTGCGCACCGCCGTCCGCCGCCGCACGGTGGCGGACGTACCGATCGGGGTGCTGCTCTCCGGTGGCCTGGACTCCAGCCTGATCGTGGCGCTGCTCGCCGAAGCCGGCCAGGACGACCAGGCCACCTTCAGTGTGGGGTTCGAGGCGGAACGCGGCGAGCAGGGCGACGAGTTCGCCTACTCGGACCTGGTGGCCCGGGAGTTCGCCACCGACCACCACCAGATCATGGTCCCCTCGGACCGGGTCCGGGGGGCGCTGGACCGGGCGGTGGCCGCCATGAGCGAGCCCATGGTCAGCCATGACGTGGTCGCCTTCCACCTGCTGTCGGAAGAGGTCTCCAAACACGTCAGCGTCGTGCAGAGCGGGCAGGGCGCCGACGAGGTGTTCGCCGGATACCGCTGGCACCCCGCCCTGGCGGCCGTGCCGCGCGAACGGGAGCCCGAGACCTTCGCCAAGGTGTTCTTCGACCGGTCGCACGCCGAGCTGGGGCGGATGCTCCAGCCGGAGGTGCTGGTCGACCACGACGCCTCCGGCGAACTGGTGCGGGCGAACATGGCACCCCCAGGGGCGGAGACCGCCCTGGACGCCGCCATCCGGTTGGACACCCACGTGCTGATGGTCGACGATCCGGTCAAGCGGGTCGACAACATGACCATGGACTGGGGGCTGGAGGCACGCGTGCCGTTCCTGGACCACGAACTGGTCGAGCTGGCCGCCGCCTGCCCGCCGCAGTTCAAGCTCGCCCACGGCGGCAAGGGAGTCCTCAAGGACGCCGCCCGCAAGCTCCTGCCCCCCGAGGTCATCGACCGGCCCAAGGGCTACTTCCCGGTGCCGGCGATCCGCCGGATGGCTCCGCCGGTGCTGGGCCGGATCGAGCAGGTCCTGTCGGCCCCCGAGGCCCGGGCCCGGGGGATCTTCCAGGAGGCCTATCTGGCCGGGCTGCTCGCCGCACCGGACGCCCACCGCACGGCGCGCGGGGCGAACGCGCTGTGGCAGGTGGCCCTGCTGGAGATGTGGCTGCAGTCCCACGGGATCAACTGAACGGGAGGCGTAACCGTGGTGGACCAGCGCTCCGATCCCGTGGCCCCGCCGCCGGCGGCCCCCCAGGCCGTGGTCCTCCCGGACGCCCACGACACCCGGGAGGGCCACAGCCCGGTGACCGCCCACGGGTGCTGGTACCCGTCGGCGGACCCCACCGGCGGGCGGGTGGCCTTCATCTGCAACCGCGGCGGCGTACCGCAGTTGTGGACCGGAGCGGCCGACGGCGACGACGTGCACCTGCTCGACACCGGCACCGACCCGGTCATCGAGGTCTCGTGGTCCCCGGACGGCCGCTGGATCGCCTACACCACCGCCCCCGGCGGGGGCGAGCACACCCGGGTGCTCTGCGTCCGGCCGGACGGCGGCGACCGCCGGATCCTGGCCGGTGCGTTGGCGGGCAGCACCGCCTACCTCGGTCGCTGGACCCGGGACGGTTCGGCCATCGCCATCACCACGACGGACCCGCTGGTCGGCCTGTCCGCCACCGAGCCCGGCACCACCGCACCCGCCGAGCCCTACCAGGAAGTCCCCCCGGGCGAGTGGATCAGCCGCGACGGGCGCGCCGTGCTGCTCGGCGGCGCCCACCACGGCGAGGTCGGGACGGTGCTGCTGGACACCGGCCTGCCGGGGGCGGTACCGACGGTGTTGCGTCCGCCGAGGCCGGCCCCCTACGAAATCGCCCCCGAGCCGCATCTCACCGGCGGGGGCCTGGCCGCCTACCTGGCCGATCCGAGCGGCGTGCGGCCCCCAGAACTCCTCGCCACCGAACCGGCGGGCGCCACCCTGCGGGTGTGCGACACCACCTCGGACGGCCGGCTCGTGCTGCTGCTGCGAGGGCCGCGCGGCCGGCGCGAGGCCGTGGTGCTGCGGACCGACAGCGGCGAGACGGCCTGCACCGTGCCGGTGGCCGACGGGGACCCCTGGATCGGCCGGTTCTCGCCAGACGGCCGGACGCTCTATCTGCGCAGCGACGCCGACCGTGAGTTCGCGGCCCTGGTCACCGCCGAGCTCGGGCCGGACGGCCACTGCCGACATCGTCAGGTGATCGCCCAACGGGACTGCGTCGACCTGGAGTTGCTGTCCGTCCGGGACGACGGCCGGAGCGCCGTGCTGGCCTGGAACGTGCGTGGCCGCAGCGAGCTGGAGGTCGTCTCCCTGCCCGCCTCGCGGCGGCGCCGGACCGGCGCCGGCATCGGGGCGGAGGTGGACGGCTCACCGCCCGAACCCGCCCCGCGTCCGCTGCCCCTGCCGCACGAGGTGGTGACCCGGATCAGCCCGGCGGGCCCGGTGGGCTTGGCGCTGGCCGTCTCCGGTTCGGTCCGCCGCCCCGGCGTCTGGCACGCGGCCGACGGCGGGTCGCCCGTCCGCACACCGTGGTCCTCGCGGGACGAGGACGCCGTCGCACCCGGCCGCCCGCCGCCGCAGCGGCCCGAGCACCTGCGCGTGCGGGCCCGTGACGGGCTGGAGTTGGGCGGCTGGTACTACCGCGCACCCGGCGGCGGCCCCGACCTGCACGCGCCGTGCGTCGTCCATCTGCACGGCGGGCCGGAGCAGCAGGAGCGACCGGTCTTCGATCCGCTCTACCACGAGCTGCTGGGCCACGGCCTGGACGTCTTCGCACCCGACGTGCGCGGCTCGCTGGGCGCGGGCCGCTCCTTCGTCAACGCCGACCTCGGCGCCGGGCGGTTCGCGGCGATCGACGACGTCGCGGACTGCGCGGCGCACGTGGTCGCCCTCGGACTCGCCGACCCCCGCCGGCTGGCCGTGATGGGCCACTCCTACGGCGGCTACCTCACGCTGGCTTCCCTGGTCTGGCATCCGGAGCTGTTCCGCACCGGTGTCTCCGTGTGCGGCATGTCGGACTTCCTGACGTTCTTCGCCGGCACCGAGCCGTGGATCGCCCGATCGGCCGCCGCCAAGTACGGCCATCCCGAACGCGACCGGGACCTCCTGCACGCGCTCTCCCCGATGAGCCGGATCGACGCCCTCCGGGTGCCGCTGCTGGCCGTTCACGGTGAGCACGACACCAACGTGCCGCCGGGCGAGTCCGAGCAGATGGTCCTGGCGGCCCGCCAGCGGGGGATCCCCGCCGAACTGCTGGTGCTGCCCAACGAGGGCCACGAGTTCAGGAACACCCGAAACCGGGTCCTGTTCCGCCGTACCGCGGCCGCCTGGATCGAACGCCACCTTGCCGACTGAGCGGTGCGCGGTCCCGCGGGTCGGGCAGGAGGTATGTGGTCGCACACCGATCCGCGCCATCGCGCACGGCCGACGTACCGTCAGGCCATGACCGACCTGGCCGTGCCCAAGCCCGGTGGCGGGGAGCGGCCGCACGCACCGGCCGGGTCGTACCCGGTTCACCTCTCGGTCGTCGGGCCGGTGGAATCCGCGGCTGACAGCCCGACTTCGAGAACGCGGGTGTTCAGCGGGGGCGGTACATCCGGTGGCGGACGTACAGCACGATGCAGGTGATCGCGCCGACCGCGCACACCGGCAGTCCCAGGCCGACCGCCATGGTCACGCCTTCGCTGACGTTCTGAGCGTCCTCGTCGGCGTGGCTGACGAGGTAGGAGACCAGGGAGACGCCCACGGCCAGGAAGACCACCGCTCCGGCCAGGAACCAGCCGCCGGCCCGGTCCTGCCACTCGTCCCCCTGCAGCCGCCGCGCGTGGGGGCTGTGCGCCAGCACCGCGCGGCCCAGGCCGGACGCCCCGGGGGTGTGCCCGTCGATGTGCAGGCGTGTGCCGCCGTCGAGGACGAGGCGGCAGCGGTAGTCGTTGCCCAGCCGACGGGCGAGGCCGTGGATCCTCGGGGTGCCGGGGATCGTGATCGAGACGACCTGGCTCCACTCCCAGCCCCGCACGCCGCGCCGCGAGCCGTGGACGAGGCCGCGCTCGTGGACCTCGAAGTACTCGCCCGGTCCGCCCCGCACCGCGCGCCAGGCCTGCGTCACGGCGACGAAGAGCGCGCCGAGGGACAGGCCGATCACCAGACCGATCGCCCGGCCGCCGCCCGAGCGGCCGTCGTCCGCGCTGAACAGCGCCCACAGCCCGAGCCAGCCGGTGGGCACCGCCAGCAGCAGTGCCCACATGGCGTTCTGCCACCGTGCACCGGTGTTCACCCGGTGCCTGCTGAGCACCGCGCCGAACAGCTCCGTCATCTCCGTCTCGCCGGTCATCCACACAGTGAAGCACCACCGTTGCCGCCGCTCAAGGGCGGGCGCCCACAGCCAGATCGGCTACGTCGCGCGCGAACGCGGCCGCGCGGAAAGTACGTTGGGACCGCAGGAGCGTCATCGACGCCGGACGGACCCGCGCGCACCACGCCGACGCGGTCAACTCGCTGACGGGACAGGCGAGATGACCGTCGACGGGCCGTTCGCCACCGCTGCGCCGCACGCGTTCGCGCGGGGAGCACCTGACCCGCCGGTAGGCGCAGCACCGCGCCACCGTACGTCGTGGCGTTCGACCGCGGGTTGCCGTCCCCCGTCGTCGCGGCCAGGCGATCCGAGGGCGCCGGCGAGGTGGCCGGGCAAACCGCTCAGCTGAAATGTGGTCATTCGTGTGGCGGAGTGCCGCGTGCGTCGGCTTGCGGAAACGGGCCGCGCCCGCTTGTCTGACGCAACGTCAACCGACATGTCCGCTGTCGACCAGCGTGTTCGCAGGCGGGCTGCTACTTCGGGAGTTGTTGTGCGTTCACGAATCCTCGCTGTCGCGGCCGCAGCCGCTGCTCTCGTCGTGGTCCAGCCGGGCCCTGCCGGCGCCGCGGGCGACCCCAGCACGACGGAGACGTTCACCGTCACGTCCGGCGCACTGACGCTGACGGTACCGGCCAGTGCCAACCTCGGTTCGGGAGCGCCCGGTACCGTCATCAGCGCGCCGATCGGCCCCTGCACCGTCACCGACGATCGCGCCCTCCTGTCGGCCTCCTGGACGGTGACCGCGGCGGAGACGGACTTCGTGAACGGTACGGCGACGATTCCCGCCACCAACGCCACCTACACGGTCGGGTCGGTGACGACGACCGGTACCATCACCGTCACTCCCACGAACGTGACGCTGAGCAACACCGCGCAGACGGTGCTCACCGGGACCGCCGGTGTCGGAGACAACACCGCGAGCTGGGACCCGACGATCTCCGTCAACGTGCCCGCCGGTGCCGTCGGCGGGACCTACACCGGAACGCTGACCCAGTCCGTTGCCTGATGGAATGAAGGGGGCACGCCGGTACGGGGTCCTGCTGCTGGTGCTGGCCTTCGTCCAGGCGGCCGGGGTGATGCCGGCAGCGGGGCACGGGGCGCCCGGGGTGTCCTCCCCGCAGGACCCGGTTGCGGGCAGGACCATCGGTGTCAAGCTGCTCGACGCTCCGGAGAGCCGCCGTGCCGATCCCAGGGCGCAGGCCTACATCGTCGACCACGTCGCGCCCGGCGCGACCATCGAGCGGCGGGTGGAGGTCACCAACAAGTCGTCCGCGCCGATGCACGTCAGCGTCTACGCCGCGGCGGCCACCATCGCGAACGGCAAGTACACCTTCGCGCCGCAGCGCACGTCCAACGAGCTGACCGGCTGGACGTCGTTCGACACGGCGGACCTCGAGCTGGCAGCCTCCGAAACGGCGCAGGTTCGCACCACCATCCGGGTGCCCGGGGACGCCGCCGCCGGGGAGCGGTACGGCGTCATCTGGGCGCAGACGGAGACCCCCACGGACCGCTCGCACACTCTGACGTTCCAGGGCCGGGTGGGCGTCCGCATGTACGTCGACGTCGGTCCCGGGGGTGAGCCACCCTCGGACTTCAGGATCGAGCGGCTCTCTCCGGCGCGAGCCGGCGACGGGCGGGAGGAGGCTCGCGCCCGGATCCACAACACGGGCAGCCGCGCCCTGGACATCAGCGGGGCGCTCTCCCTCGTCCACGGGCCGGGCGGACGGCGCGCTGGACCGTTCCCGGTCGAGCCGGGCACCACACTGGCTCCGGGCGACGTCGCGGAGGCGGTCGTCCCGTTGGACGAACGGCTGCCGGGCCCGTGGACCGTGGAACTCACGCTCAGGAGCGGCCTGGTCGAGCACACCATGCGTGCCACCACCACCTTCCCGACGACTCCGGGCAGCGTCGGAGAAGTCGCCGCGTCGGCCGCCCAGCAGGGGCGCTTCCCCGCCCCTGTGGTCGCCGGGCTCTCGGCCCTCGCCCTCGCCGCTCTGTGCGTCCTGCTCTCCGCGTTCCGCCGGCGCCGCCGGTGACCACTCCGATCGGGCCCCGCCCCCGCAGCGGGCTGACCATATGCGCGGGCCCGCTTCCGAAGCAGTGAGGGACATTCATGTCCCGGTGAGTACCCATGGCGTGTTGTCGGCGGTTTGGAAACGGAGATGTCGGTGTTCAGGCACGGGAGAGGGCGGGCTGGAGCAAGCCGCGGCACGGAAGGTACGGGCGGCATGTTCGGGTCGTGGTTGAGGGCGCGGGCCCGCAGGGCGGGGTCGGTCATGATGGCCGGGGTGGCCGTCCTGGCGGTCGTGCTGGCCGCAGCCTGGACCGCCACGGTTCAGGGCGCCTCCGTCGCCCAGGTCAACGACGGCATGGTGCCGGCGATCGGCACCGGCATCACCACCGGACTCACCCGACCCGGTGGCACCGCCACCGCCGACCGCGCCGCCGCCGGCACCGGCAGTACCGGTCTCGCCTTCACGGTCGTTCCGGTCCCACCCTCCCTGACCATCGCCAAGAGCCACGTGCACACCTTCGTCCGGGGCGAGGACGGCGTCTACACCATCACCGTGGGCAACGCCACCGCGGCCGGCCCGACCGATGGCACCGCGGTCACCGTCCACGACGTCCTTCCCGCGGGTCTCCGCGCCGAGAGGATCACCGGCAGCGGATGGAACTGCATCCTGGCCAGCCTCACCTGTACCCGCAGCGACGTCCTGCCTGCCGGGCACAGCTACCCGCCCGTCATCCTGAAGGCCGACGTCGCCTGCGACGCCCCCGCACAGGTCACCAACACGGCCACCGTCACCGGAGGCGGTGACACCACCACCCACACCGCCACCGACCCCACCGCGATCAACAAGCACCACGAGCACGACGGTGACGGCGGCAGCGGGTACGACGGTGACAGCGGCGGCGGCCACGACGGGCACCATGACCACTGCGATCGCCACGACCACTGACTACCGGCGCCCGGACCCCGACCTGTGAGGGGCACGGGGGCACGGGGCCGCCTCGCGGGGTGGGCACGGCCCGGGAGCACGGGACTGTCGCACGAGACAGCCCCCCGGTGCCGGTCCGCAGCACCCCGGGGCCGGCTCGGCCTCCGCTCACCCGGACCGGTGGTGTCCGGGTGAGCGGAGAAGAAGTGGGCGGCTTGTCGATGGCCGAGTCGATGGACGTCCTGACACGGCGGCCTTGAAGTCCTCCACCCGCTGCGCCCCCGCAGAGGAGGTCAGTCTCGGCCGTCGCCGTGCTCGTCGTCCGGCCATGTGCGGGTGTCGCGCGGCGGCACGTACGGCTCCTCGCCGGGTGGCATGCCGCCCTCGATGGCGCGCTCGCGGGCGAGCTCGGCGTCGAACTCCAGCCCGAGCAGGATCGCCAGGTTGGACAGCCACAGCCACACCAGGAACACGATCACCCCGGCGAGCGTGCCGTACGTCTTGTTGTAGGAGCCGAAATTGGCCACGTACGCGGCGAACCCGCCGGACAGGAGCAGCCACAGCAGCACTGCCAGCACGCTGCCCGGGGAGACCCAGCGAAAGCCGCGGCCTCGCACGTTCGGCGCGGCCCAGTACAGCACTGCGATCATGAGCGACACCAGCGCCACCAGCACCGGCCACTTCGCGATCGACCACACGGTTACGGCGGTGTGCCCCAGACCGATCACGTCACCGGCGCGCTGGGCCAGCGGGCCGGTGAACACCACGATCACCGCGCTGGCCGTCAGGAGGATCATCATCAGCAGGGTCAGGCCGACCCGCAGTGGTGTGGTCTTCCACATCGGCCGGCCCTCGCGGATGTCGTACACGACGTTGCCCGCGCGGATGAACGCCGCGATGTATCCGGACGCCGACCACAGGGAGCCGGCCAGGCCCACCACCGCCAGCACCCCGCCGGTGCCGCGGCTGGCCTGCAGCTGGGTGACCGCGGTGTGCAGGATGTCGCGTGCCGGCCCGGGCGCGAGCTGTTGCAGGTTGTCCAGGACCGCATGGGTGGCGGAGGTGCCGAGCAGGCCGAGCACCGACACCAGCACCAGCAGCGCCGGGAACGTCGCCAGCACGCCGTAGTACGTCAGCGCGGCGGCCCGGTCCGACAACTCGTCGTCGAGGAACTCCCGCCACGTGCGCCTGAGCACTCCGAGCCAGCCCCGGCCCGGTACCTGCGTCGGTGCGTCCGGGCCCTGGTCCGTGGCCTCCTGCGGGCCGCGGACAGGCCCACCGTCATGTTCGCCGTGTGCTCTTCGGAACCATCCCATGGTGGGCGTGTTCCCACCGTCTCCCGCTCCACGCGCCCTGCCGGAAAGAGCTCCGGCCTCGCTGCGCGGCGCCGCAACGATGCTGCCCGAGGTGGGTCCGAAGGACCAGCGGTTGCCCTCGGCACGCGCACGGCGAAGTCGCGGGAGCCGTAGCCGGTCTCGTGCAGCGCGGTGACGACTTCCGCGCCGACGACCTCGGTGCGAGACCGAGGGCCCCGGGAAGGGTGGCCATGGGTCGCCGTCCGTCGCTGGATCGCCGGTCCTGGCCGCGCTGTCGTGCCAGGTCTGGATGCGGGCCCGCCGGGGGCGGTGCATGGGGTACGGGTCAGCGGGCGATCGAGATCGCGAAGGGCGCGAATCCGCTGGACCGGATGACGTGCGGGACGAAGAGGATCGCGGCCTCCGTGGCGCGGGCGGTCTGGATCCGGCCGAGATCAGTGATCCACTCCTTGCGCCAGCCGAGGTCGGTGAGCAGTTCACCGACGGTCTGCTTGGCCTGCGGGTCGTCGCCGGAGAGGAACGCGGTTGGCGCCTGGGTGAGAGTGGCCGGCGCGGTCATCACCGGGAAGAGCATGGTGTTGAGGGTCTTGACGACGCGGGTTTCGGGGAGCGCGTCCTGGAGTTGCTCGGCGAGGCTCGAGCCGGGGTAGATCAGGCCGGCGGGCAGTCCGTCCGGTCCGTCGGTGGTGGCGTTGGAGACGTCGACGAGGATCTTGTCGCGCAGTTCCTCGCGCAGGGCGGCGAGCCGCTCCAGCGAGCCGGCTCCCGGGGTGGCGTTGATGACGATCCGGGCTGCCCGGGCGGCGTCGGCGGCGGCGCCCGGCGCGCGGTCCGCCACGGTCAGCTCATGCCCTGCCCGGGTGAGGGCTGTGGCCAGGTTGCCGCCGACACGGCCGTTTCCGAGGACTGCGATCGTGGTCATGGCGAGGTGGTCCTTTTCGTGAGTGCGGGTGGCTTGTGGTGCGCGGTCAGCGGGAGAGCGTGGCGACGGCCGTGGCGTGGACACCGGGCGCGGCGGCCAGGAAGCTCTCGCTCTGCGGGGTCCAGGGGCGGCCCTGGGCGTCGGAGACCTGTCCGCCGGCCTCGGTGACGAGCAGCGCCCCGGGCAACAGGTCCGCGCGGGCACCGGCGAACTGCCAGAAGGCGTCGATCCGGCCGGCGGCCACGTTGGTCAGGTGCAGGGTCGCGGGCACGGCCGTGCGGACGACGAGCGCGTCGAAGAGCATCGCGGTGATCGAGGAGCCGACGCGCCGCACGACCTTCTCGTCCTCGTCGGGGCGGGCCTGGCTGGTGGCCACGATGCTCAGGCCGAGGTCCGCGGTGGGGGAGACGCGCAGCGGTCGGCCGTCGAGGTGGGCGCCCCCGCCGGCGAGCGCGGTGTAGGTCTCGCCGGTCAGCGGCAGGTGGACCGCGGTGAGCACCGGCTGGTTCTCACGTACGAGGGTGGCGGTCACCGCCCACTCCGGCAGGGCGTGCAGGTGGTTGACGTTGCCCTCGGCCGGATCCACGACCCACCACTCGCCGGGCGGCAGCGCCCCGCGGTCCAGTTCGTCCTCCACCCAGCCGGCGTCCGGGCGCAGGCGTGTGAGGCGGGGGCCCAGGATGTCGAGGGCCGTCTCGTCGTTGACGGCGAGCGCGTGCAGCAGTTCTTCACGGCTCTGGTAGCGGACCACCTCGCCGAAGCGCTCGCGAAGCGCGGAGCCGGCCGCGCGCACGGCGATCGCGGTCTGGTCCAGCAGGTCCGCGTCGGAGGTGGCGACGTCAGTGGTCCGAGGCGTTTCGGGCATGATGAACTCCATTGTGAGTAAAGGGCGTTGGGGCCGTTCGGGCTGAAGTGTGCGCTCTGTTCGGTGCGCTGGTCTCGAAGGTATCCAGCCCGTTGATTAACTTCAAATGCATGTAAAGCACGCCTAGGATTACTCACATGCAATTGGATTTGAATCTGCTGGCCGCGCTCGACGCGCTGCTGGAGGAGGGCAGTGTGGCCGGGGCGGCCGCGCGCCTGCATGTCACCGCCCCCGCGATGAGCCGGAGCCTGGGCCGGATCCGGCGCACCACCGGGGACCAGATCCTGGTGCGCACCGGCCGGACAATGACCCCGACGCCGTACGCGATCGCCGTCCGGGAACGGGTGCACGAGCTGCTGCACCAGGTCCAAGGAGTGCTGGCGCCGAGCCGTGAACTCGATCTGGCAACGTTGGAGCGCACCTTCACACTCCGCTGGCACGATTCCCTGGTTGCCTTGAGCGGCCCCGCACTGCTCTCGGCCGTGCATGAGGAAGCGCCGGGCGTGCGATTGCGCTTCGTCGCGGAATCGAGCATCGACACCCCCGAGCTGCGGCGCGCCGAGGTCGATCTGGAGGCGAACGCCAACCGGCCGAGCGCACCGGACATCCGTGCCGAGAACGTGGGCGAGACCCGCCTCGTCATCGTCGTGAGGCAGGGACACCCCCTCACCCGCCGCCGGACCGTCACCGTAGAGCGGTACGCCGCCGCTGAGCACGTCACCGTCTCGCGACGTGGAAACCTCGGCAATGTCGTCGACGACGCCCTCGCCCGGCTCGGCCTCACCCGCCGCGTGGTGGCGAGCGCGCCCACGGAAGCGGCCGCTCTGGAGTTCGCGCGCGGCTCCGATCTCCTGATCAGCGTCCCCGAAGCCACCACGCGCTCCGCCGTCGCCGACCTCGGCCTGGTCGTGCTCCCCCTGCCACTCGAACTGCCGTCGGCACCGGTATACCTGTCGTGGCATCAGCGCTACGACACCGATCCCGCCCACGCCTGGCTGCGCGGGCTGGCGCGAACCGCGCTGGCCATGGGTGGAGCGTCGTCGTAGTCGGCGCCGGGCGGCCGTGCAGGCGCCGTCGGCACCGACCACCAGGTCGAAGTCCTCAGCGGTGCCGTCACCGAAGAGCAGCCGACAGGTGCCGTCCGCCAGGGGGGGTGACGCCGCTGACGGCGCTGTCCCACCGCACAGTTCCCTCGGTGAGCAGCCCCCCGCACTGCGGCGACTACGCCGTCCTCCCTGTGAACGATCTTGTCGCTGCCAATCACAGGCTCAGCAGCAGGTCCCGGACTGTGTCGGGCTGGGACAGGAACGGGTGGTGGCCGGCGTCGAGTTCGACAACGCTGCTGGCTCGGCGGGCGAACTCGCGCTGCAGGCGTGGCGGGGTGCCCCGGTCCTGGGCGCAGACGAGGTAGGTCGAGGGCACCTGATGCCATGCGGCCGCCCGGACCGGCTGCCCGGTCACCTGCACGCTCTGCCGGGCGAGGTGGTCCGCCGCCTGCGCCTGGATCTCGGGGTCGCAGTCCTGCAGGAAGGTGTCCACGAGTAGCCCGGAGCGAACCCCGAAGGTGCCGGCGTCGGAGTCGACGTCGAGGAACGGGGCGGGGCTGCCGTCCCCGAAGTCCGACAGGCTCTGCCCGACCTCGGGCAGGTAGCTGGAGATCAGCACCAGGTGGCGGACCGCCCCGACGCCCGCGGCGGCTTCCGCAGTGATGATGCCACCGTAGCTGTGGGCGACCACAACAGTGGGTTCATCGCCGTCCAGCAGCACCTGCCGCACCGCCGCGACGTCCTCGGCAAGCCCCGGACCGCCGCGGCCCCCGGGAAGGCCCGCCTCACCACAGCTCGGCAGCGCCGGCGCCACGCTCCGCATCCCTCGCTCCCGCAGCAACTCGGCAGTGCGATGCCACCACCACGACCCGTCCCGCACGCACGCCCCGTGCACGAACACGACCCTCACCGCTGCCTCCAGGACCGCCTTGGCTGCCTTTCGACCAACCATAGGAGTGGCCGCCGTCGCGGCAGGGACCCGAGGACCATTCACGGCATTTGCGGTCCGAGCCATCTCATGTGCGGTCCTCGGCCGAGGCACCGGGCCATCCGCTGACGGACTGCCCGTTCCGACAGCCGGCGGGGACGACGCCCGGGTACTCACACACGCGGGGCCCGGGCCGTCGTGCTCCCGAGTCGGCACCGAAGCGCCGAGGACCGTGCTGGTGTCCCGCAGGTCCTCGGGCAAGGTCCGCACGAGAGGCGCTGCTCTGGCGCACGGAGGTGACGGCCTCAGGGCGCGACCGGCTCCGGCCGGTAGGCGTGGTCGATGTTGTCCTCGACCCATGAGCGGAGTGCGTTGAGCGGGATCGCGGCGCTCCGGCCGAGCGCGGTGAGGGAGTACTCGACGTGCAGCGGGACGGCGGGGTAGACGGTGCGGTCGAGGATGCCGAAGTCCTCCAGGCGGCGCAGGGTCTGGGTCAGCACCTTGGGGCTGACGCCCTGGAGCTTGCGCTGGAGTTCGCCGAAGCGCTGGGGGCCGTCTTCGAGGGCGCCGATGGCGAGGGCGGACCATTTGTTGGCGAGCAGGTCCAGCAGGGCGCGGCAGGGGCACTGGGCGGCGTAGACGTCGTGGTGCGAGTGCTGGCCGCTGGGGCATGTGGTCGTCATGATCACCATCCTCACCAGGTTACTTCCCGATGGGAAGTACTAGACCTTGAAGGTAACCATACCCACGGGGATAGCGTCGCCGACGTCGAGGGAGGGCCGCCGACGGCCCTCCGCAGAGTGCTCTTTCAGGAGATGACGCATGTCCGCAAACATGATGCGCGCGGTGGTCCAGGACGGTTTCGGCGGGCCGGAGGTGCTGCGGATCGAGCGGGTGCCGCGCCCGGTGCCGCTGCCGACCGAGGTGCTGGTGCGGGTGCACGCGGCCGGGATCAACCCGGTGGACTGGAAGACCCGCGGCGGCACCGGCATGGCCGGCCTGCTGGGCGAGCCGCCGTTCACCCTCGGCTGGGACGTGTCCGGTGTGGTGGAGGAGGTCGGCTTCGGTGTGACCACGCTGAAGGCCGGCGACGAGGTGTACGGAATGCCGTGGTTCCCGCGCGTCGCCAATGCCTACGCCGAGTACGTGACCGCCCCGGCCCGCCAGTGGGCCCGCAAGCCGGCCACCATCGACCACGTGCACGCCGCTGCCGTACCCCTGGCCGCGCTGACGGCCTGGCAGGCCGTGGTCGACACCGCCCAGGTGCAGGCCGGCCAGCGTGTCCTGATCACCGCCGCCGCCGGTGGCGTCGGCCACTTCGCGGTCCAGTTCGCCCGCCACCTGGGCGCCCACGTGATCGCCACCGCCAGCGCCGCCCGCCACCCCTGGCTCAAGGAACTCGGCGCCGGCGAGAGCATCGACTACACCACGACCCGCTTCGAGGACGCCGTCGCGGGCGTCGACGTCGTCATCGACCTCGTGGGCGACGCCCACGACCAGACCAGCACCCGCTCGCTGAAGGTCCTGCGCCCCGGCGGCCTGCTGGTCGCGATCCCGGCCGGCGTCTCCGCGGAGCTGGCGCAGGCGGCTGAGGCGACGGGCGTGCGGGTGACCCCGTTCCTGGTGGAGCCGGACGGTACGGCGCTGGCCGCGATCGCCGGCCTGATCGACGCCGGCGAGGTCGCTGTCGAGGTGGAGGAGACCTTCCCACTGGAGCAGGCCGGTACGGCCCACGCCCGCGGCGAGGCCGGCCGCACCCGCGGCAAGCTCGTCCTGACCGTTACCAACTGACCATCACCACAAGAAGTTCGGAGCAGGCCGTGTACTACGAGATCCGCCGCTACCAGGTCCGGGCCGGACGCCGCGAGGAGTGGGTGTGCTACATGGAGGACGTGGTCATCCCGTTCCAGGCCTCGCTGGGCATGGACGTGACCGCCTCCTTCGTCGACGCCCAGGACGAGGACGGCTACGTCTGGATCCGCCGCTTCGAGGACGAGGCCCAGAGCGAGGCCCTGTACGCGGCGGTCTACCAGCACGACCGCTGGAAGAACGAGATCGGTCCGGTCGTCCACGGCCTTCTGATTCCGGAGAAGTCCGTCGTCACCCGCGTGATCCCCACCCCGGCCTCACCGCTGCGGTGACCGGCCCCGGCCGTCGCAGCGTCACCAACACCGCCCAGTCCCTGAGGAAACCTCCCATGAGCACTGACATCCTCCAGAAGTCAGCCCCCGCCTCCACGATCACCCGAGCAGCCGCCGGCGCGCTCATCGCGGCGGTGCACACCGCCGCTGCCCGGATCGGTTTCACGGCCGCCGTCGCCGTCACCGACCCGGGCGGACACCTGAAGGCGTTCGACCGCGCCGACGACGCGCTCTTCCTCACGGCCGAGGTCGCGCTCGACAAGGCCTGGACCGCGGCCTCCTTCCAGACCCCCACCCACACGTGGAACGACCACCTCGCCAACCCGCGGCTCTCGCCGCTCGCCGCACACCCGCGCCTGATGGCGGTCGGCGGCGGCTACCCGATCGTCGAGAACGGCCGGTGCCTCGGGGGACTCGGTATCTCCGGCGGCAGCTACGAGCAGGACCAGCAGGCCGCCGAGGAGGCCCTGACCGCCCTCGGGTTCGAGCTGCAGACTGCGATCGTGGCCTGAGCGGGTTCTCCCGTGCCCACGACGGAAGACCCCTGCTTCTGCTTCGCTAGCGTGGCCGCCCGGTCGAGGGATCTGCCCGAACTGCGGGCGTCACACGGGATCGTGACCGCGCCGTAGACGCCCTACGGCTCGCCGGCGGTGACGGCCGGCACCTCGGAGGAGCTCGACGCCGGAGCGGAGAGCGCCCTTTCGGCGCGGACGCAGGGCGAGTTGGCCGCCCTGGTGGCCGACCCGGCGAACTGGTCATCGTCGGCGGACCCGGCATCGTGATGCAGTCGAGGAGGCCGTGGCGCCAGGCGGGGAGGAAGGTGCGGGTCCAGTGGTCGGTGGGGATCCTGGTCGGTGGCCGGGGGGGGGTGGAGGCTGCCGCGAGGGTGTGCGGCGATGCCGTGCCGGCGCAGGGCGCCGGCTGCCGTCGGATCAAAACGTGTCGCTCCGGGCTGCAGTGGGTGGTTACGCTCGCGCGATGGAGTTGGACGAGGCGCTGGAGCCGTTGCGCCGGGTGCTGCTGGAGCGACGTACCGACGGTTGTCCGGAGTCGGTCGCCCAGGCGGTGGAGGCTGCCTGGGCGGCGCTGGCCGGCGGGGCGGACACCCCGAGTCTGTGGGAGCTCGGCGTGCTGTCCGACGGGGAGGTCCTGGAGACGCGCCGGCTGCTGGCCGAGGTGGAGCAGGAACTCTGGCCTGCGCTGCGGCTGCCCACCACCCTTGAGGGCCGCGACCTGGCGCTTGCCCGGTACTGCCTCAGGGACCTGGTGGACGGCCGTCTCGATCCGCTGGCAGCGGCCGAGCGGATCGGCTTTGAGCTGTGCTCCGCCGATGACCCCGGCTCGCCACTGTGGCCGGTCCGCGGATGGCTGTACCGCGCGGAGGACCAACAGGAGCACCGCGGCGGGCTGACGAAGGAATTGGTGGCCGAACTGCACGACCTGGCCGCCGGGCTGCTGGCCGGCCCGCTGTCCTGACGGCCGGGCTCCGACCGCGGCCGCCCACCATGCCGTCTCGCCGCCGCCCCGGGCGCCGTCCCCGTGCGGGGACGGGGTGTGGGTGGGGGCCGTCAGGCCGACCGTCCAGGAGGTGACGTGCCGCCTCGGGGGAGGCCACGGCGGTCAGGCTGCGCCCGGCGGTGTCGAACTGACGGCACATCGGTCGCCACGGTCCGGTTGCCTCGACGGCAACCCCAGGACGGGGCACGGGACGTACCGGTGGGGGCAGCGGGGCTGGAGGCCGCCGCCGGGCAGAACAGCGCGAATCCACTTCCCCCGACGCCGCCCGCGCGGGCGACGCTGCGGGGACCGCCCCGAATACCGCATCTCTGGAACGGCCGCTCTGCCGGGCACCAACGGCCCGGGCGTTCCGTCCAGGCCGCCGACGTCGCGCTCGGTCCGGCCGCGGGCAAGTCCGGTCATCAGCCGAAGCCTCGGCCGGCCCAGCTTCGGGGAGTCCTTGGAGAAGACGCCCCGGAACAGCGCGGTCTCGCCTGATCCCGGCGGCCGACCTTGTTCGCGGCTCGGCGTCCACCTGTCGGGCTGCGGCGGTAACTGCTGACACCTGGGGCCCGGGGCTGCCGGGCCATCGGGTACGGTCACGGTTTCACGTCCGCTCAGTTCCGGTGACGGCCCGTCCGGATCGCCACCAGGCGAGCGGCGAGTCCCACCCGAACCGTGTACAACCCCTAGGGAGCTTCCTCGTGCACCAACTCCTGCGCCGGAGCCTTCCGGCCCTCGCCGCCCTCGGCATAGCCGTCGGCGCTCCGCTGCTCACCGCCGGCGCCGCCCAGGCCCAGGCCGAGCACGGGTGCGGCACCGTCGGCGTCCAGTTCTCCGTCGACGGCGGCAAGGGCTGGATCTCCGACGGCCGGATGTCCCAGCCGCACGGCGTCATCCAGGTCCGCCTGGCCGGCGACGTCGTGGAGGGCTGCGACTACCGGATCTCGCTGGCCTCCTACGACACCGAGGGGCCGACCTGGGCCACCTCGGGCAAGCAGACCTTCCTCGGCTGGGCGACCACGACGCTGCGCAGCGGGAACCGCCAGGCGACCCTGGACGTCTCCGCCCACCTGCCGAAGTGCTACGGCCAGATCGACCTGTACAACGGCGACAAGAAGTTCGACGGCGTCGCCAACCCCGCGCCGAGGTACCCGGACGGCGTCTACTCGGACAACCTGATCTCGGCCTGGAACGGCGGCAAGGCCTGCGTGCCGACCCCGACCGGCACGCCGACCGTCCCGGTGCCGACCTCCTCGGCGTCGCCCACGGCCACCGCGACCCCGCACCCGACCGGGACGCCCACCGCCACGACGACGCCTTCGGCCACCGCCACCGCCTCGCCCTCCACCACCGCCAAGCCGTCGGGGCCGGCCACCACCGGGACGCCGTCCAGCGGCACCCCGTCGACCACCCCGGCCGTGCCGGCGCCGTCCGCCCCGGCGGACACGACCGGCCCGGTCGGCAAGCCGACCGCCAATCCGGTCTCGACCACGCCGGACAGCACCCTGGCCAGCACGGGTGGCAACAGCAGCCAGATGATCGTCTACGGCGCTGGTGGCGCCGCGCTGCTCGCCGTCGGCGGAGGCGCGCTGGTGATCGCCCGCCGTCGGGGCGCCCGCCGCTGACGCGGCACCGCTGAGGTACCCAGGACGCCCGCGGGTCCCGAACCCGCGGGCGTCCGTCGTGTGCGGCTACAAACCGTGGGGGTTTCCCACGCCCGTGCCCCGTTCGGATGAATCCCCGGGAAGGGGCACCGTCCGCCCCCGGCACCGGGCGAAGATGTCACCGCACCCGCACCCGCACCCGCACCCGCACCCGCACCCGCACCCGAGCAGCGGGCCCGCGTGCTCCCGCACACCCATTGCTCCGCGCCTGCGCGGGCACGCACCACGAGGCAGGGGACCACGATGGCGAACGGCACCGTCCTGCTGGCACTGCGCAACGACCCCCTCGCCGGCGGCGTGAGCGCCGAACAGATGCGCCGGATCGGCAAGGAACTGGAAGACCGCGGCCTGGAGTTGCGCTGGGCCGGTGACAGCAGGGACGCCACGGCGATGCTTCAGATCGAGGCCGGTCTGGCCGCCGCGGTCGTGGCGTGGGGCCTGCCGCGCCCGCCCGGTGACAGTGGGGACGCCGGTGCCTCGGAGAGCGGGGTCGAACTGCCCACCGGTGGGGCCGAGGTGCTGGACCGCATCCGGCACCGGTTCAAGGACCTGCCGGTCTTCCTGCTCATGGCGGACGGCTCCGACCATGACCTGGAGCACCTTCCGCTGTGGGTCGCCGAGGCCGTCATCGGCTACATCTGGCCACTGGAGGACACGCCCCCTTTCATCGCCGGACGGGTCGCGGCTGCTGCCGCCGCCTACCAGCGCGATGTCCTGCCGCCGTTCTTCAGCGCCCTGCGGCACTTCGACGACGCCCACGAGTACTCCTGGCACACCCCGGCGCACTCCGGCGGCGTGGCCTTCCTCAAGTCGGCGGCCGGCCGCGCCTTCTTCGACTACTACGGCGAGCGGCTGCTGCGCACCGACCTGTCCATCTCGGTCGGTGAGCTCGGGTCCCTCTACGAGCACTCCGGCCCGATCGGCGAGGCCGAACGCAACGCGGCCCGGGTCTTCGGCGCGGAGCGCACCTACTTCGTCCTGCACGGCGACTCCACCTGCAACCGCATGGTCGGCCACTACAGCGTCACCTCGGACGAGATCGCCCTGGTCGACCGCAACTGCCACAAGTCCGTCCTGCACGGCCTGGTCGTCACCGGCGCCCGGCCGGTCTACCTGGTGCCCACCCGCAACGGCTACGGCCTCGCCGGACCGCTGCCCCCCGCCGCCATCGACGCCGAGGCCGTCGCGGCCCGGATCGCCGCCAATCCGCTGACCGCCGACGCCCTCTCACCGCAGCCGCAGTACGCCGTCATCACCAACTCCACCTACGACGGCCTGTGCTACGACACCCTCGCCACGGCCCGGGCCCTCTCGCCCAGCACGCCGCGCCTGCACTTCGACGAGGCGTGGATCGCCTACGCCCGCTTCCACCCGCTCTACCGGGGCCGGTACGGCATGGCCGTCGGCCCGGACACCTTCCCGGAGCCGCAGCGGCCGACCGTCTTCGCCACCCACTCCACGCACAAGTTGCTCGCCGCCCTCTCGCAGTGCGCCATGGTCCATGTCCGCCCCTCGCCCCGCGCGCCCGTCGAGCACCACCGCTTCAACGAGGCGTTCATGATGCACGGCACCACCTCGGCGTTCTACCCCGCCATCGCCTCCCTCGACGTGGCGACCGCCATGATGGACGGGCCCCAGGGCCGCTGGCTCATCGACGAGGTCGTCACCGAGGCCGTCCGATTCCGCCAGGCCGTCGTGCGCACCGGGCGCCGGATCGCCACCGCCGGCGACCGGCCCGGCTGGTTCTTCGGCATCTGGCAGCCCGAGACGGTCACCGAACCCGACACCGGCACCACCATGGCGTTCGCCGACGCACCGGTGTCCCTGCTCGTCACCGAGCCCTCATGCTGGCAACTCGAACCGGGCGCCGCCTGGCACGGCTTCGACGGTCTGACCGACGGCTACAGCCTCCTCGACCCGATCAAGGTGACCATCACCTGCCCGGGCGTCACCGCCACCGGCCGGACCGAGCCCTGGGGAATCCCGGCGCGCATCCTGACCGAGTACCTGGCCGACCGCGGCATCGTCGTGGAGAAGACCGACAGCTACAGCACCCTCGTCCTCTTCTCCATGGGCATCACCAAGGGCAAGTGGGGCACGCTCATGGACGGCCTGATGGACTTCAAGGCCCTCTACGACGAGGACGCCCCGCTCCACCAGGTGCTGCCCGACCTCACCCGGAACCACCCCCGCCACTACCGGGACACCGGCCTGCGCGAGCTGTGCGCTCGGATGCACCGCCACCTCACCGACGGCGCGTTCGTCCAGTCCCTCGACGAGGCCTTCCGGAACCTGCCCACCCCGGTCCACCCGCCCCGGCACTGCTACCAGCAACTCGTCCGCGGGGGCACCGAACGCGTCCGCCTCGCCGACGCCGCCGGACGGACCGCCGCCGCGATGGTCACCGTCACCCCGCCCGGCATCCCGGTCCTCATGCCCGGGGAATCACTCGGCGCCCACGACGGCCCGCTGCTGCGCTACCTCACCGCCCTTGAGTCCTTCGACCGTGCCTTCCCCGGCTTCGGCAGCGAGGCCCACGGCGTCGTCACCGATCCCGACACCGGCGACTACCTCATCGAATGCCTGATCCCCGCCACCCGACCGCAGCCCTGAGGAGCCCCGGTCATGACGACATCACCGTCCGTGGCCTGGCCCGACGTTGTTTCGACATGCAGGGTGGAGGAGTGACAGCACCAACCAGCAGTCTGCGCGACCACCTCGGGTACTGGCTTCGCCGTCTCTCCGATGAGGTCCACGGCCGCTTCGAGAAGCAACTGGCCGAGCACGGCGTGACCGTCTCCCAGTGGGCGGTCCTGATCACCGTCTACCGCGGCGACGCCACCACCACCCGCGAGGTGGCCCGCTACCTCGACATCGACGTCGGCGCGGTCTCCCGCCTGGTCGACCGCCTGGTAGCCAAGGGCCTGATGTCCCGCGAAAGCGACCCCAACTCCCGGCGCATCCTGCGCCTGACCCTCACCGACGCCGGCCTCGACCTCACGCCGCGCCTGGCGGAGATCGCCGACCGCAACGAGGCCCACTTCTTCGCCCACCTCGACCCGACCCGGCGCCTCCAACTGGAGGACTGGATCCGCCGCCTGGTCGGCGACACCCACCCCGAAACCCCTGCCTCCGGAAGGGCCCCGTCATGAAGGCCACTCCGGCCACGGCCCGTTCGATGACCAAGGCCGTGAGCATCCGGCGCCCCGTCGCCGAGGTCTTCGCCTTCCTTGCTGATCCCGCGAACTGGCCCGCTTGGGCCGTTGTCAACGTCAAGGCCGTCGAGCCCACCGACGACCCCGACTGGTGGCTGATGACCACTCCGCGCGGCCCCGCCAGGCTCCGTATCCGCGGCAACGCCGCACTCGGCATCCTCGACCATGACTACGTCGAGGACCAGGCGTCCTGGCAGGTCCCCGCCCGCGTCGTCGCCAACGGCACGGGCGCCGAATTCATGATCACCTTCTTCCAGCCGCCCACCTTCACCGACGCCTTCTTCGACGAGCAGATCGCTCTCGTCGACACCGAACTGGCCACCCTCAAGCGCATCCTGGAAACCGGTGCGTGAGCCTGTCCCGAAGTCGGAAGGTCCGGGCCGGTTGAAGACCTGAAGGAGGCGCACGGCTTGGAATTTCAAAGTATTTGCTTTGAAAACCCAAGTGGTGGCGTTATGCTGACATGCCGTGATCACTCACAGGGATGACGGATACGAACTCTCAGTGGACCCGGACCGCCTCGATGTCGTTCTGGTCCACCACTGGCTCTCGACCGACGCGTTCTGGGCGCTGGGCCGTAGCCGGGAGACGGTCGAGCAATCCGTGCGCGCTTCACTGAACTTCGCCGTCTACGAGACAGCCGGTGGCGCTCAGGTCGCTTACGCCCGTGTCGTCACGGACTGGACGACGTTCGCTTGGCTGTGCGATGTCTACGTGGCGCCGGCACACCGCGGCAAGGGCCTCGGCACCTGGATGGCCGGCGCTGTTCGTGACCACCTTGCCCCTTACAGACTCAAACGAGTCCTGCTCACCACACTCGACGCGCACCACGTCTACGCGAAGGCCGGCTTCGAACCGTTCCCGAACCCTGAACGCCTGATGATCCTGAACCCGGCACCATGACGGAACCAGCTGGCCTCAGGCCGCCCGACCGCTGGTCACCCATGGTCACCGGACCCCCGGTCAGACCCGCCCCTGGCTGGACCTCGCGGCCTGATCGGCCAGTGCGCGGCCGACGGGCGCAAAAGCGTGGGAATCCGTCGGCCGCGCTGCGCGCCCGAGCAGCGGCCGACACACAAGAGCAGCTACTGACCTGGCTGGTCCGCCTGCCCGTCGGCGGGCTCCGCCCCCCTGACGCCGACCCGTGCTGACGCGCCCGGCCCGGTCGCCGCACGGGGGCGGTGACCGGGCCGGGGTTGGAGTGTGTGCAGCGGGGAGGGTCAGCTGATGCTCAGGTCGTCTGCGTAGTACGTCCCCTGCGAGTACCAGCCGTGGACGTAGAGGGTGATGCTCGTGGTGTCGGGGTGCGCGGTCCCGCTGCCCTGACGTGTCCAGCGCGGCACCCAGCCGGGCGAAGGCCTGCCCGTGCCGTACGGGTCCCCGAGCCGGCGGCGGATCTCCAAGCCCTGCTCGGCGCAGTCGACCGCCTGCCGAAGTTCGCCCTGCCGTCGGTACGCCTCCGCCAGGTCCAGCAGGGCCAGCGCCTCGCGGTAGAGATTGCCCTGCATCCGGGCCAGGTCGCGGCTCTCGAACTGGAGGGCGATCGCCTCGTCGAGCCGGCCCTGCTCGCAGCGGACCAGCCCGAGGATGTTCAGGGGAGCCGAAGCCAGTTCGGCCGACGCACCGGCGCGGTGGAAGGCGATGCTCTCCAGGCAGTGCGCTGATGCCTCCTCCCGGGCACCCCGTCTGAGGTGGAGCAGGCCGAGGTTGTCGAGCGTGATGGCCGCGTCGAGCTCGCTGCCCCGGGCACGCTGGACGGCGAGCGCACGCTCCAGGCAGTCCGCGGCCTCCTGATGACGGCCCGTCTCGATGTAGACGACACCCAGGTTGTTCAGCGCCCGCCCCTGCCGCAGCTCATCCCCCGTCCGTCCGAACAGCTCGACACTGAGCCGCAGTTCGGCTACGGCCTGGGCAAAACGGTGCCGAGTTGAGGCCAGGGTGCCGAGCTCCAGGTGGCCGATCGCCGCAGCGCGGGCCCAGCAGTCACTGTCGCCCGCCGCCTCCACGGTGGCGGTGGCAAGCAGCTCCCAGTCCGTCCAGTGGCCACGCCGCTGCAGGAACGCGCGTAGTCTGGTGGTGAGTTCAGCCAACTGATCGGGCCGGACCGCACCGTGACCGGCAGCCTGCAGGGCCACTGAGACGATCGCTGCCCGCTCTGACTCCAGCCAGCGCAGTGCAGCTGACGGTCCGACGAACCGCTGGAGCGCCGGGCCCGCGGCCGACGCCTCGCAACCGGCCTCCCTCTGATGGCCGGGGCGCAGCAACTCGTCCGCGTCGACCACCGCGGTCAGGTGAGCATCCACCACTCGGGCAAGTGACTGTGCAATGTCCGCAGGGGTCTCGGTGGCGCCGCTGACCTCTTGAGCGAACAACCTCAACAGATCGTGGTACCGGTAGCGGTGGGCATCCTGCGCCGCAATGGCGGACACCCCAACCTATCCGCCGGCTCGCAACGGCACCGCCACCCCGCGGTACCGGGATCCTGTGGCCGGGCCTTGCTGGTTCCTGCTGGGCAGTCAGTGGGCCTGGGCAGCGACGCCCATGTCGGGCGGCGGGACGCATGACGCGCGCAGATTCCCCTGACGCTCGTGAGAGACGGCGCGGGTGGGGTCCGTGTGCCCACGGAACGGCGGTAGTGTCCATGCCGCCGTCACGGCCTGGGAATCGTTACATCACTCGCCTGGGCCGCTTCCTGCGAGGGCACCTGGCGCGCCTGGAGCGGTGTATGACCCGCGCCCTGGAGAACGCCGTCCGCCGGGGCGAGGTCAGGGCTTCGCCGGATGCGGAGGGTGTCGCCAAATTGCTGGTTGCGGCGAGCTGCTGGGCAAGTGCCGGGACTTCCTGGCGGAGATCGAGGCGGAGACCGCCGGTGAGCACTTCACCTGCGCCGAGCGGGAGGAGAACGACGTGCCGTGCCCCGGGGCGCGGGCGCGCTACCTGGCCAACGAGACCCTGCGCGTTGGCCGGGTAGCGCGAAGGATCAGGCCGCTGTGGCGAGTGCCCGGGTGGGCTGCGTTTGCTCGTAGGCGTGACCGACCCGCAGGAGCACGGGCTCGCCGAGGGGCCGGCCGATCAGCTGCATGCCGATGGGCAGGCCCCCCGCGTCGTGGCCGACCGGGACGGTCAGGGCGGGCATTCCGGTGATGTTGGCGGGGGCGCAGAGGCGCACGTAGGCGTCGGAGACGCTCTCGGCCGTGCCGTCGGGCCACGTGACCGTCTCCTCGTCGGCTCCGACCGCGGGCATCGGGACGCTCGGGGCGGCGATCACGTCGACCTCCTCCAGCATCCGTGCCCACTCGGCGCGCATGAGCGTGCGGGAGCGTTGAGCGCGTAGGTAGTCCCCCGCGCTCATCAACTCGCTCGCCTCCAGCAGGATGCGGACGTCGTCCTGGTACAGCTCGGGGACCGTGCGCAGGCTGCCTTCGTGGTAGGCGCCGGCCTCCGGCACCATCAGGCCCCACTGGGTGGCCTGGATGTAGCGGGTCATCGGGATGTCGACCTCGACGAGCTGGGCGCCCAGGGCTTCCAGTTGCCCGACGGCGTGCCGGACGGCGGTCTCCACCTGCGGGTGGACGTGGTCGAAGTAGTAGGTGCGCGGCACACCGATGCGCAGCCCCGTCAGGTCCGTGCCGACGCCGGGCCGGTAGTCCGTGGCGGGCACGGACAGCGAGGCGGGGTCGCGCGGGTCGTGTCCGGCCAGCGCGGTCAGGACCAGGGCGGCGTCCTCGACGGTGCGGGTGAGCGGGCCGACGTGGTCCAGCGACCAGGACAGGGGGGTGACGCCGTGACGGGGGACGAGACCGTAGGTCGGTTTGAGGCCGACGACCCCGTTGAGCGCGGCGGGGACCCGGATCGACCCGCCGGTGTCGGTGCCCAGGGCGAAGGTGGCGGTGCCCGAGGCGACGGCGACCGCGGAGCCGCCGCTGGAGCCGCCGGCGACCCGGGTGCGGTCCCAGGCGTTGCGGGTCTGCGGGGTGGTCAGGCCGAACGCGAACTCATGGGTGTGGGTCTTGCCGAGCAGGATCGCGCCGGCTGCGCTGAGCCGCGCGGCGACTGTGCTGTCCGCCGTCGCGCGATGGTCGGCACGAACCCGGGAGCTGGCCGTGGTGGCCATCCCGCCGACGTCGATCAGGTCCTTGAGCGCCATCGGGATGCCGTGCAGCGGTCCCCGGTAACGGCCGTGCGCCGCTTCGTGCTCGGCTTCGCCCGCCGCCCGGCGCGCCCGCTCGGCGGCGACGGTGACGTAGGCGCCGAGGTGCGGCTCCACCTCCTCGATGCGGTCGAGGACGGAGTCGACCAGTTCGACGGGGGACAGGCGCCGGGCCCGGATCGCGTCCGCGGCGGCGGCGAGGGACAGCTCATACGGCTGCATCGTGGTGCTCCTCTGCGGCGCGGTAGGCGGCGGCGGGCGGGACGTCCGCGAAGTCCAGTTCGCGCAGGACGGCGACGACGCTGTGGATGTGGTCGGCGACCGCGGCCACCGCGGCGTGGCGCTCGGCGGGCAGCACGAGTCCGGCGCGGGCGGCCCAACGGGCGGCCTCCGGCGGTGTGAGTTCGGCGGCGGACATGGATGTTCTCCCTTTCGGTGGAGGTTGGAGTGGCGGAGCCACCGACGCCCTGAAGGCCAGGGATTCGTCAGACAGCTGCAGACGCCACGGCAGTTCGGCGGCACGTGCGGGAGCGCCGAGCGGGGCAGGTCGCGGGGTCAGGCCGCAGCCGGCGGCATCACGCTGCCGTGCTCGGCGAGCAGACGGTAGCGGCCGTTCTCCCGGCGGACGGTGCCGGCCGTGGGCTGCGGGAAGTGGGTGCCCAGGAGCAGCGCGTCGGTGTCCGCCAGGGCGTCGAGCAGCCGGGCGCGGGTGCGGACCGCCTGGGCGGGGTCGATGTCGACGCAGCTGTGCACGTGGGGGTGGGACAGCTGCACGGGGTGGTGGATGCTGTCGCCGGTGATCAGCGCCCGGCGGTCGCTGCCGCGCAGTTCCACGGCGACCTGCCCCGGGGTGTGGCCCGGGGCCGGGACCAGGAGGACGCCCGGCGCCACCTCGTGCCCCTGCTCGGGCACGTCCACGAGGTGGTACTGCCCGTTGTCGCGGACGGGGTGGACGGAGTCGCGGAACATCTGGCTGCGGGCCTCGTCCAGGTCGGTGGCGGCCCAGTGGTCCCATTCGGTGCGGCTGGTGAGGTAGCGGGCGTTGGGAAAGGTGGGGACCCAATCGCCGCCGACGAGGCGGGTGTTCCAGCCGACGTGGTCGGTGTGCAGGTGCGTGGTGATCACCAGGTCCACGGACTCGGGCGGGAAGCCGGCCGCCGCCAGCCGCTCCAGGAAGTCGGTGTCGAGACCGTTCCAGGCCGGGTTGGCGCGGTTCTTGCCATTGCCGATGCCGGTGTCCACGACGATCCGCAGCCCGCCGGCCTCCACCGCGAAGCTGTGGCTCGCCAGGCGGGGGGCGTCGGCGTCGGCGAAGTCGGGGCGCAGCCATGCGGCCTCGTCCAGCACCTCCTTGGTGGCGGCCGGCAGCAGCCAGGGGCCGGTCTGCCGCGGCAGTTCGATCTCGTCGACGCGGTGGACGGCGATGTCGCCGAGGCTCCATCCCGTACTGGTCGAGGAGGTGGTCGGACGGGTCGTGCTGGTGCTCATCTCTGAGTCCTTGCGTGCTGGTTGGGTCGAGTTTGAGATCGGTCAGGCGGTACGCGGCCGACGCACGGCGCGGGTGAGGCCGATAAGGGCCAGCAGGACGACGGTCGCGGCGTAGAGCGAGACGGCCTTCTGCAGGCCGTACAGGTTGGTCAGCAGGCCGGCGAGGACGGCGGGGATGCTCATGGCCAGGTAGCTGAGGACGTAGTAGGCGGCGAGCGTGCCGGCGCGTTCGCCCGGGGCGGCCGGGGGCAGCAGCAGGCGCAGGGCGCCCTGGGTGACGGCGCCGAAGCCCGCGCCCGCCACTGCGGTGCCGGCGAACAGCGCGGGCAGGCTGTGCAGTTGGGGGCTGCTCAGGGTCAGCAGGGCTCCCGGGATCAGGAGCGCGGTGCCGGCGAGGCTCACGGTGCGGGCGGGCAGCGCCCGGGCGGTGTGGCCGGCGATGCCGGCCGCGGCCGTGAGGGTGAAGAAGACCAGGCCGCCGGTCGCGCGGGCGGCGTGCGGGTCGATGAGTCGGGCGAGCGAGGGGCCGAGGGAGGAGTAGAAGCCACCCAGTGCCCAGGCGGCGACGATGCCGGGCGTGGTGAGGGCGAGGGTAGGCCGGGAGGCGGGGGCGACGGTGATCGCGGGGCGCAGTGAGCGCCAGGCGCCGGGGTGGGGGTGGGCGGTCTCGGGGGTGAGCAGGACCGCGGCGGCCTGTGCGGTGAAGAGCAGGAGCAGCGGCAGGTAGACGGTGCGAGTGGGGGCGGGGGCGTACTGCACGAGGGCGGTGGCGGCCAGCACGCCGACCGCCATGCCGGCCACGGGGGTGATGCCGTTGGCGACCGTTGCCCGGCCAGGGCGGTCGGGGTCCTCGAAGTCGAGCAGGGCGGCTCCGGCGGCGCTGGTGGCCACGCCGGTGGCCAGGCCCTGCAGGATCCGGGCGGCGATCAGCGCCGGCACCCCCTGAGCGGTGGCGAAGACGGTCATCGCGACGGCTTCGGCCAGCAGCGCCCCGGCGAGGACCGGGCGCCGGCCGAGGTGGTCCGAGAGCGTTCCCGCGGTCAGCAGTGCCACCAGCAGGGCGAGCGCGTAGGCGCTGAACACGACGGTGAGCGTCATGGCCGAGAAGTGCCACGCGGCCTGGTAGAGCGCGTAGAGCGGGGTCGGCGCGCTGGAGGCGGCCAGCAGGGCGACCAGGACCGAGGCGTGCAGTCGGAAGGCACCGCGGCGGCCCAGCGCGTTCAGGCGGCGGCGGGACGGCAGGGCTGTGACGCTGAGCATGGAGCACCTCTCATGCCTAAAGGCAAACGCTTTGCGTTAGGAAGGGTAGGCCCCATGCCATTCAAAACGCAAACCTTTAGCTTTTGGGTGCCGAGGGAGCGGAATCCCCGCCGAGCGCCGCCGCCACCAGGTGGCCGGTGTAGCCCTCCGACAGGTCGGAGGGGCGGAACAGGATCCGGTACATCAGGGGGGCGACGACGACGTCCAGCAGGGTCTCCACGCCGGGCACGGCCTCCCCGCGCCCGGCCGCGCGCACCCCGATGGCCTTCAACTGCTCGGCGGCGTAGTCGGAGCAGCGGGCCGCGTTGCCCTGCTCGGGGTCGCCCAGCAGGGCGTCGCGGATGTAGGTACGGCCCGCCGCCGAGGACATCTCGTCGGCGAACTGCGCCGCCCATGCCTCCAGGTCCGCCCGCAGGCTGCCGTGGTCGGCCGGCAGGGCGTCGGGGCGCAGCCGCTCGACGGCCACGTCGGACAGCAGTTCCCGCAGGTCCCCCCAGCGCCGGTAGACGGTGGACGGCGTGACTCCCGCGCGGGCGGCGATCAGCGGCACGGTGAGCGCATCCCGCCCCAGTTCCGCCTCCAGATCTCGGACGGCCTGGTGCACGGACTGCTGGACGCGGGCGCTGCGCCCGCCGGGGCGTGTGGTGGCTCGGGCACTCATGAACCCAGCTTAACGCGAAGGAGTTGCGTCTGGTTCGACCAGGCGCCGGAGCTCCGGTTGAGGCCCTCGCAGGGCCACCCGCCAGCACGGCACCGCCCGACAGTCGGACCTCCGCGATCGGCGCTGTACAGCTCACCTGTTGCCCTCGCACAGCGGACAACGGAGGCCGCCCCGGGCGGCGGTAGCCAAGCCCGCCAGAGGCCCACAACTGTCGGACGAACCGGCTTCAGCGGACGACGCCGTGTTCCCAGGCCCAGGCTGCGATCTCCACACGGTTGCGGGCCGGCAGTTTGTCCTGGATCCGGCTGAGGTGGCTCTTGACGGTGCTGAGCGAGAGAGTCAGCTGTGCGGCGATCTCGTTGTTCGTGTGCCCGCGGGCGACCCGGCTCACGACCTTGAGTTCCTGGGGAGTGAGCCGTCGTGCGGCGGCGGCCGCGGTCTCAGCGCGTGACGGTTTGCTCAGGTGTTCCAGGAGCCGAACAGTGACGGACGGCGAGATGAGGGAGTCACCTTTGACAGCGGCATGCACTGCTTCGATCAGCAGCCGGGGGCCGGAGTTCTTGACCACGAAGCCACTGGCACCGGCGCGGAGCGCTCCGTAGACGTACTCGTCCATGTCGAACGTCGTGACGATGACGATCTTCGTACCGTCCGTCGCGGCTCCCTGTGCCTGGCGCAGGCGCCTGGTCGCCTCCAGGCCGTCCAGTTTCGGCATGCGGATGTCCATCAAGCAGACGTCCGGCCGCAGCCGGTGAACTGCCTCGACCGCCTCCGCGCCGTCGGAGGCCTCCCCGATCACGGAGATGTCGTCTTGCCCCTCCAGGATGAGGCGGAAGCCCATCCGCACCATCTCCTGATCGTCGGCGATCACCACAGAGACGCTCACTACGGGTCCCCACTCCCTCACTTCATGGGTATCGACGCAGCCAGCTCCCAGCCGCCCTCCGGCATGGGGCCGCTGCTGAGCTCACCGCCCAGCTCGACCACCCGCTCCGACAGGCCGACCATGCCGAAACCGCTGGGGCGGAACCACACCCGGCCGCGTTGCTGACCGCTCGCGTTGTCACGTACGCGGACGACCAGTCGGTCTCCGTCGGTTCCCAGCTTGACATGCACGGTGGTCGCGGTGTGGGCGTGCTTGCGGATGTTGGTCAGGCCCTCCTGGACCAGTCGTTCGACGGACTTGGCGAGTTGCGGCGACCAGACGGCACCGTCCACGTCGTCGGCTATGTCCAGCCAGGCGTGCTGGCCGGTGCCGCTGAACTGGTGGACGAGATCCTCGATCCTCGTCATGGCGGGGGTGACGGGTGCCTCCGCCACGGCTCCGTCCGCGTCGCGCAGGAGTCGGACCATGCGGCTCATCGCCACCAGCCCTTCCTGGCCGGTCCGCTCGATGTTGGCGAACAGCTTGCGTGCCGTGGCCGGGTCACGTTCCGCGGTGGGTTCACCAGCCTGAGCCTGGACGACCATAGCCGTGACGTAGTGGGCCACGTGATCGTGCAAGTCGCGGGCGAGGTCCAGGCGTTCTGCCTGGCGTACGTTCTCCGCGGCGGTCCTGCGTCTGCCGTCCTCGGCTCGCAGGTAGCCGCCCAGCAGCACGAAACCCACCGGCAGCAGGGTGAACAGGCCGTTGATGTCATTGAGCACCGGCAGATCCGACAGTGTTGGAGCGCGGCCCTCGATCCGTACGACCGCCACGAAGAGCGGGACCACCGACAACATGAGCGGCACAGGTCGTCCATACCGGCAGGAAAGGCACAGCAGCACCAGAAGGCCGAGGAGTTCGGCCCACCCGGGGGTGCGCTGGAGCACGGTGCCCTTCACCAGGGACGTGGTCAGCAACGAGACGGTCGCCACGACGACGCACAGCGCGCCTGCCGTCCACTGCCGTCCGAACCGGTACAGCCGCAACTGCGCGGCGGCGGCGCCCAGCGCCATGACCCCGCTGGCGACCACCGCCAGCCCGACGTAGCTGAAGCTCACCACGGATGCGTCGAGAAGCACGAGCAGCGCGCTCAGACACAATGCGGCGACCGTCCCGGGGGAGGGGCGCGGGAAAGAGCGGGGCATGGCGACGAGTTTAGACGCCCGTTCGCCGGCCCTCGGAACGGAGCAGGCCGATACGTACTTTCGGCCGATGCCGCCAGCTCGAATACCGTCTTTCGACGGCATCGCGACCCGTCGGCCGCTCCCACAATGATGCGTGTCCAGGCAGAAGATCCTCCCGTCACCAGGAGTCGCTGTGAAGTTTCCCGCGTTCCGTACGCATGTCAGGTCCCTGTTGGCGGCCGGATCCGTGGTTGTGGCAGCCGTGTCGCTCACCGGCTGCGGTGTGTTCGGCCACAGCTGGGACGTGAAGCTGGAGGTGACAGGTCCCGGCAGCGCCGACGTCGGCTACAGCTTCTCCGGTGACACCAGCGGGAAGACGGCGCTCAATCAGAAGCTGCCCTGGAACAAGGCCCAGAACGTCGGCTTCGGCTTCAACGATCTGGCCGTCAAGAACGCGAAACCCGGCACCGTCTGCCGTATCTACGTCGACGGCGAGCTCAAGGTCGAGCAGAACAAGCCCAACGCCGAGGGCGCCCTGTCGTGCTTCATCCAACTGAAGGGCTGATCCGATGTCTTTGACGAGTGTGGCCGCTCGCACGGCGGTCCGTGCGACCGGCGTCACCAAGGTGTACGGGGCGGAAAAGCCCGGCACCACCGCGGCGGTCGGCGTTCAAGCACTGCGCGGAGTCGACCTGGCGATCGACAAGGGAAGCTTCCTGGCCGTCATGGGACCTTCCGGATCCGGGAAGTCCACCCTGATGCACTGCCTTGCCGGCCTGGACCGTCCGTCCTCCGGCACGATCATCCTGGAGGACACCGAGATCACCGCACTGTCCGAACGACAGCGCACGGACCTGCGTCGCGACCGCATCGGCTTCGTCTTCCAGCAGTACCACCTGCTGCCAGAGTTGAACGGCTCCGAGAACATTCTGCTACCGCTGGATATAGCAGGCCGCCGCCCTGACCAGGACTGGCTGGACACGCTCGTGAGCGCCCTTCAGATCGGTGATCAACTCTCGCGCCGCCCCTCGGAGTTGTCCGGCGGACAGCAGCAGCGCATCGGCATCGCTCGCGCGCTGGCGGCCCGTCCCGCAGTCGTCTTCGCGGACGAGCCCACCGGCAATCTGGACGCCGGCTCCGGCCGGCACGTATTGGAGTTCCTGCGCTACTCCACCCGCGAGTTCGGGCAGACGGTGGTGATGGTCACGCACGACCCGGTGGCGGCCTCCTATTCCGACCGCGTCGTGCTGCTGCTGGACGGTCGCATCAGCGGCAGGGTCGACGGACCCACCCCCGAGTCCGTACTCGACGCGCTCCAGAACCCCGGGAAGCGGTGAGGGCGTTGAGGGCATCGGGGCTGACCAAGGCGGCGATACGGCAGATCGCGGCCAGGCCGTCACGGCTGCTGCTCACCGGCTGCACACTGATGGTGACGGCTTTCTTCCTGGCCGGTTCGATCGTCTTCACCGACACCCTGAAGCGGCAGTTGGCCGACGACCTCTCGCCGGTCGCCGCGGGCACGGCCGTGGTGGTCGGCACGGACGGCACCCAGCCGCTCGACGACAAGAGGGTCGAGGAACTCAAGAACGTACCGGGGGTGGCCGAGGTCCAACCCGTGGCCACCGGCAGCGTGCTTCTGAAAGGCGCGGGCCGTGACCCCTACCCGCTGATCGGCACGGCGCTCACGGGGCCGCAGTCCGTCATCCGCCCGTTGCAGGGCACGCTTCCGGACGGGCCCGGTGAGGTCGTGCTCACCCGGATGCTGGCCGACCTCCCAGGCATGGGAGTCGGCAGCCGGATCACACTCGTTCCGCAGGCCGGCGTCGGCTCGGCGACGTCCCGGGACGCTCCTGCCCGAACGGTGACCGTGACGGTCTCGGGCGTCGTCCAGGCCCCCTCGGCCATGGGAACCGCCGTGCTCACCACGCCCACCAACGCCCGCTCGTGGCTGGGCACCGACGGCTGGCAGCAGACGCTGCTCCGCGTCCCGGACCGCCCCGCTGCCGACGTGGCGTCCACGGTCCAGGCCGAGCTGGGCAGAGGCTTCTCCGTACGCACCGCATCCAAACTGCGCGCGGAGAGCGGACCCAAGTGGTTCACCACCGTGTCCACCCTGCTCACGATCTTCGTCGCAGTGGCCCTGCTCGCCGGAACCCTGATCGTCTCCACGACGTACCGGGTGCTGCTCGTGCGGGACCAGACACGGCTGGCCCTGCTGCGCTGCGTGGGCGCACGGCCGGGGCAGGTCATGCGGTCCGTGCTGCTACAGGCCGCGGGTTCCGGGCTGATCGCCGGTGCGGTCGGAACGGTCGCGGCGATCTGCTGCGCCTTCGCGATCACCGGAATCACAGCTCTGCCCGGTCCCGCGATCTCGGCACCCTCACTGTCCGCAGGTGTGCTCGTTTCCGTGCTGGCCGCCCTGCTCGCGGCGATGCCGGCGGCGAGAGCCGCAACGCGCGTCGCACCGGTCGCCGCCCTGTCCGTGGCGGCCACCCGCCACGCACCGGACCGCATCGGCCGCACGCGCGCGCTGATCGGAGTGCTCTGCCTGGTCTGCGCGCTCCTGCTCATCGCCCTCGCGGGGCTCGGCGGCGCGGGCGGTGCCGTGGCGGCGGTCGGCTCAGTCGTCTCCGCGGTCGCTCTGTTCGGTTGCCTCCTCGCGCTCGGGCCGGCACTGCTGCGCCGCGCGACACTCGCCCTTCAACAGCCCGTGCGGGCGGTCGCGGGGCTGGACGGTGCCCTGGCAGTGCGCAACCTGGGCCGTGCCGCGCGCCGGACCGCGGCCTGCGCGACGGTCCTCACCCTGGGCTTCACCATGGTCGCCGCGGTGCTCGTGACACTGGCCTCGGTGGAGAAGGGCACGGACCGGCGGCTACGGGAGCGCGACCCGGTCGACGTCGTGCTCGACGCGTCGCGCACCGGCCCGTCGGCGCTCACCCCTGCCGTGGTGAAGGCGGTGGCGGCACAGCCCGAGACCGACGCGGTGGTGCCCGTCACCCGGGTGGACGGCGTCGCCCTCGGCGGCAACGGTCGCCACCAGGAGACGGAGATCCGAGGCCTTGATCCTGCCGCGATCCCCGCACTGCTGGCCGACAGCCAACGTGACTCCCACGGCGGAGACCTGCGGGGTGGCCAGGCAGCCATCTCCACGTCCGTGGCGCAGTCGCTCGGGGTCCGTCCCGGCGACCGGATCTCGCTGCGCGTGTCCGGCGGCGGGGAGTCCAGCGCCGAAGTGGCCCTGATCCATCCGGACGACGCCTACATGCTGGGCGGTGTCGCCGTCCTGCCGGGGGACTTCGCCCAACTGGCGCCTCTCGCCCCTGTACGGTCCTTGTACATCACCGCCGTCCACCGAGACAACCCGCTGTCGCTGCGCGCTCCGTTGGACAGGGCGCTGCCGTCGAACGCTTCGCTCCACCTGTCCTATCCGGGCGAAGACCGGGCCTCTCTGCGACAGTTGATCGGTCAGCTGCGGATCACGGCACTGGGGCTGGTCGGCATCACCGTGCTGGTATCGCTCGTAGGCGTGGCGATCACCCTGACCCTGTCCTCGATGGAACGCGAAAGAGAGAACGGTGTCCTGCGAGCGGTGGGTTTGCGCGGCTCACGCCTGCGCTCCGTGACGGCTTGGGAAGCCGGACTGCTCGGCTTGTACGCGGCCGTCCTCGGCGTCACGCTGGGCTCGCTCTACGGCCGGATGATGCTCGGTGCGCTGCCCGGTCTCAGCAGCCCCACGATCCCGTACGGGCAGTTGACGGCGACGTTGGTGGGGGCCCTGGCCCTCGTGCTGGGCGCGTCTGTGATCCCGGCCCTGCGTTCAGCGGCGGTCTCGCCCATGACGGCCCTGCGCGCGGACTGAGAACTCCTAACGCAAGGCAGTTCGCAAGCGTCGCCAGCAGATCAGCGAGCAGGCGAGTTTGAGGAATGCCTCGTGGATGTCGTCGCGAGCCTCCCGGCGGATGCGTAGGCGGCCGAAGCAGTGCAGCAGTGCAGTCTGTTCCACGGACCCACCGCTTGGTTCCGAGTCCGGAGCCATGGGCGGTGCCGCGGCGGCGATGACGGGTTTGATGCCCTTCGCCCAGAGGTAGCAGTCGTGGTCATGGCCGCGGTCGGCGTAGACCTCTTTAGGCCGCCTGCGGGGCCGTCCGCGTTTGCCGCGGATCGGTGGGATCGCTGCGAGCAGGGGTATCAGCTGGGTGACGTCGTTACGGTTGCCGCCGGTCAGGGTCACGGCCAGCGGGATGCCGGTGGCGTCGCAGATCACGTGGTGCTTGGAGCGCGGCCCGCCCCGGCCGACCGGGCTCCGGCCGGTTTTTGGCCGCCCTTGAGCGCCCGCACATGGGAGCTCTCGATCAGGAGAAGGCGCCGGGCCGGCCAGGGTGGTGAGCACGCCGTCGAGGCAGGCCTTGACGGCGTCCCGATCCGGCCACGAGGAGGCCGGCAGGAATCCTCGGGTTCGCGGCAACCCTTTGCGGAGTCTGTGGCAACAAGAGGACGGATCCGGCCCGTTCCGGTGCCGGGATCCGCTCCCACCTCGTGCACGGTTCGCAAGGAGAACGTCAACCTATGAGCAAATCCCCCCGCAGTGGCCGCCGCGGACGTCACCGCCGTCGCCTGAGCGCCACCGCTCTGCTGCTCGCCGTACCCCTCGGCGTCGGGTCGTACTTCGTGCTCGTACACGGGGATTCCCAGGCCGCGACGGTCGACGGCGACGCGTACTACCGGCTGGTCTCGGTGCGCAGCGGCAAGGTGCTGGACGTCAACGGCTTCTCCACTGCCGACGGCACCCGTATCCAGCAGTGGACCGACCAGAACACCGCCAACCAGCAGTGGCGGCTGAAGCCGACCGGGGACGGCTACTACGAGCTGGTGAACCGCAACAGCGGCAAGGTGCTGGGCATCGTGGGCGACTCGACGAACCAGGGCGCCGTCGCCGAGCAGCAGACGGACCGCTCCGCCCCCTCCCAGCAGTGGCGGATCGGCGACGTGAGCGGGTCCGACGCGGTCACCTTCACCTCCCGCAAGAACGGTCAGGTCCTGGACGTCACGGGCAACTCCACGAACCAGGGCGCGCAGGTCATCCAGTGGCCCGGCTGGGGCGGTGCCAACCAGCAGTGGAAGCTGGTGAAGGTCCCCGGCACGGCGGTGCCCGGATCCGCGACCGGCGGCTCCCAGGGCTCCGGCTCGTACGTGTGGAAGAACGCCCCGGTGGCGGGCGGCGGTTACGTCACCGGCCTGGTCTTCAACCAGAAGGAGAAGGGCCTGCTGTACGCGCGCACCGACATGGGCGGCGCCTACCGCTGGGACACCGGCGCCGAGCAGTGGATACCGCTCACCGACTGGGTCGCCCAGAAGGACTGGAACCTGCTGGGCATCGAGTCGCTGGCCACCGACCCGGTCGACCCGGACCGGCTCTACCTCGCGGCCGGCACCTACACCAACGACTGGGCCGGCAACGGTGCGATCCTGCGCTCCACCGACCGCGGCCGCACCTTCCAGCGCACCGACCTGCCGTTCAAGCTGGGCGGCAACGAGGACGGCCGCGGGGCGGGCGAGCGCCTGGTGATCGACCCCGCGAACCACGACAACCTGCTGCTGGGCACCCGTAAGAACGGCCTGTGGCGCAGCACCGACGCCGGCGTGACGTGGAGCCAGGTCTCCTCGTTCCCGGTCAAGGACGGGGCGAGCTTCGGCACCGGCATCTCCTTCGTGACCTACGGCCCGGCCGGCAGCAACGCGGTCTACGTCGGCGTCGCCGACAAGTCCGTCAACCTGTACCGCTCCACCGACGGTGGCAACTCCTGGCAGGCCGTCTCCGGGCAGCCCACCGGCCAGATGCCGCAGCACGGCGTGCTCTCCGGTGACGGCTCGCTGTACCTGACGTACACCAACGCCCCCGGGCCCAACGGCGTGACGGCGGGTTCGGTGTGGAAGTACAACACCTCCGGCGGCGGGTGGAAGAACGTCTCGCCGTCCCAGGGCGGCTACGGGTTCGCCGGTCTGGCCGTCGACCCGCAGAAGCCGTCCACGGTGATGGTCACCACGCTGGACCGCTGGTGGCCGCAGGACGAGGTCTACCGCAGCACTGACGGCGGTGCGACCTGGAAGACACAGTCCGACAAGTCGGTGCGGGATCCCTCCATCGCCCCGTACCTCGGCACCGGCATCGGGCACTGGATGACCGCCCTGAGCATCGACCCGTTCGACTCCGGGCACGTGATGTACGGCACCGGCAACGGCATCTGGGCCAGCAAGGACGCCAACGCGACCGACAACGGCGGCACCAGCCACTGGACCATCGGAGCCCGCGGGCTGGAGGAGACCGCACTGTACGACGCGGTCTCCCCGCCCGGTCCCGCCGCCCTCATCACCGCGATGGGCGACCAGGGCGGCTTCGTGTACGACGACCTGACGAAGGAGCCGACCGGGCGGCTGGTCAACCCGACGATCTACAACAGCACCTCGGTCGACTACGCCCAGTCCAACCCCTCCCTGGTGGTCCGGGTCGGCCGGGGCGGCGAGCAGGACGGCGCCCTGTCCACCGACGGCGGCCACACCTGGAACGGTTTCAAGGGCGAGCCCGTGCCCAGCGCGGACAGCGGCCACATCGCCATCGCGGCGGACGGCTCCAGCATCGTGTGGACCGAGGCCGGCCAGGCCCCGTACCGCTCCACCGACCGGGGCGCGAGCTGGTCGAAGGTCAACGGACTGGGCAAGGACGCGCTGGTGATCGCCGACCGGTCCTCGGCCACCACCTACTACTCGCTGAACAACGGCACGCTCTACGCCAGCACAGACGGCGGCGCGAGCTTCGGTGCCCGCGCCACCAGCCTGCCCTCCGGCAAGCTCACCGCCGTCCCCGGCGTCGCGGGCGACCTGTGGCTCGCCACCGGCCAGGGCGTGCTGCACTCCACCGACGGCGGGCGCAGCTTTACCAAGCTCTCCTCGGTGCAGTCCGGCACCGCCGTCGGCTTCGGCAAGGCCGCACCGGGCACCTCATACCAGGCGCTGTACCTGATCGGAACGGTCAAGGATGTCGCCGGCGTCTTCCGCTCCACCGACCAGGGCGCCAGCTGGGTGCGGATCAACGACGACGCCCACCAGTGGGGCGGCTTCGCCGGACAGGGCATCATCACCGGCGACCCCGACACCTACGGTCGCGTCTACATCGGCACCAACGGACGCGGTCTCCAGTACGGCGACCCGTCCTGACACCACCGACCGTGCGGCGCCGCCGACCCTTGCTCAGGTTCTAGTAGTACTTCGTTAGGTCTGAAGTGGTTCGGTGTGCCCTCCTGACCGAATACACCAAACACCGCTGCAAGGTAGCTGGCGGCTTGTCCGGCTGGGGCGGGTCTGGTTGCTCGGCGGCGGCGCGTGCTGGCGTCCCGGGCCGACGGCTCGTCTAGCGGTCCACTACCGACAGCAACACGTCCACGAGACGGTCGGCGGCGTCCGGCCGGCCCGTGCCCGGCGGCCCGTCGCGCGATGTCCGCGCGGCGGGCCGGGTCCGTCAGCAGCGGACCGATCGCGTCCTGGAGTGTGTCGGGAGCGGGCCGGCCGAGCAGGGCCACTGCCGCGCCGGCATCCGCCAGGTGACGGGCGTTGTGCTCCTGCTCGTTCCCGGCCGAGGTGGCGAGCGGGATGAACACCGCGGCCCGCCCCAGGGCGGTCAGCTCGGCCAGCGTCCCCGCGCCGCTGCGGGAGATGACCACGTCGGCGAGGGCGAGCACGTCCGGCAGCTCTGGGCCGACGAAACCGGTCACCAGGTACCGGGAGCGCAGGTGCTCCGGCAGCACCGCCGCCCGCTCCCGAAGCCGCTCCTCGTGGCTGGGACCGCACTGGTGGACCACGTTGGCGTGGCCGAGGAGCCACGGCAGGATCTCGCTCACCAGCTCGTTGATCTGCTGGGAGCCCTGCGCGCCGCCGGTGACGTGCACGGTCGGCCGGGAACGGTCGAAGCCCCACAGACCGAGCGCGTGGATCGCCTTGTCGCCTTGGCCGGTCAGCACCTCGGGACGTACCGGGTTGCCGGTCACCACAGCGGTAGCGCGGGCGGCCTCGGGCAGGAACTGGAGCGTCGACTCCGAGGAGACGGCGACCCGGGTCGCCATCCGGGCCAGGGCCCGGTTGCCCAGACCGAGCCTGACGGTCTGCTCGTGGACCACCAGCCTGTTCCGCGCGATCGGTTGACACGACGCAGTGACGGCTTCCGGCCATGTTCGGTCGCGGAGGTCGGTTCATCGCGTCCGCCCAGCAACGATGGCGAGACGGGGCGTTGCTGCAGGCAGGTGGGGCCTGCGATCCAGCTCTCGCAGTCGCTTCGGCATGCTGTTCCCATGGGAACAGCAAGGGGCGGCCAAGCGGGCAGATGCGGGTCCAAGCGGGGAGGAACGGGGACCGTTCGTCAAGGCCACGAGATCGCCGCAGGTCAGAGCATGTATCGGTGGCGGGTCAGGAACCGGTGATGGCGGGGACGGGTGGCGGGTCGGTCGGGAGCGTGACGCCGGTGCACGGGTACTGCTGGGCGAACGCCTTCGCCAGCTTGAGCACGATCCGGGCGTCGGCCTGGCGTACCTCGGCGGGCGGCGGTGCGGGCGGGAAGCTGGGGTTGCCGGCCGCGTCGATGGAGATCCGGGCGTAGCCGGTGGCGGACTGCCCGGTGTAGGGGTCGCGGAAGCCGCACGGGATGGCCAGGTCGAGTGAGTAGCCCTCGGCCGCTTGCCAGGCGGTGTTTCCGCTGCCGAAGGAGAGCGGCCGCACCGCGCCGCGGCTCGCGTCCAGCGCGCGGGCCTGGGTCAGCTGGCTTTCCGTGTGGAGCGCGATGGTGGGACCGTTGCCCAGGTAGGTCGGTGCCGAGCCGCCGTGCCAGGCCAGCTCGCAGTGGTAGCCGGCGCCGCCGGCCGACTGCCCCGGTTGCAGTGTGGGGGTGGTGGTCGCGGCGGTCAGGGTGCCGTTTCCGCCGCCCGCCAGGGGGCGGAGGTCATCGGCGTCCAGCACCCCCCAGCAGGCCTGAGCGGGCAGGTGGGTGACGGGCTGCCAGGGCTGGCGGACCAGCAGCGTGACGCCGACGGCGACCAGCACCGCCGCCGCCGCGATGCCGGCCCGCGCCCGGAACCGCCTCCGACCGGGCCGGAGCCCGGTGGACGCGCCGCTCACTTGCCCGCCTGGTGGTAGGAGCTGTCCACGGCCAGTCCGCTGTTGTAGGCCTGCTGGGCCTGGGTGGCGGCGTTCAGGGCGCTGCTCCCGTTCGGGTCGAGACCGGCGTTGCCGAGCGCCTGCTGGACCGCCTGACCGACCGCCTTGTGGCCCTGGTCGACGAGCGCGATGTTCGCGGTGACGCTCGTCTGGGTGCTGTCGTGCTGGTACTGCGCGCCGATGTTCGTGATCATGTTGCTGACCTGGTCGTTCGCGATGTCACCGAGGATCGGGACCTTGCCGACCACGCTCCCGAGCGTCTGGCTGTAGATCGTGTTGGCGATGCCGGTGTTGGTGGTGATCGACTGGTTGTAGGCGGCGTCCGCCGCCCAACCGGCCTGCGAGACCGCGTTGGCGCGCGCGTTGCTGAGGATGCCGCTGACCGTGCCGGTCTGGGCGGCGACACGGTTGAGGTTGGCGCCGAGCTGGTCGGGGGTCTGCCCCGGTTGGTGCACCTGGGTCTCCAGCTGGGCGGCCAGGTAGCCGTTCTGGGCCTGCTGGAGGGTGCCGTAGGCGCCCGGGTCCCGGGCCAGGGTGTCCAGCAGGTGGTTGGCGTTGTCGGCGTTGAGGTTCGCCGGGGTGCCGAAGACGCTGAGCTGGTTGCCGACCGGCGCGTTGACGGCCTGGTTGACGTCGCCGATGTAGGAGGCGGTCATGTTCGCCACACTGCCGTTCATGCTGGAGAGCGGGCCCTGCAGCAGGCTCGGGTCCTTGCCGAAGGTGTTGACCACCTGGTTCATCACGTCGTCGGTGGCGGCGGTGTGCGGCGGCAGCTGGGTGCCGTTCGGCGCGTCCCACGGGACGCCCGTGGTGGCGGCCTGGAGCGCGTGGCCCAGCGCCGTCGGCTCGTAGGTGAGGGTCGCCTTGTAGTTGGGGTCCGTGATGCTGGTGTCGGTCAGGATCGGGTTCTTGCTGCCGTCGGTGAGGAAGCTCAGGTAGTCGTTGGGCGCCGTGTGGCCGGTCGGGGCGCCGCTGGCGTTGTAGAGCGTCTCCGGGTTGCGGAAGAAGTCCGTCGCCGCCGCCGGGCTGTGCCCCAGCGCCTCCAGCACGCCCGTCATGGGGTTGAAGCCGGTGCCGTTGCCGAGGAAGTTGGTCTTCAGGACGCCGTTCGACATGGGCTGCGGTCCGGCCTGCAGCCACATCTCGGGGTTCTGCCGCGTCAGCTGGGTGACGTGCTCCGCGATCGGGTCCAGGAAGTGCGGGTCGTAGTTCCCCGTCTGCAGGATGCTGGCCAGGAACTGGTAACCGTAGGGCTGCAGGCTCAACGGCCCGGAGCTGACCACCTGGATCCGCTGGGCGCCCGCCGCGCGCAGCTGGGTCTCCCACTGGTCGGAGAGGTGCGGCTGGTTCCGGGTGTTGGTCGCGCTGGCCAGCGCGGTGCCCAGTTGGCCCTGCAGGTCCTTCAGGATGGCGAGGCGGGCCGGATCCGGCGGCTGGGCCCGGCTGGACAGCACGGAGAGCTGGCCCCAGAACTTCAGCGTCTCCTGCGGGCCGAGGTCGTTGTAGAAGGCGGTGGCGAACGACGGGTCGTTGCCGTGCGCCTTCAGCAGCGCGTTCAGCTGGGTGAGCTGGGTGTTGGAGAGGTTGTTGCCCTGGGCGGCGAGGGCTGCCGCCTGGGCCGCCTCCTGCTCCGAGATCCCGCCGACCGGCGTCGCGTTGAACGACTGCTGGTTGGTGCCGGTGTCGGCGGCCAGCGCGGCCGCCGCGGCCTGGTCGGCCTCGGTGGCCTGCTGCAGCACGGAGGTGAGCCGGGCGCTGATCGCTTTCGCCGCCTCATCCATGGACTGCTGGTACTCCTGGCGGATCCCGGCGTTGCGCGGGAGGTTCGCCGGGATGCTCCAGGTGACCTGGCTGCCGTCGGCGGAGATGGTCAGGCCCTGGGTCTGTGCGTCCGTCTGGATCTGGCGCAGCGTGTTCTGGAAGGAGACGAACTGGTCATGGGCGGAGCGCAGCGCCTTGGCGAGCGCGCTGGTCTCCTCGAACGCCGCGTCGATCTGGGTGCGCGCCTGGTTGAGCTGGCCCGCGGCGGCCTGTGAGGCGGGACCGGACCAACCGCTGGCGGCCAGTGGGGTGACCACCCCGCTCTGGAAGTCGGATTCGTACTCCCACCTGCGGACCAGTTGTTCGACGTCGGTGGCGACCGTGTCCAGCGCCGAGAGGTTGGTGTTGGCGAGTTCGTCGTACGTGACCATGGCGGTTTTCCGCTTCCCCGTTCCCCGTTGGTCTTTCGCGTGCTGAGGCCGTGCCGTGCCGTGCTGATGCCGTGCCGTGCTGGTGCCTTGCCGTGTCAGCTTCCCAGGGCCCGGAGGTGACCCCGGTTGGCGTTCTCGGTGCCGGTGTAGCCGTTGGCGTTGTCCTGCAGGCTCTGTCCGATGTTGATCAGGTTCCCGCCGAGGGTGAGGAACTGCAGCTCCCAGGTCTGGTGCGCCGTGGTGATCGCACCGCCGATCGCCCAGCCGGTCATCGCCGTCGCCGCGGCGAACATGGCGTTGCCGGCCGGGTTCTGGCAGTCGGCGGTCATCTTGCTGCCCAGCTGGGAGGCGTTCTGCCCGGCGGTCCGCAACGCGTCGGGGTGCACCACCAGTTGCTGCCCGCTCGCGCCGGCGGGCGCCGTCGCGCTCCCGCCGGTGGTGATCGGGGCCGGCGTGCCGGCGAGGTCCGGGAACTGCTTCAGCGCCTCGGGCGTGAGATTCCCGGAGCTGTCGTACATCCACGGATTCAGCTCGCGGTTGAGATCCCGGTCGGCCATGGTCTCGCTCTCCCCCTGCCCCTGTCGGACACCGGGGTCGTCCTGGGAGTACCTGTCACCGGTGCCCGTCCTGTGGACACGGGACGATACCCCGCCGAAGGGCACGTCCACAGCCCCTGGAAGGTAAGGGAATTCCGGAGGTTCGGGGTGCGACTCCCGACGCCGGCGGCGGTCGTGGTCAGCCGGCCCGTCACCGCCCGGCCGGCGGCAGGGATCCTGGCTCCTGCGCACCCGCCGGTACAGCGCAGGTCGGATGCCGTGGGGACAGACGTACGGGCCCCGCGTCCGATGAACGAGGCTGCGGGGCCCGGTACGGTCCACAGGACCAGGCGGGTCCGGCCGTGGTCAGCAGCCGGACCCGCCGCGGACGACCACAACAACACGCAGATGGTCCTGGAGGAGCGTGAGCGAGAGGTGCAGCGCCTGCAGGCAGGTGTTGCGGAGCGGGAACACCTGCCTGAACAGGCCAAACGCAAACTGCGTGACCCTTCGCCGGAGAGCGACCCAACGGTGAGCTCGTATGCGGCAGAGCCGGTCACGGTGGACAGACCGCAGTCACGATGGTGGCGCCGGAGGTAGAACGTCAGGGGCCCGGCCACCGCCGTTCCCCGGCGAGACGGTCCGCCAGGGCCGTCGGTCCGCCTCCACAGCGCCCGGCGTCTCACCGAAGGTCGACCGCCTCTCCGAAAGGCCGCAGCCTGGTTGACGCTGCCGGTCCGCGACGGCCTGGCGGTGCGGCGATGCTGGTGCGCCAGCGATCCGGGCCGCCGCCTCTGTGTGACCGTACGGTTACCCATCGCTATGATGGCGATCATGTTCATTCTTGAGCTGACCTACACCGCGCCGCTCGACCGCATCGAAGCGGCCCACCCCGAGCACGTTGCCTGGCTCGACTCGCACTACGAATCCGGCGTCTTCATCGCATCGGGCCCCAAGGACCCCCGCGATGGCGCGGTCATCGTGGCGGTCGGTGCCGACCGTGCGCAGATCGAGGACATCGCCAAGGGCGACCCGTACTCGGTGGCGGGGCTGGCCGAGTACACCATCACGAACTTCCGCGCGATGAGGACGTCGCCGGCGCTGGAGGAGTACAGGCACCAACGGCCGGCGTGACGGGACGCTCCGGGTCTCAGCGACTGCTGCTGCCAGGCACGAGCAGGCTGGTGACCTCGGCGATCGCCACGACCTGAACCGGTCACCGCTCCCGGCGGACGGCAAGCAGGGCCGCGTCGTCCGTCAACCCGGAGCCGACGTACGCCCGCACGTCCAGGAGCAGCTCGTCCAGCAGGGCGTCCGGCTCCCCGTGCGGCAGGGCGGCCAGGCGCTGGGCGAGCGGGTAGAACCGGTTCGCGGTGTCACGGGCCTCGGACACGCCATCCGTGTAGAGCAGCAGCAGATCGCGGCGTTCGAAGGCGATCGACCTGGCGTGGTAGTCCCCGCCGACCAGGCCGAGCAGCGCCAGCGGGGGCGCCTCGACGGGCGGCTCCACCGTGCTGACCTGACCGTCATGGCAGAGCAGTGGCGGCGGGTGCCCGCAGTTGACCACGACTGCCGGTCCCGGTGCGTCGGGGATGCTGACCAGAACCGCCGTGACGAACTCCTCGCTCGCCGGACGACGAACGAGCGCCGAGTCCAGCCGTCCGGCCACCTTCGCCAGATCCGGTTCGGCCCGCGCGGCCTCACGGAACACCCCCAGCACGTCGGCCGCGGTCTCCACCGCGGCCAGGCCCTTGCCGCACACGTCGCCGAGGAACAACCGCACCCCGTACGGGGTCGGCATCACCTCGTACAGGTCCCCGCCGATCCGTGCCTCGGCCTCCGCCGCCACATAGCGCACCGCGACCACCAGCGGCCCCATCCGCCGGGGCACCAGGCGCAGCAGGGCGCGCTGCGCGGCCTCGGCGACCGTGCGGACCCTGGCCAGCTCCCGCTCCTGGGCCGTCACCACCGCGACGTTGGCGCAGCTGAAGAAGGTGACCACGACCACTGTGGCCGCTGCGGTCGCCATCACGACCGCGGGCACGTCGGCGTCGTAGGCCGCCAGGCCGACGACGATCGCGCAGGCGACCGCCCCGGCCGCCAGCGGGACCGAGGCCCGGCGGACGCCCACACCGGCCAGTACGGGGAGGGCGGCGAGCATCGGGGCGAAGGTGACATCGGGCCCGCTGGCGAGATCCAGCGCCACCGCGACCGCGACCAGCACATAGCCACCGATCGTGACCCCGTGCGACCACCTGGCCAGGAACCGCGGCGAACGCCACGCCCTCGTTCTCGGGACATCGGCCACCGGACTGCCCTTCTGTCCTGCTCCTCCCCACAGCTGCGTCGGTTCCCCCATTCCACAGTTAAGCGCCTCTCCTCTCCTGGATCGACCGGTAGTGCCACATCGACACCCCGGGCCGCCCGATGCGGCCCGTGCGGAGCTGGACGAGTGCGACGTACGTGGCGCGTGGACGCGGTGCCGGCGCAAGGCCGCGGTCGTCAGCCCTCGGAGGGCAGTGCCTGCTCGGTCCAGATGGTCTTGCCGTCCTCGGTGTAGCGGGTGCCCCAGCGCTCGGTGAGCTGGGCGATGATGTACAGGCCGCGCCCGCCCTCGTCGTCCCGGGCGGCCTGGCGCAGGTGCGGCGAGGTGTGCCCGGTGTCGGAGACCTCGCAGATCAGGCTGCGGTCCCGGATCAGCCGGACCCGGACCGGCCCGGGGGCGTACCGGATCGTGTTGGTGACCAGCTCGCTGACGATCAGCTCGGTGGTGAACACGAGCTCCGCCAGGCCCCATTCGTTCAGCCGCCCGGTGACCAGGCGCCGCGCCTGGGCGACCGCCGCCGGGTCGGGCGCCAGCTCCCAGTCGGTGACCTGCCCCGCGTCGAGCCGGCGGGTGCGCACCAGCAGCAGGACGGCATCGTCGTCCACCGGCCCGGGCAGCAGGGTCGCCAGCGCCTCGTCGCACAGGCTCTCCAGCGGCCGGTGGAACCCGGCCAGCGTCTCGGCGAGCCCGCGCCGACCGTCGACGGCCTCCACCAGGCCGTCCGTGTACAGGGCGATCAGACTGCCGGCCGGCAGGTCCAGCGCGGCGCGCTGGAACGGCGGGCCACCCAGCCCCAGCGGCCGCCCGGCCGGCAGCTCCGCGTAGCGGACGCCGCCCGCCGGGTCGGCCACGACGGGCGGCGCGTGGCCCGCCCGGGCCAGGCTGCACCGGCCGTCGACCGGGTCGTACACCGCGTACAAGCAGGTCACGCCGCCGCGCGGGCTGTCCGGGCCGCCCTCCTCGCGCACCACGTCGTCCAGGCGGGCGAGCAGCTCCTCCGGATCCAGGTCCAGCCGGGCCAGCACCCGGACGCCGACCCGCAGCCGGCCCATCGCGGCGGCGGCCCGCAGGCCGTGGCCGAGCACCTCGCCGACCACCAGGCCGACCCGGCTACCGGACAGCGGGATGACGTCGTACCAGTCCCCGCCCACCCCGGAGCGGGTGTCGGCCGGCAGGTAGCGGCTGGCCGACTCGACCGCGCTCAGCGCCGGCAGCCGATGCGGCAGCAGGCTGCGTTGCAGCCGCAGCGCCGCGGTGTGCTCCCGGGTGACCACCGGCATCAGCGCCACGCCGACCAGCAGCGCGCCCAGCCCCAGTACGGTCACCCCGCCGACCCGGCCGAGCAGCGGCAGCCGCACGGAGGTCGCGCCGTAGTCGGGGGCGGCGTAGACGTTGAAGGCGGCGTAGCAGAACAGGAACAGCATGATCAGCCCGCCGATCCCGGGCAGCACGCCCTTGAACAGCAGGTCCCGGCGACTGCGGGTGAGCACCCGGCGGTAGTACCAGACGCAGGCGAAGCCGGTCAGGCCGTAGTAGAAGGCGATCGCCAGGCCCACCGAGCCGATGGAGTCGGCCAGCACGTTATGGCTGACCGAGGTGAGCACCACCAGGAAGGCGATCGACACCAGCCCCATGCCGACGGTCGACCAGGTCGGGGTCAGGAACCGGCGGTGCAGCCGGGCGAAGCCGGCCGGCACGGTCTTGTGCGCGGCCATCGAGAAGACGGTGCGGGCGGACGGCAGGATGGTGGTCTGGGTGGAGGCGACCGCCGAGATCAGCACCATCAGGATCAGCAGTTTGGTGAGCGCGTGGCCGAGCCCGCCGGTGCCGAACACCGCCCCGCCCAGGCCGGAGAGCACGTCTCCGGAGTTGTCCGGGTTGGCCAGCCCGATGCCCGTGGTACCGACCCCGGCGAAGGCCTGCGCCGAGGTGGCGACCAGACCGTAGATGACCAGCAGCAGCACGGTGGACAGCACGGCGGCCCGCCCGGGGGTGTGCCGGCTGTCCGCGGTCTCCTCGTTGACGGTGAGCGCGGTGTCCCACCCCCAGTAGATGAACACCGCGGCGAGCACCCCGCTGGTCAGCGCCTGAGGAGAGGGGATGTTCAGCGGATTGAACCAGGAGGCGGAGACGTGCGTCGCGGTCGGCGGGCCGCCGGTGTAGACCCTGACCAGGGCGGTGACGGCGAGCAGCAGCAGGACCGCGACCTCGAGGCAGAGCAGCCAGCGCTGCATGGCCGCCGACACCTCGATGCCCACGTAGCAGACCGCCGTCATCAGGGCGATCCAGACCATCCCGGCCACGGTGGTCCACACCCGGCTGGTCGCCAGCGACTCCAGCCCGACCAGCCGGAAGCCGTAGATGCCGGCGATCTCGGCCAGGTTCGCCATCACGATCACGTCGGCGGCGATCAGTCCCCAGCCGCCCATCCAGCCGGCCCGCGGGCCGAACGCGCGGGTGGCCCAGGTGAAGGTCGTCCCGCAGTCGGCGTCGACGGCGTTCAGCTCCCGGTAGGCGTACGCGATCAGCAGCATCGGCACGAACGCCAACATCGTGATGATGGGGGCCTGCAGTCCCACCCCGGCCACGATCACTCCGAGCGTGGCCGCCAGGCTGTACGCCGGCGCGGTCGAGGAGATCCCGATCGCCACCGACGAGAACAGCCCCAGGGCGCCCGACCTGAGCCCCTTCTCACCGGCGCCGGGCCCGGGTGCGAGCGGCGTGGCGAACTCGGTGGGGCTAGGGGAGCTCTTCACACCAGTTACAACTCCGCGTCTCGCGGCTGCAAGCCTTGCGATCACCATTCTCCCCGCCCGCCGGAAGGGCCGCCAGACGGGCCCGCCCCCAGCGACCGGGCGTGATCCGGAAGACCTGCCGGCCGATGAGGAGCAGGGGTGTATCAGCGCTGTTCCTCCGGGCGCCCCTCGACCTCCCAGCGGGTGTGGAAGGTCCCGTCCCGGTCGACCCGGCGGTAGGTGTGTGCGCCGAAGAAGTCCCGCTGTCCCTGCACCAGTGCGGCCGGAAGACGCTCCGCCCGCAGGCTGTCGTAGTAGGCGAGCGCGGTTGCGAAGCCGGGGGCGGGCACCCCCAGTTGGGCCGCCACCGAGACGACCCGTCGCCAAGCCGACTGCGCGGAGCCGAGCGCCTCCAGGAAGTGCGCGTCGGTCAGCAGCGTGGGACGCTCCCGCTCCGCCTCGTACGCAGCCCGGATCCGGTCCAGGAACCGAGCCCTGATGATGCAACCGCCGCGCCAGATCGCGGCCATCTCACCGGGGTCGATATGCCAGGAGTACTCCACGCTGCCCGCCTGGATCTGGTCGAAGCCCTGGGCGTAGGCCACCATCTTGGAGGCGTAGAGGGCCTGCTCGACGTCGTCCGCGAACCGGTCCGCCGCCGCACTGTCGAGCCACGTCTCGGTGGGGCCGGGCAGCCCCCGTCCGGCCTGCCGGAGCGGCACGCTGCCGGACAGCGCCCGGGCGAAGACCGCCTCGGCGATCCCGCTCACGGGCACGCCGAGCTCCAGCGCGCTCTGGACCGTCCAGCGGCCGGTGCCCTTCTGCTCGGCCTGGTCCAGCGCGACGTCGACGAAGGGCTTCCCGGTCGCCGCATCGGTGTGGGCGAGGATCTCGGCGGTGATCTCGATCAGGTAGGACTCCAGGCGCCCGGCGTTCCAGGTCCGGAAGACCTCGGCGATTGCGTCGGGCTGCAGTCCCGCTCCGTGCCGCAGCAGGTCGTACGCCTCGGCGATGAGCTGCATGTCTGCGTATTCGATCCCATTGTGGACCATCTTGACGAAGTGTCCGGCGCCGTCCGGTCCGACATGGGTGCAGCAGGGCTTGCCGTCGACCTTGGCCGCGATGTCCTCCAGCAACGGCCCCAGGAGCCGGTAGGCCTCCGGTGTGCCGCCGGGCATGATGCTCGGCCCCTCCAGCGCGCCCTGCTCGCCACCGGAGATCCCGCTGCCCACGAAGTGCAGTCCGCGTTCCCGCAGGGCCGCCTCCCGCCTCCTGGTGTCGAGGAAGTGCGCGTTCCCGCCGTCCACCAGCACGTCGCCCTCGTCGAGCAGCGGCACCAGCTCGTCGATGACCGCGTCGGTCGGCGCCCCGGCCTTGACCATGATCACGATCAGACGGGGGCGTTCCAGGGCCGCGACGAACTCCTCCGTGGTCCCCGCGGCCACGAACTCGCCCTCGTGCCCGAACTCCTCCAGCAGCGCCGTGGTCCGCGCCTGCGTGCGGTTGTGCACAGCCACGCGGTATCCGTGGCGGGCGAAGTTCCTGGCCAGGTTGCGGCCCATCACGGCTAGTCCGGTGACGCCGATCCGGGCAGGCGACTGCTCGGTCATGGCGGGCATCTCCAAAGGTCTCGGGGGCCTGGGGCTGTCGGGATCGAAGACGTCGGGTGCCGGGTACGCCCGTCGCCCTGTCCCTACTCCGCGGAGAGTGCGAGGACCTCGTCTTCGGGAAGCTCGACGTACGCCTGCCCCTCCACCTCGATATCCGATCCGGCGAAGCTGTTGAAGAGGATCTTCTCGCCGACCTTGACGTCCACCGGGTGCGGCTTGCCGCTCTCGAGCTGTCGGCCGGGCCCTACCGCCACCACCTCACCCTTCCGCCTCGCCGGGTCCTGCGGGGTCGAGCCCCCGATCGGCTTGACGATCAGGTGATCGTGCTTCGGGTGGAAGTCGGGCATGGCATGGTCCTCTCACGTAGGCACCCGCAGCGCAGCCGGGGTGGTCCCCCACACATCGATTCTGCTGAGGTTCGAGGTTTCCGCACCCGGACGGCAGCGGGGCACGGGGGAGCGGGACCCGTCCCGAGCGCGGGCCAGGAGCAGGGCCGGCGCTGCCGATCCGCGTCCGCATCACCGGTCGCTCGGAGTCCGTGCGGTGTGGCGGCCCTGTTGCCTCTCCGCCATCGCGGTCCCGTGCTCCTCGCCCGGCCGCTGCGGATGGCGGGGCGGGGGAGTCGCCGGGCGAGGTGTACTCCGTTCGGGTTTGGCTCGGCGATCCATACGGGCTCTGATCACGCCGACAGGGTGGGCGATTCACGTATCCGAGTGTGACGTGGGACTCAGGTCCAGGAAGATCGTCTGCACTCGGAGCAGCGGCGGCGATGCGGTCCGCGACCGACAAATCGGACAAACCTCGACATATGGAGTGAGCCCACTCACGCCGAAAAAGGTCCACGACGGGCGATAGTGGTCGCTCCCGGCGCCGCCCGCTACCCAGATCGCGACATTTGCCCAGCTCAGCATCGTGGCGACCGCGCAACCCGCCCGTGCGCGTCGAGGTCGGCCAATCCCCGAATACGACGGCGGATCGTAACAAGGGGGTCTTGTCGGCGGCCGATCCCACCTGGCAACAATTGCTGCATCGCCACACCGGCTCCTGTCCCGCCGGTGAACGGCTTACTGCCGAGTCACGCCCCGTGACCGTCATGGCCCCTGTCCGGCCACGGTCCAGGACGGGACGCGACTCGGCCCAACCCGATTGAGGTCTTGCTCTACATGCCCGCTTTCAAGCTCCGTATGCGTACCTCCGCCGCGATCCTGGCCGGCGCCGCCGGTGTGACCGCCCTGGGCGCCGCCGTGGTCCCCGCCGTCGCCTCGGCCGCGGACGCCTCCCCGCAGGCCGTCGCCGCCCGGATCGTCCCCGCGGACCAGCTGGCCTCCTTCAGCCAGGTCGTGTCGCACGAGTCGGGATGGAACGTGACGGCGACGAACCCGAGCTCGGGTTCGTACGGGCTGGGCCAGGCGCTGCCGGCCTCCAAGATGGCCTCGGCGGGCGCGGACTGGAAGACCAACCCCGCCACCCAGATCAAGTGGACGCTGGACTACATGAACACCCGCTACGGCAGCCCCAACGCCGCCTGGGCGTTCTGGCAGACCCACCACTGGTACTGAGCCACCCCTCGGCCGCCGGCACCGCGGCCGAGACCTTGACCACCCTCCCCCTCACCCCGGGGGCCGGACAGGGACCACTGGGATGACCCGAGAGGGCCCGCGCCCGCGCGATCCGCGTGGCACGGGCCCTCTCGTGGTCGTGTAGGCCCTTCGAGTGGATCCTGAGCGGTTGGGGTCGAGCCGGGCCTGGGCGATCTCGGCGACCGATCGGCTTCGATCGCTGGAAGGAAGATCTGCCACTGTAGTAATAGTCCAATGATCCGACTTTGAGGGGTGGGGCATGTCGACCGGCAGAAATAACGCCCGCGCCCCATGTCGTGCGCATACCATTCGACGGTGATCAAGGATACCGATCCTCTGGAGAATTCGCAGGCTGCTGATGTCGCCGAGAGTTCTCTGTCGAGTCGACGCGATCTGCTCAGAACCACGGTTGCGGCAGTCGGTGCCGTAGGTTTCGCCGGCGCACTTGCGGACGGGCATGCCTACGCCGTCAATTCTCCGTCCGGGCCGGGTGCTCTTCGAAACGGTCGGCGCCACCCGCATCCTTCACGGCCGCCGGGAGGCGCGCTCGATCCGTCATCCGTACCCAAGTACAGAACGCCACTCTTTCTTCTCGAGGCAATGCCCAGCGAGGGCCGGGACTCCTACCGCATCGCGATCCGTCAGTTCCGACAGCAAATGCTGCCGCTCGGGATGCCGGCCACCACGGTCTGGGGTTACGGGGCTGTGGGCCACCCGCAATCGTTTCATACGCCGGGCCCGACCATTGAAGCCCGTGTGGATCGGCCGATCTCCGTGACATGGGTCAACGACCTCGTCACCTCGCGCGGCTTCCACCTGCCCCATCTATGCGCTGTGGATCCCACATTGCATTGGGCGAATCCTCCTGGCGGAATGGCCGGACGTGATTCGCGGCCCACCTTCTCGACCACTCCGGGGCCGTACACCGGACCAGTCCCCATCGTGACCCATCTGCACGGTGGGTACAGCCGAGAAGAGAGTGACGGATACCCCGAAGCCTGGTACCTGCCGGCATCTCGTGATATTCCTCGTGACTATGCTCGCGTAGGTACCTATTACGATCGGTTCGCCGAGCAGTTCCGTGACCGTTACGGCGTCCGCTGGCGCCCCGGGTCGGCAACGTTCGCGTACGGCAATGATCAGCGTCCCGCAACTCTCTGGTACCACGATCACACCCTGGGCATGACTCGGGTGAATGTCTACGCGGGCCTTGCCGGTTTCTACCTGTTGCGAGGTGGACCTGCTGATCTCCCCCCGGGAGTGCTTCCTGGGTCGGCATCGGCTCGGGACGGGGCACACGGTGCCCACCCCTACGAAATCCCCCTGGTGGTTCAGGACAAGTCCTTCAACTCGGACGGGTCGGTGTTCTTCCCCAGCAGTCGCGGAGACTTCGGGGACACCCCGCCGGACGGTCCATGGATCCCCTACACCGATATTTCGCCCATCTGGAACCCGGAGTTCTTCGGGACCACGATGGTCGTCAACGGGAACACCTGGCCGGTCCTCAACGTGGAACCGCGGCGGTACCGCCTGCGCATCCTCAACGCGAGCAACGCCCGTACTCTCATCTTGAAGATCGTGGCTGACGCCACTGCCCCCCGCCCGGTCAGCCCTGAATTGCCCATCTGGCAGATCGGGAACGACCAGGGATTCCTGCCAGCCCCGATCCGGTTGGATCAACTCCTCTTGGCCCCCGCAGAGCGTGCCGACGTGGTGGTCGACTTCACCGGCACCCCAGTTGGCACCGGGCTCTACCTGATCAACGAAGGCCCGGACGAGGCGTACAGCGGCGGAACGCCGGTGACCGACTTCACGCCGGCGAATATCACGACCACAGGGCAGGTCATGAAATTCGCTGTCGTTTCCCTCGCCTCCACCGACACCAGTGTCCCGCCGTCGCAGATCGTGCTCCCTCCGGTGCCGGCGCTTCCCGAGAGCCGGACGGTCCGGAAGCTGTCACTCAACGAAGAGGACTCCGCGTACTTCACCGGCGCGCCCACGATGGACACACTCGGCACAGTCGCGCCAAGTGGCTCAGCCACCCCGCTCCTCTGGTCGGACCCGGTTACCGAGACGCCGGTGAAGGGCGACACCGAGATCTGGGAACTGTACAACTTCACCAGCGACGCCCACCCCATCCACATCCATCAGATCGGATTTCAGGTCCTCGGCCGCCGGGCAATCACGGGCGGCGAACTGTCACCCCCACAGCCGGGGGAAGCCGGATACAAGGACACCGTGATCGCATTGCCAAGCTATGTCACCCGAGTCAAGGTTCGGTTTGGCATTGCGGGACGGTACGTCTGGCACTGTCACATTGTGGACCATGAGGACAATGAAATGATGCGGCCGTTGCAAGTACTTGATCAGCGCAGCCCTTGAGGTCTTTTTAGCGGTGATCACTCGGCGGCGGCTCGGTCGCCCCCGCCCCCACTGCTTGGCGATTGCCGGCCGGCATCGACCCGGCCTCGCTCGGCGCCCTTCGCGCGGCCCAGGACGCCGCCCGCGCCTCCGCACGCGAGGCCGCCGTTGGCGGTGGGCTGGCGTCCGTAATCCGGTTACGTTGGTAGAGCACCTGGTCAAAGGGGGGTAACAAGCCGTAACCCACCGGGGACGCTGCATGACTGGCCTGACCGTCATCCTGCTGCTCGTGGTCCTGGCCACGGCAGTGGCGACCGGTGCCCGGCGCTGGCGCCTGCCCGCTCCCTCGCTCCTCGTCATCGCCGGTCTGGTCGCCGGGCTCATACCTTGGGTTCCCGAGGTCCGCCTGCCGCCTCACGTGATCAGCGTGTTGGTGCTGCCGCCACTGCTCTACGCCTCGGCCGGGGAAATCTCTGTCCGCGACCTGCGCAGCGTGTGGCGGCCCGTGACCGGCCTGGTCTTCGGTCTGGTCCTGGCCTCGGCCGTCGCCGTCGGGTACGTCGCCCGAGCGATCACCCCGCTCACCACCGCGACCGCGTTCATCCTCGGCGCCGTCCTGGCCAGCACCGACCCCGTGGCCGTTACCGCACTCGGCCGCCGCCTGTCCCTCCCACCGCGTGTGCAGGCCATGGTGCAGGCGGAAAGCCTGTTCAACGACGCCACGTCGCTGGTCCTGTACAAGGTCGCCGTGGCGACCGCGGTTTCCGGCAGCGCCATCACCGTGTCCGGGACCATCGAGCAGTTCCTGATCCTCGCGGGCGGAGGAGCCCTCATCGGCGCGGCGGTCGCCGCAGTGGTGACCCTCATCCGCAGACGGACCGAGGACCCCGTGCTGGAGACCGTCATCGCTCTGGTCACTCCGTACGCCTCGTACGTCATCGCGGAGGACTCGCACGCCTCCGGCGTGACCGCCGTCATCGTGGCCGGGGTCGTCCTCGGCAGCACCGGCCACAAGCTCAGCAACGCCCCCGTCCGTCTCCAGATCCACGCCGTCTACGACACCGTGACCTTCCTGCTGGAGAGCGTCGTCTTCGCCCTCATCGGTCTCGAGCTCCCCTCCGCCGTCCGTCACCTCACGCACGACGAGCACGGCTGGCCGCTGTGGGTGCCGGTGATCGCCTTCACCGTGCTGGCGATCCGCCTGCTGTGGATCTTCCCGCTGTCCGCCCTGATCCACTACCGGCACAAGGAGGGCGACAGCCGCCTCTCCTGGCGCGTTCCGGCCGTCCTGTCCTGGGCGGGCACCCGAGGCGTCATGCCGCTGGCCGCCGCGCTCTCCATCCCCCTGGTCACCAACACGGGGGCACCGCTGCCGCACCGGGCGCTCATCCTCACGCTCACCACCGGGACCGTCGCGCTCACCGTCATCGTCCAGGGCTTCACCCTCGCTCCTGTCGTCCGCCGCTCGGGCATCGCCCTGGAACCGGAGCACACCGCCCGCGAGGAGGCCCGGACCCGCCGACGCATCGCCCACACCGCTCTCGAAGAGCTCAAACAACTCGGCGATCTGGATGAGCTCGCCGAACTGGGCACCGCCGCCGAGACCGCCCTCAAACAGGCGCGTCGCGATCTGGAAGCGCGCATCCACCAAGCGGAAGACGCCCACTACAGCGACCCGGACGCCCGTCCCGCCGACGCCTACCGCGAGATACGCCGGACACTCATCGGCATCGAGGAGGCCGAGCTCCAGCGCCTCTACGAAGCGAACATGATCAGCAACACCACCCGGCGCCGGATCCAGCGCGAACTCGACCTCGAGGAAGCCAGCCTCCGTGCCCGCGACTGACGGGACTGTGCTGCACAGGCGGTGCCCGCATCCGGATCGGGCGGAGCTTCAACACGCGGCTCCACCCTTTGTGGAGGACGCCACGGATCGGTGGACCGGCGAGACTGGCGCCCAGCCCACGGTCGAGGACGCGCACCCCGCGGACTCGCTGGACCGCGCGCGGGCACCGACGCGGTGATCAACTGCGCAGGAGTAGGAGGGCGGTGTCGTCGCCCTGGTTGCCGGACGGGTGGGCTCGGTCGAGGAGCGCGTCGGCGATGCCGTCGAGGGTGTGGCCGGCGTGTGAGAGGGCCGTCACGAGTTCGGTGATGTTGGTGTCGTGGTCGGTGCCGGGGGTTTCGATGAGTCCGTCGGTGTACAAGGCGAGGACGGTGGCGGGGGGCAGGGCGACTTCGGTGGTGGGGTAGGACGCTGCGGGGTCCACGCCCAGCAGGGGCCCTGGCGGTACGTCGAGGATCTCGGTGTGCAGGTCGGGGCGGCGCAGCAGGGGCGGGTGGTGTCCGGCGGTGGCCAGCCGGGTGCTGTGGTGGGCGAGGTCGAGATGCGCGTACAGGCAGCTGGTGAGCAGGTCGGGGTCGAGGTCGGTCAGTAGTCGGTTGGTGCGGGCGAGGACCTCGCCGGGGGTGGCGCCTGCGATGGCGTAGGCGTGGACCGCGGTGCGGACCTGCCCCATCAGTCCGGCGGCGCTGACGTTGTGGCCTTGGACATCGCCGATGACCGCGGCGGCCTCGGTGGTCGTCAGGCGGATGAGGTCGTAGAAGTCGCCGCCGATGTCCACGCCGTGGCTGGCGGGCAGGTAGCGCGCGGCCACGTCGAGGCCGGGGATCTTCGGCAGGGTGTGGGGCAGCAGGCGCGCCTGGAGTCCGTGGGCGAGCTGGTGTTCGGCGTCGTACTGCCGTGCTCGGCCGAGGGCTTGCGCTATCAGGGCGCCGAGGGAGGTGAGGAGGGTGCGCTCGTCGGAGGTGAAGGGGTGCGGCTGCTGGTAGCCGAGCACGCAGGTCCCGATGGGGTGCCCGGAGACGATCAGCGGCAGGAACGCCCACGCGGCCATGCCGCCGTCGATGGCTGGGCTTGCTGGGTAGGCCGCGTGGAATTCGTCCCGGGTGGGGAAGAAGGACGGGACCCCGGCGGTCAGACCCAGCACGCTTGGGGTGTTCGCCGTCAAGGGCGTGTGGTTGAGGGAGTCCAGCAACTCGGGGGCGAAGCCGCAGTGGCCGACGACGTGGACCCGTCCGGCCTCGGGGACCAGCAGCAGGAAGCCCTGAGCGCGGAAGGGGACCATGAGGTGGTCCGCCACCAGGTCGACGATGTCGCGGACGGTCGCCGCTTCCGCCAGGGTGCCGGCCAGGCGTACCAGATGACGCATCGCGTCCAAACGGTCCGGCCCGGCGCCGCCATCAGTCGGTGCCGTCGCGGGGGGCGCGTTGTCGGTTGCGCTGATGCGCACGCTGAGGCCAGTGCGGTCAGGGTAGAGCTGGAACAGCAGGCGCCTGTCGGGTGGCCGTACCGCTGTGAACGAGGTCGGCAGTTGGCTGATGGCCGCGTCCTGAAGCCGATGCTCGTAGGCCGGATCATCCAGCCACGGCAGCGCCTCCCGCAGCCGGGTGCCGAGCAGGTGCGGGATGCTGGCGCCCAGCAGGTCGGCGGCGGTGGGGTCGACGAAGGTGATCCTCCCATTCGGGTCGAGGGAGCACGCGCCGTCAGGCAGGCGAGAGAGGAACGCGGCCGGGGGGTTGGCCGAGGCGGGGTTTGTCAAGGTGATGAACCGGGGCTCGGGTGCGGGGCGGAGGGGGTGTCCAGCGTCGGCGGCATCGTGCAGCACCTGCGCGATGCGGTCGCTGGCAGCGGTGAGCGTGCGGCGCTCGCAGGCGCTGAGCTCAGGCGACCGCTCAGGGGGCATCAGCACCGCAAGTGCGCCCCAGGCAGTGTGCCCGCTGGCGATCGGGACGATGGCGTGGGCCCGCGGGTACGGTAGGAACAGGGCGACGTGCGGATAGCGGCGTGCCAGGTCTTCGCTGGAGCTGATCCACACCAGGTGGCGTTCGCGCACCGCTTCAAGCACCGGATCCGGTGTCGCGGTGGCCAGCCGCATGTGCCGCAGCGGGCTGAAGAACTCCGGGGGAATCCCGGCCGTCACCTCAAGGCTCAGCACCTCGCCGCCGCGCTCCAGCAGCACGATCGCCCCTGAAGACGCGCCGAGGCTCCCCACCGCCCCGGTGAGCGTCTGGTCCAGTAGATCCTGGACGCCACCTTGTTCCAGGTCCTCGCCATCCGCCATGGCGGTATCCACTTCGCGAAGAAGACCGCGTGCATCTCCATGCTATGAGGAGGGCCGTGGCAGGTGCCCGCTCGGAATCATGACGGTGTAGCCGAGTGGCGCCGGTCTTGTTGTGCCAGTCGGTTCAACGCCGCTTGTCCGGTCTGGTGGATGCCCTCGCCGGGCGGCCTGATGCCCCCGCGATCGGGAAGGACTCAAACAGAGGCAGAGGCAAAGGGAGGTTGCTGCGATGTCCGGAGCGCCGGAACAGCACGAGTCCGTCCGGTATCTGCCGATCGCGGAGCACGGCCTGATCGGGGATCTGCGCACGGTGGCGTTGGTGGGCACCGACGGCACCATCGACTGGTACTGCTGCCCCTCTTTCGACTCCCCGAGTGTCTTCGCGGCCATCCTGGACGCGGATCGGGGCGGGGCGTTCGAGCTGGCTGCCGCCGTTCCGGCCAGTACCAAGCAGTTCTACTTCCCGGACACCAATGTGCTGATCACCCGGTTCTTCACCGAGGACGGGCTGGGGGAGATCCAGGACTTCATGCCCGTGGCGGACCCCGACGAGGCTGATCGCCCCAGGCTGGTCCGGCGGGTGGTGTGCGTGCGCGGAAAGATCCCGTTCCGGGCCCGGGTGGCCCCCCGGTTCGGCTATGGCGCCGACCCGCACACCGTGCGGATGCTGGACCAGGCCGCCGTGTTCGCCTCCGAGGCACTGTCGCTGACGCTGACCGCCACGGTGCCGCTGGAGTGCGACGAGAAGGACGTGTGGACGCAGTTCGAACTCTCCCAGGGCGATACCGCGGTCTTCGCCCTGGAGCAGGCCGGCGGTCAGGCGCTCCCGGGCCGCTGCCCGCACGCCGAGGCCGAGCGGGAGTTCACCGCCACGGTCGCCTTCTGGCGGCGCTGGCTGCACCAGTCCCGCTACCACGGCCGATGGCGGGAGATGGTGCACCGCTCCGCCCTCACCCTCAAGCTGCTCACCTACGCCCCCACCGGCGCGATCGTGGCAGCGCCCACCACCAGCCTGCCCGAGCAGATCGGCGGCGGCCGCAACTGGGACTACCGCTACGTGTGGGTGCGCGACGCCGCGTTCGCCGTCTACGCCCTGCTCAGGCTCGGCTTCGCCGAGGAGGCCGAGGCGTTCATGGGCTTCCTCACCCGGCACATCGAGCGGCGCGGCGGCGGACCCTCCGGGCCGCTGCAGGTCATGTACGGCATCGACGGACGCTCCGAGTTGCCCGAAGGCGAGCTGCCCCACCTGGAGGGCTACCGTGGCTCGGCGCCTGTGCGAGTCGGAAACGGCGCCGCCACGCAGCTGCAGCTCGACATCTACGGCGCCCTGCTCGACTCCGTCTACCTGTACGACAAATGGTGCCGGCCCATCTCCAGCGGCCATTGGCGTGGGGTGTGCGCCCTGGTGGACTGGGTCTGCGAGCACTGGGACCAGCCGGACGAGGGCGTGTGGGAGACCCGTGGCGGACGCAAGAAGTTCCTCTACTCCCACCTGATGTGCTGGGTGGCCATCGACCGGGCCATCCGCATCGCCCGGCGCCGCAGCTTTCCCGCCGAGCTCGGCCGCTGGGGCCCGGTCCGGGACGAGATCTACTGGCGGATCATGGACAAGGGCTGGTCGCCCACCCGGCAGGCGTTCGTCCAGCACGAGGACGGCGACGTACTGGACGCCGCGGTGCTGATGATGCCGCTGACCAAGTTCATCTCCCCCAACGACCCCGTATGGCTGTCCACCCTCGACACCCTCGGCGAGGAACTGGTGTCCGACTCCCTGGTCTGGCGCTACGACCCCAAGGCCAGCCCGGACGGCCTCGAAGGCGAGGAAGGCACCTTCTCGATCTGCTCCTTCTGGTACGTCGAGGCCCTCACCCGCGCCGGACGCCTGAACGATGCCCGCCTGGCCTTCGAGAAGATGCTCACCTACGCCAACCACCTCGGCCTGTACGCCGAAGAGATCAGCCACACCGGAGAGCAGCAAGGCAACTTCCCCCAGGCGTTCACCCACCTCGCCCTCATCAGCGCCGCCTTCAACCTCGACCGCACCCTGGGCTGACCGCCCCGCTCCGCTCCGCACCGAGGCGCCTTGGGCCGGCAGCGGGGGAAGGCTCTCCCAACTCCCTGTCGCCAGGCTCCTGGCCGACGCCAGACGCACCGAGGATGCTGTCGCCGTCCTCGACCGGCACGTGCCGGCCCACCGCCACGACCTGGCCGGCTACCCCATCGACCTGCCTGTTCCACCGGCCCGGTCCACCTGCCAGCGGCCAGCAGAGCCGACCTACCGACCCGAGGTGCCGTCCGCCCACAGGCCAAGATCAAGATTTGCGGTGGGGGTACTGGGTTCACCATGAGACCGGGTACAGGTTTCATGGCACCGTCCTCCTGCGGTGCCCTACCGTCGTGCCATGACGATTCCAGCTGGACTGAGACGCACGGTCCTCCGGGCACGGCGGGACACCGGTTTCCTTGCCGCTGGTGTGCCGCCGCACCTGGCGCTGGTGCCCGTGTGGGCCTGGGCGGCGACGACTACCGCCAGGACGGGGAACTGGCTCCTCACGGTTCCCACGTCGGCCGCCCTCGTCCTGCTCGGCACCCCGGTACTGACGGCCGTTCAGCGGGCCCGCTACCGGGTACTCATCGGTGTGGACGTCCCCCGGCTCACCCCCACCGCGCCGGAGAAACGGACGTGGGCCTCGACCGCCCGGTGGCTCGCGGCGACGCGGCCTTGGCGCAAGATCGGCTACCACCTCGTGCTGGGCCCGCTGCTCGCGATGCTGGAGCTGCTGGTGCTCGTGCTGACGGCGGCGGGCCTGGCAGGCGCCACCGTCTACGCCTGGGCATGGGCGCTGCCAACCGGAATCCGCCAGGACTGGTTCGGCAACCTGACCCAGCGGCCGGTTTACACAGCGGCCGGACTCCTCCTCCTGTGCGCCCTGCCCTGGACCGCGCGGGCAGTAGTCCGGGCAGAGGCGTGGCTGGCGTTGGGCCTGCTCGGGCCCAGCCGGGCGCAGCGGCTCCAGGAGCGGGTCGATCAGCTGGCCGTGAGCCGGACCGACCTGATCGAGGCCGTCGACGCGGAGCGCCGCCGGATCGAGCGCGACCTGCACGACGGAACCCAGCAGCGGTTGGTGTCTCTCGCGGTCAACCTGGGTCTGGCCATTGCCACCCGCCCGGACCTGCCTGACGCCCGCGAGGTGATCGCGAGAGCGCACCTGGAGGCGAAGGAGGCGATCGCCGAACTCAATGACCTGGTGCGGGGCCTGCACCCGGCCGTGCTCGAAGACCGAGGTCTGGACGCGGCGTTGTCCGGGCTGGCCGCCCGCACGCCCCTGCCGGTGCGGCTGCGGGTCGATCTGGAGGAGCGGGTGGCGCCCAGCGTGGAGTCGGTCGCGTACTTCGTGATCTCGGAGGCGCTGACCAATGCGACGAAGCACGCCAGCGCGATGCGTGCAGAGGTCATCGTCCGTCGGGTGGGCGGGGTGCTGCGCGTGCGCGTTACCGACGACGGGCTGGGCGGTGCCGACGCCGCCGGCGGCACGGGGCTGAGCTGGCTGGCCAAGCGGGTCGGCTCCCTCGACGGGGCCTTCCACGTCAGCAGCCCCGTTGGGGGACCCACCACCATCACCGCGGAGCTGCCGTGCGCGCGGTGATCGCCGAGGACTCGGTGCTGTTGCGGGTCGGCCTGACCAAGGTGCTGGAGATGGGCGGGTTCCAGGTCCCCGCCGAAGTCGGCGATGCGGAAGGACTGTTGGCGGCGGTGGCGGAGCACCGGCCCGAACTCGCCCTGATCGACGTCCGGATGCCGCCGGACTTCACCGACGAGGGGGTGCGAGCGGCGATGGAGATCCGCCGGCGCTGGCCGGGGACGGCGGTGGTGCTGCTCTCGCAGTACGTGGAGGAGCGTTACGCGGCTGACCTGCTGTCCGCGAACACCAGCGGTGTGGGCTACCTGCTCAAGCAGCGGGTCGCCGATGTCGCCGACTTCGTGGCGGCGGTGCGGCGGGTGGCGGACGGGGGCACGGCTCTGGACCCGCAGGTCGTCGCCCAGCTGCTGCTGCGCCGCGACAACGACCCGCTCGCACGGCTGACCCCCCGCGAACGGGAGGTGCTCGGCCTGATGGCCGAGGGGCGCTCCAATGCCGGCATCGCGCAGGCGCTGGTGGTCAGTGAGAGCGCCGTGGCCAAGCACATCAACAACATCTTCGCCAAGCTCGACCTGCCCGTGGTCGACGCGGACCACCGCCGTGTCCTGGCCGTGCTGCGGTTCCTCGGAGCGTCCCGGGCCTGACCGGCTGTTCCCGCCGGCCCGGGGCGATCGCCGGTGGTCGGTGCGTTCCGGTATCGAGGGCACCATCAACGAGTGCGTCCACGGACACGGCATGCGCCGCTGCCGCTACCGAGGTCCCCCGAAGGCCCACCTGGTGATCAGTCCGGACGGCCCCTGCGGAGCGCAATCGATCAGCATTCCAACTGGTTCTGGCGGGGGCAGGGTCGGATCTCCCCGCAGTGCCGCCGGATGCGGAAGGTGTACGTAGCACCACCATCAAGTCGGATAGGAGTGCTACTGCCTCGGGCGCGCGTGAACGACATGCTGATGTTGTGCCCGAGGGGCGTGCACGGGAGGGAGTCAGGTGTCATGGCGAGCACTCAGTTGACCGGCGTTCATTCGCTCCGTCCGGTCCGCGTGGACGCCGGTCCGGGCTCCGGCGTCCCGCTGATCCTTCCGAAGGCCGCGGCCGCTTCGACGCTCCCCCTGCTGCTTCGCCGGGCGGCCACGGTCCTCACCGTGCTCGGGATGGCGATGATTCCCTGGCTGGTCTTCCTGCACACCGGGCTGCCGGCCACCGCTCAGGCCTCGCACTGGGCCTGGACGTGGACGGGTCTGGACAGCTCTGAGGCGCTCGGCCTGCTCGCCACCGGACTGCTCCTCAGGCGCGGCGACTGCCGGGCCTGCCTGACCTCCGCCGCGACCTCGGCCCTGCTGCTGGTCGACGCCTGGTTCGACGCCATGACGGCTGCCCCGGGTTCGGACTTCGAGCTGGCGGTGCTGATGGCGGTCTTCGCCGAGTTGCCGCTGGCGATGGCCTGCGCGGTTCTCGCGACCCGGACCTTCCCTCGGCCGGGCCGCTGAGCGGATCGCGGTCCGGTCCGTTTCGGGAAGTCCCCGGTCTGCCGCAACGGCGGTCCACGGGCGGTTCCTTCGGCCCGCTCGGGCCGACTGCCGACGAAGTCGGCGCTGACGCAAGCGGATCGCACGCAAACACAACTGATCGTCCATCAGGAACGCTTCCGTGGCCAAATCCAACGTTAATGGAGGAATGATGATGAATTCGCGGGCATTGATGGGCGCGGGCGCTGCCGCCGCCGTCGCCACTTGGTGGTTCACCGACTCCGCGCCGTACCCGTACTCCCAGCGCTGGCTGCTCGACCTGCCGCTGCCGTTCCTGACTCTGAAGCGTCTGGACCACGTGCTGCAGGCCCGGGAGGGCGAGAGGATCCTGGAGATAGGCCCCGGAACCGGCCTGCAGTCGCTGCACGTCGCACCGCAGCTGGGACCGAACGGCCAGCTGGACATCGTGGACATCCAGCAGGAGATGCTCGACCACGTGGGCCGCCGGGCCAAGGAGCAGGGCGTCGACAACATCGTGCCGAGCTGCGCCGACGCACATGAACTTCTCTTTGCGGACAACTCGTTCGATGCGGCTTACCTGGTGACGGCGCTGGGCGAGATCCCGGATCCGGCGCGTACGCTGGCCGAACTGCGCCGGGTGCTGAAGCCGTTCGGGCGGCTGGTGGTCGGCGAGTTCTTCGACCGGCATCAGATCCGGCCGTCCTCGCTGATCAGCCTGGCGGAGGGGGCCGGGCTGCGGGTCGCCCGGCTGTACGGTCCGCCGTTCGCGTACTACGCGGTGCTGCGGCCGATCGACGCCTGACGCCGCTCGGGCGGTTCCCGCCCGAGCCGAACCGTAGACCGGACGGCCGTAGCCGTAGGCAGTGTCGTCAAAGGGTCAGGCCCGTGTGAGGAGTGAGGCGAGGGTGGCTGCGGCTCGGGAGGAGACGGCGGTTTTGGCGAAGTGGCCGTACCAAGCTCTCGGCGCCCCGAAGGTCAGGAGGGCTGGTGGGCCGGGGAGTCCGGGTGGGGCCGCATCAACAGCAGGTCCTCGCCCCAGGCGTCCAGCACCGCCGCGTGGCCGGCGGCCCGGGCAGCCGCCTCCACCTGGGTGAAGAGCCGCTGCTGCGACGCCACTTCGCCGGTCGCGGTGATCCGGGCGACGGTGTCCAGCAGGGCGGCGCTCTCCCAGCCGGGCAGCGGGAACCGGTCCAGCTCCCAGGCCAGGTACTTGTTGTAGGGGCGCGGGCGGCGCTCCAGGGCGAAGAGCAGGTCGAGCAGGAATCCGACGCTGGCGGCCGCGTCGAGGTGGCCGGCGAGCGGGTTGCCGTCGCGGTGGTTCTTGACCGAGCGGTAGAGCGCGTTGGCGTAGGCGTCCAGCAGGGCGGCGCCCGACTGGAAGGCCTCCTCGGCGCCGAGCCGTCCCATCGCGGCGACGATCCGGGTGACCTCCCCGTCGCGGCGGTCGACCAGCACCTGGGAGCGGGCGATGGCGTACTGCTCCCAGGCGGCGGGCCGGCGGAACCGTTCGAGGGTGGAGACGACCAGGTCGAGCCGCGCGGGTTGCTCTCCTCGACGCCGAGTTCGGCGCGGGTCAGGCCCCGGGCGCCGATCCGCTGCTCGGCGGAGCGGATCAGCAGCGTGCCGATCCCGCAGGACTGCAGGGCCGGATGGACGCCGAGTTGCCAGAGAGTGCCGGCACCGGGCCTGACCGTGTAGTCGATGCCGCCGACCGCCACCGGGAGCCCGACCGGCGTGCACACCGCCAGGTAGTCGATCTCGCCCGCCTCGGCGCGGCGGATCTGGTGGACGAGCTCGCGTACGTGCCTGGGTGAGCCGGCCCAGGTGCAGGCCGGCAGGTCCGCGTCGGTGAGACCGCGCACCGACAGGTGCAGCCTGATCTCGGTCATCGCCGCATCCCTTCGACCCAACAGCGGCCGTTTCCCATTTCAGCAGGCTGGTCCCGGTGCCGTCCAAGGGGTTTCGGACCGGTCCCGATGTCAGCCGGTGATGTCCGTGCGCGGGGCGCCAGCCCGGTTCGACCGTCGGCTCGGGTCAGGTAGGCCGGGGCGCGGAGTCGCTCGGGCGGCCCCCCGCCTCGCTCGGCACCCAGGCCGTCCGTGCCACGAGTCCCGGCATCCCCCCGTGCCGTCTCGGGGTCGGACGGCCTCGGGGCGGCTGGAGTCAGGGCAGAATCCCGGCCGCATCCCCCGATTCCCCTCTCGCGCGGCCCGCACCCGAGAAGGATGCCTTTCAGGGGGACTGTCCCCTGGACGGGGGCGTTTGCGCGGTGACCGTGCGGCGTCGGTGTCGTGGGGCCCGTAGCGTCGGCATCATGGCGATCGAGGACACGACGGCGGTGATGGTGGGGGTGCGGTTGGTGGACGAGGTGTTCGCCGCGTTGGACGCGGTGAGCGCGGCCCGCACCCCTTTCGAACGGGGGCTGCTGGGGGCCTACCGGTGGGCCGTGGGTGCCCAGGTGGGCGCGCCGGTCACCGCGAACGCCGCCGTCGGCGCGTACGGGCCGTGCAGGGCGCAGCTGCTCGCCGAGTGCCAGGCCGCGCAGGTGCACATTCGGCAGGGTACGGGCCCGGCAGGGGAGACGGAACGGGCACTGGGCGTCTACATGGCGCTGGCATGGTTGTGCGGTCATCACGACGACCTGCCCTGAACCGGCCCACCGTCGATCGCCCTGTCGATCTGGGCCGCCCTGCACGGGCTCGTGACGCTGGAACTGGCGGGGGCTCTCGACGCCGCCACGGCCGAGGCCGCGTTCCACTCGACGGTTCACTCCACGCTGCGCGGATGGACGACCCCGGCGGTGTTCCGCGTTCCTCGCGAAGCCGAACTCGCTTCCTGACGGGATCGGGCCCGTGTCCGGGGTCTCTCGTTACCGGACGGGACCCCGGGTGGCGCCGGACACGGTCGGCCTCGACCGACGCCTCCACCGGCCCGAGCGGTCCGTGCGCGGCCGGCGACTCCAGGGTGGTCGCGATGACCGGTGCGGCGTCGTCGTACTCGCGCCGGCCGTCGCCGCCGTTGTCGTGCAGCCGGACGGTCCACCAGCGCATGGTGCCGGTCCCCGGCCGGCGGGGTGGTTGTCACGTCATGGCCCGGGCGAGGCGGAGCAGGCCGGCGCGCATCCGCTGTTCGCCGAGTTCCGGCAGGAGGGCGGCGACGTGCTCGGCTCCCAGGGCGGCGAGCAGGGCGTGGGCGGTGTCGTCGGGGTCGGGTGTGCCGGCGAGCAGGATCGCCACGTGGCGGTGCCGCCGCCGCCTGACCTTCGTCCTCGTGACGGGTGGCGCGGCCCGCCCTGAGGCCCTCCCGGACGCCCGGGAGGGCCGTGGCCGGCTGCCGGGAGCGCGCCGCCCGCCGGCGTCGAAGCGTGGTCGCCGCCGAACGCGGTTTCTGGATATCGGTGAGGCCTCTCCGGAGTGTTGGAGAGGCCTCACCTGGTCATGCAGTCAGATCCGTGCCGGACTCCGTCCGCCGGGTTCGAGGCGGCCGGGGGCGCCGGTCGGAGGTCGGTCAGCGGCAGGCTTCCCGGCCCTGCTTTCCCGAAGCCATTTCGCCGTGTCGCCGTGTCGCCGGTTCTACGGTGCGTTCGCGTCGGTCATGGTGTCGTCGAGGCCGTACGGGACGCGTGGTGCCGCGTGCCGGTGACGATGAGCGAAACGTTCTGCCCACCGAAGCCGAAGGAGTTGCTGAGCACGGCCTCCTGGGGGACGTCTCGTCGCTCTGCGACGACATCGAGATCGATGTCGGGACCGACGCCGGCCTCGGTGAGGTTGCGGGTCGGTGGAATGACACCGTGCTCCACGCTGAGGACGGCGATGAGTGCTTCGATCGCGCCGGCTGCGCCGAAGAGATGACCGAGCGCGGCCTTGGGGGCTGTCACGGTAGCGTGGCCGAAGACCTCCCTGATCGCGCGTGCCTCGGCGGCGTCGCCGACCGGGGTTCCGGTGGCGTGGGCGTTGATGTGGCTGATCCGCTCGGGAGCCAGACCGGCTTGCGCGAGGGCCTTGCGCATGGCGGAGATCTGACCGGAGCCGTCGGGAGCGGGCGCCGTGATGTGGTGGGCGTCGGCGGCGATGCCGGCGCCCGCGAGCACCGCGTGGACGCGCGCGCCTCGGGCGCTGGCATGCTCGGCGCTTTCGAGCACCATGACAGCGGCGCCTTCGCTGAGGACGAATCCGCTGCGGTCCGCGGCGAACGGTCGTGACGCTGAGGCGGGTTCGGCGGTGTGCCTCGACAGTGCTTGTGCCTGGGCGAAGCTGGCGACGGTGATCGGGGTGGTTGCGGCCTCGGCCCCGCCCGCGATGACCACGTCCGCCTCGCCGGCACGGATGAGCCTGGCCCCCAGAGCGATCGCCTCGGCACCGGAGGAGCACGCCGAGACGGGCGTGTAGGCCCCGGCCCGTGCGCCGTATTCGATGCTGATCAGCGCTGCCGCCGCATTGGGCATGAGCATCGGGACCGTGCGTGGCGAGACGCGCCGCGTCCCGGCCGCTTCCAGTACGTCGTCCTCCTTCAGCAGCGTTCCTATCCCGCCGATGCCCGTGCCGATCGCCGAGGCGAGCCGGTCCGGGTCCACCTCTGGGGTGCCGGCGTCGGCCCAGGCTTCGGCCGCCGCGATGAAGGCCGCCTGCTGCGAGCGGTCGAGCCGCCTGGCCTGTACCGGCAGCAGCAACTCGGCGGGGTCGATCGCCATCGTCCCCGCGACGGTGTCGGGAAGACGGACGTCCTCGTGGCCGCGCAGGACGCCCCCGCGGATGCCCGACGCGCCGGCAAGCAGAGCCTCCCAGGTGGACGCCACGTCTGCCCCGAGTGGTGCGATCGCGCCGAGTCCGGTCACGACGACTTCAGTCCGGTGCATGCCCCTCAACCTTTCTTGTATGCGATACAAGCGAACGGCCCTGTTGTATCACATACAATTTCGCTGTGGAGAAGAAGCGAACCGAAGATCGATCAACGTCGGCTCGGTCGCGTGACCGAGGTCGCGCGACGAGGCGTCGCCTGATCGAGGCAACTGCACGGCTCTGCAAGGAACGGCCCGGCGCCGAAGTGAGCGTCGCGGAGATCGCGAACGCGGCAGGCGTCTTCCCCAACCAGGTCACCTACCACTTCGGCTCCAAGGACTCGCTCCTCGTGCACGCCGCCTTTCTCGGCTTGCTGCACGACGCCCGACGGATCGAACGCATCGGTCGCCAAGCCCCCGACGCGGCGGCATTTCGGCGCAACATCGCCCGCGCCGTACTGGCCATGCCCTCGCTCCCGTCGGTCACGCGAGCGCTCGCCGCCGGGATCTCCAGACCCGAACTCGCCTCCGTGGTCGACCAGCACCTCCAGTTGCTGTTCCGGCAATCCGAGCGTTTCGTGAGCCAGCTCATCGACAGTCGCGGCTGGAGGACCCGTCGACCGCTCAACGTGGAAGCCAGGACGTTCTGGAGCACCGCGCTCGGCGCAGTGCTGCTCGTCCGCGCCGGGGCACATGGCACCGCCGACGACCTCGACCTCGCCGGAGCACTGACCATCCACGACGAACCCGATCCCGGTGACGTAGCCGGTACCAGGCGCTCGATGTAGGAGTCCTTGCTCTCGCGGTGGAGCGGAGCGACGGTCCGGGGCAGCGGCCGCAGCCGCGACGGGGGCAGGGCCGCCGTCATGCCGCGTCGTCCTCGGAGCCGTCCACTCCCGGAGTGGGCGGCTCGAACCGGGTGTCGTGGTCGACGGGGATGCTGTCCAGACAAACCGAGGACTTCGCCCACCGCACCCGGCTTCCCGCATCCGCCGTCGAGACCCTCGCCGGCGCAGGCGCGTTCACGAGCCTGGGGTTGACCCGTCGCCAGGCCCCATGGGGCGCCGGGATGGTCTCCCGGACCGCGACGGACATGCTGCCAGGCACCGCCCCGGGCATCGACGCCCCCGACCTGCCCGACATGCCCCCCGTCGAGGAGACCCTTGCCGACCTTTGGGCGACCGGTACCTCGGTCTCGCCCACCCCGCCCAACACGTCCGCGAACAGCTCCGGCACGTCGGCGCCCGGTGTCGCTGCCGATCCACGTCCGCGTCACCGGCAGCCCGCAGCCGCGGATCGCGAACCGCCACCAGACCCAGGTCAGCCGAGTTCCGCCGACCCGGTGAGTCGGAGTTTGCGCTGGGCCCGTTGGTAGAAGGTGGTGTGGCCGAGTCGTACGACGCGTGCCGCGCCGGGCAGCATCGTCACCTCGACGACGTCGCCCGGCGAGACGTGGCCGACCAGGAGGCCGTCGGCCTCGACGGCGAGATCACCGCTCTGCGGCTGCACCTCCAGGGCGAGCACCTCCCCGCTGGAAAGGAAGACGGACCGGTTGAACGCGGCGTGCGGAGCTACGGGCGTGACCAGCAGCCCCTCGGCGTTCGGAGAGACGATCGGGCCGCCGGCGGAGAAGCTGTAGGCAGTGGAACCGGTCGGCGTGGCAACGACGACCGCGTCTGCGGTGTACGCCACGAAGGGCTGGTTCTGGACCATCACCGCGACGGCTGCGGACCTGTGCCCGGGGCTGCGAAGGAGCACCACGTCGTTGAGTGCCGTCTCCCCGGCATCGCCGAACCGGGCGTGGACGCCGGAGCGGGCTTCCACGGTGAACCGGCGGTCGTCGATGGCGTCGAGTGCGGCGGGAAGCTCCGGCATGTCGACCTCGGCGAGGAACCCCAGGCGTCCGACGTTCACCCCCAGCACGGGCGCGTGGCCACCGACCACGAGCCGCATCGCGCGCAGCATCGTGCCGTCTCCGCCGAGGCTGATCACCAGGTCTGCGCTCGCGGCCATCTCGTCGGCCTCGACCGGTACGGCCTCGCAGCCGATCCGTGCCACCTCCGCCGCCAGCCCCAGGACCTTCGCGCCCCGGGCCCGGCTCCACCGGACGACCGCGTCCACGATGGGCGCGCACGTGCGCTCAGGGTGGAGCACCAGCCCCACTGTGCCGATGAAACCCATCCGGAGCACCTCGATGTCGGTCGGCCCGCCGTCACCCTCTCCCAGTCACGCACAGCCGATCACCACCTTCAAGTCACCGCCACCCCCCGGTGAGCCGGCAGCTCGTCCGGACCCCGCCGGAAATCCTCCCGCTCCGGCTCCAACACCCGGGTGCGCACGAACGCCGCGATCACCGCCGGATCTCGCCGCGTGGAGAACTGCAGCGGCCGCGCCGATCGCCGCCGCCAGGGCGGCCGCGGCGGCCACCCGTCACAATCCTCCGCGCGCGACACCGTGACGCAGGTCACGTCAGGCGCAGAACCCGTGCGCAGCATCGGGCGTCTGGCTCATGTGAGATCACGCAGGAGAGCACTGGACGAGTTGGACGAGGAACGCCTCGTCCGGCTGGTGGCCAGAGGTGACCGCGGGGCGTTCGACGAGTTGTACCGGCGCACGTCGCCGTGGCTGGCGGTGCGGTTGCGCCGTCGCTGCGCGGACGAGCAGATCGTCGCCGAGGTCATGCAGGAGACCTATCTGGCGGTGTGGCGCGCGGCCGGCGCGTTCGCCGGGAGCGCGGTCGGCGGGACGGCCGTCGGGTGGCTGTGGACGATCGCGGCGCGCCGCCTGGTCGACGCGTTCCGGCGCCGTGCCCACCACGCCGAACCGCCGGTCGCCGCTGCCGAACGGGCGGTGGTGCCCGCGGCGGAGGACGAGGCGCTCGCCAAGGCCGTCGGCGGCGAGGTCGGCGACGCCCTGCGGCGACTGGCGCCGGAACTCCGAGCGGTACTGCAGGCCACGGTGCTCGACGGACTCTCCGTCCGGGAGACCGCCGTCCTGCTCAGATTGCCCGAAGGCACGGTCAAGACCCGCGCCCGCCGGGCCCGAATCGCGATGCGGGAGGCACTGAGATGAGCGGGGAACACGCGTCGAGGCGGTTGCTCGACGACTACGCACGTGGTGACGCGACGATGGCCGCGGACACGGTATGGGCGCTCGAGGCGCATCTGGAGACGTGCGCGCCGTGCCGGAGCCACCTGGCGGCCGGTGTGGCCACCGGGGCGCCCGGCATCGCCACGCTCCTCGACACCGTCCGGGACGCTCTCGAACCGCAGCTGGACGCGGCCGTCCCGGCGCCCTCGCGGCGACACCGCCCGAGGTGGGTGGCGGCCTGGCTGACGCCGGCCATGGCGCCGTGGCTGGCCATGACCGTCGTCGTCACCCTGATGGCACTGCTGCTGGACGCGGTCGCGCCGCCGACGTTCTCCGGCGACACCTCTCCGGTGTCGGCGATCGCACCCCTGCTACCGCTGTGCGGCGTCGCCGCATCGTGGTCGCGCGGCCTGGACCCGGCGCACGAACTGACGGCCTCGACCGCCCGAGCCGGCCTGCCCCTGCTCCTGCGGCGCACCACGGCGGTTCTCGTGGTGGTCCTGCCCGGGCTCCTGGTGGGGGGATGGCTGACCGGAACCATGACGGCCGCGCAGTGGCTGCTGCCCTCGCTGGCCTTCACCTCCACCGCACTGGCGCTGGGCAGCGTGGTCGGCGTGACCCGCGCCGCCACGGGGCTGGCGCTCGCGTGGGGCGTCGTCGTGGCACCCGCGTGGGTCACCGGCCACCTCCCCGTTGTCCTGCGGCTTGTCCTCCAGCCCGACCGACTGCCCGTGTGGGGGCTGCTCCTCGCGCTCGGCACCGGTGCCGTCATCGCCCGCAGAAACGCGTACTCAACGCTGTGAAACCATCGTCGACCCTCGAAAGGGACCACCGTATGACGCCCACCACGAGCGCGGCCGGCACCGCGCCGAAAACCTACGCCTGGGAGATCCACGCCAGCGGCCTGAGAGTACGCGTCGGACGCAGGAAGACGGCCGTCGACGGACTCGACCTCTCCCTGGGCATCGGCACCCACGGCCTCCTGGGACCCAACGGAGCGGGAAAAACCACCCTGATCCGGACTCTGGCCACCGTGCTGCGCCCCACCGAGGGCGAGCTGGAGATGCTCGGCACCCGCGTGGGCGCGATGGTCGACCACCGGTCTCTGCGACGTCAAATCGGCTACCTGCCACAGGAGTTCGGCTACTACAAGCGCTTCACGGTGCGCGAGTTCGTCGAGTACATGGCCTGGTTGAAGGAGGTCCCGAAGGCGGACGTCCCCGCGGCCGTCCAGCGGGCCGTGGAACGGGTGGGCCTGGCGGACCGTGCCGACCACCGGATGAAGACCCTGTCCGGGGGCATGGTGCGGCGGGCCGGCATCGCCCAGGCCATCGTCAACGATCCCGCGGTGCTGCTGCTGGACGAGCCGACAGTCGGCCTGGACCCGGCGCAGCGGCTGCGCTTTCGCGAGCTGTTGCAGGAACTGGGCCGCGACACCTGTGTGGTCGTTTCCACCCACCTGGTCGAGGACGTCGCGGCCGCCTGCTCCGACGTGGTGCTCCTCGCCGAGGGTCGCCTCGTCTTCCAGGGCACGCCGGACGACCTGGCGGCGGCGGGCGGCCCCGAGCATCCGGGCGACAGCCCCCTGGAGCGCGGCTACTCGGCTCTGCTCCAGGGCTGCGAGCAGCCGGGAGGCACCTGGTGAACGGACTGCGTGTCGAACTGAAGCGCTCCCTCGCCCCGTGGCCAGGCCTCGTCGTCCTGGGAGGCAGTCTGGCGGTCTTCTGCCTGATCGACGGGATCTGGTGGCAGGGCGACGCGGGATGGACGGCCCAGTGGACCTCCATGGCCCTGTGGACCCGGTCCCTGCTGGCCTTCTGGTGGCCGCTCGTGGTGGGCACGGGGGCGGTGTACGGGCTGCGCGACTCCCGCTCGCGGATGACCGAACTGCTGACGACCACGCCGCTGCCGCCCTGGCGCCGTGCGGCGCTGCCGGCCGGCGCGACGGCAATCGTGCTGGCGTCGGGCTTCGGTCTCCTCGTCCTCGTGGGCGCGGTCCAGGTGGCCCTCGGCGCCACCACCTACACGAGTCTCGGCTGGCTGCCGGTCTCGCTGGTGGCGGCGCTGTCCCTCGTCGCGGGGGCTGTGTTCGGCATGGGCGTCGCACGGGCCGTTCCCTCCGTGCTCACCCCGCCGGCCCTGACGGTGTTCCTCTTGCTGGCGACCCTTCTCCTGCGGCCCAGCAACGAGGGGCTACTTCCGTCGAGCAGCGCGCCGAACCGGCTCGCCCTGCTGTCCCCGGCGACCTCGGAGCCGCGGGAGGTGCTGCTGACCCTGTCCGGCTCCGTGCACCTCGGCCAGACGCTCTGGCTGCTCGGCCTGCTCGCCACCGGTTTCGCCCTGCTGTCGGCCGCGACCCGCCGGGCCCGACTCCTCGCGGTGGCCCCCGTCCTGGTCGGCGCGGCGCTCGCCCTGGTGATCCTCCCGGCCACGGCACGCGACACCTACGTGGTCGACAAGGCCGCCGCCACCTCGGTCTGCGACGGACCGGTGTGCGTGACTCAGGCCAACCGCTCACACCTGCCCGAACTCGCGCCGCGCGGCAGGGACGCGCTGCGCGTGCTGCACGACGCCCTGGGCGACCAGGCGCCCACCTCGGTGCGGGAGGACACCCGGCTGCACGCGCTCGGCGACGACCGCCAGCCTTCCGGCGACGCGGTGCTGGTCGACTTCGACGACCCGCTGATCGCCCGTGCGACGGGGGCGGAACTGACCCGACTCCTGGTCGCCCAGGGACTGGCACCGAACTGCGCACCGCGCACCACGTGGGAGGGCCGGGGGCAGCTCGACATCCCCGTCCAGAGCATCGTCGCGAGCTGGGCCCTCGGCGACCGCCGGTTCGAAGCGCTGCAGAGGCCGGACACCTACGCGTACTCGCCACGTACCTGGGCGGACGCCGACGCCGCCTGGAAGCGGCTGACGGCGATGTCACCGGCCGACCAGCGCTCGCGGATCGCCGAGGTGCACACTGCCGCTCTCTCCTGCACGGGGTACCACGAGCTTTCGATGCTGGCGGGGGAGACGCCGCGATGAGGTGGCTGACCTTGTACGCGCGTTCACGGCGGGTGCCCACCTCGGCCGCCGCGGTCACGCTCGTCGCGCTGGCAGCGTGGGCCCTCAACCACAACGGCGCTGGCCCGATGGGCCTCGGGATCGCGGTCCTGATCCTGACCGCGAACGTGACGGCCGCTTCCGTCGGGCTCGGTGGGCCGGACGTCGCACTGGAGCGCACGGCCGCGATCCGGTGGGCGCCCCGGCGGGCGGCGCACGCGCTGCTGGCCGGCGCGGTCGCAGGGGCGGCGCTGCTGGCGACCCAGGCGGCGGGAGCCGAGCTCGCCCCCGCCGCGCTCGTCGTCCGGGACAGTGCGGGCCTGATCGGCCTGGCCGCGCTCGGGGCGGTGCTGTTCGGGGCACACTTCGCATGGACCCTGCCGATCGGCTGGCTCGCCGTCACCCTCCTCGTCCCGGTTCCGCCCGGCATCGCGGGAGAGGTGGGCGGCTGGATGATCATTTCCCCCGCCACGACGGCGTCCGCCACGACCGCGTGGGCCCTGCTGGCGACCGGCACCGTGCTGTACGCCGCAGCAGGACCGAGACGGTAACGGACGTGCCCGGTACTCGGGGGTGGGATTCCCCCGGGCGATCCGGCCGAGAAGCCGGCGTCATGATTTCGCGAATGGACCGGTGGTGACAAAGCGGTGGAGTTGGTGGGCGAAGCTCTGCGCCTCCTCGGGCGGCCAGGAGGCGAGGGACGCTTCGATGATCGTGACGAGGCGCTGCCGGGTGATCTGCACCGCCTGCTGTCCGGTTTCGGTCAGGGCGAGCAGGATGGCGCGGCGGTCGTCGGGGTCGGGTTCGCGGCACAGCAGACCGGCTTCCTCCAGGCGGGTGGCGCGGCGGGTGACGCCGGAGCGGTCGAGGCCGATCTCGCCCGCGAGGTCGGCTGCGCTGCAAGGGCCCGTCCGGGCGAGCCCGCTGAGAACGGGGTAGGTGGTCTCGTCCACCGCCTCGCCCAAGTTGCCCGTCAGGCGCGCGTACAGCCGTGCTCGGGCGCCTCGTCTGAGCAGGGCTCCAAGAGCGTCGGCGATCTCGTGTCCCACATCGTCAGGCATGACCCGAAGAATAGCGTGCGCGACGCACGCAATCTGTAGTACGGTGCATATGCGTGCTCGAAGCACGCACTTCCTGTCGAATCACGAACCCCGAGGGACCGTCATGACCACCGCCAGCACCCGTACTGACGCCCGCTCCGCCCTGACCGACCTGCTCCTCACCCCGGGCCTCGACCTCGACGAGGCCGCCGACCGGCACTTCGCCCCCGACTACCGCCAGCGCACCGACGGGGAGTGGGCGGACCGCACCGAGTTCCTGGCCCACATCGCCCACCTGCGCACGGTCGTGGCCGGTGGCTCGGTCGAGGTGCACGACGAACTCTCGTCCGGTGACCGCTACGCCGACCGCCACACGATGGAGGTCATCAAGACCGACGGCTCCACCGTCCGCATGGAGGTCTACCTCTTCGCCGAGTTCGCCCCCGACGGCCGCTTCCGCCGCATCGAGGAGACCACCCTCATGCTCGAAGGCGCAGACGCCGACCGGAACCTCGGCAGCGCCCGCTGAGCCGCACTGCCCACCTGACGCCACGAGGCGCGCCGCCTGTCCCAGCACATCGGCGCGCCTCCGGCGCCGCGCATCGTCCCAGGAGTGAGAGGAAGTGCTTGTCATGCTCGACGTGCTCATCGCCGGGGCCGGCCCGGTGGGGCTCTGGCTCGCCGCGGAACTGCGCCTGCACGGGGTGGAGGTGACCGTCGTGGAGCGCCGGGCGGCACCGGACGGGCGGTCGCGCGCGGTCGGCATGCAGGCCGGCACGCTGGACACCTTCGCCACCCGCGGCCTCGCGGAGCGGTTCATCGAACGCGGTACGCCGGTGTCGACCGGTCACTTCGGCGCGGCGACCACCCGGCTGGACTTCTCCACGGTCGGGGCGGTGCACCCGTTCATGCTGGCGCTCGGCCAGTCCGTCACCGAACAGCTCCTGGAGGAGCACGCGGTCGCCGTGGGCGCCCGGGTGCTTCGCGGGGAGGAGGTCGTCTCGCTCACCCAGGGGCCGGACGCTGTCGAGGTGGTGATCCGGGCCGGCGGCACCCACCGGACCGTACGGGCCCGCTGGGTGGTGGGCTGCGACGGTACCCGCAGCGCGGTGCGCCAGGCGGCCGGCATCGACTTCCCCGGCCAGGACACCACCATGACCGGGTGGCTCGCCGACGTCGAACTCGACGATCCGCCCTCCGCGCCGCTCGCCGCCACCGGGCCGGCCGGTTCGTTCCTGGTGGCCCCGATCGGCGACGGCGTCCACCGGCTGGCGGGCCTGTCCACGGCCACCGTGCACCACGGCACCGGCGAACCGCTGACGCTGGAGGAGGTGCGCGAGCAGGCCCGCGCGCTACTGGGACGGGACCTGGGCATCCGCAACCCCCGGTGGCTGTCGCGCTACGGCAACGCCACCCGGCAGGCAGCGCGGTACCGGGCCGGACGGGTGCTGCTGGCCGGGGACGCGGCGCACATGTTCTTCCCGGCGGGCGGGCAGGGTATGAACCTCGGCATCCAGGACGCCACCAACCTGGGCTGGAAGCTGGCCGCCACCCTCCAGGGCCGGGCACCCGACGGACTGCTCGACAGCTACGACACGGAGCGCCGGCCGGCCGCCCGCGCCGTCATCGACAACACCCGCGCTCAACTCGCGCTGTTCGCCGCGGCGAGCCCGGAACAGATCGCGCTGCGCGAGGTATGGTCCGCCGCGCTGGCCGAACCGCAGACCAACCGCCAGTGGGCCCGCAGGATCGCCGGCTTCGACGACCCTGTCCCCGCCGACACCGCATCCGCCGCGCACCCGCTGGATGGCACGCGACTGGCCGGCCTCGTCCTGGACGCGGCCGGCGCACCCACCGCCCACCCGCTGATGCGCCACGGCCGACCGCTGCTGCTCGACCTCGACGGGACGCGGACGCCGTGTTCCGCGCCCGGCCTCGACCAACGGACGGTAGCCGTCAATGCCGAGGATTCACATCCGGTCTGGCGGGACGTCACCGCAGTCCTGATCCGACCGGACGCCCGGATCGCCTGGGCCGGCACCGACACCGACCCGCAGCGCCGCGCCTTGGACTGCCGCGCGGCCCTGCGCACCCTGTGCCGCTGAACGCCGCTCGGTGAGCCCACCCGCCGGCTCCGCCCGGCGTCCCCCGGGCACTGATCACGCCGGATCGGCGCCCGGCGCCTGGCCGCGCGGGGTGTCGTTCTGCATGAATGATCACGAGACAGACGCGGGGTGCCGGTTGCTGAGACACGCTCCTGGCCTGGCGGGTGCCACCCGCCACCGGCACTTTCGAGCCACGCTCACCGACGTCCACCCGACGGCCGCCGCCGTACGCGCACCCGTCGCCCGTCCTGGAGGCTTTCATTCACACGGCCCACTCCGAGTGCGGCAGGTACTGGCACTGACGACGATGACACTGGGTGGCAGCGTGCGATGCGTCCTCAGGGCCGGTAAGCGGTTCACGTGCTCGGTGGTTCCTGGTTGAAGAGCGCTTGCGGACGGTTCCCCGGCCCCGAGCCGCCGCAGTCGCCAGTTCTACGGACAGCGCCGGCGTCCCGGCCCCAGCTGTGGGCGGCCCGACGTGCCCAGCACCGCCCGCCGCCGTCCGAGAGACCCGAAGGCCCATGTGTCGACGAGTGCGACGGGGTGAAGGAGGGATTGTGGCAGCTCTGGCCCGGATGCTGTTGGAGGGCGGGGGTTGCGTCCTGATCGAGGCCCCGGCGGGGCTGGGAGGGCCGGTGAAGGCCGGTCGTGTCGGCGATGCCATCCATGAGCTGCCGGAGAGTCTGCAGGGGGCTCTGCAGCCGGTCACCGAGGCGGCGCGGGCCACCCTCGACGAGCTGCGCAAGGCCTGCCCCGACGAGATCACGGTGGCGTTCGGCGTCGACCTCGCGGTCGAGGCCGGGGCCGTGATCACCAAGGCCGGTGCCACCGGTCATCTGATGGTGACCATGACGTGGAACAGGAATGCGGCCGGCCACCCGGGCGCGGGCGAGAGTCCGGGGTGACCGGTGGACATCGCTGGCAACGGGTCGGAGGGCGACCGTGCGCCGGGGCTGCCTTCCGCCGTGGCCCAGGTTCTCGGAGCGGGCGGTGAGGTGGTCGGGGCGGGCTTTCTGGTGGCCGATGGCCTCCTGGTCACCTGCGCGCACGTGGTGGTCGCCGCCGGAAGTGGGCCCGGTGAGCCGGTGCGGCTCGTCTTCCCGCACGCGGACGGTGCGCCGCGGGTGGACGGCCGGGTCCTGGACGAGGCCTGGCGTGCCCCGGGAGGCGACGACGTCGCCGTCGTGCGCCTGAACGGGAGCACTGCGGGTACGGAGCCGTTGCCGTTGGGCTCTGCGGAGGGGTGCCGGAGCCACCGGGTGCGGTCGTTCGGGTTCCCCGCGCAGGCTCCGCCGGGCGGGCACTTCGGCTTCGGGATGGCCGGTGATCTGCTGCCGCCCGGTGCGGGCAGGGGCGCGCTGCTGCAGTTGACCGAGGCCAACGACCTGACCACCGGGTTCAGTGGCGGCCCGGTCCTGGACGAGGTGACCGGCCTGGTCATCGGCATGGTCACCGAGATCACCGCCCCCGACGCCTTCGAGCGGGGGCAGGGCATCGCCTATGCCACCCCGACCCGGACACTGCGGGAGATCCGGCCCGACCTGGCCGAGCGGGACGTGTGCCCCTACCGGGGACTGGAGCCGTTCACCGCGGAGCAGGCCCGGTGGTTCGAGGGCCGCAGGGACGCGGTGCGGCAGGTGCTGGCGAACCTGGCCCGGCACAGGCGGCTGACGCTGCTGCTCGGGCCCTCCGGATCGGGCAAGTCGTCCCTGATCCAGGCCGGCGTCCTACCCGCCCTCGCTGCGGGTGAACTACCGGGCAGCGAACGGTGGTTGTCCGTGCTCGTCAGACCCAGGCAGGATCTGACGGCCGAACTGGAACACGCCGGACTTGTCGGGGCCGCCACCGACGGGATCGCCGCCGCCGTCATCCGCAGACTCGCGGCCGACCCCGGCTGCCAACGCGTCATCCTGATCATCGACCAGTTCGAGGAGTTCCTCGCCCAGCCGACCGACGGCCGACGGCCGGACCACCGCCCGGCCATCGCGGACCAGCTCACCGCGGCGGTCGACTCGATCGCCCGGCTCCAGGTGATCCTGGTCATGCGCGATGACTTCTACCATCAACTCGCCGCCCTGGCACCGAAGTTGCTGCATGCCTCGATGCCCGGGCTCCTCAACGTGCCGGGCAGCCTGAGCCAGGACGACCTGCGCGACATCATCACCCTGCCCGCCCAGGACGTGGGCGCCCGCTTCCAGCCCGGACTGCCCGAGCAGATCGTCACCGACGTCCTGGCTACCACCCCCGACGGGACCGCCACCCGCCAGGCTCCCGTCACCGTCCTGCCCCTGCTGGAGCTGGCCCTCAGCCAGCTCTGGCAAGGCCGCCGGGACGGCTACCTCACCCACGACGCCTACCGGCGCATCGGCGCGGTCACCGGAAGCCTGACCACCTGGTGCGACACCGCCCTCGACCAGCTACCCCCCGGCCACCGGTCCATCGCACGGCGGATCCTGACCTCCCTGGTTCGCCCGGCCGACCCGAGCCACCAGATTCCGGCCATCCGGGCACAGGTGCCCCTGCGGGAGCTGCGCGAGCTGGCAGCCGACCCCGACGCCGTTCCCGGCAGCGAGCGAGCCATCGATGCCGTCCTCGCCGCCCTCACCGGCCACCGGATCATCACCACCTACACGCCTGCGGCCGTAGGATCCGACGCCCCGGCCGGGCAGCCGGTGGCCGAGCTCATCCATGACGCGCTCATCCGCGACTGGGGCACGCTACGCGAGTGGGTCAACCAGGACCACCGCTTCCAGGAGTGGCTCGAACACATCCGGGAACGGCGAGCCCGCTGGGCCCAGCAGAAGGACCCCGGTGACCTGCTCGGCGGGACGGCGCTCGCGGAAGGCCTCGAATGGTCCCGGCACCGCCGCCTACCGAGCGGGATCGCCGCTTTCCTCACCGCCAGCAGGCAGCGCCAGCAGGCCGCCATCCGGCGCAGCAGGCGCCTCAACGCGGTCCTGGCCGGGGTCCTCGTCCTCGCACTCGCCGCTGCGGGATACGCGGTCCGGCAGCAGCGGACGGCCGTCGCCGAACGGCAGACGGCCCTCTCCCGGCAGCTCGCCCTCCAGGCCGGCACCCTCATCAGCACCGACCCCGACCTCGCCTCGCTACTGGCCGTCCAGGCGTACCGCACCGGCCACACTCCCGAATCCGTCGAGAGCCTGGACAACGCCGCGTCCCTCCCACTGCGGCGACGCCTGTCCGGTCACACCGACTCGGTCTACTCGGTGGCGTTCAGCCCCGACGGCCACACCCTGGCAACCGGCAGCGGTGACAGGACCGTTCGGCTGTGGGACGCGGCCACTGGCACTGTCCGAGCCACCCTCACCGGCCACACCGGCGAGGTGCGCTCGGTGGCGTTCAGTCCGGACGGTCACACGCTCGCAACCGCCGGTACGGACAGGTCCGTTCGGCTGTGGGACGCGGCCACCGGCACTGTCCGAGCCACCCTCACCGGCCACACCGGCGAGGTGCGCTCGGTGGCGTTCAGTCCGGACGGTCACACGCTCGCAACCGCCGGCGCCGACGGGACAGTTCGGCTGTGGGACGCGGCCACCGGCGCTGTCCGCACCACCCTCACCGGCCACACCGGAGAGATCAATTCGGTGGTGTTCAGCCCGGACGGCCACACCCTGGCAACCGCCGGCGCCGACGGGACAGTTCGGCTGTGGGGCGCGGCCAGCGGCACTGTCCGAGCCACCCTCACCGGCCACGCCAACGAGGTCTACGCGGTGGCGTTCAGTCCCGACGGCCGCACCCTGGCGACCGGCAGCCGCGACTACACGGCACGGCTGTGGGACGTGGTCACCGGAACGACCCGCTTGACCCTGACCGGCCACAGTGACGCGGTGGTCTCGGCGGCGTTCAGTCCCGATGGCCGCACCCTGGCAACCGGCAGCGCCGACAACACCGTACTGATGTGGGACGTGGCCACCGGCGCCACCCGCACACCTCTGACCGGCCACACCGGAGAGGTGTACTCGGTGGCGTTCAGTCCCGACGGGAAGACCCTCGCGTCCGGCAGCGGCGACAGGACCGCGCGGCTGTGGGATGTGGGTACCCGCTCGATGCTGACGGGCCACACCGGACCGGTCTGGTCGGTGGCGTTCAGCCCCGATGGCCGCACCCTGGCAACCGGCAGCGGCGACAAGACCGCGAAGCTGTGGGACGTGGCCACCGGCAGGAGCCTCACCACCCTGACCGGCCACACTGGCGAGGTGTGGTCGGTGGCGTTCAGTCCTGACGGCCGCACCCTCGCGACCGGCAGCGGCGACCGGACCGTGAAGCTGTGGGACGTGGCCACCGGCAGGAGCCTCACCACCCTGACCGGCCACACCGACATGGTGATGTCGGTGGTGTTCAGCCCGGACGGGAAGACTCTCGCCACCGCCAGCCGCGACCACACCGTGAAGCTGTGGGACGTGGCCACCGGCGCGGCCCGTGCCACCCTGACCGGCCACACCAACACGGTGTTCTCGGTGGCGTTCGGTCCTGACGGCCACACCCTGGCAACCGGCAGCGCGGACCGGACCGTTCGGCTCTGGGAGGCGGCCACCGGCAGGAGCCTCAGGACGCTGACCGGCCACACCGGCGAGGTGTGGTCGGTGGCGTTCAGCCCCGACGGGAAAGCCCTCGCCACCGCCAGCGGCGACAACACCGCACGGCTGTGGGACGTGGCCACCGGCAGGAGCCTCACCACCCTGACCGGCCACACCAACACGGTGTTCTCGGCGGCGTTCAGTCCCGACGGGCAGACCCTCGTCACCGCCAGCCGCGACCACACCGTGAGACTGTGGGACGTGGCCACCGGCGCGGCCCGTGCCACCCTGACCGGCCACACCGACATGGTGTTGTCAGCGGTGTTCAGCCCCGATGGAAGAACCATCGCCACCGGTAGCTACGACGACACCGCTCGGCTGCGGACCATCGTCCTCCCCCGACCCGCCGCAGCGATCGATCGGATCTGCCGGGCCGTCAGCCGAGGTCTGACCCAGGAGGAGCGGGCGGCGTACCTGCCGGGCGAGTCAGCCGGTCCGGTATGTCCGCCCGGCTGAACCCGGGGGTCGGAGCGCGACCGCCGGTGGCCTCCGGGGCCGGCGGCGGGTGGCGGGCAGGGTGTGCAGGGGCCGCAGCCGGTGGAGGGCGTGGGCAGGGCGGACCGAACCGCCCCTGGCCCGAGGGGAAGTCCGTTACGCTCCGTACCTGGCATGGCGGTTCGTTGTCGCACTGTCCTGGGCGCCGGCGCGCGCGGTCCCTGCCGTATCCGCGCCCGTGCGGCGAGGAGGTGACGGACCGTATTCGTCCGCGACTCCTTCCGCCTACCCACGGTGGTCGGCTCCGCCGGTGCTGGTGTCACCGCGAGGCGGAGCGGGCGAACCCGAGGTTCGATGGAAGGGGCGTCCCGGGGTGCCACCGGCCCGCGTTCGGGCGAGCGGCATCCGCAGGGGAAGTCCCGTGCTCAGACAACCGGACGCCATGGGAGGAGCCAGGCCATGGAGAGCCACGAGGACGTCCTGAACGGCGGGCGATGCCTGTACCCGAGCTCGCGACGGCCGGGCCCACCCGCGGCCTCGTCGCCCGCAACGGCGCCGAGCGCCCGGACGCGCCCGGCGCCGGGCCGGCTGCCGAGGAGGAGACGCGGCAGGCTGGTAGCGACCCTCACCGCCGTCCTGACCGGCACTGTCATGGTGATCGGCACGCTTCCGTCGAGTGCCGTCACCACCGCTGTCCCGGCCTACCAGCAGCAGCTGGGCAACGACTGCGAGGCGACCTCCCTGCGCATGGTGCTGGCCGCACGGGGAGTGCAGGTGTCCGACCAGGACGTGCTCGGACACATCGGCATCGACCTGGCACATCCCAAGGCGGGGGTCTCGGGGCCGCTGTCCGGGGACCCGTTCCAGGCCTTCGTGGGGAGCCCCAACGGCTCGGAAGGGGCCGGTACCGGCTTCGGCGTGTACTACCCACCGGTCGCCCGGGCCGCGCAGTCCTACGGCATGTCCGTGGCGGCAGCCGGACAGGGCATCTCCCCCGCCCAGCTGGGCAGTGCGGTCGCCGCGGGGCACCTCGCCATCGTCTGGGTCGACTACAACTGGCGTGACGTCGCGGCGGGCTCGTACACCGCGTACGACGGCCGTGTGGTGCCCTACGCCGGCCCGTCCGAGCACACCGTCGTCGTGACCGCGGTCAGCAACGGGCAGTATCTGATCAACGACCCGGCCCGTGGGCAGCTGCAGATCAGCGCGGCGGCCTTCGCGGCCGGGTACGCCAGTTACGGCGACATGGCGGTCATCATCCAGTGACCGCTCCGCCCCCGCCCGGCTGCTCGAAGCGGGGCCTGATCGAAGCCGACACCACGCCGACGCCTTCTTCGCGTCCAAGAATTACAAGGAGCTGGTGAACCCGGACGAGAGTAAGTTCATCGATATGAATTCGGTGGCGGTAATGGTCACTGAAGAAAAGGTTGTGATGTAGCCCTTCGGGCTACGCGCTCCTGCCGCCGGTTATCACGTGAGTGCAGGTACGCGTGAGAAAGAGCGCGCACCCTGCCGACACCGGCTGGCCGCAGGTGCACTCCCGTCGCCACAGCTCCAGGCCGAGCGGGAGACGGCTGTCGGTGAGGACGGTCAGCAGGGTGTCGTGGCCGGGCCCCGCGTTCAGTTCCAGCGCCCACTGCCACCGGCGGCGTCCGCGCTCGGCGGTGACGGGGGCGAGGCTCAGGCGCGCACCGGAGGCCGCGGCACGACCATGCAGTGCCGCGGCCATCCGCAGCAGCCCGCTGGATCCGCGGCGGCTGGCCGCGATCGACGTCGACGCCCCCCGACGGTGACGTGCCGGCCCTGAGTCCGGTCTGACGAGCTCAGCCCGGCCTTGTGGCGCGTGCACCGCAGGGCGGAGCATCGGCGACCGGCGACACCTGACGCGCCACCCACCGCTGCCCCACAGCGAGCACCACACCGGCACAGGCGCTGCCCAGGAGGGCGCCCGCCAGGACGTCGCCCGGATAGTGGACGCCGGTGTGGACCCGGGAGTAGCCGACAGTACAGGCGAGCAGGGTGAGCGGGGTGGCGGCGGCGGGCAGGAGCGTGCCCACCGCGGTGGCCAGGGCGAAGGCCGAGGCGGTGTGGCCGGAGGGGAAGGAGGCCGAGACCGGCATCGGCACGTGCCGGTTGACCACCACCCGCGCCGCCTCGCGGTCGGGGCGGGGGCGGCGGACCAGGTGCTTGCCGAGGACGTTCGCGGTGAAGGAGGCGACGGCGACGGAGGCCGCGCCGGCCTGTCCGGCGCGGCGCCACCGGCCGGGGCCCAGGGTGAGGGCCGCCGCGATGGAGAAGTTGATCTTCGAGTGGTCGGCGGCCCGGGAGAGCGCCCGCAGGCCCGCGTCGAGGGTGGGCGTGTCGGTCGCCGCGACGGCGGCGTACACCGCGCCGTCGAGCGCGGCGAGGTCGTGCAGGACCGGGCCGGCGACGCGGCCGACGAGACGGCCGGTGACGCGGCCGGTGACGCGGCCGGTCATGAGTGGCCGCCCGTCCGGGACGGGCCCGTACGGCCCAGGGCGAGCCGGGTGACGTCCCGCCAGTCCAACCGGTGGGCACGGGCCTGCTGGGCCGGGTCCGCGCCGGGGCGGTCGCGGGGGACGCGCACCCGCAGGGCGCGGTGCCGCAGCGTGCAGACGACCGGGGTCGGCAGGGTGAGCGCCTCGCCGTCGACGGCGACGGGGATCTCGGGGGCGTCGGCGTGCACGGTGACCTGGCGCGCCGACAGCAGCTTCAGCCCGCCGGCCCGCTCGCCCAGCAGGGCGAGTTCGGCCGCCTGGGCGGCGGTGTCGACGCGGATGCCGAGGACGCCCAGTACGCCGCCGTCCAGGCGTGGGCGGCGGCCGAGGTCGACGGGGTCGGGCGCGGCGTACGGGTTGTTGCTGACCAGCAGGGCCTGCGGCGCCTCGATGCGGTGGCCGTCGGCCTGGGCGGTCAGCCGGGTGCCGCCGTCGCCCACCAGCAGGTCGGGAAGGGTGTCCATGACGGTGGCGGCCTTGGCGTCGCGGTACTGGGGGCTCTGCACGATCTGGGCGTAGGCGCCGAAGGAGACGGTGTTGACGAAGGTCCGGTCGCCCACCCGGCCCAGGTCGACGGCGAGTTCGACGCCGTCGCGCAGGGCGTCCAGGCAGGTGGCGGGGTCGGCACGGTCGAGGCCGAGGTCCATCGCGAAGTGGTTGCGGGTGCCGGCGGAGACGACCAGGAACGGCAGGTCGTGCTCGGCGGCGACGGCCGCGACCAGTGCCTGGGTGCCGTCGCCCCCGGCGACGCCGAGCAGGTCGGCGCCCTCGGCGACGGCCTCCCGGGCGAGCTCGGCGACGTCCTGCCGCAGCGAGGGGTCGGAGGTGTCGAGCAGCACCACCCGGGCGCCCAGTTCCTCGGCTCGGCGGACGAGGTCGAAGCGTTCGACCTTCCCGCCGCCGGACCGCGGGTTCATGATCAGCACCGGTCGGCGCGGCGGCGGGGCCTCCCGCACCGGCATCGGCCGGGCCGGCCGGCCCGCCCGCAGCGCGGCACGGGCACAGCCGAGCCCGACCAGCCACAGGGCCAGGCCGATCACCGCGAGCAGCAGCACCTCGGCGCCGTAGGCCAGCACGACGACACCGATTGGCGCCGCGACGGCCAGCGCCGCGCCGGCGATCCGTGGCAGGGCCCGGCGGGTGATCGCCCACCAGGCTCCGACGGCCATCAGCACCAGCCCGACGAATTCGGCGAGCAGCACCAGCAGCCCGTGCGGGCCGGTGAGGATGAGCACCAGCACCGCCGCCAGTGCGCACAGCAGTGCGAGCCGCGCGAGCAGTCGCGGCCGGCGCCGGTCCACCACTTTGCTCATCAGCGCACCCTCGTCCGCTCATTCCCTCCGGTCAACCCCTCCGGACGACCGGCTGACCCCTCCGGTTCACCCACCGTAACCGGAGGGGCTGTCCGGGGCGCGCCGAACGGGGCGCAGTGGTCAACGGGCGGCTCGGCACGGCCGGTTCGGGAAGTGTGGCGGGGCCGCCCGGTCGGCCAGAATGTCCAAAAACACTTCCGGGGCGAGTGCGCCCCACGGTTCGATCAACGAATCCGGGGCCTCCCCCCAGAAGCCGTAGACATGCACGAAGAATCTGCGTCCCCAATGGTCAGCAGCGCATCGCGTACGACAGCGCCGGGGAGATCGGTGATCCACTGCCGACCACTGGTTGATCACGACATCACACAGGCCCTAGCTCGGTACGCGCGCCATCGATGTGATGGTCAGCGGTCCCAGCGGGGTCCCGCCGAGCGTGGTGAAGTCGAAGTGGCGGTACAGGGGGACGTTCGCCGGGTCCGCCGTGGTCAGGTGGACTGCTCCCGGCGTCGTCAGGACGTGGTCCAGGAGGGTGCGGCCCGCTCCACGGCCGGTGAGGTCCGGGCGGACTCCGATGAACTCCAGGGTCCAGGCCCCCGCGGGGGCCCCGCCCTCGGTGGCGTCCAGATAACGCAGGGTCCGGCCGAGGGCGCGCGGCCCGCTGCTCAGCAGGGTCCGGGCCGCCCAGAGCGCGCGGGCGCCGGCGGACGGGGTCCCGCCCGGCGGGGTCAGGACGGCTGCCGCCAGGAGCCGTCCGTCGGTGTCCACCAGAGCCGTACGGCGGGCCCCGGCGAGGCCGGCGTGGGTGTGCAGGGTGGCGCGGAACCAGCGAGAGCGGGCGGAGTGCGCGCCGCCGCAGATCCAGGAGACGGCCGGCTCCCGGGCGAACGCGGCGGCCAGCAGATCGGCGCAGTCGGCCGGGTCGGGGTCGGTGTCGATCCGGCGGGAGGCCGCGGCAGCGAGGTCCTCAGACATCCCGACCCCGCTCCAGGGGCGCCTCGGGCACGAGGTGGCAGACGAGCAGTTTGAGAAAGAACAGTGGTGCGAACCAGGCAAGCGTGGCCGGCACCGGCAGCCAGAACAGGTTGACCAGGACGGCTGCCATCAACACCGCCATCGCCACGGGCCGTTTGAGGTGGACGGGCGCGAACTCCACCGCCACCGCCCCGCCGAGGAGCAGCGCGGCATTCGCCGAGGTCCAGGCGAGGTCGCCGGAGAGGACGTACAGCCCCATCGCGGCGAGGTGGATCAGGTGCGCCGAGACGAACAGCAGCCGGGCGCGCCGCGCCGCGGGGTCGGCCCGGTGGTACCAACGCTTCGCGGCGTTGGTGGCGTTGGTCAGGACCCCGCCGATCAGGTCGAGCCCGGCCAGGGCGACCACGACGAGTTGCCCTGTCGACCAGTCGCGTGCGGCTCCCGAGCGCCACAGTCCGGCGGCCAGCAGCAGGGCACAGCCGAGGAGGCCAATGGTCTCCACCGCGGACTCGGAGCGGGACTTGCCCGGACCCATGAACCGTTCCAGGCGGCCGGCGAGGCCGGACGGGGTGGCCGGTATCTCCCAGGAGATCCTCAGGTCAGTGCGCATCGTTCGGCTCCTGTCCGGGGGCCGGGGTCGCCGCTGCACCCCACAGGCCGCGCAGGAGGCGCCACAGCTGGTCCGGGGGGGCACCCTCCGGGAGGCCTTCGAGGGATCCGCTCGTCATCAGGGCCACGGCCCAGGCGTCCGCGGCCCGGACCACGGCGGCGGTCACCGACACCATCAGAGCGTGGTCCACATCGGTACGGATCATCCCGAGCCGACGGCCGTCCGTGACCAGGGCGCCGAACCAGTCGAGCCACAGGCTTCCGTCGCTGCGCCCAATGGCAGCGTCGGCGAGGGCCAGGTCCTCGGGGTGGTCCCTCAGGTGGGCGGCGAGGGCGGCGCATCCAGCGGTGAACCGGGCGCCGAAGTCCTCCTCGTCGCGAGCAGGGTCCCAGGGTCCGAGGGCGTCCAGCAGCCGGTCGAGGACTCCGTCGAGGACCGCGGTGAGCAGGTCCTCCCGGCCGTCGAAGTAGTGGTACGCGGCGGTCTTGGAGACTTCTGCCGCCTCGATGATCTTGTTGTAGGAGGCGCCTTCGGCGCCGTGCTCGGCGAAGTGCCGACGCGCGACTCCCAGGATGTGCTCCCGGCGTTCGGCGGGCAGGCGGTCGAAACGGGGAAGAGGCATGAACGCATGATACGCTCCAGCAGGGTGTACCGCCAGTGCACCCCACTGGTTTATGGAGGCGGCCGCAGTTCCGCGCGCTCTCCCTGCCTGGTCATGGCCGGGGTGGGGCGCCGCTTGGAGCCGGCGTAGCGGGGGTGGTGCGGGGGAGTCGTGTGGCGTTGGCGAGGCCGATGAGGGCGGCAAGGGCGAGAGTGGCCATGGCCGCGGCGTAGGCGTGTTGGGTGAGGTTGGCGACCAGGATCGTGCCGGCAACGGCGGTGCCGAACGAAGAGCCGAGGTTGGAGATGCTCCGGGACAGGCCCGAGATCTCGCCCTGCTGGTCCTCGGGGAAGGCGGACTGCACGACGTTCACGGACGGGGTGAGCATGACGCCGAGGCCCAACCCGATCAGGAGCAGGCCGGGGGCGAACGCCCAGGCGGTGGGGTTTCCGCGACCAGGCCGATCAGCACACCGATGCCGGCGATGGCAAGGACGAACCCGGTGATGATCAGGTGCGCTGCGGGAGGCGTTTGGCGGGGCGTTCGGCGGCGAGCGAGGAGGCGAGTATGCCGAGGGTGGCGGCGGTGAAGATGACGCCGGTCTGGATGGCGTCGTAGCCGCGCACGACCTGCAGGTAGGTGGCGACGGTGAACGAGGTGCCCATGAGGAGCAGCCATTGGGCGTTCTGGGTGACCAGGCCGAGGTTGGACGTGCGGGTGCGGAAGACGGTGGTGGACAGCAGGGGTTCGGTGCCGGCGCGCTCTTCTCGGCGGATCCAGTGCAGGAACCAGGCGAGGACGAGGGCGCCGGCGGCGATCAGGCCGAGGGTGAGCCACAGGTTGTTGTCGGCGGCGAGGATGCCCATGACGATCAGGATCAGTCCGCCGGCGCCGGTCCAGGCGCCTTTGGATACGGCGGGTGTTGTACCAGCCGTCGATGTAGGCGAACAGTGCGAGGTCGGCGTCTACTGTTGTACGTCGCCGACCGGATCGCGAAGGGTCGGCCGGCGCTCCTACGAGTGGCTGTGTCGGGTCAGGCGCACTGCCGGATCCGGCACTGGGTGCAGGTCCAGCATCATGTCAAGGGACAGAGAGCCGTCCGCCTCAGTGAAGAAGCCAACCGGTTGGAAGCCGTTCTTCTCGTAGTAGCGGATGGCACGAGGATTGTCGGCGCGGACGCCGCCCCACAGGATGATCCTCGTCCTGCCGAGCAGTCGTGCAACTTCCGTGATGAGCGGGGAGACGAGCGTCCCGACGCCTCGGCCCTGGTAGTCGTCAGCCAGAGTGGGGCCGAAGCGGCAGTCGGTCGTCCTGGCGAGGTGGATGCCCGCGTCCTGGTAGCGCGCGATGTCCTCGGGAGTCAGATCGAGGCTGAATTCGAGCAGGCCGACGATCCTGCTGGACGGTGCTTCCTCGAGCACCAGCCTGAGCTTGTCGTAGCGTGCGATCGCGTCACACAGCTCCTGGGCGGTCGCGACGTCATACCCGTCGAACGTGCTGAACCGCCTCGATTCGGAGGACAGGGCCTCGAGGAACCCGGCCAAGCGCCCTGTGTCGGCGTGTGCCAGGGGCCGGAAGATGATATCCGGACCGCCATGAGCCTTCAGACGGCGCGTCAGGCATTGGGGATTCTCAGCAATCTCCGTCAGCGTAAGCACCCCAGCAGCCTCTCTCCGTACCAGCTCCGGTGAGACGAACCTACCGGCTGCCGAGGGTCAGGAGGAACGGTTAATGCTTGCTGGGAAGGCACCGTGATCCACAACTCTTGACAATTACTCGTCCTGGTCGGCCGCCGGGCCGTCCCGCGGCGCCCGGCTCGGCGGCCCTAACCGTCGTGCCGCGGTCGCCCTTGCTCCCAGCCGCCCGCCCGCGCCCTCCCGGGCGGGCACGCTACCGGCCGCTACCCGTCCCACTCCCGCCGCTGCGCCCTGTTCGCCGTCCCGGTCGGTCTTCAGACCGGCCCCGCAGCGCCCTGGCCGGCTGTCCTCCCGCCGGGGTGGTTCGGGTGGCGGGCCGATATGACCGGAGCGGGGCCCGAGGAGTCGACCGTCCTGTCACGGCCCACACCTGCCATGATCGCCGTCATGACGATACGCATCGCACCGGCCGCGGTGGCCGATTTCCATCAGGTCCTGACCGATCACGCCCGCTACTGGGGCGAACGCGACCTTCGGTCGCTGCATCTCCTGGCGCTGGTGCAGGAGTTCGGCTCCACCTGCTTGGTCGCCCGCGCCGAGGACGGAATCCGCGGGTACGTCTTCGGGTTCGTCACCCCGGAGGGCACCGGCTACGTGCATCTGATCGCCACCCGGGACGATGCCCGTGGTACGGGTCTGGGGCGTCGTCTGTACGTGGCTTTCGCCGAAGCAGCGGAACGTCGCGGTGCACGGAAGTTGAAGGCGATCACGTCGGTCGGGAACACCGGCTCGGTCGCCTTCCACCGCAGTCTCGGCTTCGATGCGGAGATCATCGACGACTACGACGGCCTCGGCCGGGCCATGGTCGTCTTCCACCGGGATCTGCCGCTCGACACCTCGCGGCCCTGACCGACCGGCCGTGACCGGTCATCGCCGCGGCGGGGCCGCGTCTCAGAGCGGCCCGAGTGGCCGGTCGGCCTCGGGGATGCCGCCTGGCGGCAGGTGCGGGTGGCACGGAGGCGTCAGGCCGGTCGGGCGCTCCGGTCGGGGCGCCCGGTCGAGGAGATGCCGGACCTGGTCCGCGACGATCCCCGGTTGTTCGGCCTGGATGAAGTGACCCGAGTCGACCGTTTCGAACCAGCTGTCCGGCAGCGCCTCGGCCCAACGCCGCTGGTGCTCGACGAGGGCGGCGTGGTGCTGTTCCCGGTCCCTGACGGGGCGGGATGCCGAGAGCGGGACGGTCCGGCACGCCGGCAGCCCGCGCAGCCGTGGCCCCAGCCGCTCGACGGCGCGGCGCGCGACCAAGCCGCCCATGCTGTGCGCGACGAGCACGACCTGGCCGGGGACGACGCCTCGACCAGCGCGACCAGGTCCGCGGCCATGTCGTCGACGCTCGGGTGCACCGTTGTCCGCCCGCTGCGGCCGAAGCCGGCGCGTTCGTAGGCCACCAGTCGCCTTCGTGTGCCCCCTCGAGGGGCCTTGTCAGGTGCGCGGTGTACGGAGGGCGAGGATCGCTATGTCGTCGTGGCCGTTGCTGGGGTGATGGTCGGCCAGGGCGTCGACGAAGTCGTGAAGGGGCAGAGCGGCGTGTTCGGTGACGAGGGCGGCGAGGCGCTCCAGTCCCGTCTCGACTGGGTGTTTCGGGTGTTCGATGAGCCCGTCGGTGTAGAAGATCACCGTGGCGCCCGCCGGCATGGTGTGGGTGTGGTCGTTGCGGGGCTGGGTGACGTCGACGCCGAGGGGGAGGTCGGGGTCGGCGTGCAGGTAGCGGGCTTGATGGTCGGGGGTGAGCAGCAGGGGTGGGGGGTGGCCTGCGGTGCTCCAGCGCAGTGTCCAGGTGCCTTGCTGGGCGGGTTCGATGCGGGCCAGGCAGGCGGTGGTGACGTGCTGGTCGGTGATCGCTTCGAGGGCCTGGTCGAGGTGGGCGAGGACGGTGCTGGGTGGGGTGCGCTGGTCGTAGAGCAGGGCGCGCTGCATGTTGCGGATCTGGGCTGGCGGCGGCGGCTTGGAGGTCGTGGCCGACGACGTCGCCGATGACGGTTCACGGTCTCGACCACGGGCCGCAGTGCGTCCCGGTCGGCCAGATGCTGAGGGTCGTGGCACTGCTCGGCCGTGCCTTCAGCGCGGTGGAGATGATGGCCGTCCTCCAGCGCCCAGCCACCGAGCTGCTGACGCCGGTGGCAGAGGCGATCGCGGCGGGCGTGTTGGAGGAGCGCGGTGATCTGCTGGCGTTCCGGCACGACCTGATCCGCCGAGTCGTGGTGCAGAGCTACTCACAGGCCGTCCGCACCGCTCTGTACCGGCAGATCGGCGTCGCACTGGCTGCGATGAACGCTCCCGTCGAGCGTGTCGCCGAGCATCTGCTGGAGGCTGCGCAACTCGGTGAGAGCGATCAGCTGCCCCCACGGAGGCCCTGCATGACGACAACCGATCACTCTCACGCTCTGCACCACAACTTCGTGGTCGCGCTGCTCAACGACCTGTTCGGCATCCAGGCCCGCGGCGGCTGCTCGTGCGCAGGTCCGTACGGGCACCGTCTGCTGGGGATCGGCGAAGAGCATTCGGGGGCACTGCGCGACGAGGTCGTCATGCGCGGCCGCGAAGGCATCAAGCCCGGCTGGACGCGAGTCAGTTTCCCGTACTTCATGTCCGACACCGTCCGGGACTTCATCATCGAGGCAGTCGATCTCATAGCCACGGAGGGCCACCGCCTGCTCCCCGACTACCGCTTCACCCCCGGCTCCGGCCTCTGGCGCCACCGACTCGCCCGACGGAACTCTCGTTGAGCCTGGCCGACCTCCACTTCGACGCCCCGGACGGCCCCTGCTGGAAGCGCGCCAACTCACAGATCCACCATGGCGAGGAGTCTCTGGCGGGCTACCTCGCCCACGCACGTCGCCTCGTCGCCGAACGTCCCGAACGCATTGCCGAAGGCCGTATCGACCTGCCCGAGGACTTCGAGGCCCTCCGCCACTTCACCATTGCCGAGGCCTGCTTGCGGGCACACCCCGGCGGCACCGATTCGTGAACCGGCGCCCGGCTGAGGCGTCGCCGGCCGCTCATCCGGGCCGGTGGACGGCACGTCAGGCCACGCACCGCTCGATGCCCCAGAGCGCCCCAGAGCGCGCCCAGCCGGCACCGCCCATCTGCGCGCCCTCCTCACCAGCGTGAGCTCCGACGAGCACGAGCTGTGGTGGAGCCCCCTGTGGGGCCGCCGCAAGCGGTTCGCCTGGGTGGACATCACGAACGTGGAGGTGGTGAAGAAGAACGAGCGCGCCAACGCCCCGGACATCGTACGGATCACGCGCCGGGTCCACGGCGTGTGCGTCCTGCCGGTGCTGATCGGCCTTCCGGGCAGTCGGCGGGACCCCGATGTCGAGGCCAAGGCCGCCGACCTGGCCACCGCCTGGCGCACCGCCACGGAAGCGGCCACGAAGTAGGAGCGCACTCCCGGACGCGAGCGGGCGCCGGCCACCACCGCGTGGCCGGCGCCCGCCGATCGACGTGGTGCCGGCCGACCGCCTTGTCCGGACCGCCGCGCGGAGTTCAGGCGACGGTGCCGCGCCGGCGGCGGCGGAAGGCGAAGGCGCCGCCCGCGAGCGCCAGGGCTGCGCCCGAACCGGCGACGAGCACGGGTGTCGAGGAGGGGGCGTTCTCCGTCTTCTTCGCGGCGCCGTAGCCGCTGGACATGCCCGTGGTGTCGTACGCCGAGCCGGGCAGCTTGTCGGCGTAGCGGGCCTCGAGCAGCTTCTGGTAGGCGCTCAGCGAGACCGACGACTGGCCGTTCAGGCCTTGCCGCGCCTGGTCGTTGAGCGGTTCGACCGTGGTGAGTCTCAGCTGGTACCAGCCGCGGATCTGCGGCTCGGCGAACACCAGGGTCCCGACCGTGGCCCTGCCCGCGTACGTGGCGTCGCTGTCGCCCTCGCGCACGGCCGCCAGGTGCCATCCGCCGCCCTGGGTGGGGGCGAGCATGACGGTGGCGTTCCGGCCGTTGACCGGGGCGCTCAGCGCGGAGACCAGATGAGTCAGCCTGACCGCCTCGGTGGGGATCGGCGGGGACGTCCCCGCGGCGAAGCCGGGGGTGATCTCGTTCAGCGCCAACGGGTCCTTGACGGTGAACGCCGGCATGCCCTCGCAGGGGTCGGCCTTGTCGGGGATCGGCTGCGGTGTCCCGACCCCGTCGCCCTGGGGCACCGGAACGCTGAGGAAGCGGCAGACGGTGTTGTGGACGTCGGCCGACCTCACCAGGTCGAGGGCGGCCTGGTAGTCCGGAATGTCAGCCGGGAGCGGGTCCATGGGCGCGGCCGCGTGGGCGGGGCCGTTGGCGGACAGCAGCGCGGATGCGCTCAGCACCAGGGCGGTGGTCAGGCGGGAGAGGCGGGAGGCCGCCCGCTTGCTGGACGTTCTTTCGTGCATGCCGCCTGCCTTAACGGGAGATGCCGATCCGGGAGTGGGTCCACTTGAACGAGCTGTTGCTGACGTAGTCGCTGTAGTTCCACCACGTGTAGGTGGCGGTGTCCGGCCACGGGTCGGCGACGGCGATGGTGTTGTTCGACGTGTCGAAGCCGTAGACGACGTTCATGTGGCCCCCGCCGGACGTCCACCCGATGCGGGCGGCGACCGGCCGGGCCGCCTTGACTTCGGTGTAGACCTGGTTGAACGTGGCCGCGCTGTTCAGGCCCGAGCCGGGGTGGGTCATGCCGAGGCTGCTCCAGCCCCTGGCCATGTCGTCGAGCGTGGCGGGCTGGTTGTTGCAGCCGTAGTAGGGGTTGGCCCGGGCGCAGAAGTCCGTCTGCGTGCTGCCGTAGCCCTGGAACTTGGCGATCGTCAGCCCGGAGGCCACCCAGCACCACTGGGTCTTCTCCTGCTTGTACATGCCGATGGTGTCCTGCCCCGCCTCGGCGTGGGCCGGGCTCCCTGCGGCGGCGAACAACCCCGAAACCGTCAGCGCGACGGCCATCGTCGTGGCCGCGAACGTGGATCTGCCCATCTTTTTCCTGCCTTCCCGCGCGAGTGCGATGCGTGCCGGGGATTTGGCAGAGCTATGACAGCACGAATTGGCAGTGTCACACATGGTGTGTATGGAAACTGCACCTACACGGGTGAATCGTCCATCGTCATATTTACAGGGGTCGGCGCCGTCATGGACCTCGTCGAGGAGAACAGGCGCGCTGCCGGAGCTGATGGGCCGCAAGAAGGTGGGACAGGCCGAGATCGACACCGGGCTGCTGTCCGGCTCGTGGAGGCGGCTGGTGCTCTCCGCGCCGCACCTGGAGCCGGGCGAGGTGGACTGGAAGGCGTACACGTTCTGCGTGCTGGAGCAGGCCCACCGGCTGTTGCGGCGCAAGGAGGTGTTCGCCAAGAACTCCTCGAAGTGGGGCGACCCGCGGGCCAGCTGCTGGCCGGCCAGGCGTGGGAGGCGGCGAAGCCGACCGTGCTGGCCTTGCTCGGCCTGCCCGAGGATGCGGGCTGAGCTGCCCCGAGTTTCGTGGGGTCCGCGATCGTGTGATCAAGCGGTCTGCGGGACTTCCTCCAGGCTCGCCCAGTACGCCTGCTCGTATTCGTCGGGCGGCGTGTAGTCCAGGGCGGAGTGAAGTCGTTCACCGTTGTACCACGTGACCCACTGGAATACGGCTCGCTCGACCTCGTCGAAGTCCCGCCACGTCACCTGACGTTCGATCAGTTCAGCGTTGAACGTGCCGTTCAGGGACCAGGCCCAGGCCCGCATCGCCCCGGCCCCGAGGCCGGCCGACATCGACGGTCAGACCGACCAGGTCGGGGAACAGCGCCTGGCGCACTGCGACCGGCACGTGCGGACCGTGCGGCCTGTGCGTGCCGCTGCTGGACCAGCCCGCCCTGCCCGAGGCCCCCAAGCGATCGAGGCCTGGATGATCGTGGACCACTCCGAGGGCACCCGAGCTCGCTGAACGCCGAGCTCACCACGACAGGCTGCACCGCCCGCACCCCAACGACCGGGTCCGGCCCCGCCGTGGGTGAAGAATGCGACGGCGGAGCCGCTGCTCCCGGACATCGCGCCGTGCAGTCCTGCTGGCGGCCACCACGAACTCGTCCTGTTTACGGGTGGTACTTCTCGGCGACGGTCTGGGCGAGGCCCAACGAGGAGTCCAAGGTGACGCGGACGGTGACGGCGCCGGTCTTCGCGGCCGTCTCCAGCTGGTCGGTGGTGCAGTTCGTGGTGCCGTAGCCCTGGCTGTCCATGGTCACGGTGCTGCCGTCGCGGGAGCAGATCGCGGCCGCGCCGAGGACCTTGGTGGCGTTGCTGAGCATGAACGCCTGATCGACGCCGCCGTTGTCGGGCTTGACCATCAGCTTGCCGGGCGCGAGGTAGCTCAACTTGCCCACGAGCGTCCGCTGGTGGCCCGTGTCGGACCCGCCGCTCCCACCAGAGGTCGAGGAGGAACCCTGACCGTTCGCCGCGGACGCGGTGGCGGTGGGCCGGCCGCCGGAGTGCGCGGAACTCGTGGCAACCGGCACGCTGGAGGCGGAGGCGGAGGGGGTGTCGGAGGAGGTCGCGTCTTCGGGTCCGCACGCTGTCAGCGCCAACCCCGCGACGACGAGCACCGCAGCCGACAGTCCCCAACGAGCGTTCTTGATAAGCATGTTGTCCCTCTTTCACTCTCGACGCTGACCCACCGGAACGGTGGCGGTGCGGGTGGCCCCGCCCCTTCCCGAGGCGGCCTCCCCGCTGACACGGCGATCCTCACACGGGCCGTCCACACACGTCAGCGCCTGTTACAGGCCCGTGGCGCAACCCGCACGCGTCACAACAATCGCCACAAGAGCATCGCCGCTGAGCCGACCCACACCGCCCGGCAGCCCCAGGGCAGTCTCGTGCATCGCCACGGCACGTTGGCTTCCACCTTCGCCGGCACGGCTGACCGTCGTCCGCGCCGGCGGCTTGCCTGTGGCCAAGGCGGTGTGCAGCTCACGGTGGCCCGTCGACCCCGACCGCATCGCCGGCCGGCCGCCGGTGCGGGTCGTCAGAGGCTCTTCGCGCTGGAGTCGTTCAGTACGACATGCGGTTGGTCGTCGCCGGCGCGCTGGGTGGCGTCACCGGTGACGCCACCCAGCGCCGTTCGACATGCCGCGGCTGGGCGTGGTCGGGCGTGGCGCTGGCCGCGGCTCAGGCGGTTCGCTGAGGGCGTTGGTCGATGGCGATGCGCAGCCGGGGCCGGTCGGGTTCCGGGGCTTCGGCGGTGGCGGTGACCAGCTGGGTCTTGCGGACCTGGTGGGCGATGGCCGTGTAGTGGGCCAGGGCCAAGGCCCGGCCTTGGTCCTGAAGCCGCCCCGTGACCGGCCCAGCCCCGTGGTCCGCAGGCTCGTCACCGACGCCGCCCGGCGGCTCCTTCTGGGCGGCCCCGTCACGCCGCGCTCCCGCGGAGTGCTGGTGGGGCCGGCAGATGGTGGAGTCGACGTTCACCTCCCCAGACGATCATTCCCGCCGCATCCGCCCGCGCCTGCAGACCGGCCAGGCCTGCTGCCAGACACCTTGCCGTTGCCAGCGGCGGAACAGCCCGTAGATCGTCTGCCAGGGGCCGCACTCCGGCGGAACGTCCCGCCACGGGGCGCCCGTCCGCACCCGCCACCGAATGCCGTCGATCAGCCTGCGGCGAGACCTTGCCGGCCGCCCCACACCACCGGCCGGCAACAACGGCTCCAGCCCGGCCCACTGCTCATCAGCGGGATCCCCAAGCCCCACAGCGAAGATCATCGAGGCTGTGAGGCCCGAGGACCATCAGTTCCAGAACACGGCCTAGCCGGCCGGCTTCCAGAGGGTGAGAAGGAAGCCGTACGCCGGAGGGTCGAACGGCTGACCGGTCGGCTTCACGTCGGTGATCTTGAGCATCGCGAGATTGCCCTTGTCGGTGACGGTGCAGAGCACGTCGCCCTTCTTCAGGGGCTTCTGGTCGATCAGCACCGAGTTGCTGAGCTCCGCGGGCAGCGGGGCGGTGTCCACCGCCTGACGGCACTGCTCCGGTGACGTCCCCGGGCTCTTGGCCATGGGGGTGCGGAAGTGCATCAGCTGAAGGAGGTACCAGAACTCGGCTTCGTGGTCGCTGACATCCCCGCTCGGCACGACCTTGGGCGTGTCCAGATCGACGGTGATGATCGCGCCGACCACCGGCGGGCCGATGAGCAGCGGGCGGTCGACGAAGACCGGCTCGTAGCCGCGTTTGGGAGTCGCGGTGGCCGACGCGGTGGCCGACGCGGTGGCGGACGCCGTGGCCGGCGGGGCGTCGGCAGGCTGCTTGCCGGGGGTCGCGGGCCCGGCCGCAGGGGCGGGCGCGTTCGTCGGCGACGTGCCGGCGGCCACGGCGGTCCCGGACTTGTCGTCGCCGCCGGACAGGATCCAGGTCGTACCGGCGGCCACCACGGTCAGCGCCGCCGCGAGGGCAACGGCCAGCGGAGCCCGGCGGCGCGGCGGCCGGGCCCCCGCCGGGGCTTCCGGCGGGGGCGCGGTCTGCGTGGGCGCGCCGTGCATGTCACCGCCGGGAGGCCCCGACACCTGCGTGGGGACGTACGTGGCCGCACCCCTGCCGTCCCCCGCCGCCACAGCCGTGCGCGCCGCCAGCAACCGGTCCATCGCACGCTCGCGCTCGGCGACGGCCGCCGCGAGCGGGGCCGGCAGCCAGCCGTCGCGCGGCTGCAGGGCGGCCCCGAACGCGCGCTCGCACAGCTCCGCCAGCTCGGTCGGCGTCGGCCGGGCCGCCGGATCGGCGGCGAGCGTACGTTCCAGCAGCGGCCGCAACTGCTCCGGATACCCCGTCAGATCCGGTGGCCGCAGCTCGGTGTTGGCGATCTGGGTGGCCACCGTCAGCGCGCCACCCGAGCCGTACGGGTGCCGGCCGGTGGCCGCGACGGCGGCGATCAGACCGAGCGAGAAGACGTCGGCGGCCGGAGTGACCTCGGCCCCCGTGCCGTGCTCGGGCGACATGAACTGCGGGGTACCGATGAAGCCGCCGCTCCGGGTGAGCTGGGTGGCCTCGGCGGCGCGCGCGATCCCGAAGTCGATCACCCAGGGGCCGCTCACGCCGAGCAGGATGTTGGCGGGCTTGAGGTCACGATGGACGACCCCGGCCGCGTGCACGGACGCCAACCCCTGTGCCACGCACCCGACGAGCTGCAGCGCCACGGGCACGGGCAGCGGGCCGTACGCCGCCAGCGCCTCGTCCAGCGGCACTCCGGGCACGTACGCGCTCGCCAGCCACGGCTGCTCCCCGCTCGCGTCGTGGTCCAGCACCGGCACCAGGTGGTAGCCCCGCACCTGCTGCGCCGCGCGCACCTCGTGCTGGAAGCGCCGGCGGAACTCCGCGTCCCCCGCGAACTCCCGGCGGATCACCTTCAGCGCGACCGGCTGGTTCCCGCGCGTGCACGACAGGTACACCGACCCCATGCCGCCCTCGCCGATCCTGGCGAGCAGCCGGTACCCGGCGATCTCCCGCGGTTCATCCGCCCCGAGCGCACTCAGCGCACCAATGTTCCCACTGATGGGACCCACCCCCGATCATGTTCAAGATCAACAATAACCGCAGGCCACTCGGCCGGATCATCCCGGGCTCGGGCGGTCAGCGTGCCCTGCGTCCGGCGGCCGTCACGTCTCCCGGCCGTCGGCACGCCAGTTCTCGGTGTGCAGGCCCCGGAAGTGACCGAAGTTCTCCCGCCGACACTTCTCCAATACGCCCTGATTGCCCAGGTGCTCGTTGCATCCGTCGTCGCGGCGGCAGTGGGTGTCCGCCAGGGGCACGGGGGGATCTCATGCGATTCGCCCCACGTGTGGCCGCAGCCCGGTGGGCACCCGGCGACCCTGCCACACCCGACCACCGGGATACACCTGGATCACCGATCCCGGCGAGTCGTCCGGAACGCATGTAGGGACCAAGCCTGTCCCGACCTCCCGCTGCACCTGGCACCCAGCAGCATCCCGATCCCGCCGGACACGCACCCGCAGGCCTTCGGCAGCTGCTTCCACCTGTCCCCGCCGGGGTGCTCACCTGCGCTGTGCAGGGCCTGAAGGCGGCTTCCTCGCAGCCGGCACCGGCGTGCACTCGCTCGCGCGGGTCAGTGTGCGGTCCGGTTGCCGGGCCGGATCTGGCGGGCGGGAGCAGACTCGGTGTGCCCGCAGATTTGCTGCCGCTCCTTGACCACGCCCTGCTCAAGGCTGTGTCGGCGATGGCCGACACAGCCTGCGTCCGGGGCGCCGTGTGGTGCTCGGCCAGGGTCGGCTGTTCACTCCGGCACCGTGGCCTCGCTCAGGTGCCCCGCGCCGTGGGGCGCCCGGGAGATGTCACCGCAGTGCGCTGCGCGTGGCCCGGCTCCTGCCGGGCGCCTACGTCGAGGGATATGCGCTGGCCGGCGACGGCACGGTTCAGGCGCACGCGTGGTGTTCGGCCAGCGACGGCACCGTGCTGGACCCCGCGCGGGACAGCGCGGCGCTGGCGTACCTGGGGGTGCCGATGTCCTGGGGGTTCGTCCGCGCGTTCCAGCAGCGCACGCTCACCAGGACGTGGTTTCGGGGGGTTCTGGACCAGGCTGTGCAGGCTCGTGATGCCGAGCGCATATTGCGCAGCGGGGTGCCGCTGCACGGCATGCTCGACTGCGGCCACGTCCCGCCAGCCGTCGAGGACGCCTGGTCACGGCCAGCCTCGTTGCCGGGCTTCCGGTCCGTACGCGGTGCTGGGCCGACAAGCGCCGCCGCCTGTCTGACCTGACTCCCGACCGGCTCGCCGCCGGTGGCCCGCGCGTTCCCGCTGCCCTGCTGCCGCTCAGCCCACCTGCGGATCTTCCGCTGCTGACGTCGGGTCGGCGTAGCCCGGGCTGCATCCGCAGCCGGGTGGCGGCACTGTGGAACCGGGCGGCCGGCCGAACCCCCGAGCGGTCCGGCCGCCCGGTCGGTGGTTCGGGGGGCGGGGCCGCCGGGGGGAGAGGGGGAGCGGTGACATTCACCGCCGTGCACGCGCAGCGGGGCCGGCTGGACGCGACCCGGGACGACATGGGATGCGGCTGGGCGTGGACAGCGGTCCACCGCGTACGACCGCGGGTCCCGCTCGGGTGCCCGGAGTGCGGTCACGGGGTGCACGCCAATGTCTCGCCCACGGGGATGCGGTTCTTCTCCCACGACCGCGGCGCCCCCACCTGCGCGCTGGCGCAGGAGAGCATGGAGCACCACCTGACCAAGCTCCAGCTCGCGCACGCGATTCCTCGGCTCCCAGCGGACACTGCCGCCCAGCTGATCGAGGTCGCTCGTGGCGATCGTCTCGGTGCTGCACCCCGTCTTCAGTTCGATCACCGCGTGCCGATCGTCGCTGAGCGCCCACAAGTTGTCCGGGCCGGTCGGGTGCAAGAAGCGGCGTACGGCGGGGGCGAGGCGGGTATTCCCCGCCGGGGAGCGTGGAGTCCGGTGAACGGGGGGGCGGGATGGACGCGGGGGGTTCCGGCCGACGATTCGGCCCGCAGGAGGTCTGGACGGGACTGGCCTCGATCGTGCTGCTGGTCGGCGGGCTGGCGGTGTCAGCCCTGTGCTCTCCGCCCGGCGAGTACAGCTGTGACAACTCCAACTACCCGACCACCGGGTGCACGCGCATCCGGCCCGAGCCGGCCCCGACGGGCTCGACCGTCCGGTGCCCGACCGACTGGTGGGAGTACCGCAGCCTCGGCCGGGAGGCCGCAGCGGGCTGTGCGATGACCCGGCCGAGACGGTCAGCGGCGCGGACAGCGGTTCCCGGTCCTCGAACGAGAAGGGCGCGGCGCCGGTGGTCGAACGAGAGCTCCGCCCGCCGGCCGGGCGCGATCTCCGCTTCGATCTCCAGGAAGTCCTCGAACGCGCTGCTCACGATGGCGTCCGGCCAGTGGGGCCGGACAGCTCGGACGGGATAACGGCCTCAAACCGGGTACGGACAGGGACAGCAGCTCCATCCAGCCCTCTTGCTCCGAGCGCCCCCGGAACCCGTCGAATTTCGGTTCAGCCGCATGCCCCGCCGGCAAGTCGGAACGCTCCACCGGCGCGGTCAGCATCGGCTCTGGCAACACCACGTCATGGCAGCCACCGCCACCTGGCGAGGCACCCTTCCATGTCTGGAGAACCGTCGACGTCGACTTCGACGACACCGTCCTGCGGAACACCGTCACCGACCCGCTGCCCGACCCGCCCCGCCGGCGCCAGCGTCGGCGGGGCAGACCGGCGCCCCGGCCACGGCCTGCACATCGTCCAGCAGGTCTCGATTGCGTGGGAACACCAGTCCCACGGGCCGGGGCCAGGACGTCTGCTCAGCAGCACGGGGCTGCCCGGCCCCGGCCTTGTGATCAATTACCGGGTTTCTGCTTCGTGCTTGAGGTTGGTGACCCAGTTGTGCAGGGAGTTGTCCAGGGCGGCCTGCAGGGCGGCTTGGTTCGCGGTGACGGGTTCCCCGGTCCAGGACTCCTCGGTGTGGACGAGGACGCCCTCGCGGGTGGGGGTGAAGGTCCAGACGTGGACGGCGGTGATGCCCTGGGCCGGGCCGCCCCACGCGAGGCGCCTGCCGTGGTCGACCTGCCGGACGGTGGAGGTGATGTCGAGCCCTTCGGTGCTCCAGCGGAACCTCGAGCCGGGGCGCAGCTGACCGGGGGTGTCCTTGACGACGGTTTCTACGTTGGGCTGCCAGGCGGGCCACTTCTCGACGTCGGTCTGGATGTTCCAGACGGTGTGCAGCGGGGCGTGGATGAGGATGTCGGCGCGGGTGATGACCGGGGCGTGTTCGTCGATCTGCACGTCGGTGCGGTGGGCGGCCGCTGCGGTGGGCGTCTGGTCGGTGGTGAGGGCGGACGCGGCGGTGGAGGCAGTGAGGAGTAGTGCGAGGGTGAGGGCGGTGGTAGTGGCTGCGGCGGGTGCGCGCATGGCAGTGCTCTTTCCTTGAAGTGGTCTGGCGGATCCCGGGGGGCGGGCGTCCCCGGGATCCGGCTCGGGTGGAGTCAGAGGGTGCTGTCGGGAATCCAGGAGCCGTGGATTCCGGCGGTGACGCGGCGGGGGAGGTGGACGGTGGCGACCTTGTCGAGGCGGGCGGCGTCCAGGACGAGCAGCTGCGAGGCGTCCTGCTTGAGGTCCGAGACGACGGTGAGCAGGTAGCCGTCGTCCTCCCGGGTCCCGCCGGCCGCGGCGACGAACACCGCTTCGCTGGGCAGCCGGGCGTCGCCGGCCTGGTGGATGCGCCGCTCACCCGTGGCACGGTCGTACTTGACGACGCCGTAGCCGCCGAAGCCGTCCTGGTCGGGGAAGGAGATCGCGTACTGGTAGCGGTTCTCGATGCCGAGGAAGTCCTCGTTGAGGGTGGGGAACTCGATGGCGAGGTCGTCGACCACCCGCTCGTCGACCCGGCCGGTCGCCAGGTCGAGGACCCAGCGGCGGTTGTAGGAACGGGCGTTGGGCTCGCTGCCGCGGCCGGGCGCGCCGACCCACCAGTTCCAGGAGAGCTGGAAGCCCTCGCGGTCGACGGTGGGGCCCTCCAGCACGATGCGGCCCTTGGCGTCCTCGTAGGCGTTGGCGGCGTGGAGCATGTTGCCGGGTTCGATCGGGAACCATCGGATCGCGGCGGCGCCCTGCGCTCCGCGTGGCATGACGCCGATCCGGGCCGGCTGCTCGTCCTGCCAGGAGTAGGGGATGCCGGAGTGCTCGGTGGGGTCGAAGGTGACGGTGCCCTCCACGAAGACCACGTGGTGGCGAGTGATCGCGAAGTCGTGCTTGAGCGCGGCGCTGGCACCGGGGATCTCCGCGCTGTGCGTGATCTGCCCCTTGGCATCGGTGACGTAGTACACCAGGTAGGGCGGGAAGGGCGAGGAGCCGAAGAAGTGCAGCTCGCCGGTGACCGGGTCGCTCTTGGGGTGCGCGGTCATCGCGCTGCGCAGCTTGCCGTCGAAGTCGTAGGCGCCGACGGTGTCCAGGTCGGGCGTGAGTTCGAAGGGGAGGTTCGCCTCGCAGAGGGCGAGCAGCCGGCCGGCGTGCTCGATGACGTGGGTGCCGGCGGTGGAGGCGGTCAGGTCCGGGCCGTGCTCGGTCATGTAGGGGGCGCCGTCCAGCGCGGGGGTGCGTACCCAGCGGTTGCGGTACCACTCCGCGCGGCCCTCGCGCAGCCGGATGCCGTGCACCATGCCGCTGCCCTTGAACCAGTGGGCGGGGGTGACGCCCGGCTTCGGGTTATGGCTGTTGCGGATCAGACGGCCGGTCAGCTCCGGCGGCAGGGTGCCTTCGACGGTCAGGTCGGTGGCGGTCAGTTCGTCGGCGACGGGGGTGTAGTGGCCGGTCAGATAGGGCTTGGCGGTCATGCTCGTGGTCCTCGTGTCTCCAGTGTGAAAAAGGGGAAGGTGGCGGGGTCAGGAGAGCTTCTCGGCGCGGTTCTTGAGGCAGGTGAGCCAGTCCTCCAGGGAGGTGCGCAGGGCGGCGGCGAGCTGGTCGGTGGCGGCGTCGACGGGCGCGCCGCTCCAGGACTCCTCGGTGCGGACGACGACACGGTCACCGCTCTGTTCGAAGGTCCACACGTGGACGCCTTCGATCCCGTGGGCCGGGCCGCCCCAGACGATCCGGGCGCCGGGCACCAGCTCGTGGACGGTGGAGGTGATCTCCATCCCGTGGGTGCGCCAGGTGAACGAGGTGCCCTCGGTGAGCGGGCCCTGCAGGCGGGCCTGGTCGATGTCGGGGTTCCAGACCGGCCAGTTGTCGATGCCGGTGTGCAGGGACCAGACACGCTCCAGGGGGGCGTTGATCTCGGTGGACAGGCGGACGATGACGGGTGCGCTCTCGTCGATGGTGGGCACGGGTGTTTCCTCTCGGCGGTCAGTGCGAACGGTTGATGTGGGTAGGGAGGTGAAGTGAGGGGGTGCCGGGCAGTCAGCGGCGGCCGGGGACGGCGGGCTCCTCGGTGGGCGTGCGGCGCGGCCGGTCAGCGGTGGGTGTGCGGCGCACCCACAGGGCGGCGAGCAGGGCGGTGCCGGCCAGGACGGCGGCGCCCAGGGCGAAGGCGGTGCGGTAGCCGGCGGTCAGCGCCTCCAGGGGCGGCTGGTGGCTGCTGGCGCGGGAGGTGACGGATCCGGCGACGGTCGCCAGGACGGCGAGCCCGACGGCGCCTCCGACCTGCCGGGTGGTGTTGACCAGGCCGCCCGCCAGGCCCGCGTCCGGTCCGTCGACGCCTGCCACGGACAGGCTGGTGAGCTGGACGAAGGCGACGCTCAGACCGAGTCCGACCAGGACGCTCGGGCCGAGCACATCGGTGAGGAAGGTGCCGTCCGCGCCGATCCGGGACAGCCACAGCATCCCGGCCGCCTCGGTCAGCAGCGCCGAGACCAGCGCGGCGCGGCCGCCGGTCCGGCGGACCAGGGCGGGGGCGAGGGCTGCGCCGAGCATGTTCGCGAAGGCGAGGGGGAGTTGCCCCAACCCGGTGGTCAGCGGGTCCTCGCCGAGGACCTGCTGCTGGTAGAGCGGCAGGAAGAAGAACAACGCGATCCACACGGAGCCGAACAGGCCCGTCAGCAGGTTCCCGAGCGTCACCTCGCGGGCGGCGAACAGCCGCGGCGGTACCAGAGGGGAGGCGCTGGTGCGCTCGACCCGCCAGAACACCACCGCGAGCACGGCGGTGGCGCCGAACGCGGCCAGTACCCAGGGGTCCGTCCAGCCCGAGCGGCGGGCCGTGGTCAGGCCCCACACCAGGGCGGTCAGGGCCAGGGCGCTCATGGCGGTCCCGGCCCAGTCAAACCTGGTCCGTTCCGCCCGGCTCGCTGCGGGGACGCATGCGGCCGTCGCCGCCAGCACCGCGAAGCTGCCGATCGCCACCGTGCGGAAGATCCACGGCCAGCCCCACGCCTGGGTCAGCAGCCCACCGAGCACCACCCCCGCCGCACCGCCCGCACCGGACACCGCACCCCAGACCGCCAGCGCCCGGCCGCGGGCCGGGCCCGGCGCATACAGGCCCACCGCGAGGGCAAGGGCCGCCGGGGCGACGGCCGCCGCCCCCGCCCCCTGGACGGCCCGCGCGGCGATCAGCACACCGGGCGAGGTGGCCAGCGCGGCGATGGCGGAGGCGGCCCCGAAGGTCCCCAACCCGGCCAGCAGGACGCGGCGCCGTCCCAGCAGGTCGGCGGCCCGACCACCGGCCAGCAGCAGCGCCCCGAACGCCAGGCCGTAGGCGTTGACCACCCACGTGGTGGCGGAGTCGGAGAGGCCGACGCCATCCCTGATCTGCGGCAGGGCGACGTTCACGATCGAGGTGGCGAGCATGACGGTGGACTGGGCGGCGGCCAGCACCGCAAGGACGGCGCCGCGCGGCGGACTGGGCATGGGAACTCCGTGAACTGGGCCGTGGGAAACAGCCGGTGGGAGGGGAACGGCGCGGCGGCGTCAGCGCGCGGCGCGCTCGGCGGCGGACTTCAGGTGCAGCAGCCACTGCGCAAGCGACCGGTCCAGGGCCCGGGTGACGGCGTCGGCGTCGGCCTGCACGGGCGCACCGTCCCAGGACTCCTCCGTGACGACGAAGGTCGCCCTGGACGAAGGCGTGAACGTCCACTCGTGGACGGCGGTGATGCCCTGCGAGAGGCCACCCCAAAGAATCGACCGGGGCGCGTCCACCGCGTACACGGTGGAGGTGACGTCCACGCCGCCGGTGCGCCAGTGGAACACCGCGCCCGGAGTCAGCGGAGTCAGGGCGCGGGCCACCGCGATGTCCGGCTGCCAGGTCGGCCAGCCGGGCACGTACGTCAGCAGCGCCCAGACGGCAGGGGCCGGGGCCCGGATCGGCAGCTCACGGCGGGCGACTACCGGGGCGGCCCGGTCGATGCCCGAGGGCGTGTTCTTCATGCCCCCGAGTCTGGTCCGCCCCACCCCGCGCCCTCATCGGCGAAAGTCACCTAGGCGACTGCCTAGGTGAGCCGGCCGGGGCTTAGGCGTCCCGGCCGAGCACGTCGGCGAGTTGGCGGCGCGAAGTGACGTCGAGCTTGCGGAACACACTGCGCAGATGGGCGTCGATGGTGCGCGGGCTCAGGAACAGCCGATCGGCGACCTCCCGGGAGGTCGCGCCGGTCGCCACCAGGCGTGCGATGTTCAGCTCCTGACCAGTCAACAGCTCCACCGCGCCGAGCCCGGCCGGCCGGGCCTGCTCCCCGGCGGCGGCCAGCTCCACCCGGGCCCGCTCGGCGAACCCCTCCGCGCCCACCGCGGTGAACAGCTCATGAGCGGTGCGCAGCGCCTCACGGGCCTGCCCGCGGCGGCCGTCCCGGCGCAGCCACGCGCCCTGGTGCAGCAGGGCCCGGCCGCGCCACACCCGCAGGCCGGCGGCGTCCAACCGGGCCACTGCCTCGGCGTGGAGTTCCGCCGGGTCGTCCGACAGCAGGGCGGCGAGGGCCGCGCGCACGCCCAGCGCCCAGTCGGTGCCCGCCGCGGACGCGTGCCGCGACAGCCGTGCGAACGCCTCCTGGGCAGTGTCCTGCTCGCCGCACCGGACGGCCGCCTCGACGAGCTCGGGCAGGGCGAGGCTGGACGTTCCCAGGTCTCCGTCCGCCACGGCCAGCCGCGCAGAGGCCAGGGCCGCGCGGTGGTCTGCGACGCCGTTGGCGTGTAGCGCCGCCGCCGCGTGGACGGTCGCCGTCAGCATGCCCTTGCGCCGGGCATGCGACTCGGCCAGCACCCGGTCGAACAGGGGCCGCGCCTCAGCGTCCACCCCGCGCACCGCGGCCGCGAACAGCCGACCGTACCAGTGCGGCGGGACGCCGGTCACCTCGGCTATGCCGTCGGCCTCGCTGTTCAACGCCGCCGCATCGAGGAGGTCACCGCGCTGCGCGGCGGCCATCGCCTGCATCCACAAGCCCACCGGCAGGACCATCAGCGTTCCACCGGCGCGCGCGGAGTCAACGGCCCGACCGGCGAGCCGGTCCTCCAAGGCGACGTCCCACAACTCGACGGCGAGCAAGGCGGCCAGCGACAGCCGGCCCGCCCACAACGGGTCGGCCACGTCGGACAGCATCCCGAGCAGCACCGGCACCACCGCGAGGTCGCCGTCGAGGTAGCCGACGAGGGCGTCCAGCAACTCGTCCGCAGTCGAGCGTTCACCGGCCGGTGCGGGCGCCCGCCGGGCCGCCGCCAGGGCGTCTCGCGCCGCAGGGGAGGACCTGCCCACCACCAGACCCGCCTGAAGGGCGTCCAGCAGGTGCGTCCGCGCCCGGCCGGGATCGAGGTCGGCCGCCGCCACCAGGTGGCCGACCGCGTCCGCCGCACCGTCGCCGAAGAACGCCGCACGGCCGCGCAAAAGTTCGGCCTGCACCCGTCCAGTGGCGTCGATCGGGCCGCCCTCGGCCGCCTCGACCAGCGTCAGCGCGCTCTCGAACGAGCCGGCCTCCATCGCAGCCCGCGCGGCGGCGAGACTGCGTTCGGCCCGCAGCCGCGGTTCGGCCGTCAGCCCCGTGGCCTGCTCCAAGAACGCCGCCTCGGCAGCGGCCCCGCCCCGGCGCCGCGCCCGCTCCGCGCAGCGCAGCAGATCGGCCGCTACTTCCTCATCCGGCCGGGACAGCGACTGCGCCCGGTGCCACGAACGCCGATCGGGCGCCGTCAGTGGATCGGTGACCTGTGCGAGCGCCCCGTGCACCCGGCGGCGCTCCGCCGGTGAAGCCGCCGTGTACACCGCCGAGCGCACCAACGGATGCCGGAACCTCGACTGCCCGCCCAACTCGATCAACTCGCTCGCCTCGGCCTCCGGCCCCGCTTGTGGCCCCACCCCCAGCAGATCGGCCGCCCGCCACAACAGGCCAGGGTCACCCAGCGGTTCGGCGGCCGCCACCAGCAGCAGAACCCGGGCGTCCTCGGAGAGCCGGGACACCTGCTGCTGATAACTCTGCTCGATCCGGCTGGCCGGGGAGACCGGCGTCGGCAGCCCGAAACCGCCCGCCAGCACGGCGGGCCCGAGCCGGCGCGGCAACTCCAGCAACGCCAGCGGGTTACCGCGCGCCTCGGCCAGAATCCGCTCCCGCACCTGGTCGTCCACGGGACCGAGCAGACTGGACGCCAGCAGCCGACGCGCCACCTGATCGGACAACCGGGGCAGCGTCAGCACTGGCAGCCCCTCCAACTCCGCGATGACGTGCGCGTCACGCACCCCGAACACGAACGCCACCGACTCGTTCGCCACTCGCCGCGCCACGAAGGCCAGTGCCTGGGCCGACGCCCGATCCAGCCACTGCGCATCGTCCACCACGCACACCACGGACTGCTCCCGGGCAGCATCCGACAGCAGCCCCAACAGGGCCAAACCGACGGCGAATCGACTCGGCGTGCCTCCCTCGCCCAGCCCCAGCGCCACCGCCAGCGCGTTCCGCTGCGCGGCGGGCAACCCCCCGATCCGCTCGTGCAGTGGGCGGGTCAACTGGTGCACGGCGGCGTACGCGAAGTCAGCCTCGAACTCAGCCCCGTTCACCCACAGCAGCCGCACACCCGACAATCCGTCAGTGACATGGCGCAGCAACGTCGTCTTGCCGATGCCCGCCTCACCACGCACGACCGCCGCCCCGCCCCGACCTGCCCGCGCACCGGCCAACAGGTCGACGAGGACAGCACGTGCAGCAGGCGGTATGTACTCAGAGACGGTCGCAGAAGCCACCCCGGAATCATGCCATGCCACTTGACCTTGGCTTTTTCTCTCAGCCCGTACGACGGCCCAGGTGCCCGCTTCCAGGGCGTGGGCGAGGACCAGCAGTGCCAGGCGGGCGTTGCTGTCCGGGTAGGGGTGGATGAAGGCGATGTGGAGGTACGCCCTTGCCGCGCGGGCGGGCAGGGGGACCGAGGGGTCGGCGCTCTGGCGCAGGCAGGCGGCGAAGTCCTGCCAGGTGCGGGGCGTGAGCCCGTATCGTTCCCGGCCGCCCTTGGCGAAGGCGTCGCCCTGAGGCAGATGCACCTCGTTCACACCGAGGACCAGGTTCTGCCAGCCGGCGAAAAGGGTCGGAGTGAGCGGCTCTCCCCGTGAGGCTGCGGCGCGGGACAGGGTCATTGCGGCGAGCAGCCGGTCGGCGCGGGCCGGGTCGCGGCGGCGGACCGGACCGCCGAACCAGGCGGCGATCAGCCCAGCCGGCGCAGCGCCCCGTGCAGCCGACGGGCGTCGCGCAGCCGCTGCTCGTACGTGGCGCCGAGCGCCAGCTGCAGGACCCCGGCCGCGGCCAGCGGCACCCAGCGAGGGAGCAGACCGAGCACCTGCACCACCGTGGGGGCCAGTTCGTGCCCCGCCACCAGCACCAGCACCCCGCCGCCCAGCACCAGCGGGCACTGCAGCCGCAGCCGCACCCCCAGCACCGTCACCACCAGCGCCGCGACGCCAAGCAGCAGCGGCCGCAGCCAGTACCCGTCCAGGAACAGCGCCCACAGGCTGGGCAGTAGCCCGACCGCCAGCCCCGGACCGTACACCGGCCAGGAGCCGAGGCCCTCCTCCGCGAACCGCCCGCGCCGCAGATGGCCGAAGACCAGGGCGGCCACCGCCAGGCTCAGGCTGTACGCCTCGGGTGCGTGGACGTCCGCCAGCGCCAACCAGAGCCAGGAGGCCGCGATCAGCAGCGCGACCCCGACCGCCGGGGCGCTGCGCCGCCGGTCCGCCCGCAGGCCGACACCGAGCGCGGCGGCCCCGGTCACCGCCAGCTCGAAGGAGAGCCGCCCCGGCACGTCCGCGCTCAGCAGCAGCACGAGCGCCGCCATGCCGTAGCCCGCGAACTCCACGGCGGCAGGGACGGCCGAGTCCGTACGCGCCGCGAGCCTCGCCGCCACCGGCGCGGTGGCGAGGGCGACCGCGAGCACCGCCAGCAGGTGATCCGGCCGCTCCAGACCCGCCGTGACGGCGACCGCCGCCGCCTCCCCGCCCAGCGCGGCCACCGCCAGCACGGCGGTGACGGCCGGTGCCGGACACCCCCGGACGGTCAGTGCGACGGTGAGCCCCGCCGCCAGAGCCAGGACGACGATCGTGGATGGGCGGTTGGCGAGCGCCCACAGCAGCGCCAGCGTGCCCGAGAGGATCACGCCGGCGATGAGCGCCGCCCGCACCGGGAGGAACCAACCGCCCACCAGAGCCAGCGCGGTGACGAACCCGACCGCCATCACGGGCGACAGCCCGAACGCCACCGGCAGCAGCGCCAGCGCGAAGGACGCGACGGCCGACAAGGCCGCCTCCGCCCCGGCGGTCGCGGACCCCCTCAGCCCGAGGAGGTGTACCGCCACCCCGGCGGCCACCAGCAGCCACAGCGCGGTGAGCGCGGCGGCCGGGGTCGACTGGCTCCCCTGTACCGCCCGGGTGCCCTCCCAGGCCGCCTGCCAGTGCGCGGCGGGCTCGACCACCCCGGGGAACAGCTGCGCCAGCGAGGCCGCCGAGGTGACGAGCAGCACCGCGCCCGCCACCGTCAGCAGCCCGACCGGGACCACCGGGCTGTCGAGCGGGCGCCGCCGCAGCCGGGCGGCGCCCGCCACCGCGAGCAGCACCGCCGGGACGGCGAAGCCCACCGCGCCCCAGCCGCCCGGGAGCAGCGCGGCGAGCGTCCCGCCGCCCGCGGCCACCGCCGCCGCGCCCGCCGCCTGGGCGGCGATCCGGCGGCCGGTCAGGCCGAGGCCTGCGCGGATTCCACCCCGGCCCTGGCGGAGACTTGCTGAGGCCATGACATAACCCGGCGGGGGAGGCTGCCGTGTGCCCTGGCCGCCCTGCTCGACCGTCGGTCGGCTTGCCTTCGGCGGAAACATCATCGAGACCGGCACCGACACCTACCGCCCCGCCACCACCCGCGCCCGCCGAGCAGCAGGACGCCGTCCGAGGATCGCAGCCAGGGGGCATCCCCGGTTCCGGTCGACAGGCGCCGAGGCAGCCCCCTCAAAGGCTCGATTCGCTTGAGCACGAGAGCTGACCGAACACATGGGCCACCCAGCTGTCGAGCTGGATGCCGAACTCCCGAGCTGAAGCGATGCCCGAGGCCGGAAGGGCGCTGGCGTCGTCCATGCCGACGACGTAGTCGACATCGGCCCAGCCGCCACGGAACAGCGCCACCGACAGCTCAGCCTCCGCCGGGCCCGAGACGAGCACACCAACCGCGTCAGGATCGTTCACCAGCGACCTGTTTACCTCAAGTCGCTGAGGCCATGGCGCCGTTTCATCACGCCAGGTCACCCGACCCACTGTCAGGCCTGCAGCCCGCCACCCCGGCGCCCGATCAGTTAGTTCCGCAGCCGCCTCATCAAGATCAATCACTCGTTCCATGGACAGATCATGGCCCATACCCAGTGCCCTCACCGGCGCCCGCGGCCTTGGTCGCTTCGGTCGCTGCCGCCCCAGCGGCCAGGGTCGTCCCCAGCCACCTCGCCGACGCCTGGACGGCGAACTGGCCGTTGCTCGGTCCGCCGGCCCTGTGCTCGTTGCCCGCCGCCAATGGGCTGAGCAGTTCCGCATCGGTATCCCTGTCCAATGCCCCGGGGTACGGCTGGAGGACGTGGACGCTTATCCCCTCAGATGACTGTTCAGCCAAGCGAGGACAGGCCGCCGTTCCGCGTGCGCGACCACCAGATCACCCGCTGCGCCGACCAGTCGCTCACCGGGGTGAGCCGCCCACACCGGCAACCGAGTCGTGGATGCGCTGACCGTCCACGCGGCCGCCATGGACCATCTGGCCTTCCGGTTCGCCCTGATCGAGACGGTATCGAGCCCTACCGGCTGGCCGCCACCGAAGCCGAGCACCAGCCTGGCCGCTGAGGCGCAGGGCCGGCAGCGGAAAACCGGCTGCCGATGTGACGCGATGTCACGGCTGTCCGCCGAGCCCGAGCTTCTTCACCCCGAACGGGGAGAAGATCATATGGGCGGCCCAGCCGTGGTGGATGAGAGCGATCTGGGAAGGTACTGGCGTCACCGGATAGATGGCCTCGCCCCGTGACCAGTTCGCGAGCAGGCCCTCGGTGGTGTCGACGGCGGAGATGACCATCGTCACCTGAAGATTCCCGTCGCCCCATGTGTTCCACAGGGCCCACCCTTCGGGCCGGGCCTCGACCCCGAGGCGGGCGCACGCCTCCTCATAGGTCTCCTCCATGCCGTCCGGCATCGCCCCGGGACGCAGAATCACCACGCCCGCGAGCTTCAGCTCGGGGCGATCCGCCTCATCGTCGAGGCAGCCGTCCCCTGGAAAGTGGTAGTGACGAAGCCCCCGGGCCAGCGCGTTCACCGCCCGCTGCAAGCGCGTCGCGTCCTCTGCTTCGGGCTGATACGAGAGCCAGCCTTCGGCCGAGGCAGCGCCTGCGACCACGTTGGCGAGCCGTTCTATCTCTCGCAGGTGGTCGAGTTCGGAGAGTTCAGGTCGTGTCATGGTGGTCAGTCTTGCAGCGGCGCATTGGCCGGGGCATCCCAGTTCCATGCGCCTTGGGCGCGAAACCGGGCCTTCGCCGGCCGGGCTGAACCCGTCAGGAGGCTCTCGGACCTGGCCGTGCGGGAGAGCGCGCTGCATATCAGGCGCGCGCAGAACAACCCTGAGCGAACCTTCCTGTCTTTCAACGGCAAGAGCAGCCATTGCATCGCCTCATCGACCGTGCCGAGCAGGACGAGACCGCAAGGTCGCGATAGCCACCTGCAACGAGGTCTGGTGCGACTACTCCGGTTCCCACTGGGGAGAACATCTGCCGACACCATCGACACGCGTGAGTGCTCTCAGTTCTCGTCGACATGTGACCCGCGATCTACAACGAACCGCTGCCAGCACTCGCCAACAAGTGCTCTTCATCCTCACCTCCACAGCCAGCAGCCCAACGAGCGAACCCGTCAGCCGTCACTCCGACCCGGTTTGGCCACCGCCGCCTCGCAGCTTGCTCGGTGGCACGCCGTACGCGGAGCGGAAGGCCCGGCTCAGGTCTGCCGGGTGTCGGAATCCCCAGCGGAGGGCGATGGCACCGATCGTCCGGTGGCGCTGACTCGGATCGGTGAGGTCGGCGCGGCACCGTTCGAGCCGGCGACGGCGGATCGTCGCGCCAACCGTCTCGGGCCGGCTCCGGAAGACCTGGTGCAGGGTGCGCACCGAGATGTGGTGGTGAGCGGCGATCGCGGCGGGGTCCAGCTCCGGGTCTGCGAGGTTGTGGTCGATGAACGCGTCGACACGCGCGAGAAGTACCTGCTCGCGGGTCTCCACGGGCAGCAGGTCGTCCGCGTCCAGCAAACCAGCGAGGTAGGCGGCGGCCAGGTCGACGCCGATGGCTCCCGTCCGGCGCAGCTCCGCGGGCCCGCCGTGGCCGACGGAGCTCAGGAAGCCGGACAGGAACTGCCCGAGTAGCCAGCCGGCGGGTGAACGGGTGGCGAGGGACGCACCCAGGAGCCGGTTCATCCGGTCTCCGGGCAGCGGCAGGGAGGTCCTGGGCAGCACCATCAACGCGACCCGATGCCGGCGGTGGTCCCGGGAGAAGAAGTCGGCTGCCATCGGATAGGACGTGGAACACAGGGCGAGGCTGCCGGAGGTCAGGTGGACCGTGCTGCGGGACTGCTCCAGTTGGATCGGGCTGCCCTGAACCAGGATCAAGAGGTACTGCTCCGGGTCCAGCCGCCGGATCTGCGTGGGCGTGCGTGTGGCGGTCAGCGGGGTAAAGCTGAACTCCGCCACGCGCATGCCGGGCAGCTCCGCCATCCGGGCCTTGCCCGCGAAGTCGCTCGTGTGCTCGTTGCGGAGCTCCACGGGCATGACGTCGCTCTCCATCATGCACCGCCACCAGTCCAGCCGGTCCCGTGCCGGCACTGCGTCGGTGGACAGCGACACCACGGGACCGCCGTGTTCGGTTGTCAAGGCCACACAGAGATAGTGGGCCAGCCACTCCACCATGGACAGGCCATTGTCGGCCAGAACGGGCCGTCAGCTGCGCTCGGTGACAAGGAAGTCCGCACTGTTTGCCAACGACGGGTGAGCTCGGGCGAGGCCACGATGACTCCAGCACACGGGTACTTCACGGACAGTTCCCGACCACGAGAGGTGACACCGTGCCGGAGCACTACGTACAGCGACCTGTTGCGCCGAGGAGGATCATCGCCGCGCTAGTCCTGACCCTCCTTGCCTTGGTGGGCGCGACGAGCACCGCCACCGCCCAGGCCCCCGCGACTTCCAGCTTCACCGCCCAGGCTTACGCCCTTGGGCTTACCCCCGTCCAAGCGACGAGCCTTCAAGCCCGGGTCGACACCTACCTCGCCCGGACCGGCGGCACCCAGGTCGCGGCTGACAGGATCCTGCTGCCCGGCGGCGGGGAACTGCGGCTGGCCCTACCCGGGGAACGACAACCCCGCGACCTCGCCGCCAGCGGAAACGCACCGCTCGCCTCCCTTGCCTGCCCGTACACCTGGGTGTGCGCGTACAGCGCCCCCTACTACGAGGGCGACGTCCTGATGCTCTACACCTGCAACAAGCTGAACCCCGTGCCGTGGTACGGGACCGGTTCCTGGATCAACAACCAGCGGTCCGACCTGCATGCCAAGTTCTACGACCACGGTGGCAACCTGGGTTGGACCTCACCCGGCGGCTACAGCTCGGATCCCACCGCACCGTGGGACTGGGTCGGCTACCTCAGCCCCTGCTGAGCACGTACTACCCCGGCTCGGTCCGGCTCGACGGGCCGAGCCGGGGTAGGTGCCACGCCCCGTCGTGGCCCAAACGATCCTGTCGGCCGCTACCCAAAGTGCGGGCCTCGCCTGGCGGTCCGGCCCGGCCGGGCAGTTGGCCGATCCTGGCCGGCGGCTGTTCGGGGACGGCTTGAGCATTGGGGCCGTCCCGAGACACCGACGTCATGTCCATGAGGTTCCGTCAGTTCGTTCCTGAGGGGGATCAGTGACAGGGATTGTCGAGATCGCGGTGGGGTGGCTGGCCGCTTGGGCCACTCGCAAGGTCCGGCGGGTGGCGGGGCGGGCCGATGCCGAGTTCGACCACGCCACGGACACGGCCATGGACCACCTGCACGAGGTGATCGGCCGCAAACTCGGCCAGGACCGGGCGCTGGCCAAGGTCGACGAGGAGGTCGAAGCCGGCACGGAGGAACTCACCCCCAGCACCCGGCAGTGGCTCCAGCTCGCATTGCAGGACGCCATCGACAACGACCCCGAGTTCGCCAAGCTGCTGCAAGAAGCGGTGGGCCGCCTGCAAGCGGAGGAGGACGAGCCGGGCAACGCCGACGGCACCACGCTGAGCGGCAACACCTTCTCGGGACCGACCGCGATCCAGACCGGCGCGCACGGCACACAGACCAACACCTTCCGGTAGCGGCATGAGGGGCTCGCATTCGCAGCCACCGGAGCAGGGCGCGGTGGCCGGGAACACCTTCGACGGCCCGGCCGCCGCCCAGACCGGCCACGGCGGCACCCAGGTCAACCACTTCCACGCCTCACGCCCCACCAAGAGGCGGCGTACCGTCGTGGTCTTGTCCATCGTCGGGGCCGTGGCCGTGCTCGTCGGCGCCGTGCTGGCGGTCAGGCTCGCCGGTACGGGCTCCGCCGCGCCGGCTGCTTCGCCGAACGGACTGTCCCTGCCGTCCGATCTGAATTTGCCGTCCTCGTCCTTGCCCGGATCCCCGGGCACCGCGGCGGTGACGCCTTCGGGCGAGGTCGCGAGCCCGTTGTCCGCTTCGGGCCCGGCGGCGCCTGTCCCGACGTCGGGGCGGACCGCGCCCTCGTCCCCGGCCGGCGGCGTGCCCCCGGCAGCGGCGGCCGTACCGGATGGCCCCACCGTGGCCGCGACCGGCGCCCACCTGTACCGGATCACGCCGGGCCATACGGCCGTCGAGGAGTACACCGGCAAGGACGGCGCGTGGGCGAAGGTCCGCGGCGCCGCCAGCGGCATCTTCACCAGCGCGACGACGCTGTACGCGACGGACCCGGCTTCCGGTGACATCGAGCAGTACGACCGTGGGCGCGGCACGTGGACGCGGATCGGGAATCCGGGAAGCGGTTTCGCCGCCACCGGCGACCACCTGTACGGGCTGAGCGTCGATCACCACGGCGTCTTCGAGTACACCGGCGCCGGGGACAGCTGGAAGCAGGTCCGCGGTGCGACCGACCGCATCTTCACCAGCGCGACGACGCTGTACGCGACGGACCCGGCCTCCGGTGACATCGAGCAGTACGACCGTGGGCGCGGCACGTGGACACGGATTGGGTATCCCGGGAGCGGCTTCGCCGCCACCGGCGACCACCTGTACGGAGTGAGCGCCAACCACTTCGGCGTCTTCGAGTACACCGGCGCCGGGGACGGCTGGAAGCAGGTCCGCGGTGCGACCGACCGCGTCTTCACCAGCCGCACCACCCTCTACGCGACCGACCTGACCACCGGCGACATCGAGCAGTACGACCGTGGACGCGGCACCTGGACCCGCATCGGCGGCCCCGGCGCCACCTTCGCCGCCACCGACGACCATCTCTACGGCGTCAGCCCCGACCACTCCGGCGTTTTCGAGTACACCGGCGCCAACGGCGCCTGGACCGAGATCGGCGGCCCGGTCGCTCCCTGACACCGGTCACCGGCACGGCCTGAACACGTGAGCGGAGCCCGCAGCCATCGACGTGCGCCCGGACCGGCGGAAGATGCCGCCGCCCGGTCCAGGCCGCAGCGCGTGCGGCGGCCACCACCGCAGGTGGTGGGTGAACCGGTGACAGGCGGTCAGACCAAGGGGCGCGTGGCTGGAGCCGGACCGGAACCGCTCCTACCGGCGCCTGCTCGCCTACGTCGTCGCTGGCGGAACCCTCGACGGCCCCGCCGACCGCACCGGTCTCGGCGACGACCCCATGTTCCGGCCCGGCGCGTGGCTGCGCACGCAGGACAAGGCACGCACCGACCGGAAGTTGAGCGAGCAGCAGACTGCACCCTGGTGCTTTACCGGCACGACGGCGGCGAGCTCATAATGCCCGCCGGCCACGTGAGCGCCCCGCTGCGCCACATTGCCGAGAGACCTTCCGGCTGTGGCGGGTACGCGGCGAGGTGCGGATGGACCTGGAGACCACCGCCCGGCTGTACGATGCGGCGGCGGTGAACAGCAGGACCGGTCCGCGGCGGCTGGGGGCCGGGGCGGGTGCGGGGGCGGGGGCAGGGTGGGTGGTGTGCGAGGGCTGGGGTGCGGTGGGTTCGTCCTTGGCGAGGAAGGTCAGGTGGAAGCCGAGGAGGAGGTGGGAGAGGACCGCGGCGGTCACCCAAGTCACCCGCCCACAACCAGCGTGAGCACCCCGACGAAGTCGCTCCTGCCGGCCCGTCAGCCCTGGCGGCCGGGCAGCATCGCCAGAGCCTGCGAGCGCTGGGCGACGAGATCGTCGTAGGTACCCTCGCGCTCGGCCCAGCGGTGCCCGAGGACGCCCTTGACGAGGATTTCGCGCGGGGTGGGGTCCTGGGAGAGCAGGTCCATGACCTCGGTGGCGAAGTCGTCGAGCGGCAGCGCGTGCGGGTTCACCTTCTCCTGGCTCGCCGTGGCGACGGCCGGGGGGACCAGCTCGACGACACCGACGCCGGTGCCGTCGAGCTGCGCGCGCAGTGCCTCGGAGTAGGCGTGCACCCCGGCCTTCGATGCGGCGTAGCTGGGCATGGGTGGGAAGGGCAGGAAGGCGATGCCGGAGGTGACGGTGACGAAGGTGCCGGCACCCCGCCGGATCAGGTGCGGGGTGAAGGCGTCGACGACCCGGATGGTGCCGAGCAGGTTGGTGTCGACCGTCGTCGCCGCCGCCTCGAAGTGCGCGGGGTCGCGCAGGTCCTCCAGCAGCATGACGCCGGACATCGTCACCACGGTGTCCAGCTCGGGGTAGCGGGCGAGCGCGGCGTCGCGGGCGGAAGCGACGGAGGCACTGCTGGTCACGTCGATGCTGATCGTGCCGAAGCCTTCTTCGGCCAGTTCCGTGAGTGCCTGCGGGTTGCGGCCGCCGATGGCCACGGTGCTGCCCGCCGCAGCGAACCGCCGGGCCAGCTCTCGCCCGATGCCCGAGGTTCCGCCGACGACGAGAACGGTGCGGTTGGAGAGATCCACAAGATCTTCCCTTCGATCCAGGGCGCCGCCGGGGTTCAGGCCCGCGGCGCCGACAGGTGGTGCTCCCGTCTCTTTCAAGGCGGTGCTCTCGCAGTCTTGACGGCAGGAGCCCGGCGCGGCAGGGCCCCGGTCTTCCCTGGTCCTGACAGGGCCCCCTCTGGGACACGCGCGCAGCACTACGGTGTCGGTATGAAGGATGAGGGTTCCGGCAACCAGCTCGGCAGCTACCTCCGTGCCCGCCGTGAGCTGGTCTCCCCGGCACAGGCGGGACTGCCGCCAGGCGGCAACCGCCGCGTTCCCGGCCTGCGCCGTGAGGAAGTCGCCCTGCTCGCCGGACTCAGTCCCGACTACTACCTGCGCCTGGAACGCGGCCGGGACAAGAAGCCCTCACCGCAGGTCCTCGAATCACTCGCGCGCATCCTCCAGCTCGATGACGTCGAACGGACGTATCTGCTCGGCCTCGCGGCGGCACGCCCCAGCGCGCCGCGTCGCAAGCGGCCCGAGCACGTACCGGCACGGGTGCACGAGTTGCTCGCCCACCTGCAGATCCCCGCGTTCGTAGAAGGGCGCGCGTTCGACGTCCTGGCCTCCAATCCCATGGCGGTCGCGCTCTCCCCACGCCTGCGGCCCGGCCAGAACCGGCTTCGTTCCCTCCTCCTCGATCCCGAGGAACGAGCCTTCCACCAGGACTGGACCAAAGCCACCGCCGATTTCGTCGCCGCCCTGCGCACCACCATCGGCGACGACACCGACAACGTCCGGTTCGTCGAACTCGTCGGAGAACTCGCACTGTCCAGCCAGCGGTTCCGCACCCTGTGGGCCCGCCACGACGTCCGCACCCTCGACGGGGGCACGACAACGGTCCACCACCCCGTCGTCGGCGAGCTACACCTGCACCGCGACAAACTCCCCGTCGACGACGTCATCCTCGTCGTCTACTACCCCGACAAGGACAGCGACAGCGAGGAGAAACTGCGGCTCCTCGCCTCGCTCGCACACACCGAGCCCGCCCGCACAGCACACGACAGAACAGCGCACTCCCGGCGCCCGAAGACACCCTGACATGATCGCCCTCACCGACGACCTTGGCGAAGGCGTCGTCCTGAGGCAGACGCACCTCGTTCACACCGAGGACCAGCTGTGATTGCGGCGAGCAGCCGGTCGGCGCGGGCCGGGTCGCGGCGGCGGACCGGACCGTCGAACCAGGCGGCGATCAGCCCAGCCGGCGCAGCGCCCCGTGCAGCCGACGGGCGTCGCGCAGCCGCTGCTCGTACGTGGCGCCGAGGCGCCGTGGAGAAGGCGGCCTGGGCAGTTCAGCGGCACACCCGCGACCCTTGGCGAGGCCGGGCCCGACCGGCGGGCCCGGCCCGGTTCAGAGCTTGTGGGTGAATTCGCTCGCGGGACTGGTGGGCGAGGTGGCCACGCCGACCGTCACGGTGACGTTCACCGTGTCGACCCCCCGGGGCACCTTGGCAGTGAGCTTGGTGTCGGAGACGAAGCCGACGTGCTCGGAGACGGCGCCGTTGAACTTGACGACGGCGTCCTTGGTGAAGCCCGAACCGCTGATGGTGACCGTGGTCAGGGCCGACCCGACGTTCGGGTCCACCTTGCTGACCACCACGGGCGCCGGCCCACCGTAGGCGAACTGCGCGAGTGGGCAGGCAGCGGAGGTGCCCAGCCGGTGGGTCACCTGGACGTCGACGAGGCCTACCCCGTCCGGCACCTTGGCGGTGATCTGGGTGCCGGCCGGGTTGACCGTGACGGTGCCCGGGTCGCAGGCGATGGGGCCGAAGTCGATGTGGTTGCCGAGCTTGACCGGGCTGAAACCGGTGCCGGTGATGACCACCGAGGATCCGCTGTTGCCGAAGGTGGGCGTCATGCCGTGGACCACCGGCGCGGCGGGCGGGATGGGCGCCCCGACCAGCGTCAGGTAGAGGGGGTCGCTGTGCTGGTACGCGACCTGGCCCAGGAAGTCGGCGACCGTGCTCCTGACCAGGTCCCCGTCGTAGAACTGGTACGTCGTATTCAGGGACACGGTCGTGCCCGGCTGGACGTACTCGTAGTTCTTCTTGAGCTCGTTGATCTTCTCGATCAGCCCCGTCACCACGGGGTTCGCCTTCGGCCCCGGGTCGGGGTACCACTTCTTGGCACTGTCGAGGCTGTTCCAGGCGAGCGGCACCATGTCGTAGAAGTTGACCACGTGATCGTTGATGACCCACGGCACGCTGTTGACGAAGGTGGCGAAGCTCTGCAGGCCGGCAGTGGGAGCCGCGAAGGTAACGAGCCCGAACTGCGGGATCTTCTTCCAGCTCTGCGCCTGCGCCCGCAGGTACGGTGCGAGCATGGTCGCGATGCAGCCGCCCAGGCTGTGGCCGGTGACGAAGACCGTCGGCGGGCTCGGCGCGGCTTCGACGAGGGCCTTGAGTGCCTGCACCAGCGTCGTGCCCGGGCTGCCGAAGGCACTCTCCGGCACTGACTCGCCCAGCACCTCGCCGACCTCCGACAATGACGGCGAGTGCATTGTGGCGACCTGCGTGAACGCCGCCATGGCCCCCTTCGACACCGCGATCGCCTGCGAACCGGCCGGGGTGAACGGGACGACCGTGCCGACGTCGAGGTCCTCCAGGATGTCGGGAAGACTGCCGATCGTCCCGCGGCTGACCACCGCGAACTGGTTGGATTTGTCGATGGTCCGGGCGATGTACGCCATGTTGGCGTTGTCTGGGCTCAGCGCCAGCCAGGCCACCTCCCAGACGCCCTTGGTCGCCAGTGTGGTGATCCTCAACTGCTGGTTGATGCCCATGACGGCGCGTGCCGTCTGCTCCGTCCGGGTCTCCCCGGACGGCCGGGGTGTCGCTGAGGTGGCCGCCAGCGCGGACAGGGTCATGCATACCTGATGAACCACCGACAACGATGGCTGTTCAGTCGTCATGAATTGGATCGTATTCGACCCGTTCTCTCGGGCGACGAACTGACACACCATCACACCCACTCGACCGAACGAGGTTTCCTTGACCTCACCGAGCGCCACCGCCGGGTGTGTCCAGCCAACGGCTCTTGCAAGACTTTCGTAGCCGGTGATCGATTCAACTCGTCCATGGTGTCGCTTGGTTGGCGGTGGGGTGCTGTCCGGGTGCGTTGTCATGGTGGGGGACCTGCTGCCGCGGCTGGCCGCGGTGCAGGTCGAGCGCGTGCAGGCCAGTGGGGATCTACTGAGGATCACTGCCCGGGCCAGGGATGACTTGCAGGCGGCGCGTCCGTTGTGCGGGCAGTCGTCGGACTGGGTGCACTCTCGATACGAGCGGCATGTCGCGGACGAGGCGGTGGGCGGTCGGGCGGTCGTGATCGACTTATCGGTGCGCGTTCACCGCCTACCGCGAGCTTCCGCACCAGGGTCCGCGACAACGACCCGGCCCTCGCCGACCAGGAGCCGGCCGACCGGACGGTGCATTGGTGACGCCGTACCTGGCCCGGTCACACCCGCGCCGGGTACCCGCCGGTCGCGCTGGTCGTCACCGGCGCCGGACCCGTCGCGCTGGCCAACCGGCAGCAGGCCGTCGCGGACCTGTCCGCCGACTGCTGGCGCGGCCGGTGGTGCAGGGAGGTCCGTGACTACAACGACGACGGCTGGCGAGAGTGGTCAGTGGCTGTTGTTGTTCCGATCTTGAACGGTGTCGCTCGAACGAGAGTCTCAGTATCGGGTGACCACGGTGGGTGCCGGACATGAGAGCCCGCGTACATGGTCGTCTCGCCACAGATCGTCGCTTGAGACTCGCCGTGGTCCCCAAAGACGGAGTGTCGCCCCTACCCGGATCGTCGACGCGCGAGATGGACGATGATGTCGGCGGCGATCTCGACTGTCTCGGAAAGGACCCGCGTGATCGCGCCGTACGCCTGCTGTCGCTTCGGTTGGGGCAGTTGGAGATAGGCCGAGACCGTCGGCAGGTAGCCGACGTAGTCAGGAGCGCTCGTCGTCAGGCGCCGTTTGATGACGGCTTGCTGAATGTCGAGGAAGAACGGAGACTGCTGCAGCTTCGTGCCCGGCCACTGCATTTCCTCATCAGGATCAGTCCCGTCGGGAGATGGAACCGCGTCGCTTTCCAGGAACGGCGCCCTCTCCGCACGCACAGACTCCGCAACAGCTGGGTCAACCGGCTGAACCTGGCCACCGAATGAGGCGAACAGCTCTCATTGAACCGCCCTCTGAACGCCTTCCCGTGCCGGTGCGCCCTCAGCCCCCAGCGCTCCCAACAACCACAGCCCGCCCGCTGCGCGCCGACCAGGGATGAACGACGGCCGCGCTGGCGCAGCCAGCGCGGCCTTTCCGACCCGCTGGCAAGCCCGGTGAGAATCGCCACCGCGACCCGTTGTCCCGGGCCCGAATCACTCCGGCAGCACTTCCGGTGCCGCTTCCGGTCGCCCCTCTCCTTGATGGGGCATCAACGCAGGTCAGAGTCAGACCCCTTATCCAGGCCGCCCAGAAACGCCGACAACCCTTCTGTCGCCTGGCGCGGCTCCATCAGGGTCTCGCTCCGGGCCACTCAGGCCCTTCGCCCAACCCCCGAACTGTCCGTCGTTGGAACCGAGATGCCAGTGGGGCTGGACATGAAGTGGCACGGCGTTGGACAGCCGGGACACCGTTCGGCTGTGCCATCCGCCGGGCAGGGCGCGGGGTGCGCTGGTTGCGCCTCCCGTGGCCAGCCGGCAGTCTGCAACCTGCGTGGCCGTGGTGATGGTGAGCGCCCGGCGACGGCCGAACGCCCATCCGGGCCCCGCCGGGCCGGGACATCCGCAGCGCGGACAGAGACGCTCTCTCGTGGAGAAGCGGACAGAGAGTCACAGCCCGGCCATCTCGGTGTCCCCGTCGTAGTCGACCGGCGCGGGGCCGCCGGTCGTGCTCCGTCGCGCGTCCAGGAGCTTCTTGCCCTTGCGGCTGATGGCCTTGCGAAGGTTGTCGCCGTTCTCGCCGGTGTACAGGAACTGCGACATGCTCGGCACGTCGTAGCCGTGGTCTTCCCGCAACTCGGCTATTTTCAACTGTAGTTCGTCGGGCGCCTTGATGGGATTGAGGTCGGGCCCGGTCCCTGCGTCGTGGCGCTGCTTCCAGTCCTGGCACCAGGAGTTTCGGGGCAGGAGCCGCTCGATGACAGCCGTGAGTGCGGCCTTGCCGTCATCGTCGATCTTTCCGCCCTTGATGAACTGCTTGTCCTCTGCCGCCGTCTTCACCCGCTTTCGTGGCCGGCTCTCGATCTTGCTGGACCTCGTCGGCACGTGCCGCTGGGGGCCCTCCTTGAGGTGCTTGGCGATCATGCTGCCGAACTTCTCCGGATGCCTCCCGACCACGCCGCCCAGGTACTCGTACGTCATGCCCTGCTGCGTGTGGTACTGCCCGGCGAGGTCCAGCGCACGGTGCCAGTCGGCCTTGGTGGGGGCCCGACGGTCGGAGCCGAGGTTCCACAAGTCGTGGAGTTCCCGGGCCTGTTCCGGGGACAGGGTCTCGCCGGTGCGGCGCCAGGTGCTCTGTGCCGCGCCCGTGCCGATGCCAATGTGGGCCGTCTCCTGCTCCCAGGTCCGCTCCAGCCTCCGCTCAGGGATCCGCCGGTACGGCATGTCCTCCGGGCCGTCCTCCGCGTCACTGTTCGGGGGCGTGTTGTCGGCCTGCCGGGACGCGTACTTTCCAGGCACCCGGAGCGTGGGACCGCCCCGTCGTTCCTCGGCCCCCTCGGGCGCCCCCTCGTTCCATCCCGCCGGGGTGCTCGTAACCTCCTCCTCGACCATGTGCCGGATGAACCCGAGGTAGTGCTCGTCGATCATGTGCCGGTGGTGCTCGTACAGGCTGTTCACGGAACTCTGGAAAAAATGCCCGTAGTTGGGGTTGAAGCTCAACTGCCCGAATCCCAGCCGCTCCCTGTAGTACATGAGCGCCGCGGCGCAGCCCATGCAGGGGCGGTACTTGCCGCTGATTGCCAGGGGGCCGCGCACATCGTGCTGCGGGCGGATACCGGCGGCGCTCAGGGCCAGGAGGAGCTTCTGTTCGGCGTGGACAGACCTGTCCGGCCTCCCTTGTTTCGCCCCGCCGGGCCCGCTGCCGAAGCGGAGCAGGAACACCCTGCCCTCGTGGGCGGTATCGGTGAGCATCTCCCGCAGGTTCTCGCTGTGCAGATCCAGGACGATGACCGGCTGGCTCAGCTTGGCGTGAAGGGCCTGCGCCGCGGGATCGTTGCCACGGCCCTGTTCGCCACCGGGTGTGCCGCGCTGTCCGTCGATGATCGCCTTGTTCTTGCGCCGGTAGCTCGCCAGCTTCTCACCCACGTTCCGCTGCTCGTGATTGCGCAGGCCCTTGGAGCGGCCTTCCTCGCTCTGCTCGATCGCCAGCAGCTGCTCGACAGTCGGGGCAGCTCCCGCCTCCTCGCTGCCGACCTGCACGAGGGTGTCGACCGACGCGTCGAAGTTCGACGCGAAGACCAGGCGGTCGTTGATCAGCATGCCCTGGACCTCGCGGTCGTCGCCCTCTTCCTCGACCTTCGGGTCCTGCACCCTGGCCCGCTCCTGGGCACCCTTCATGCTGTCGAAGAGGAGGACGCTGGTCTCGGTGAGCGTCTGCTGGGCTTCCTGACCCTCCTTGGAACGGGGAAACCGCATGTCCATCTCGGCGTGCGCCCGCCCCTGCCGCAGGCCGCCGTACTCCTTCATGAGCGGTTCGTCGGCCCCCTCGGGGACCTTCTTGATCTGGTTCTTGATCTCCTTCATGATCTCGCCCGGAGCCCTGCCCGCCGACGAACTCCCCGCGCCCGAACCGTCCTGGGGCATCCGCTGGACGACCGGCCCGGGGAAGGTTCCAGACCGGATCATCTGCACGACGGCCGTGTTACCCACCGACCTTTGCATGGCCAGGAGAGTCATGGGGGCGCCCGGTACGGATATCGGGACACCGGTCGGCCGACTGTCCTGCCCCCGACCGCGGTCCTGCTGCTCCTCGCCCCGTACCGCCACCTGCCGCTGCCGCTGCCGCATGCGTCCTAACCTCCTGATCCAGCGGGTAACCACCACGATCTCCCGGTTGTGGTGCGCGGTACATGTCCGGCGGGCTGCATCCAGGGGCAGAGATCCTTGCCCACGCGGCCTCCCTACAGGGTCAGGAACGAGCGGCGTACGCGAGGAACTCGTCCCAGGCGGTGAGGGAGAGGGAGAGCTGCCCTCGCTGCTTGTCCTTGGAGTCGAGGATGTGGATGGTGCGGGGAGAGGCGGCGACTTCTACGGTGGACCTGGAGGTCGCCGCCTCGCGATGGCGACCTCCAGTGCATTCTCACAGCCGCAGCGCTCGACCTCGCCCGGCACGGCCTACCAGGCCCACGCCCAGGGTCTCCAGCCGGCCGATCTCTCCGGGCTAGCCTGTCCTGCCTCGCCTTCTGATTGTTCAGCCAGGTGCCCAGCGACGTCCGGTCCTCCCTGCGCGTGCGCGGCACCCTCGCGTGCCCTTCCCGCTCGACGAACGCCGCGAGCGCGGCCGGGCCCTGCCCAAACCGGTCGGTCCAGGGCCCCGGCAGGCGGGCGAACCGCTCTCGGCGGCCATCCGGCGGGCCCCGGTGGCCTCGACCTCGATCTCCAGCAGCCGTTCCAGCGCGGCGGTCACCGACATTCGCTCGCTACGGGCCTGGTCCAGGACCTGGTTCAGCGCCTCGGCGACGGTCGGGTTCTCCTCGTCGGCCAGGTGCAGGTCCGCCATCGCCGAGCGCACCCCGGATGCCGCGGTGCCGACCAGGACGATCAGCAGTCGCGGGAAGGACCGCCGGCGCCGCTCCCATGCCCGGCCCCGGCCCTCCGGCCCTGGCTGCTCCCACAGGGCGGCGCAGGCCGACAGCTGCGCCGCGGTCTCCTCGGGGCCGACTCCGGGGAGGTGGCGTTCGACGAAGGCCCGCTGCCGCTGCCGCTCGTCGCCGGTGCCGGCGGTGTACGCGAGCTCGGCGGCGGGTCGGTACACCACGCCGCCGGCGGGCAGCTCCGGGCCGGGGAGGAGGTCGAGCGGTCCGCAGGCCTCGCCGCGGGCGCGGGCGTCGGCGACGAAGGCGGCGTGGAACCGGCCGACGTCGAGCAGGTGCTCGCGCCCGTGCCGCACGGCGAGCTGCTCGCCGTCCAGCGTCTGGGCGGTCGGGCGACGGGCCGCTTCCGGCGCCGCGCCGACCGCACGTGGACACCTCACGGTGCCAAGCGGTCAAGCCGACGCCTCGTACCGGCCGGTGTAGCCTTCGGCCTGTTCGATTCCAAGTGGGGGTGGGCCCGTGGTTGACGTGACACGAGTGATGGAGTCCTTGGCCGAGCAAGGTGTGACGGTCCTGTTCAAGGCTGATGCCGAGCCGATCACCCCGTCCGAGATCGCGGTCCCGAGCGGGTAGTCGTGGGTAACCGGGCCGAACAGCGCCTCGTCGTCCATGGAAGCGATCAGCTCGGCCGCCTCGATCCCGGCCATCGCCACCCGTAGCCGGTCCGTCTCCTTCCCCGCCCACAGCCGCGGCGTGGCCGTCATGAACACCCTGCGGTCACACGGAATCCGGGCATTGTCAGGATCGCCGCCCACGGCCGCCCAGCCTTGGGGACTGCTTTCCGGCCGAGAGGCTCACCGCCCTGCTGCGGCCGGAGGCCATCGCGGGCAGCGGGGTGCCCGTGGCCTGATGGGCGCAACTCAGCCTGGCCGGATGCCCTGCCCGTCGGCAGCTGCAGCAAGGATGGTGAAGCCGCCCACGACGGCGTACGTTTCCTGACGGCCCGGACCCCGGGGTGAAGGCCACACGCGGTGCCCCGGTCAGTGTGGGCCGGGCCACAGCGCGGAGGCGTCGTCGCGCTGCTCGTCCGGCAGCCGGACCGGCCTGACGGGCACCGTGTGCGTCGCGCCGCCGCGGGTGACGGTCCACCGGCAGCTGCTGCCGGTGTAGCTCAGGGCGACCAGCACGAAGGCGTCGTCCGCGTAGAGTTCGACGTACTCACCGACCGTCAGGATACGCAACCGCCTCGGCTCGTCGGGAAGTTCGGTGGACGCGAGGACCGCGTCACCAGGCCCCTGGACCCCGAGCCGGCCGTCCGCCCACCGGACGGTCAGCGCCGGGGCGCCGTCGACGCCCGTCCGCAGCACGACCTCGGTCGGTCCGGCGACCGCCACGTCCCCCACCGCGTGCAGCACCGCCTGCTCACCCGGCTCGTCCAGCCAGCCGTCCAGTCCGGGCCACCATGTCAACCGCGGCGCCCCGTCGTCCGCCCGGGTCAGGGCCTTCGGCTGGGCGAGCATGCCCCGGCAGGTGGCGCCGGAGTCCTGGAGCCCGACCCGGCGAGGCACAGTGTGCAGCACGACCCGGGCGCCGTCCGGCGCGGTGACGACCCGGGGCGCGTACGCCAAGGGCGGCCCGAGCGGACCGCGTCGTACCCACGGGCCGTCCAGGTGCGGCGCGGTCCAGGCTTCGATGTGGCGGGTGGCGCCGATGGAGCCGAGCAGCAGCCAGCCATCTTCCAGCCGTTCCAGGACCGGGCACTCAAACTCGTCGACGTCACCGGGCGACAGCAGGGGCGGGTGCACCTGCCAGTGTTCGAGGTCGTCGGAGGTGGCCAGTCCGACGCAGCCGCCGCGTTCGAACGGCAGGGCGGCGTCGCTGGCACAGACCACCATGACCCAGCCGGTGCCGTCGTCGTCGCGCACCACGAACGGGTCGCGCCAGGCCATGCCTTCGCCGGTCCGGTACCAGCGCGGATCGGCACGGACCACCGGTTCGGTGCCGTGCCGCCGCCAGCCGGTGCCGTCCGCCCGGTCCGAACGCGCCAGGCCGACCGACTGCAACGGGCCGCCGGAGGGCAGGGTAGTCACGCCGGTGTAGAACATGGCCGTGCCGTTCCCGTCCGGGACCGGGTGCATGGTCCACACCGCGTGCTCGTCGAAGCGGCCGGGCAGCCCCACCCCGAAGGCGCCGCCCTGCGGCCGCCAGTGCACGAGGTCGGGGGAGGTGGCCCTGCCGTAGGAGGTCTCCGCCTTGATGGCGTCGAACGGGTCCGTCCACGGCCCCTGCAGGTGGAGGACGGTGTAGCCGTCGTCCCCAGGGAGGACCGCGAAGTCGTTGAGGCATAGGCCGGGAGGTGCGTAGCGCAAGGACAGCTCCTGTCGTGCCGGCGGAACAAACGTGTGCGTCAGGGCGTGCTCCGTCTCCCCGCCCCTGGCGAAGTCGCCTTAGTACAACCGAACGCAAACGCTTGCGCAAGTGCGTTGGGCGGCTTACGGTTCGGTGACCCGATCGACAGCCGAGAGGAGCCGCAACGTGGCGGCCAGCATTATCGATGTGGCGCGGGCGGTGGGCGTCTCCCCTTCTACCGTCTCCCGCGCGCTGCGCGGACGGGACGGGGTATCCGACGAACTGCGCGTCAGGATCATTGCTGTGGCCGCAGACCTCGGCTACACGGCCTCGCGCAACGCATCGAGCCTGGCCAGCGGCCGTACGTGCAGCATCGGCGTCCTGGCGCCGTACGTCGGCCGGTGGTTCTTCGGCACCGTCGTGGACGCCGCCGAGCGGGTGTTCAGCGCCGCCGGGTATGACCTGCTGCTGTACAACCTCGGCTCCGTGGACAGCCGCAAGCGGTTCTTCGCCGAACTGCCCGTCCGCAAGCGGGTGGACGCGATTCTCTCGCTGCTCATCCCGACCGGGGACGAGGCCGAGCGCCTGCGGTCCCTCGGTATCCCGCTGGCGATCACCGTCGGTGGCCCTCGACCGGGCTTCACCACCGTGGGCATCGACGACCGGGCCGGCGCCGAACTCGCCACCCGCCATCTCGTCAACCTCGGCCACCGCCGAATCGGTCGGATCGGCACCCGGCCCTCCGCTCCGCTGTACTGGACCACCCCCGACCTGCGCCGCCGCGGTTACCTCGACGTGCTCGTCGACGCGGGCATCCCGCACGACCCGGACCTGGAGGCGGACGGGGAGTACACCGTCGAGGGCGGCGAACGCGCCATGACCCGGCTCCTCACCGCCGTTCGGCCGCCGACCGCCGTGTTCGCGGAATCCGACGAGATGGCCATGGGCGCGCTGCGCGCCCTGCGGGCGCACCGGCTGCGCGTCCCGGAGGACATCGCCATCGTCGGCTTTGACGACCACGAGCTCGCCGACGTAGTCGGGCTGACTACCGTCGCCCAGCCCGTCGCTGAGCACGGGACCCAGGCCGCCAGCCTCCTGCTCCGCCTCCTGCGGGACGACACCGACGTCCCGGATCACGTCGAACTGCCCACCCACCTGATCGTCCGCAACTCCACGGCTCCCCACCGCGGTTCCCTTCACGGAGACATCGAATGACCGACAGCCGCCACGTCCGTCTGGGCCTGCTACTCGCCCTACCAGCCGTCGCCCTGACCGCCTGCGGCGGCACGGGCAGCACGGCCGCCACCTCGGCCGGCGACGGCACCGGCACCATCACCATCTGGGCGCACCAGGGTCAGGACAGCGAGAACACCGTGCTGCAGAACGCGGTCAACTCCTTCAACGGCTCACAGAGCGCCATCAAGGCCACGCTTAAGTTCGTCCCGGAGAAGGACTACACCAAGACGCTGACCGCCACCAGCGCCTCTGCCCTCCCGGACATCGTGGAGTTCGACGGTCCGATGATGTCGAGCTTCGTCTACAACAAGAAGCTCAGCCCCATCTCCGACTACGTCTTGCCCGCGACCGTCGCCAACGCCACCGCCGCCGTCAAGGCCCAGGGCACCCTGGACGGGAAGCTCTACGGCCTCGGCATGTACGACTCCGGCCTCGGCATCTACGCCAACAAGAAGCTGCTGGACGCGGCCGGGGTCAAGTACCCCGCCAGCGTGCTCGATGACTGGACCGCCGCCGACTTCACCGCCGCGGTGCAGAAACTCGCGGCCGCCAATCCCAGCCACAAAGCGCTCGACCTCAAGGAGGACTACGGCCTGGCCACCGAGTGGGGCACCTACGGCATGTCCCCGATCGTCTGGTCCGCCGGTGGTGCCCTGGTCAAGCAGGGCAAGGCGGCCGGCGCCCTCGACAGCCCGGCCGTGGTGGACGCCTTCCGGACCTTCCAGTCCTGGAAGCCGTACGTGGACGCCGACACCGACGGAAACGCCTTTGTCAACGGCCGCGTCGCGCTCAGCTGGGTCGGCCACTGGGCCTACCCCGCTTACAGCAAGGCCCTCGGCTCCGACCTGACGGTGCTGCCGCTCCCGGACTTCGGCAACGGCGCCAAGACCGGCCAGGGCTCCTGGGCCTGGGGCATCAGCTCCGGCTCCCAGCACGCCAAGGCGGCCGGCAAGTTTCTGGACTACCTGCTCGACGACACCAACGTCACCGCCATGACCACCGCCGACGGCGCCGTCCCCGCCACCAAAACCGCGCTGGCGGCCAGCCCGCTGTACCGGACCGGCGGCCCGCTCCACCTGTTCGCCCAGGAACTCGCCGAACCCTGCGGTGACACCGACATCACCAAGTCCTGCGTCGCCGTCACCCGGCCCCTCACCGCCGGATACCCGGTCATCACCGCCCAGTTCAGCCAGGCGCTGAACGACATCTACGGCGGCGCCGACCCGCAGACCTCGCTCGCCAAGGCCGCCCGGGCGATCGACCAGGACTTCTCCGACAACGATGGATACTCGCTCACCAAGTGACCGCGGCCGGGTGGCCGGCCGGCCGCGCTCGCCGGCCCGCCGGCCACCCGCCGGGAACAGGACCCCGCCCATGTCCACCGCCGTCAGCCCCTCGCCCACCCCGGCGCCATCCCCAGCCGCCGCCCGGCCGACCACCCAGCGCCGCCGCAGCCGGGACTGGGTGCACGCCCTGCTGATGACCGCCCCCGCGCTGGCCGGACTGATAGCCTTCGTCGCCGTCCCGTTCGGCTACGCCGTCGTGCTCTCCCTCCACAAAGCCCGGCTCGGCTCCGACCGGCCACCGGCCTTCGTCGGCCTGGAGCAGTACCGCCGGATCCTCACCGACCCCGACCTGTCCGGCCGGTTCCTGCACGCCCTGCTCAACAACCTCACCTTCGCCTTGGCCGTGGTCCCGCTGCAGACCGGCCTCGCGCTCGCCCTCGCGGTGCTGCTCAACCGCAAGCTCCGGGCAATCGGGCTGTTCCGCGCGGTGTTCTTCCTGCCGGTGGTCTTCCCGATGGCCCTGGTGGCGGTGATCTGGCGGCTCATCCTTGCCCGTAGCGACCAGGGCATCCTCAACTCACTGCTTCACCAGCTGAGCTTCGGCCACTGGGGTTCCTTCGACTGGCTGGGCTCCCCGCTCACCGCGATGGCCTCCGTCGTCGTGCTCTCGGTGTGGCAGGGCGTCGGCTTCCAGATGGTCATCCTGCTGGCGGGGTTGCAGGCCATCCCGGACGAACGGTACGAGGCCGCGCAACTCGACCGGGCCTCCCGCTGGCAGCAGTTCCGGCACGTGACACTGCCCGGCATCCGCACCACCCTGATCTTCGTCGCCCTGCTCACCTCGGTGCTGTCCTTCCGGGTGTTCGACCAGGTCTACATCCTGGTCCGCGGCGGCGGGCTGAACGAGAACGCCACCCGGACCGTCATGTACGAAGCGGTCACCACGGCCTTCGACCAGAACAACATCGGCCGCGCCTCGGCCATCACGGTGGTCTTCTTCCTGATCGTCCTGGTGCTGACTCTGGTCCAGCGCCGAGTCGCCCGAGGGGACGACGCATGAACCGCACCATCCGGCGGATCGCCGACCATACCGTCCTCGGCCTGCTCGCCCTGGTCTTCGCCCTGCCCGTCCTCTATCTGGTGATCGGCAGTCTCAAGCCGTCCGACCAGGTACTCGCCGGCCTGTCCGGCTTCCTGCCCACCAACCTGTCCCTGCACAACTACGCCGCCGTCCTGCACAGCCTGTCCTCGGACAGCACCGGCCACTTCTGGCGGTTCATGGGCGTGTCGCTGCTCGTCGCCGCCACCGTGGTGGCCGGCGGCCTGGTAGTGAACTCGATGGCCGCCTACGCGCTGTCCCGGCTGGAGTGGGGCGGGCGGAAGCTGCTGTTCACCCTGGTCCTGCTGTTGATGCTGATACCGTTCGAGTCGGTGGCCGTGCCGCTGTTCTACCTCTTCGACACGCAGCGGAACACGGTGTGGATCCAGGCCGCGCCGTTCATCGCCAACGCGTTCTCGGTCTACCAGTTCCACACCTTCTTCCAGGCCATCCCCGTCAGCATCGAGGAAGCGGCCCGGATCGACGGCGCCGGACCATGGCGAATCCTGTTCCGGATCATCTACCCCATGAGCAAACCGGCCTTCGCCTCGGTCGCGATCCTCACCTTCCTTACTCAATGGGGCTCGTTCCTTTGGCCGGTGCTCATGGTCGACGATCCCTCCGTACGGCCCTTGCCCCTGGAAATCAGTGTCTTTCAGGGCCAGCAGCCGCCGGACTGGGGGCAGATCCTGGCGTTCGGCGTGCTGCTCGTGCTCCCAGTGGTCGTGGTGTTCGCCTTCTTCCAGCGGTGGTTTGTCCAGGGCGTGGCCGGCTCGGCCGTCAAGGAATGAGAAGCGCGGCATGAGAGGAGAGGTCAGAGAGATGCCCCTGCGACCGATTACCGTCCTCGGGGAGTCTGCGGCCGACGCCTTCCCCGGCGGCAGCACCCCCGACGGCGGCCTTGCCCTGCGGGTGCTGCCCGGCGGCGGCCCCGCGAACACCGCCGTCGCCCTCGCCAGGCTGGGCACCCCCACCCGCTTCCTCGGGCGGATCTCGACCGACCCGTTCGGCCAGCTGTTCCGCGCCCGCCTCGCCGCGTCCGGCGTCGATCTGACCGGCTGCGTCAACACCGCCGAGCCCAGCACGCTCGCCGTCGCCACGCTCGACGAACAGGCCCAGGCCACCTGGACCTTCTACGCCGAGGGCACCGCCGACTGGCAGTGGACCACCGACGAACTCACCGCCACCCGCACCACGGAAACAGCTTGCCTGCACACCGGCTCGCTCGCCCTGGTCCGCGACCCCGGCGGCCAGCGGATCGAGCAGCACCTCGCCTGGGTCCGGGAACACGCCACCGTTTCCATCGACCCCAACGTCCGCCCGCTCCTTGTCCCGCCCGCCGACTACCGGGAACGCCTGGACCAGTGGTGCGCCCTCGCCGACATCCTGCGCCTCAGCGAGGAGGATCTCGCCGTACTGCTGCCCGGAGCAAGCCCGGCCGACGCTTGCCACCGCTGGCACGAGGCCGGCGCGCGGCTGGTCGTGGTCACCCTCGGGGAACGCGGCGCGTACGCCCCCCTCGACGGTCACCCGGTCACCGTACCGGCGCCGCCCACCTCGGTAGTCGACACCGTCGGGGCCGGCGACTCGTTCACCGCCGGCCTGCTCCACCGGCTCAACCAACTCGACCTGCTCGGCAGTCGGCTGGACTCCCTGACCCAGAACGCCGTGGCCGACGCCTGCCGTTTCGCCGTCCGGGTCGCGGCCCTCACCTGCTCGGTCGTGGGTGCCAACCCGCCCTCGGCGGAAAGCCTTCGGTGACTCACCAGGCTGCTATCGCGCCACCATCACCAGGTCCGCCACTGGACCGCCTGGCACCGGCACATCACCCTTGCCATGCTCGCGCTCGCCTTCCTCGCCGCCCTCGCAGCCGACGCGACACCGGCCAGGCCCGCCGACCCGAACCGCTCCGCCCGCAGCACCGACCCGATCGACCTGACCGTCCCCGAGATCCGCCACCTGCTCAGCTTGACTCTGCCGGGTCGTGGGCCGCATCACCGAGCTGCGCGCCCACCGCGCCCAGGCCGACCCCACGCTGCGGCCGCCGAGACCGGAACGGGGGGCGAGCAGCCGCCGGCGGTGGTGGGGCCCCCGATCGAGTGGCTGCGGATCGACGCGAAGCGGCACACGGCGCGGGTCCTCCAGACGGTGAAGCTGCGCGCGTTCAACCCCCGGGCGACCGAGTGGCAGCGCATGCACGCCGTCGCCGCCAGGTTCCACCTCGAGCACGGCCACCTCGAACCACCGACAAGACCATCCACGGCGAGCTGATCTCCTGGCTCGACCGGCAGCGCTACCTGAACGGCCAAGGCCTGCTCGATGCCGCCCGGGTCTCGGAGCTGGACGCGCTCGGCATGATCCGCCGCCGGGCAGCCGGGATGACCCTGGAGAACACCGCGGCGCCGGGACCGGCGAGGCGCGGGTAAGGATGGTCCGCCAGCTCGCGCTCGACCTGATCCACCAGTTCGCGGTGGCCTCACTCAAGACCGGCTTTACGGGTAGCGTCGCGGCCGCCGCCTGCCCATGGCGAGCGCGTGCACCTGGTGCGGCTCAGAGCCAGCCGCGGTGCGCTGCCTTGATCCCGGCTTCGAAGCGGCTGCTGGCGTCGAGGCGTTCCATGATCGAGGACATGTGGCGCCCGACGGTGCGGGAGGAGATGCCGAGGCGTTGGCCCGCGGCGTCGTCGGTGAGGCCGGAGCCGAGCAGGCGCAGGAGTTCGCGTTCGGTGGCGGTGAGGCCCGTGCGGGGGTCTTCGGTGTGGGTGGCGCCGAGGGGGACGGCGGTGTGCCAGGCCTGTTCGAAGAGGTCGAGCAGCGCGGCGAGGATGCCGGGTTCGGTCACGTACAGGGCGCCCTTGCGGTTGTCCGCGGGGTCGATGGGGACGAGTGCCTGGCTGCGATCGATGATCACCATGCGTGGCGGGATGGTGGCGGCGGTGCGGACCTCGCCTCCTCGGCTGAGCAGCCAGTGGGCGTAGGTGGCGACGTGGGGTTGGTTGCGGGTGGAGTCCTGGTAGAGGGTCCGCAAGGTGATGCCGCGGGAGAGGGCCGCGGCGTCGGTGAGTCGGCCGGCGGCGAGGTCCTCGGGCCGCTGGTTGCCGGGTTGGCTGCCGAGTGCTTCGGTGGTGGCGCTGTGGCCCATGCGTTCGAGCCTGGCCTGGATGGCGTCCATGCCGAGAAGGCGTTCGCCGTGGGTCGTTCGGTGTTCGGCGCGCTCCGCGACCATGCGTGTGACGGCTGCCCGTGATGCCGCCAACTTCGCCTGCCGGTCGGCGATTTCGGCTTCCTGCCGGGCGAGGGCGTCGGTCAGGGCGATGTCGGGGCTGATTGCGCGTAGCTGCCCGGGACGTTCGGCGGAGACTCGTACGAGGGTGAGTCGGGCCAGTTCTTCGAGGTGGTCGTGCACCTGGACGGCGGTCTGGCCGCAGTGTGCGGCGATCTCGTCCACTCCGTAGGAGGGGTGGTCGAGCATCGTCTGGTAGGTCGCCGGCCAGCGCGTGATCGAGGCGGTGGAGAACGGCGCACTGCACGAGATCTACTCCGACCCGGACGGCACTTGGCACGACAACGCCGTCGCCGGCGTCGGTGGCGGGATCAGCGCGGTCTCCGTCCAGGTCAAGCCCGACAGCACCCGCGTGATCGAAGCCGTGGAGAACGGCGCGCTGCACGAGATCTACTCCGCCCCGGACGGTACCTGGCACGACAACGCCGTCCCCGGCGTCGGCGGCGGCATCAGCGCACTCGCCGTGCGCGTCAAGGCGGACGGAAGCCGTGTGATCGAGGCCGTCGAGAACGGTGCCCTGCACGAGATCTACAGCGCCCCGGACGGCACCTGGTACGACAACGCCATCCCCGGCCAGGCCGGCAACGCCACGGCCCTCTCGCTCGACCTGCGCAGCTGATACTCAGTCGGCGAGACCGCGTGCCCGGTACGGACTCCCGTACCGGGCACGCCGACCTGTTCCGGCACCGGAATACCGGGCCGAGGGTGCCCCTAGAGGCGTTCGGCGAGCTTCTCAACCGCGTCCGGATCGCCGGGGCGCAGTTCGGCCTCTTCCAGCCCCTCCGGCGTTCGCGCAGTTACTGGTTCTCCAGGGTGAGCCGGTTGACCGTCCTGATGACGGCGGCGCGTCCGGCGTGGCAGTCCTCGTAGTCGAGGCGTCGGCGGATGCTGGGACGATCGGCCCGTCGTCCTGCACGCCGACCTCGCCGATAGCCCCGCGCCCGAGCCCACGGCGTCCTGCGGAAAACCGCAGGACGGCCGGGTGGACGACCGCATGGCGGGCCGCACAGCCGCTGCCTAGCGTGAACCGCATGATCGCAACGCCGCCCCAAGCCCCGCTGCTCGCCGCCGCCTTCACCGTCTCGGACACCAACACCGCCGAGCCCGCCGGCGGCATCGCCGGATGGGCCGTCGACACCATGGACGCCCTCGGCGCCGCCGGCGCCGGGCTGACCAACCTCGTCGACACCGTCCTGCCGTTCGTCCCCAGCGAGATCGTCCTGCCCGTGGCCGGATTCGCCGCAGGCCAGGGCCGATTGAACCTGGCGGCCGTCATCGTCTGGACCACGGTCGGCTCCGTCGCCGGATCCTGGATCGTCTACGCCGCCGGCGCCCTCCTGGGCCGCGAGCGCACCCGCGCCCTCGCCGCCCGCATCCCCCTCGTAAGCGCGCACGAGATCGACCGCGCCGAGGCGTGGTTCGCCCGCCGCGGGCGCACCGCCGTGCTGCTCGCCCGCATGGTGCCGGTGGTGCGCAGCCTCATCTCGATCCCCGCCGGGATCCAGCGCATGCCCTTCGCCGCCTTCACAGCCCTGACCGCCCTGGGCAGCCTGATCTGGAACACCGCCTTCGTCCTGCTGGGATACTGGCTCGGCGACAACTGGCAGATGGTGGAGGAGTACGGGGGATGGGTGTCCAAGGCGGTCGTGGCGCTCGCACTCCTGGCCGCCGCCCGGTGGTTCGCGGTACGCCTGCGCCGCCGCCCGGGCGCTCGGCACCGGGCGTGAGGGCCGCCCGCGCCGCGGCCGGCATCGCCCTGGGCGCCCTCACGGCGCTCGCCACCCCCGCCCTCCTGGCCACGGCCGCCCTCACCCGCTGCGCCCGCCTGCCGCTGCGCCTGGCCGCACTGGAGCAGCGGCGCGTGTCCGCCCTGCTCGGCGGCCCCGAGCCTGCCCCCGAGGGCGTCGAAGCTCGCCGGGCCGCCGCCTACCTGTGGTGCCGCGTGCCCGTGGGCCTGGCCGGCGGCGGCGCACTGCTCCTGCTCGCGGCGGGCGCCTGGACGGCCGCCTCCGGTCTGGCGCGCTGGCTGGCCGGGCACGACGCCGACGGGATGGGCCCCAGCTGGCCCGTCGCCGGATACCTGCTCACCGCCGGACTGCTGCTGCTCTTCCTCGACCTGGCCGGGCTGGCCGCCGTCGCCGACCTGGAGCGGCGCCTGGCCCACCGCTTCCTCGGCCCCGACGAACTGGCCCTGATGCGCCGCCGGATCGACGAACTCGCCGCCTCCCGCTCGGGGATCGTCGAGGCCGTGGACGCCGAGCGGCGCCGCATCGAACGCGACCTGCACGACGGGCTGCAGCAGCGCCTCATCGTCGTGGCGATGCTCCTGGGCCGCGGACGCCGCAAGAACTCCGAGGAGCTCTACCGCCAGGCGCAGGCCGAGGCGGAACAGGCCCTGGAGGAACTGCGGCAAGTCGCCTGGCGGGCCTACCCCGCCTCGCTGGACCAGCTGGGACTGCGCGAGGCCCTGGCCGTGGACGCCGAACGCTCGCCCATCCCCGTGCACATCAGCGGCGATCTGGCCCGGCGCCCCGCCCCCGCCGTCGAGACCGCCGCCTACTTCGCGGTGCGCGAGGCCCTCACCAACGCGGCCAAGCACGCCGGCGCCACCCGGATCGAGGTGGCGATCGGCCAGGACACCAGCCTGGTACGGGTGTCGGTGCACGACGACGGACGCGGCGGCGCCGACCCCACCGGCCCCGGACTGTCCGGCCTGCAACGCCGCATCGCCGCCCTCGACGGACGCCTGCGCGTGGACAGCCCGCCCGGCGGCCCCACCCACGTCGTCGCGGAGCTGCCGTGCGCCTGATGATCGCCGAGGACTCCGCCCTGCTGCGCGTGGGCCTGGAGCGCCTGCTGCTCGACGAGGGCCACGAGGTCAGCGCCGCGGTCGGCGACGCCGACGCCCTGCTGGCCGCGGTCGCCGCCGAGCCCCCCGACGTCGTCGTGATCGACGTGCGGATGCCGCCGAGCCACACCGACGAAGGACTGCGGGCCGCGCTGCGGCTTCGCTACGAGCACCCGGCGGTGGGGGTGCTGGTGCTGTCCCAGTACGTCGAACAGCGGTACGCCGCCGAACTGCTGGCCGCCGACACCCGGGGCGTGGGGTACCTGCTGAAGGACCGGGTCGCCCGGGTGGAGGAGTTCCTGTCCGCGCTGGAGCGGGTGCACGGCGGCGACACGGTCTTCGACCCGGAGGTGGTGCGCCGCCTGCTGGCCCGCACCCGCCACACAGACGACCTCGAACTGCTGACGGAGCGCGAGCGCACCGTGCTGACCCTGATGGCCCAGGGATGCACCAACGCGGCCATCGCCCAGCAGCTGTTCGTCTCGCGCAGCGCGGTGGAGAAGCACGTCAACGCGGTGTTCGACAAGCTTCGGCTGCCCCGCGACGAAGGCAGCAACCGGAGGGTACTGGCGGTGCTGCGCTTCCTGGGCAGCTGACGCTCAGGCGGCGTAGGCGTGCCGGAACACCTTCACCGCGCCGTCGGCGACTTCGGCCGCCACGGCGGGTCGGGCCGCAGGCCGTCGGCCGCGGGCCGGGCGGGACCGGGGTCGGTGAACGGCAACCTCCTCTGCTTGCACGTCGGCAACCCCGTCAATATGCCGGTGCAGGCACCCGTGACGGTCCGTGGGGACTGGGAGAAGCTGCTGCCCGAGATGGCGCAGGCGCGGGCCGTCGTCGAGATTCCGGGCCTGCCCGACGCCCTGTCGGCCGCCGCGGCGATCGACTGGTCGATCGAAGGGACGCCGATCGGTGACCGCCCGAAGACCGAGGAGTGCCCCGAGGGCCTGGCACCCAACACGATGGCGCGCATCCGGGCCGGGATCGATCGCTTCTGGCCGGCACCCGACGGCCGGGCCGACGCCGGACAGGGCGCGCTGTTCGGCGACGTCCTCGCCGGCGGCCGCGCGACCCCGCTGCTCGTGCCGACCGGAGGTACCTGGCGGACCGGCGCTGGCCGCACGATGTCTTCGGGCACCGGTAGTTGTAGCTCGCCCGGTTCCGGCCCATGTCCTTGCCCGGCTGGTTGAACACCTGCATTGAGTCGACCCACTCCGCGCAGCCGGGGGCAGAACGCCTTCGGCCGGAGCCACTTGTCCGAGTCGGGGTGGCGGCCCGAGGCTCTTGTGCCAGTACGCGATGAAACCCCGTTCCCTTCGATGGGGAGCTCCGACGTCGGAGGCACGTAGTACCTGCCAGCGTGCATCCATCCCCGCGGAGGCGAGGTCAGCGAGTACGGCGCTGAGTGCCCGCAGATGATGTTCATCTCCGGCGTCACCCAGACACCACAGGCAGGGCTCCACGTCGCCATCGGTATTCGAGCGAGCGGGGGTCGAGAGCAGGCCTCGGACATTTTCCAGAATCACCAGGCAGGGCTTGAGAGTTGATATGGCGCGGGCGATGGTGTGCCACAGGCCCGAGCGGGTGCCCTCGGCCAGTCCGGACCGGGTTCCCGCCACCGAGACGTCGGTGCACGGGAACCCGGCGACGAGGACGCAGACCGGCTCGACGGTGCTGAAGTCGACCTGGGTGATATCACCCAGGTTGGGGACGCCGGGCCAGTGGTGCTCCAGGATGGCCGCGGCGCCGGGGGCCGGGTCCGCGTGCCAGGCGATCTGGCCGCCGAGGACGGACTGCACGCCCAGGTCGAGGCCGCCGTAGCCCGAGCACAGTGAACCGATGCGAAGACCGGTCACCGCGTCTTCCTGGGCGCGATCAAGGCGGCCGGGTTGTCGACGCGGGCGACCTCGACCAGGGTGGCGCCGGCCATCGACCGACGCGTGGTGGCCGAGCTGTAGGTGTCGCCGGTGACGTTGTTGCGCCACAGGTTGCCGGCGAGCGTGAGAGGTGCCGGTCGGCCTCGGTGAGGGCGAAAGCTGCGTCCCGCAGAGCGGTGCACCTGGCTACGCCACCGACTCGGGTATTCGATGCGCAAGGGTCGGGTCGGAGTGGGAGGTCGGGCCCGCCGACTTCCCACTCCCCCACCGCGGGGAGGCCTGGACGGCGGAGCGCGAGGGGCGCTCCGCCGTCGGTAACGGCCGGGTCAGGTGCAGTCGGTGCCGCCCGGGCCGCCGAAGAAGAAGTACTCGTTCCACGGATCGGGAGCATTGCCGACCGCGATGGTGAAGCAGTTCGGCGATGTCTGGACGCCGGTCAGCTTCGCCGACTGGGCTGTGTTGTCGGTCGCGAAGTAGTAGATGTCGCGCTGGTAGGCGGCGAACTGCCAGCCGGCGTCGGCGAACGCGCCACTGCCCATCGGCGGCCACGCCACGTTGTTCACCACCTCGCCGCCGTAGTCGATGTCCTGAGCGTTGGTCGCGAGCGGGCCGCTGCCGAACAGCGAGCCCGGGTAGTAGCCGACCGCGTTGCTCGCCTGGGTGCCGCCCAGGTAGAGCCACCAGTTCCCGCCCGAGAGGTAGTAGGACACCTCGAGCTCGTACTGCGCGCCGCCCGAGACGCTCACCGGGGAGATCGTGCCGCCGAGAGCCCAGGCGCTGTTCGTCTGGACGAACGCCGAGCAGTCGAGGTTGTAACACCCGGTGTTCTGGTAACCGTCGGCCGTCCAGTAGATGAAGAGGACCGGCTGGGTGGTGCCGTACTTCCCCGGGTAGACCTGGTAGCCGCACTCGACGGTCTGCACGGGTGAGCCGCCGGCGTACCAGTGCTGGGAGAGCGAGAAGACCTCCGACCCGACGTTGGGGTCCCAGACGTTGATGAAGTCGTGACCGCCGAGGTTGTCGACCCCCTGGAAGGCGTGCGCGTACTTGTGGGTGCCCGCGGCGGCCTCAGGAGGGCTCAGTCGGGGGTGGCGGCCTTTCCCCTGCGGATACTTCCGGTGGAAGTTCTGCACGCCGCCGCTCCTCGCCACCTCCTCCAGGGTGACGCGGCGCATCGCGATCGTGCCGGGCGGGCACGACATGGCGTGGCCGAACTTGTCCAGCCGGTCGGACCGCAGCTGCGGCTGGATCGGCGTGCCCTGACCGGCGCCCCGTGGCCCGGCCGCGTCCGGGGCGTCGGGGGGCTCGGGCGGAACACTGAAGGCGCCTCTGAGGGCGGGCTGGCTGGCGATCGGGACACAGTCGAAGACCTGCCCGTTGTCGTCGACGAAACTGTGAGTGACCTCGACACCTGCGTAGAGGTTCCTGACGTGTTCTGCCGCCGCGGAGAAGTCCTCCGCGTTGGTCGTACCCGCCACCGCCCGGAGCACGAAGTCCTCGTGCCGGGCCGAGGCGAGGGAGTCCATGAACTTGGCGAAGCTGGGGAAGGCCCGGTCGTCCTGCGGCGCCATGGTCGGTTCTCCTTTGGTCGCTGCGCGTGGTGTTCGAATTACGGGTCCTCTGCCTCCACGCTAGGTCCGGATCCGGCCAGTGTCCTGCCAGGGATTGGGAGTTGTGGACCATGCAATTGAACCCTCAAACACGCCGGACGTGACGCCTGGACCAGCCCCTCGCCTTCCCCATCGCCCCATCCTCCCCAGCCCGGTGACGACCGGATGCGGCGTCTCGCCGACAGCGCGGGTCGCTGTGAGGTCGGCGGCCAGCAGGACGATGTCGGCCGGACCCGGCGGACCGGCGGGGCTCGGTCCGCCGGGTCCGGGCGGGACTTCGGTTCTGGCCGGGCCGGTCGTCAGTGCGACCAGTACGGGTCGTCCGTGGTCGGGGGTGCCACGTTCAGCGGGCGCGTGTAGGTGTCCACCTTCTGGCCCGGGATGGCGGGGTTCTTGCCGTACACCTCGGTGCCCGCGAACTGGACGCCGTCCAGGGAGGCCTGCGAGCTCACGCCCGGGGTGTCTATTTCCAGGGTGACGAAGACGCCGCCGGGCGAGGTGGCGGAGATCTGGCGCTCTTCGGTGACGAAGGTGCCGGTGTTGGCGCCGGCGAAGTTCTGGAACGGGCCCACCCTGTAGCCGTGCGCCTTCCAGTACTGGGCGAGCTGGTCGGCGAGGATTTTTTACTTCGACCGGTGGATCTGGGCCTTGAGCGACCACGTGCGGTAAACGGTGGAGGTCGGCCTCGGCTCGCCGTCCCAGTGGTCCTCGGCGCGGACCACGTAGTACCAGCCGTCGGAGTGTGTGACCTGCGGGGTGATGGCGCCGGCGGCGCCTTCGGGAGCGTTCGGGGTGCTGTCCCTGGCCTTCCCGGCGTCCGTCCCGGGCTTGTCGTGCCGGGCGATCGGGCTGTGGCCGTGGTCGAAGAGCCACACCCCGGTCGTGACCGTGCTGATCAGGAGAAGGGGGAGTACCGTGCCGTGGGTGACCGGCCACCTGAGGGTCGTGGAACGGTCGCTGGTCTGCATCTGCATCGTCCCCCGTGTCAGCGCCGGTCTTCTTGCCGGCCTTGATCGCGAGGCTACGGGCGGGCGGCCCGGCAGGCCTGAGCACTGGTACTCAGATCCGGGCCCAGGCGGTGCGCAGTTCCGTCACCGGGCAGTTGCTTCGGTGACCGGCGGCGTGGGCCTGGCAGGGCGCTGCGGTCTTCTTCGTCGTTGTCAGCGCCAGGGCCGGTGGTGCGGTCCACTGGCCCTCTGTGATGCCAGGTCAGTCCGTTGTCACTCGGCCTGCGCCAGTGCGCGCACGTCATGCCAGTCACGTTCGATTACCGCCATCCGTTGGTCCCTCCACGTGGAGGGGGGTACCGCACGGTGGTTGCGGAGTTCTCGTACGAGCAGCATGGCCCGGTTCAGGGTGAAGGCGGCGCGGACGGACTGGGGTCCGGCGGCCACCAGTTCCTCAATCTGTGGACGGGCTTTCGGGGTGGCTGCCAGGACGATCCAGAGCACCGCCAGGTCGTGTCCTGGGAGGTAGTGTCCCGCGTGCTCCCAGTCGATCACTGTGACCCGTCCGTCGGGCCTGACGACGAAGTTGGTCGGCAAGGGGTCTCCGTGGCCTGGCACGAGGTCGGTGCCGGCCCGGTGGAACAGGTCGGTCAGGGCCTGGTGTTCCTGCGGGGTGGTCAGGCCCTGGCGGTGGTCTCGGTCCAGGCGTGCGAGGTAGTCGAGGGTGCGGGTGAACGCTCCTGTGGGGGGACTCCATCGGCTGAGGTCGCTCATGGCCGTCAGCATGGCGGTGACGTGGGCGGGGTCCAGTGCTTGTGGTGGGCACCGGTCGCGGCCCGGGGCGGGCAAATGGCCTGGGACGTGCTCGATGACCAGCACGTGGTGCCGGTCGTCCACGGCGATGAGGCCGGGGACCGGCACTGGCGGTGGTGTCTCGGCGAAGGCCCGGTAGGCCTCGATCTCCGCGCTGAACTTCTCGACCCAGAGTGGTTCTCGGGTGGTCAGCAGCTTCGCGACGGCCGGTCCGTCCTCGCAGTCCCCCGCGATGAGCAGGGACTTGTCTGTTCGGGAGAGGAATGCCGTGGGGCGGAAGTCCGGTCGTAGCCGGATGACCGGTGCGGCGGCGCCGGTGAGTTCGTCGGGCACGGAGCTCCTTGCTGTTCCAGGCGCGGAGCCGCCGGGTGTTCTGGGCCGGCTCCACGCGCAGCGGGGCGGTTTCCCCGGTGCGCTCTGAGAACCCCCTGGCGGTGCCGCCTGGTTCCCGTGCCGGCTGCTGGATCGAGCAGTGCGTCGATGCTCTGAACAGGGGGCATGCGGACCCCTGTCCCGGATCGCACGCGGCCTGACCCCGTCAACGCGGATCCAGCTCGCGGTGCAACGCCGCCACGTTCCCGCCCGCTCGGAAAGCCGGGCCCGCAACTCGTCCGTGACTGCGAACCCGCCACGACGCGGTACCGCCTCCAGACGACCCGGCTCCGGACCGTTGGGACGCGCGCGAGAGCAGCCCGTGCCGCTGACGCTCTGCTGAACGTCTCCTCCACGCTCGGCTGGATGCCGAAGCCGGACCTTGCCGTCTACAGCGCCACCAAGGCATACACCACCGCCCTCACCGAGGCGCTCTGGGCGGCGCACCGCGCCGACGGCGTCCGGGTGCTGGCCTCCTGCCCCGGGGTGACGCGCACCGAATGCCAGCCGCACGAGGACGTGCCGCCCGCTCTGGTCCGGACACCCGAGCAGGTCGTCGCCGCCGCCCTGCGGGCGCTGCGCCGGGGCACAGGGCCGACGGCCGTTCCGGGAGCGGCCGACCGCCTCTTCGTCCTCGCCGCCCGTCTCTTGCCCCGCCGTCGGACGCCGGCCCTGTTCGCGCAGCAGGACGCGAAGGCGCGCCGACGGTGCGGGTGGCTCCCTTGAACGGCCTATCGGGGTGCTCGACCGCGTGGTGCGCGAGGCCGACGGCGCGGGGCCGCGCAGGTCAGCGGTCGCACTCCGGGCAGCACCGCGCGGCGAGCTGGGGCGAATGCCAGGGCTGCCCGAGGGCCGTGGCTCGTAGTGGGAGTGCCAACTGAGTCGGCCTGGTCGTCGAAAGGGCTGAGGCAACAGCGCGCTGGCGCGCCGTGTTGGAGGCGGCGGCCGTACAGGCCGCCGCGTGGCTGACCAGCCCCGAGCGCCGGGAAGCCCGCCGCGGAGCCATCCTGAGCGGTCGCCGCAAGGCCGCGCCGGGTGACCGGGCCGTCCCCCGGCGCGGCCGGAGGAAGAAGCCCGTGTTCCACCCGCCCCAGCCCGGCCGCGGCGCGTCTCCCGCTCCCGCTTTTTCTGGGGCCTGCGCCTTTACCTGGTCTGCATGCCGACGGGCATGCCGATCATGTGGGCGCTGGCCAACCCGAAGATTGGCGAGCCGGATGTCTTGGCCGCGATGCTCGAGGTCGACACCGAACTGGTCTCGCGGCGGGAGGGCATCCTGCTCATGTCGGACAAGGGCTTCGCCTCGAAGGCGTTCGAGAAGGACCTCGCCGAGCTCGGCGTCACGTTGCTGCGGCCCTCGCTCAAGCGCGAGAAGAAGCGCTACGCGTGCCGGATCGGAGGCGCCCGCGGCACAGGCCCCCGCCCGGCCCAGCCGCACGCCCCGAGTCGATGCTCAAGAAGGTCCGCCAGCTGATCGAGTCGGTCAACGACACCCCCAAGGGCAGCTCGACCTGGAACAACACGGCGGACGGACCTTCGAGGACGTTGCCATCCTCGTCGCTCAGCGCGTCCTAGCTGTATTGACCACGAGCGTTGTTAACAGTGGGCGGCGGAGACGTGACCAAGGTTGGAGGCGCGTTATGGGCAAGGGGGAGTCAGCCGGTGCCGTGTGGTCGCCCACCGGCTCATCTCGTGGACGCCGCTTCATCGCACGATCTCTCCTCGGAAGGTTCAACCTGCACGAGGGCACCTGACGCGCGATCAGGCATGCGGCGCGCCACCGTCCGCCGCCAGGCGCGTGAGCCACTCACGCAGCAGCCGCTGCTCGGCGTCGCTCAGGACATCGGCGTCGTCGGGGAGGGCGGCGCACAGCGCGCGGGCCGCTGCGGCGGGACCGGACTCCGCGGCGGGGACCGCCGGCTCGGCGCGGGTGACGGCCGCGACCATGGACTCGCGCAGGACGGTCAACAGCGCCGGATTGCGGCGGTCCGCGGGAGTGGAATGCCAGGTGATGACCGCGCCCTGGCCGGTTGCCTGGATGATCTGGGCGGCCAGCTCCTCGTCGACCCGCAGCCACCCCCCGGCCGCCAGCCGACGCACCCGCCCATGGAGGATCTCCAGGCCCGCGCGGTGTGCTACGTCCGATCCCCGGCCGGTGGCCCGGTTCATCACCGCGAACAACTCGGGGCGGGAGACCCCGAACTCGACCACCATGTCCCAGCCGCGGCGCAGCTCCTCCACGGGGTCCTGCGGGTCGGGGTCGAGCTGCGTGCGCTTTCTCTCCAGGAACTGCGCGTAGCCGTGCTCGGCGACGGCCTCGAGGAGCCCGTCCTTGTCGCCGAAGAGGCGGTAGATCGCCGGCGGCTGCATCCCGGCCGCGGCGGCGACCGCGCGGGTGCTCACCGCGTCAGGGCCGCCGTTTTCCAGCAGCTCGACGGCCGCCTCGACGATGCGGCGCCGAGGGCTGTCGGTGGAGTCGCGCGTAGCCATGAACCGATGATACCGAGGATTTGGTTCCACCGGAATTTCCAGTGTTACCGTTGAAGTGATTCCACTGGAACCAGTGTCGGGAGTACCCCATGATCATCGTGACCGGAGCCACCGGGAAGCTCGGCCGCCGCACCGTCGAGCGCCTCCTGGAGCGCGTTCCCGCCGACCGCGTCGGCGTCAGCGTCCGCGATCCCCGCAAGGCCCAGGACCTCGCCGACCGCGGCGTCCGCGTCCGGCAGGGCAGCTTCGACGACCCCGCCTCGCTCGTGCACTCCTTCGAGGGCGCCGAGCAACTGCTCCTCGTCTCCCTCGACCGCACGGGCCAGGAGTGCGTCGCCGGCCACCGCACCGCCATCGACGCCGCCGTGCAGGCCGGCGTCGGACGCATCCTCTACACCAGCCAGATGGGCGCCGCCCACGACGCCCGGTTCCAGGCATGCCGCGACCACGCCCAGACCGAGGACCTGCTGCGCGCCACCGGCCTGCCCTGGACCGCGCTGCGCAACGGCTTCTACGCCTCCAGCGCCCTGCAGTTCCTGGAGCCCGCCCGCCACGCCGGCGACATCGCACTCCCCGCCGACGGCCCCGTCGCCTGGACCGGCCACGACGACCTCGCAGAGGCCACCGCGGTGATCCTCGCCGAGGAGGCCCGCTTCGAGGGGCCCACCCCGCCGCTCACCGGCCCGGCGGCGCTCGACTTCGACACCGTTGCCAAGATCGCGTCCCAGACCACCGGACGGCCCTTCACCCGCACCGTCATCCCCGACGACGTCTTCCGCGAGCAGGTCCTGGCGCACGGCGCCCCGGCCCCGATCGCCGACCTCATGCTGAGCATCTTCGCCGCGGCGCGGAATGGCGAGTTCACCGCTGTCGACACGACGCTGGCCGAGCTGATCGGGCGAGAGCCCGCCACCTTCCGCACCCACCTGGAGCGTGCCTGGGCCGAATAGATCCAGTGGGGCGCGCAGACGGCCCCGGCCTGACTCGCCGCCCACAAAGGCTCGTCCGCTGTCGGCCGAGGACGTCGATCACCAGATCGGCGGCCTCGGGCACAAACTCAGACTCCGCATCAGATTCCGTACCATCCCAGAGGTTTCCCGTGCCCACCCCCATGCCCGGCTGGCCATCCACGGCAGACGGCTCCTCGTCGACCGGGTCCGCGCTTGGCAGGCCCATCGCCCACGTCGCCGACGAAACGGGCATCTCCCGCAGTCTGCGGGAACTGCTGTCCGACGTGGCCATCGAGCGGTTGCGCCCGGATGCCCCGCCGGCCGACCACGGCAGCCTGCGGGCGGATCTGGAGGCGTGGGCGGCGCAGTTCGCCGAGGGGCGCCCTGCGCCTACTGCTGCCGCCCGCTGCCCCAGGCGAACGCGCCGGCACGCTCGCCGCCTACTACGTCCTCAGCTACCTGGCCATGAGCATCCCCGCCGTCCTCGCCGGCCTGCTGACCAACCTGTACGGCCTGCGGACCGCCGTCTCGCCCTACGCCGCGACCGTCGTCCTGCTGACCCTTATCGGCCTCACCCGCGCCATGCGGCAGCCGCGCACCGCCTGACCGTGCCCTGCCTTCCCGCACCGCCGCGCCCACCCGAAAGAACCCACCGATGAGCACCGCCACCCCGCGTCAGGCCGCCTCCTCCAGCACGGGATGGGACCTCGGCGACACCGTCGTACGCCGCGTCGACATCGGCTCCGCCCAGGCGATCCGCACCCGTGCCCGGCTGCTCGACGGGCTGGCGGACACCGACGCGCTGCTGCTGGGCACGCACTTCCCGCGGCCCAAGCCGGCACCGTCCGCCGGGGGCAGGGCCGCTACCGGCTGCTCGCCGAGCCGGGCGTCGAGATCCCGGCCACCGCGGCCTGATCACGCGGCCGGTGCCGTCCGGCCGCCCCGTGCGGGCCGCCGACCAGCTGCAGCGCCTGCAGCCACCTAAAGCTAATCCTTGGCCGTTATGGCCTCGGTTGCTCCGTCACTCAAACCTCGACCGAGAAGGAGAACATCCATGTCCACCGTCGAACTCACACCCCCGGAGGCCGCCCGCTGGGCCGCCCGAGCCGGGCATGGTCATCGACACCGAAGCCATCACCACACGAGCGGTACTTCGGATTCGACAAGTGGCAACTTCTGCATCTGCCCGGCGGGGACACCTGGACGGGGACGACATTCACCCCGGGCTTCCTTTGGCTCGACGCCGTAGCCTTCCATCCGCGGAGGTGGACCAGGATCGTGAACCTGGTCGTGCGCTCCGCGAGCGTACCGATCGCGGACCGGTCCGTCCCGATGATCAGTCGGGTAGCGGGGACGCATTGCTGCGTCCCCGCCCCCTCAGAACCGTGCAAGCAGCTGTTCACCGCACACGGCTCAAGCAAGCCCCAGGGGCTCGCGGGCAGGCGAAGGTGCTGGACTTGTCAGCTTGGCGGCTCCGTTCCGCCGCTGACATTGGGTGTGGAGAAGACGGATTCGTTGATCGCCCGGCGTGCTTCCGCCCAGGAACGCGACGTGCTGCTTGGAGATCGCCTTCCGGATGACGGCCCGCCACGTCTCCCATTCCTGGGGGCTTCGCGGCGGGTGGTCGGCGTGCAGCAGGAGCCCTCCGCAGGCCGGGCAACGACCGTGCTGAGCCTGGAGCAGGCGCACGGTCATGCCGTCGACCGGCGGAGGTGGTCCCTTGCGACGCCGCTCGGCCCAGTACGACTCCAGAGCCGGATCGTCCGGAGACGCCCTGCCCTTGACCAACTGGTGCCGGACGATCTTCGTCCAGGAGAACTTGAGCAGGTAGGCGCCGCTGTCGCGGTCGCCGAACACCCAGCGGTCCTTCCTGGCCTTGTTGAACCGGCCGAAGTACTTGCTGGAGATCCAGTGCTTCGGCTTGTTCGGGTGGCTGTGCTTGGCCCACTTGTAGGCAAGCTGCCACATGTAGTTGTCCAGCGCGGTGAAGACCTCGCTGGACACCACCGTCCGGTAGTAGGCCGACCAGCCCCTCACGATGGGGTTGATCTTCTTGAGCACGGCCGCAGCGTTGGCCCCTCGCAGGGCCAGCATCTCGGTGTGCAGCCGTTCCCGGATCCGTCGTTGTGCCGCTGTGCTCGGCTTGATCAGCAGTTTGCCGTGATACCGGCGGACGTTGAACCCCAGGAAGTCGAACCCGTTCTCCGCGTGGACGATGCGTGTCTTGTCCTCGTGGAAGGCGAGCCCCCTGGGCGTCAGCCATGCGGCCAGCCGTTCCTTGACCTGTTCGGCCTGTTCACGGCTGGTGCATATCGCGACGAAGTCGTCTGCGTACCGCACCAGCACGGGACTTCCGCTCTGTGCGCTGCCGGCGTCTCTGCCGGTGGTGTAGTAGCGGACCCCTGCGGCTTCCTCCATCCCGTGCAAGGCCACGTTGAAGAGCAACGGGCTGATCACCCCGCCCTGCGGAGTTCCCTCCTCGGTCGGGGCGAATCGACCTCCATCCACGACCCCGGCCTTCAGCCACCGCCGGACCAGTCCCCGAGCGGGAAAGGTGCCGAGCGCGGCCATCAGCCGGTCGTGGTCGATACGGTCGAATGCCGCCGTCAGGTCTGCGTCGAGCACCCACACACGCTGCGGGTTCTTCCCGTTGAGCGTGGAGTAGATGGCCCCGATCGCGTCGTGACAGCCGCGGCCGGGCCGAAAGCCGTACGACTTCGGCTCGAACCGCGCTTCCCACTCGGGTTCCAATGCGTCCAGTGCCACAGCTTGCAGGCACCGGTCGACGATCACGGGAATCCCGAGTCCGCGCTTCTTCGTGGTCCCCGGTTTGGGGATGAACACCCGCTTGACGGGCTTGGGCGTCCAGGGTCGGGTCTGGTGCTGGACCCAGTGGGCCAGCGCGGCCTTGGACTGGGACATCAGCACCACCTGACCGTCGACTCCCGCCGTCGCGCGTCCCGCGTTGATCTCCGTGACCCGCCGCACGCTCAGGAGCGCGTTCGAACGGGAACGGAGCATCAGCTTCTGCAAGTTGCGGACCTTCTTGAGGTCCCCTGCCTGCGATGCCGTGAAGATTCTCTGCCGCAGACGCCGTACGTCCTCCTCGGCCCGGCGCCAGTCGATCGACGCCCAGTCCAGGTCTTCGCCCTCGGGTCCGTTCACCGTCGCGGCGGCAGCCGGGACGGCCGAGACCGCTCCGTCCACATCCGTCATGGCGTCCAACTTGTCCCTCGGTTCCGTCGTCCTTGTCCAGTGAGTCCGCACAGGCTCACCCGGCCCACGTCAGCACCCTTTCGGGTCCAGGCAGCAACCTGTATCCGGACGGTTATGCGGGGCGACCGGCGGAGAGGCCGGCCATACTGCCCCGGGTTCCCGTTTCCTTTCGGCTTCCGGCATTGGCTTCTTGGGCCTTCCTGTTCCCGCTGGGGAGTTGAGCCTTCCTCACGGTCAGCCGACCGGGCCGCGACGACCCGGACCCCAACGGGGTTTCCACGTTGCACACGAATGAGATACGACCGGGGTGGGTGCTCCCTTTACCCCGAGGCGGCGGTGTCCACCTGGCCGGAGTGACCTCTACCGGCCAGCGCCTGCCGCTTCTCAGCGGCCAGCCATGCACCCCGCTGGTGCTGTCCATCGGCGGGGCTTGGGATCACGAGGCATCATCGGGAGTTCACTTGCGTTCACCCGTCCGGTCTTCCCCTTGCCGGTAACTTCCGGATGGAACGGGAGTCCTTGGGCTTTCCCCTGGGCTTCGCACCACGCCGTTACCGGCATCGCACGCCAAGGGTGGGGACGGGTCATACGGACACGGACCCGTGACTGCACCTACGGCCCCACCATCAGCCGCCTCTCCAATCGGTCAGCCCACTCAAATTCGTGCAACTTCGTGTCGCACGATCGCCTTCCCAGTGGCCCGCGACGGCCCGGTCCTCGGCCTCGGCGGGACGCTCGCTGATCACCACGTCGGGCGTGACGTGACCGGCCGCCTTCTGGCGGGCGCGCGAGCGCGGAACCCGAAGGGCACGCCCGGTCCGCGGGCACGTGACCAGCTCACGCTCGAGCGCGCCGCGGCCCTGGACGTAGAGGGCCTGGTAGATCGCCTCGTGCGAGATCCGCATGGATTCGTCGTCCGGATAGTCGACCCGCAACCGCTTCGCCATCTGCTCCGGACTCCACGCCGTCGCCCAACGCCGGTCCTGACGGCGGGGCTTGTTCCGCCCCTTCCACTTCTGCGTCACCGGACCCGGCACCAGCCTTCCGTCGGGAGCCTGGATCAAGCCGGCCAAGCGGTCCTGCACGTACGCGCGCAGCCGCTCGTCGGCCGCGAGCTTCGCGGTCTTCGGCCGACCTGCCGCCAGCTCGGCCTTCCACTGCGCGATCGAGGCCCGGTAGTCGAGCCGCCCGCACCTCGTTGCCGCGTTGCGCCGCAGCTCGCGAGAGATCGTCGACGGCGAGCGCCCCAGCCTGCGGGCGATCTCCCTCACGCCGGCGCCCTGAGCCCTCAGGCAACGGCGAGTGCGGCGGCCGCCCGCATGCCGTTGGCGCACATGCCGCTCACCACACCCACGCCGGCGGCGACGGGAGGCCCGTCGGCGCGGAACAGGCAGATGGCCTCCCGGACATGGTCCCCCTGCGGGAAGTTCGCCCAGGGGACTTCGTCGAGCAGGAATCTGTTCTTGGCCTCGGTCCTGACCACAGCCGCCACCGCGCGCACGTCGAACGGCCCGTCCGCGAACGAGGACAGCTCCGCCCCGGATGGCAACTCGGTGCGCTTGTCGGTAGGCCCCCACGCGGCGTCATCTTCCAACGCACCACGACCTGGAAGGAGTCCACCGACCCCGAGTACGACGCCAAGCTCGACCGGATCGAGCACGTCCTGGACCGCTTTCCGGGCCGGGCGTTCGCGTTTCACAGTTCACCACACCACGGCTCAGTGCTCTGGCAGTTGGTCACCTCGACAGTTTCGCGGGGCGCTCCGGGTAGGCCGCGCCGACGTACCGCGTGGCGGTCGCGTGGGTGATCCCGAAGAGCTGAGCTTGAGGGGTCACCGGTGGCGAAGACTTCGTCGAGCTCGTGGGCCTGACGTGTCTGCTGGCCCTGTCCTTGCCCGCAATGGACGGCCCACGCAACGCCGTGAGCTCGCTGCCCCGGGCCTTGGCCGCGGTGCTCGTGTCGCCGGGGCGCTGCGGTCGTTGAACACCGGGCGGGCGTTCCGACCAGGACGCGCCCGCCGGTGCCCTGCACCGCCCGGTACGTACACCCCCCACGGCACCGGGCCTGTATGGCACCGCTGCCCGGGTCGGCAGGCTGGACGGGCCGGCCGACCCGGGCAGGTAGGGACATCTCCGAAGTCCCGTGCGATCATCAGCGCGACGGGCATTCTGGACGCCGTGGCCATTGACAGCCACCCGTCCTGAAATCGCCTCGTCCAGCGCGAGTCCTTCACCGCCCCCAGGGCCGATGTTCTGCCGACCCCGCCCCGTATCGTGAACGACCTGGCCCGCGACCTCCGCCAGGCCGCTGACGCCGTCCGCGCTCTGCCCGAGCGCCGGGCGCCGGGCGCCGATGTGACGCTGGTCGCCTACACCGCGGTGGTGTGCACCGCCTCCACCGCCCGCGTCGGCACCCAGCAGGCATAGCGCAGTAGACGCTGCAGCGACCCGGGCCGCGTATGGTCCGCTTGCTCGGCCGTCTGCCAGCAGTTCTTCCGCTCCACGCCCGACAGCAGCCCGAGCAGGTAGGAGCAGGCTGACGCGCGGGGCTCAACCCGCCGGAACCGGCCCGCGAACCGGGCCATGCACTGGTCGGACATCGCCCGCCAACGGGCAGGGTCTGGGCTGTGCCGTGCAGCCACCGCACGATCCTCAAGAGTCGACACAACCCCCCAGGATCATGCGATGGCCGTGCCCGTTCCCCGCCGGGTCCGCGACAAGATCGCGAACCCGACTGAGGTGTCAGGAGCGATCGAACAGGGTGACTACGCTCTGCGGTGCTTCCCGGCCGAAGAAGATCTCCAGATTCTGCGCCGAGCGGCTGGCGGCGTCGCCACTCCGCAGGAACAGCCGCTCTTCGTAGGCGGTGAGCGCGACCTCGATGTCGGGTTGCTCAACCAGCTTGCTCGCCAGGTCCGCGCCGTCGTACATGGCGAGGTTCGCACCCTCGCCGGCGAAGGGCGACATCAGATGCGCGGCGTCGCCGACGAGCGTCACACCGGGCACTCTGTCCCACTTGAGCCCGACGGGCAGGGCGTAGATGGGTCGGAGCCACGGTTCCACGTCGCTCTGTGTCACGAAGGCGGTGAGCAGCGGCGACCAGCCATCGAACTCGTCGGCAAGTTGACGGAGGCCAGCGGACGGGTCGCCGAAGTCGATCGACCTCATCCACTCCACGGGCTTGTTCAGCGCCACGTATCCGCGCACGTGTCCGTCGGCGTAGCGATGCGCGATGATGCCTTTGCCCGGCGCGACCGCCATCAGCGTGCCGCTGCCGATCGCGGCCACGCTCGCCCGACAGCCCTGGCCGCCCGAGGCGAGGGCGATCTCGATGAAGCAGGTTCCGCTGTAGACGGGCTTGGCGGGGGTGAGCAGCGGACGCACCTTCGACCAGGCACCGTCCGCGCCGATGACGATGTCGGCGCGCGTGGCGGAACCTTGCGCGAAGGTGAGGTCGTAGCCGCCCTCCACACGGTGCCGGATCGAGGCGAGCTTGTGACCCCACCTGATCGTCCCGGGTGCCAGCGAGTGGATGAGCAGGCGCCGCAGTTCGCCACGATCCACCTCTGGACGGGCCGAACCGGGGTCCGCAGGCATGTCGAAAAGCATCGTGCCGTGGCGGTCCACCACGCGCTTGGCATCCTCGCCCGGGCGGACCAGAGTGAGGAACTCGTCGAACAAACCGGCTGCGCGAAGCGCGACCTGTCCGGTTTCTACCTGGATGTCGAGCAGGCCGCCTTGCGCACGGGTCTTCGCCGAAGCCTCGCCCTCGTAGATCGTCGCGGCGACGCCGTGAGCCTGAAGCACCCGCGCGAGCGTCAGCCCGCCCAGTCCTGCTCCGACAATGGCGATGGTCTTCTGCATGCTGCGCTCCTCTGTTGCGCCGACACGCGCCGGCGGTGGTCAGCGCCAAAAGCGGACGGGATGCCCGATCTCGGCAGGGAGACGCTCACCGATCAGAACCATCTGTATCGATGTACGTGCGATGTCCGGCGGGTGGACCGCGGAACATCGTTTTTCGCGACCTCGTGACTGTAACTCAGCATCCGCTTCGCGGTGACCGGGACCGCTCACGCTGCGACCAGGTTGGTTTCCCGGGCGCCGTCCGCGCTCGTGCGGCTGAAGTAGAGCAGGCCGTCCGGGCGCACGGTGCCCTCGCGGCCCTCGGCGAAGCGGTGGGTGATCTCGGGGATGAAGTCGAACGGCCCGTAGGCGTCGCCCCGGCGGCGGGCGTCGGCCAGGAACACCAGGTGGGTTCGCATGACGGCGAGCTGGTGCCACAGCGTGGACATGAAGGCGCCTGACGCCGTGCGGTCGGGTGTAGGTCGCCCGCCTGCGCGGTCGGGGTTCGCGGTCAACGACACTGTCAAGCCATACCGCTGGACCTACGAAGGCGCCCCACTCAAGGCCGTATGACCAACGCCCCTCAACGAACCTCCGCGGAGCAGCACTAGTCAGGCGTAGGAGTAGCCGAGGATCGTGGTGCTGTTGACGTCTGAGGCGGTGCTCGTCCATGGATCGAGCACGGCGTCCTTCCCGGTGAGGCTGGGCTTCCCGGTGTGGTTGAGCTGCCAACCGTCCCAGATGTGGTCGACGTTGGCATGCAGCAGCCAGAAGATCGGGTCGTGTGCGGATTCCATGATGTCGCTGATGGTCCCGTTGCACCAGTTGTGTACCTGGTTGTGGGCGTCTGTCTCCAGGTGGCTGGTGAACGGGTTGTAGCGGGGGCGAGCCAGCAGGCCGTCGATGATGGCCTGGGTCGGCAGGGAGCCGCCGGCTGCGCCGGGCGTGTCGCGAACGACGTTCGGCGGTCGCCATACCCAGTCGGGCCGGGCGTGGTCGTTGGCGTAGTCCCAGTACGGCACCGTCAGCGCGGGTTGGACGCTGCGCAGCAGGTCCTCCAGCTCCAGGAGATACCTGCGGTGCCAGGGCAGGAAACGCTGGGTTCCTACTGGGCCGCTCATCGAGTGCATGCGGTGGCTCATGTCGGCGTGCACGGCAGCCAGCTGCTCGTACGCCCCTGAGGCGTGAACCTGCTGGAGGGCTCGGTTGAAGCGGTCGCGGCCGGCCTGGTCGAGGTTGCGGTGGTCGATCCGCACGCGGGTGAGACTGCTTGCGAGCTGCATCACAAAGTTCCGGGCGACCTCGGCGGGGACTTGCTCCGGGATGGTGCCGTTCGGTTCCGGCTGGAACGAGGCGACGTGGCGGTCGAAGCGTACGGCCGCGGCCTCCGGGTCGAGCGTCGGCTGCAGGCCCCAGCTGTCTTGGAGTCGGCGCAGCTCGGCACGATCGGGGAACCTGCCACCGAAGGGCCGTTCGGCGGTGGTGGTCTGGTCGATGGTCATGTGACGGTGATCCTCTGGATGAGTGGCTGGTGCTTCCACGGTCCCTCCGAGCGGGCCCGCTGATGTGGGGAGACGCGAGAACCGGATCCCCGTTCATCCCAGCAGATCAGCAGGAATGAGGCGTAACGGGCACTCGTTGGCGCCCGTTGACGGCGACGAGGGTGCCCTTCTCCGGCGAGAGCGCGTCGTCGTTCACCGAGCCCTCAAACACCACGTGCGCGGAGCACGCGACCGGGGCCGTGTCGCGCTGTACACCGGCGCCGGGGACGGCTGGACTCAGGTCCGCGGTGCGACCGACCGCGTCTTTACCAGCCGCACCACCCTCTACGCGACCGACCTGACCACCGGCGACATCGAGCAGTACGACCGTGGACGCGGCACCTGGACCCGCATCGGCGGCCCCGGCGCCACCTTCGCCGCCACCGACGACCATCTCTACGGTGTCAGCCCCGACCACTCCGGCGTCTTCGAGTACACCGGCGCCAACGGCGCCTGGACCGAGATCGGCGGCCCGGTCGCTCCCTGACACCGGTCACCGGCACGGCCTGAACACGTAGAGCGGAGCCCCCAGCCATCGACGTGCGCCCGGACCGGCGGAAGATGCCGCCGCCCGGTCCAGGCCGCAGCGTGTCCGGCGTGGTGGGTGAACATGCGCAGGTGGCCCTGTACCGCTGGAGCGATGTCGCCTGGCCCGCAGGACAGTCACCGGTGAGCGCAACGCTGCCGACGCTGACGGCCGCACTCGCGGAACCGGTGGAGAGCGACCACCGGGAGCACGGCGCCTGCTCGCGCGCGAACATGAGGTGTTGGAGTACCTGGCGGTGGCGGCCGGCGCGGCCAAGGCGAGCGCCCGGTGGGACGGGGACCGCTACCTGCTGCCCGCCGGGACGTACCGGACGGCGGCTGACGTCGTCGACGCGCTCGGCGCTCTGGTGCCGGAGAACGACCGAGGCGGGGTGGCGGTGCCGGCACGGAAGCTGAAGGCGTGGTGGGACGGGGCGCCGATCCGCAGGACGGCGCCAGGAGGTCGTCATGGAGGTCGCCGCCGGTGTCGCCCACGACACCGGCGGCCTGTGGCGCCATCCAGTGCGCCCGCACCGGTAGGCATCCGCCAGCTCCACGCCTGCCGCTTTCGTTCGCCGGTTTGTTCTGATCACACCCCTGACAGCTCTGCTCGTAAAAGCACGGGATCAGTGAGTTCAGTACTGGATGGAATGGCTGCGGAGGTAGGAAAGCGCGTCCCAACCGGTGGAAAGCGGGGGGCCGGCCTTCGGTCGGTCGGTATTGAAGTATTCGGAGAACGTGGACGGGGCGGTAGACGTCAACAGGGTGATCGTGCGGTTCCAATTGCCACCGTCGACGTTCCTCCACAGGTCGAGCAGCGAACCGGTCACGTTGCCCTCGACCTGGTCTCCGGTACTCCAGCCTGATGAGTAAGCGAAGGACATCTCGGTGCCGTTCGGCCACACGTAGCGGTAGTCACCCAGGAGGTAGGCAGCGACGGCGTCGGCGAAGCCCTCGACCCATGCACACGTACCACTGCCAGCGCGATTGTAGATGTACTGGGAAGTGCAGATGGTGTAGCTCGGGAAGCCGTTGAACAAACGATTCATGAAGAAGTGACCGGACTCATGGAGGACGGTGTGCTCGGAGTCGGGGTCGGCGGCGGAGAGATGGATGGTGTGGCTGCCGATGTCGTAGTACGGACCGTCCGTCGAAGTGTCGGTCCACTGGATGTTGAGCTCGGTGCAGTGGTTTCCGTCTGTCTCGTGAGAGGACCAGCAGATGCTGGCGGGGTTGTCGCGGTTCCACCACAGAAGGTTGACGGTGTCGAAGGCGTGCCAGGCCCGGGCAGTGTCGGAGGAAGGCTTGATCACGCCAAGCGAAGCGCTGGAGGAGACGTTGTGCAGGGTCTGGGAGTCCAGCGTGTAAGTCGCGCCTCGGGTGTCGTTGACCCTCCACAACTTCGTACTTTCGGCATTGAACCGCACCCACATGCTGCTCATCGACGTCGTCGTGGGCGTGTGGCAGAGCTTGAAGCCTCCGTCGCCCGCCGTGTACTGGAAGTCGGCAGTGAGCCGGTGCGGGGAGTCGGTGGGCTTCTCATTCCCCCACAGCTCGACGTTCGCGCTACGGACCGGTTTGGTCATCGTCGGCTTCGACGTTCCCGCGTCGGCCGACTGGTAGTCGTACAGGAGATTTCCGCTCAAGCAGACAGGAGCCCCGACCGCCGCCGCGCTGGTGGCTGACAGCGGGACTGCGGCCATACCGGCGAGAACGGCCGCGCCGAAGGCGGCGAAGCGACGCGACAATTTCTTTCCTATGCCCATGGACTTCCTTTCAGAGAAACAAATAGGGAAGGGCCCCTGTCGGCCCCGGAAATGACGTCCCGTAGGATGATACTGACTGCATCGTCGATGTGGATCACGCGAAGGTGCCCGCCGGCGCACGGCGAATCTGGCCTGGCCGACGGTGAGATTCCTGCTGGCGACGTCGGAACAGCAGGGGCAGACACGAAGGTCGACGGGTAGCCGTCCGGCACCGGCCTTCGAACAGCTGCCGCTGCTGGCCGAAGGCCGTGGCCCCGCTATCCTCCCTGGGTCAGCGATCAACACCGGGGGGAACTTATGCGGCAGCGCCGCGCTCTGCTTGCCAGCGCCGTCCTGGCGACCGTACTCACCAGCGGCTGCGGCTCGGGCGGCAGCGCCACGGGCGGGGCGGCTGACACAACCGGGACGCCCCCTACTGCTGCGCCGACCGGGACGGCCACCGCAGCTGCTCCGCCCGCGAGTTCCGCGTCGACGGGCTCGGTGACCACGAGCGCCGGGGCCGGGAAGCTGCCGGACGGGTACAACCCTAACCGGGACGCCGCGTCCGATCTGCAGGCGGCGCTTGCCCTGTCGGCCGGCGATCAGCGGCCGGTGCTGATCGACTTCGGGGCCAACTGGTGCCCCGACTGCAAGGTGCTCGACAAGCTGTTCCGCTCCGAGCAGGTCGCCCCGCTACTGCGGGACGACTACCGGGTGGTGGCCGTGGACGTGGGCAGATTCGACCACAACCTCGACCTGGCCGCCCAGTACGTCGACCTCCAGCGCAGCGGCATTCCCGCGCTGGTGGTGCTCTCCCCGGACGGCGCGGTGCGCACCGCGAGCAACGACGGCGCGTTCTCCAACGCCCGCAGCATGACTGCGAACACGGTCGCCGCCTACCTCAAGCGCTGGTCGCAGAAGTGAGTCCGGCTGGGCGGCCCCGTGCAGGGTCTGCGGTCGCAACGCTGCTGCTGCTCGGGGCGGCGGGCTGCGCCGCGGATCCGGCGCCGGCGGCCACCCCCGCCGCCAGCTACAGCGGCGGCGGGGTCACAGTCGCCGTGCGGCTTGAGGCCGGGGAGGGCGGGCGGCAACTGCTCAGCGCCACCTTCACCCCCGAGCAGGCCGGGTTCCACCTGTACAGCGTTGACCTGCCGGCCGGCGGGGTGGACGGGCTCGGCCTGCCGACCCGGCTGACGGTGCGCGGCGGCCTGGCCCCGGACGGCGTCGCCCAGGCAGACCGTCCGCTGCGCACGGTCAGCCCCTTGGGCCTCGGCATGGAACTGCCGGTCTACCCGGACGGCGCGGTCACCGTCACTCTCCCGGTCCGCCGATCCGACGGGGGGCCGGCTGAGGCGGTGGTGAGCTTTGGCGCGTGCAGCGAGCAGCGCTGCCTCATCCCCGTTACCGACCAGGTCATCCCCCTCGGTCCAATCGGCTGACACGGGCGGTCAGCCCAGCCGGTTCGCCGTGTGGGGTAAATGCCGATGAAGGGTGCGTGCTCGGCTGGACGCCAAGCGGACCGTACCGCCGTACCCGGTTCAGCGTCGTCGGAGCTCTTCTCGGGTGGCTCCGGTCAGTGGGGCACCCGGTTGTCGGTCGCCAGCACGTCGCCGGGCACCGTCGAGCCCACCTGGCGCCGCAGCGCGCCGATCGCCGGATCCGAGATGGAGACCGTGAGCCGGTAGTGCGGCTGGCCGGTGATGGTGTTGTGCGAGTCGGTCGGCGCCACCAGGAACTGCTGGAGGGTGAAGCCGTCGACGCCCGGGCACAGGGCCACGGCGGGGAGGGTGACCTGTACGGAGGCGCCGTTCTCGGGTGCGACGTGGACGGTGCCGCCCGCGTCGGACGGGGCGTCTTCGTCGGGTGTGAGCGGGAGCCCGTGGGCCCCGGCGACCAGGCCGTCCGGGCCCTCGATCTCCACTGCCACGCCCTGCGGGCCGAGCGGTGCGGAGAGGTCCAGCCCACGGTCGCCGGCGCCGGGGCCCGGGCCGAGCCCCAGACTGATGGTGAAGTGCCCGGGGTCCTTCTGCGAGGTTCGTGAGAACCCGTAGGAGCTGAGGACGAGTTGCGGTCCCGGCGGCGGGGCGTCCGACCGCGCTCCGGCGGCGAAGGTGAAGGACGCGGGCGCCGGCTCGAAGTGGTGGAAGCCCTTGGTGCCGCACCTGGTGCCGTCGGAGACCCCGCCGCCGGGTAGCGCGACGTCCGCGGCCGGCCCGGCAGATACGGGCACGGCCCGCGGCTTGCGCGCCGCAAGGCTGTCCCCGTTCAGCAGACCGGCCGGGTCCACCCCGACCGCGACGGCCAGCAGCGCCGCGAAAGCGCTGGCCGCGATCAGCGCGGTGCGCCGGCGTCCGGGCCGGGTCCACCGTGAGCGGGCCGTGCCGGGGGTCGCCCCGGGCGCCCAGCGGCGGCCACCCGGCTCCTGCCGCCACTGCGCGGTGAGCATCCGGGTCCGGGCGGTCGGCTCCTTGACGGCGGCGTCCTTGATGAACCGCTCGTCCACGACGAGTCCCTCGAACGGGTCGGGTGTCGCCCGGCCCGGCGCTATGGGCTCCGGCTCACGGGAAGGGGGCTGGCTGGGTTCCTCGGCGGGCCCTTCGGCGGCCGTCGGGTGGGCTGTGGTCGGGGGTTCGACGATGGACTCGGGGAGGCCGAGGGAGTTGTAGGTGTAGTCTACCGCGGTCAGTCCGAGCACCCACCGGAGACGAGGGGGTCCTGGCGGGCGCCGGCCTCACGGTGCTGCTCGTGAACGGACATGACGGCGAGTGAGGGCACCGGCAGCCAGGCGAGCACACGCCGCCGTTCACCGCTCCGGCGTTCCGCGCGGCCGTCGCAGCTGCCATGCTTCTCGGCCTCGAAGCGGCTGGGGGTGCTGGCGGTCAGACCGAGTGGAGTCTGACCGGGAAGCAGGCCCGGCAGTCGGGGTTGGGGAACAACCCGCCGGCGAACATGTGGCGGTTGGCGAAGTAGACCTCGTCCCACAGGTGCGCGGAGTACTCCAGGAAGCGGACAGGCTCGGGAGCGGACAGGCCCCCGTCGGCCAGGACGGGGTAGGGGAAGCGGTGTCTGGCCGCCAGGGGCCGTGGGTCGCAACCGCCGTTCACGGCGACGGCGGGGTTGAGCCAGATCTTCATCAGGCCGTCGGCGAAGCCCTCGGTGTGCAGGAACCGGCGTCCGTCCGCGAGCCAGCGAAGTTCATCGACCAGCAGGTTCTGGGGCCGCTCCAACTCCTCGGCAGCGGCCGCGACTTCGAGGCGCACCGCTCCGTCACCGTCGAGGTGCACTGCGAGGTAGCTCAAGGTGTTCGTCGGGTGGAAATCGGTGCGGCGGGAGCGGAACTGTCGGCCGTCGGCGGTTCGCTCGGCGCGGATCTTGCGCTGGTAGGCGTAGTAGGCGGCGCGCACCCCGGGGCCGTTGATGGTGGCGGGGCCGCACTGGCAGGTGGAGGTCACGGTGACCAGTGTGCCCAGTTGCACCGGCGACAGCCGCGACCGCGCCGGTGCGGGATGCAACTCGGCGCGTGGGAGGTCCTGCTCGCCGGCCGCGCCGTCCGTGTGTCGGAGAGCGAAACCCGGAGCCTTGCCGTTCGCGTGTCTCAGGACGCGGGGCGGGATGCGCTGAGGCCTGGCATCGGCACTGGCATCGGGCGGCCGTCCCACTTCGTCATCCCAACGCTGGGCTGCCAGCGCAGTTTGCGGATCCCCACCGTCTCCAGGATGGCAGGGGCACCCGCGTCGACCTGGCGGGGCTTGTGGAACAGCGCGTTGTATTCAACGCCGTCGACCCGGTTGCGGCAGTACTGACCTGGCTCGACTCGGCACTTGGGGCAGCCGATCTCGACGCAGGCCCAGTAGGCGCGGGCTCTGGCAGCAGTGGTGTCGTCCATGCGCGTGATGATGGCGCGCTCGGCTGGCTGCTGGTGCGTTTTTGCGGGAATCCGCTTCTTCGGGTGACGGAATGTGCTTCGTGTCGACGGAGGCCCGGACCGGTAGGCACGGTCGGCGCGCGGGAGCTGGTGCCCCCACCCCGCGGCGCGGTGACGGCACAATGCGGAGTGCCGCTGTCGAGTTCCCATGTGGAGTGTGCTGTGCCGGTCGCATCCCCTGATCGCCGATCCGATGCGCCCACGGCGCCCTCACCGGCCGACACCGCACGGGCGAGCCGGTGGACGTCGATGCCGGAGAAGGTGTTCTCCACCGCGCTGCAGAAGAGAGTGCAGCTCGGACGGCAGGATCCCGAGCTCGTGGACGAGGCAGTACGCCGCGCCGAGGCAGGGTCCGTGCCGGTCCTGGGTGGGGCTGGCCGGAGGCGGCGATCAGGTGGTGTGCTGATCTCGTATACGCCCGACTACTTCGAGGACGGGGGCTCCGACGCGGGCAGCAGGCGGCCGGTGGCCCCCTGGACCGCCGTCCCTGGGGGTCACCGGTGCTGCGGGGAAGGGCCGGTCAGACGCAGACCCCGACCGGCGCCTTGGGACCGCACCAGTTGATGCGCAGGGCGTTGATCGCGTTGTTGGCCGAGTCGTAGACGAAGGTCAGCGGGCCGACGGGCATCGCCAGGTGGTCGCCGGTGGTGGTGATCGCGCCCTTGGCGACGGTGCCGGAGACACTGTCGATCCTGCCGCTCGCCGAACTGTCCGAGGGGCCGCTCCGGCCGGTGCGCATCTCCATCGTGAACGACCCGTCAGCGTTGACCGTCATCTGGTTGCCGTGGCCGCCCCAGGTCCCCGTGAACAGGGTGAAGTCGGGTGGACCCGCTGGTGCGGAGCTCGAAGGGTCCGCCTCCGTTGCGGGGAGTTGTTCCGAGGGCGCGGAGTCGCAGCCGGCCGCACCGACGGCCAGCACCGCTGCGACCGCGAGTACCGCAGGTGCGGTCCGGGCTCTGAGACCGGCGGTCCGGTGGGTCTTCATGCTTGTCTCCAGGACGACTCTTGTGAGCACCGCCGGTCGGCGCGCTCAGCCCTTGTTCCGGCACAGGTCGGTGTGAGCGACATCGGGGACGTACTGGTTCCACTCCGCAGTTGTCGCCGTGTCGCCGATGGTCCGGCACAGCCGTGCGATGACCGCCTCGGGATCGCTGGTCCACAGGCGGGGCTCGCCATCGTCCGTGACGGTGACGATCAGTCGGCCGACGCCCGGTCCGCGGGGTGGGCCGACCGCGGCGGAGGCGTCGAGGTCGGGGAAGTCGATCTCCCTCGGTTGGTCGTAGCGTCCGAGCGGTGTGGGATTGCCCGGGTCGCTCACGTCCCACATGCGGACGGTTCCGGCGTTGTCGATACCGACGAGGAAAGCGCCGTCCGCGCTGTAGTTCAGGGTCATCACGCCGGCTCCGCTGCCGGGCAGCGAGGCGATTCGCGTCGCCCGGCCGTTCGGTGCGATGCGCCAGAACGCCACGCTCCCGTCCGTCCCGCCCACGGCCAGCACCGAGCCCTTCGGAGCGAACCGAGTGGCTGTCACGATGCCGATCTGGTCGGCGGTCCCGGTGAGCAGCTTCGGGTCGGCCGGGTCGCGAACGTCCCAGACTCCCGGCTTTGCGGGGCCCGGCCTGCTCGAGTCCTGGATGTCGGGGAAGCTGCCGACCGCCAGCAGGGTCCCGTCGGCGCTGAGGGTCGGGTGTCCGCCGGGGACGTCGTCTCCGCGAAGGGTGGCGAGGAGGACGGGCCGCGAGCTGTCGGAGGCGTTGATCAGCCAGACGACGGCTTGCTCGTCGTCCCGAGCCACCAGCGTCCGCCCGTCCGGACCGAACGCGACTTCCACGGCCTTGGGGGAGGCACCCGCACCGGACAGGTCGACCGAACCCTGCTCCACCGGATGCTTCGGATCGGTCACGTCCAGCAGAGTGACCGCCTTCTTCTTGCCGATCGCGAGGGTGTGGCCGGCCAGGGCCACGCGGTAGTCGTCCTTGTCGCTGTCGTGCTCCCACACGACGCGCGGGTGCGCCCGGTCGGCGACGTCCCAGAGACGCACGTTGCCGGTGCCCGCCGTGGCCATGGTCGAGCCCTCGGGGGACAGTGCCACGGATTCCGCGGCCGGCACGTTGGGCATGAGGGTGAGCGCGGCCGGGAGACGCAGATTCGCCGTGCTCCACAGTTTCACCTTGTCATCCAGGGAGCGCGCGTTGCCGTGGGAGCTCGTGTCCAGGGTGACGAGCGTGCTGCCGTCGGGACTGAAGGCCACCTCGGTGCCTCCGCTGCCGTCAGTCGGCGTCGGGAGCGCGACCGGGGACCCGGGGTAGGTGAGATCCCAGAGCCGGATCGGATTGGCGTCCTTGAGGCTGCCCCCGGCCAGGAATCGCCCGTTCGGCGAGAACGCGACGGCGGTCATCCGCCCCGCGTCGTCGATGGTGGCGATCGTCGCCGGGTGGACCGGATCGCGCGTCCCCCACAGGTGCACCTTCTGGTCGGTGCCGGTCGTGGCCAGCAGGTGACCTGACGGTGCGAAGGCGACGGCGCGCATTTGTCCGGTGCCCGGGATCGTGGTGGCGTGGGTGGGGGCGGTCGGGTGCGTGACGTCCCAGAGGCTGGTCGAGCCGTCGGCGTTCGACCCGGCCAGTTGCTGTCCGTCCGGGCTGACGGCCAGTCCGGTCACCGTGTCGGTCCCGCCGTCGAAGGTTGCCAGTGGGGTGGCGGATCCGTTCAGTGCTGGGTCCCACAGCCGGACGGTGTGGTCGTCCCCGCCGGCAGCTAGCAGGCGGCCGTCGGGACTGAAGACGGTGGCGTCGATCGGCTTGGCCGCGCCGGGCAGCGTGCGGGTGCGCGCGGGGTGGCCCGGGTCGGCGATGTTCCACACCTCCAGACCGCCGACGCTGGTTCCCACGGCGAGGGCGGTGCCGTCCTGGCGGAACGTCATGGCCGTCACGCCCACGGTCGGCAGCGTCGCCGTGAACCGATGCTCGGAGCGGCTCCACAGGCGGGCCTGGCCGTCGGCGACGACGGCGATCACAGTGTTGCTGACGGCCACATGCAGGATGCCGGGCACAGCGATCGTCCCGGGCACGCGGAAGCCGGCGGTCAAGGCGTCGAAGGCCTCGGGGGTCGGGGCGGTGCGGAACGCCGCGATGCGTTCCTGTTTGGCGATGTTCGGCTGAAGCTGGTCGAGCAGGAACGCCTGCGCGGCCAGGCCCCGCGACATGGCCTGGGCGCGTTCGCGGACGGTGTTGCGGTGCTCGTTGAAGGCCGCGCCCGCACCGGTGGCACTGACGGCGACCAGGGCCAGGGCGACCGCGAGGCGTCCGGTGCGGTACCTGCGCGCGTACCGGTCGGCCTGACGCAGCGTCCGGGCGAACCTGACGTCGCCGGGCTCTGGCGCCTTGGCGACGTCGAGCCGGTTCGCCTCGGGCACCACCAGGCGCAGGCCGTCGCGGCGCGCGGCCAGCAGTTTGGCGTCCAGATCACCGATCCTGACCAGGTATTCGCTGCCGTCGAGGGCGCCGGTGACCGCCGTCCGGGGCCGCAGCCCGCGGGCGAATCCGCGCAGCCCGGCCAGGCCGGGCCGTCCGGTCGGCGAGTGGCGCAGCAGTTCGCGCAGGCCCAACGCGAAGGCCAGGCCGAGTGAGGGGCCTTCGAGTCGGGTCGGGGCGGCCTGGCCGTCGGACAGCACGATGCGCCACAGCACGCAGCGCCGCTCGCGCCGCTCCCCCGCCAGCCGCCAGGCGTGGCCGAGTGCGGTGGCGAAGTCGCCATTGGGGCTGCGTACGCCGGTCATCGTCCGCGGATCGGGGTACAACCCGGGTGGGCCGGCGGGGAATTCGCGGAGTTCCAGGACGCCGGTCACGCCCTCCGGTCCGGCGGACGGCCCGTCCGCCCCGGCCGAGCGGGCGAAGACCACGGCCACCCGGACGGCCCGCCGGCCGCGCGGTTCGACTCCTGCCAGCAGCAGGGCGGCGATCGTGAGCACGCTCTCGGCGGCCGGGCTCGGCAGGCCCGGCCCGGCGGTGGCCCGCAGCTGCCGGAGCCGGTCCAGTGCGGCGCTCAGTGTGCCGGCCAGCCGTGGCGTGAGAGCGCTGAGCCCGCTGCCGGAGGGGTGCGACGGTCCGGGGGCGGCGTCGGCGCAGAGCAGGCCGCTGCGGTCCCAGCCTGCGGTCAGTCCCAGCAGCTCCGTGTCGTGCTCCGCCATCCGGTCCACGGGCGCGGCCAGGATCCGGGCCAGCAGCAGCGGGTGGTCGACCGAGCCGACGGACGCGGCACCCGGGTCCGGGGCCGTCGTGTTCAGCCAGTCGCGCAGCTCCGCGGAGCGCGGGCCGTACAGCCACCCCGGGTCCCAGCGCACCGCCTCGCTGCAGCAGCTCCACCACAGCGGCGGATCGCCCAGCAGCACCTGCCGGACTGCGGCCTGCGGGCTGGCCGCACCGTTCAGCAGGCTCTCCAGCGCGGGCCGGGCCCGCGGCGGCTTTCCTCCTGCAGTCACCCGAGCTCCCGGTCGATGACGGCGCGCAGGCTGTCGTCCGCGAGCAGCTCCCGGACCTGCCGCCAGGCCTCGCGGGTCGCCTCGTTGACGGCGGCCCGGACGGACGCGGCGACCTGCTCGGCGTCAAGGGAGCTCTCCGGGCCGACCGGGTGGGCGTCCGAGGCTGTCAAGGTCGACCCGGTGTCGAAGCCCGGAAGCCGGACGTAGGCAGCGGGCGGCCCGAACCGCCCCCGCACCACCGGGACGAGCAGCAGGTGCCCGATGCCGTCCGGGTCGGTGTAGCCGACCGCGGTCATCAGCGGCCGGTCGGCGCCAGCAGTGTCCACGATCAGCTCCAACCGGTGGTCGGGGTCGGCGACGCCGGGCCCACGGACCAGGAACCTGGCGCTGCCGTCCGGGGACGAGGCCTCGATCAGCACCGAGTCACCGCTGGCGGCGGCCAGGCCGCCAGCCTGTGGGAGCTGGGGCAGCGCGAACCATCCCGGAGCCAGCGCGACGGCCCGCGGCCGGTCCGGCGGCGCGGGCCGCGGCTGGGGGAGGACGACAGGAGCCGGGGCCGCCGTACGGCCGCGCGCGGGCCGCAGCTCCACCCCCGTGAACGAGGCCCATACCCGCTGGCCCAGGGAGTGGCCGTTCCGGCCATGTCCCGGAGGCGGCGGGGAGTACGGCAGCGTGCGGCCGGTGAAGGACCGCCAGGACCGCGCGAGCACCGAGCCGGTAGTCATTCCGCCTCCCCGCTCCGCGGCCTGGCGGCTTCGGTGTCGTTCGGCGGTGGTGTGTCCGCCTCGCCGCTGTCCGGCCCCCGCAGCGCCTCGGTGGGTGTGGCCGCCCGCCCGACCTGGGCAAGCAGCGCCGGAGCCGAGGCCCCGACGGCCACGGCGGCGTACACGCCGGTGATCTGGACGTGCAACAGCCACCCGGCCGCGCCGCCCAGTAGCACGCGCAGGAGCGCCGCGATCGAGTCCGCGAGCGGATCGACGAATACGACCAGCCGGGGAAGCGGCGCCGCCGTGGCCCGCGCCGCATGCCGTGCCTGCTGCCAGGTTTTCAGACGCCCGTAGGTCACGACCGCCTCGGCGATCAGCCCGCCGCCGGCGCCACAGGCCGCAGCCTCCCACCACCCCAACATCGACCAACCCCCATCACCGGCCTGCCCCGAGGGCCCGGGATCTCCTCGGGCTGACGCCGGATCGGTCGGCCAATCACATTGCGGAAAAAAGCAGTTGATGCTCAGCCTAGGCCGCGACACAGTCGGTCGCAGGACTGTTCGCTGGCCGTTGCAGACTCGAAATCGTTCGGGTCAGTTCTGTGCGCCGGCGCGGCCGGGGCGGTGGGCGGGGCGGGCGCCGGGTCAGCTTTGGGAGGACCATCGCCTAGTACTGCAACCGCACTTGATCATGGTTGACTTGGCGGGTGATTGATCTTGGGGTGGGGCAGGTCGAGGAGTGGAAGGCGGCACTGGCGGGGTTGCATGCCCGCTTCGCGGCGCGTTTCACCAGGTCGGAGCCGCGGGGGCGGGCGCTGGAGTACATGGCCGGGCTGATCGCCCCGCTGGAGCGCAAGTACGGCTGGTCACTGGCGGAACGAGCCGGCGAGGACTGCCCGGACGGGATGCAGCGGCTGCTGAACTCGGCCGACTGGGACGCCGATACCGTCCGCGATGACGTACGGGACTTCGTCGTCGAGACCATCGGCGACAGCAACGCGGTGCTGATCGGCGACGACACCGGCTTCCTGAAGAAGGGCATCCGCTCGGCCGGCGTCCAGCGGCAGTACACCGGCACCGCCGGCCGTACCGAGAACTGCCAGATCGGCACCTTCCTGGCCTACGCCTCCACCAAGGGGCGGGCGTTGATCGACCGCGAGCTGTATCTGCCCGCCTCCTGGACCGATGACCGGGCGCGCTGCCGGGCCGCCGGAATCGAGGACGACGTGCCGTTCGCCACGAAGATCGAGCACTTCCGGGCCATGCTCCAGCGCGCCCTCGACGCGAAGGTCCCTTTCGCCTGGGTGACCGCCGACGAGGCATACGGCCAGGTCAAGACCCTGCGATTCTGGTTGGAGGAACGCAGGGTCGCCCACGTGCCGGCCACCAAGGTCAACGACACCGTCATCACCACGGGCGGCGCGGACGCCCGCGTGGACCAGCTCATCGCCGCCCTGCCCCGTCAGGCCTGGAAGCGGCTGGGCGCCGGGCCCGGCGCCCACGGCCAGCGGATCTACGACTGGGCCCGCGTGCCAATCCGCATCTACCGGGAGAACGGCTTCGGCCACTGGGTCCTGGCCCGACGCAGCGTCAGCGACCCGACGGAGATCGCCCACTACGTCTGCTACGGCCCCGCCGACACCCGACTGACGGACCTCGCCCGGATCGCCGGGGCGAGGTGGCAAGTGGAAGAGTGCTTCCAGACCGCGAAGAACGAGTGCGGCCTGGATCACTACCAAGTCCGTCGCTACCAGGCCTGGTACCGGCACATCACCCTGTCCATGGCCGCCCTCGCCTGCCTGACCGCCATCCGGGCACACGAGCTGGCAAAGGGGGCTCCAGACCCGACCGCAGCGGCCTGATACCCCTGTCCGTCCCGGAGATCCGCCGCCTCATCGGCCTGCTTCTCCATCCTCTCCACCTCACCGCGGCCCACCATCTGCGCTGGTCGTACTGGCGACGCCGCAGCCAGGCCCGCGCCCGCCACAGCCACTACAAACGTCGAGGTCACACCCCATAACTGCGGTTGCAGTACTAATTCATTTGGCAGCCTGACCTGCGCAAACAATAATGAACATCGCCAATTTCGAAACAACTGAGAAGGAACCAGAGCTGTGCGAGTGACGGGGAGGGGCATCGCGGCGGCGGCCGCAGGAGCGGCGCTCACGATGGTTCTGGCGGGCTGCGGCGGGGAGTCCCACAGCAGCGTGACTGGGGCGAGCCCGGCCGGGGACAAGGCCGCGAACAAGCGGACCGACGCTCCGACCGTGCTGATGGCCGCGGCCAAGAAGACTGCGGAACAGGCCTCGTACCGGACGATCCAGACGGGGGAGGGCGGCTCCGAAAGGTCCGAGATGCTCTTCCAGCAGCAGCCGTACGCCTCGTCCATCACGTCGTCGGGGAAGAAGAGCGCGGACAACCCCACCGGCGTCAACCAGGTGATCGTCACGGGCGACGCGGCCTACATAAAGTCGGACCAGATCCCGGGCAAGAGCTGGTACCGCATGGACAAGCCGGCGAGCAGCGGCCCCTCCAATGCGCGGGCGGCGGGGTCCATCAACGAGGTCGCGGGCGCGCTCGCCGCCACCGGGTCCACCTCGTGGGTCGGCGAGGAGCAGGTGGGCGGGCGAGCGGCCGACCACTACCGCGGCACGGTGGTCTTCGAGGAGCTGGCCCGCTACACCGGGCCCGCCATCAAGGACGAAGTGCGCGACTACTACGTCCAGTTGGCCAAGCGGCGGGGCGAAACCTCAGCGGTCCTCGACATGTGGGTCGGCAAGGACGATCTCGTCCTAAAGTCGCAGCAGGTCACCACCGGCAGCAAGGGCCAGGCCCAGGTCTTCGAGGAGTACTCCGACTTCGGCACCGTCCCGGCCATCACGGCACCCCCGGCCGAAACCGTCGGCACCTGGGACGAGTTCATCGCCGGCACGGCGAAGCGTTAGGTCCTCTCTCTTCCCCCGACTCGGCCCACTGCAACGCGCAAACAGGCAGCTCAACGGTGCCGAAAGCACATAAAGAGACACTGCGACTAAGCAGGGACAACCTGCCAGTACGCCCTTTCGGGGTCGGGGTCGACGAACGCCTCGAGGCCGGAGTACCAGGTGATCCAATCAGCGACTTCCGGCAGGAAGTGCCTCGGTCGGGCGGTGTACTTATGGGGGTCTCTCAGTTTTGTCCGTTGTCCGGCCCGCAGCACTTCACCCAGGTGGGTGTGCTGGCGCGTCTGGAACGCGGCGAACTCGTGGTCTCGATCGTTCTTCTCGTCCTGCCCTACCGTCTACGCGGTACGAGTCCGGCTTCGAAGGCGGTGATCGCCAGGTGGACGCGGTCCCGAGCTTCGAGCTTGGCGAACAGCCGCGCGACATGCGTCTTCGCCGTCGCCGTGCTGATCACCAGCCGCTCGGCTATCTCAGCGTTCGACAGGCCCTGTCCGACCAGTGCGGACTTGTCCGGGCGATCATGTGTGAAGCCAGATGACGAGGGCTGCCGCGGTGACGGTGCCGAGGTAGACGTAGCCGCGCTTGTCGTAACGGGTCGCGACCGCACGGGAGTTCTTCAGCTTGTTGATGGCCCTCTCGACGGTGTTGCGTTTCTTGTACCGGTCCTCGTCGAAGCCTGGTGGCCGACCGCCGCGTGATCCCTTGCGCAGGCGGGCGGCCTGGCTGTCGGTCTTCTCCGGGATCGTGTGCCGGATGCCGCGTCTGCGCAGGTAGGCGCGGCATGGGCCGTTGCTGGAGGCCTTGTCGGCGGCCAGGCTGTCGGGTTTCTTGCGGGGCCTGCCCCGACCGATCCGCGGGACTCGGATCTTCTCCAGCACGGCTATGAACTGGGTGCAGTCCGCCCTCTGCCCTGGTGTGACGACCAGGGACAGCGGGCGGCAGCAGCCGTCCGCGCTCAGGTGGACCTTGCTGGTGAACCCGCCCCGCGAGCGGCCCAGGCCCTCACCTCCAGCACCACCTCCACCAGGCGGGCGACAAGGCTCTGCCACGGCGTCTCGTCGTGGTGTTCCCCTGGCCCATCCCCCTTTGAGGAAAGGGCTGGTGGCGGATCGGTGAGAGCACTCGATCGAGGGGCGGCCCCATGAAGTCCGTGCCTGATGGCTATCAGCCCACTCAACGCAGCCTCTGAGCAGGCAAACGTCAAAGTCCTGCGGGGATACTAGCCGGCGGTGCCGGTCGGGCCACCAACCAGATCGTGTCGCCCTGATCCACCAGTGGCCCGTCGAGCTCCGAGGAGCGCGACGGGCCACCGAGCCGACCATGCCAGGAGGTGACGGTCCTGCCTAGAGGTGGCCGGCCGCTGCGGGGCTACCGGTCAGTGCCAGGGTGCTGTCCAGCTGTTGCCAGGTTCCGGACGGTCCGGTGCCGATCCGGTACCACTGCCACAGGGTGTTGTCGGTGGCACGGGCGTAGACGTTGACCCGGGCACCCACCTGCGTCGCGGTCGGCGCACCGGCCACGGCGCGGCCGAGGTCGTACCAGGAGGACGACCAGCCGGCTGCGGCGGTCCAGCTGAGCTGGCCGACACTGTTGGTGGGCGCCAGGGCGGCGAACACCTCGATCTGGCCGGGGCCGCCGCTGACCGCTGTCGGCGACGAGGAGAGCGTGCCGCCGTGGCTGGTCCAGCCCGTCCACTCACCGTTGACGTAGCTCTTCTGCCACAGCGCGTTGTCGGTGCCGCGGGCGAAGACGTCGATCCGGTTGAGCGAGGCCACCGCGGCGGGGGCGCCGACGATGGTGGTCGAGTCGGGTGCGTCCAGGTACGCCCAACTGCTCGTCCAGTTGACGCCGTAGTAGTAGGCCGGGAGGTCGTTCGCGCCGGGCGTCTGCTGGAAGGTCTTCTGGTACACCTTGCCGTCCGTGCCGCGGACGAACACGTCGATGTGGTCACGTCCGAGGCTCGCCGCGGTGGGGCTGGCCGTGATGGTGCCGCCGAGGCTGGTCCAGCTGCCCCAGGCTCCGTTCTTGTAGGTGTTCTGCCACAGTGCGTTGTCCGCGCCCCAGACGAAGACGTCGGTGCCGCCCGGGCTGGAGACGACGGCGGGCTCGCCCTTGATCGATCCGGGGCCGGTGCTGCCGGCGGTGCCCAGCGCCAGGGTCTGCCAGGCCGACCAGGTGCTGCCGTTCCAGGTCTTCTGGCTCACACCGGACGCGGTCGGCGCGAGGACCGTCTCCGGCTGCTGCTCGGTGGCGCCGGTGAGCTTGAGCATCACGGACTGGTGGGGGGCCAGGGTGAAGTTCTGGGCGCCGGTCGAGCTGACGGTGCCCAGGTTCGCGCCGGTGTAGAGGTTCTGCACCGAGGCGGTGCCGTTCAGGCCGAGGTTCTGCGTGGTGAACGAGTAGTTCTGCGGGGTGCTGCTGCGGTTCACCAGCAGGACGGCCCGGGTGCCGGAGGCCGCCAGCTGCTTGGACCAGACCTGGACGCTGCCGTTGTCCAGGACCTTCTGCCCCTGGTGGACGGCGCTGTCCTGGTCGACGGCGATCACGGACTCGTTGCCGACGATGGCCGCGGTCGCCGCGGTCAGGTTGGTGGTGTCGGTGGCCAGCACGAGCGGCGCGCCCTGGATGGCCCACATCCCGAAGTATGACTGCTGCTCGTCCGGGGTGAGACCCCAGAGGGCGCCGGAGGTGCCGTGGGTCTGCTGCTGCCCAGTGCTCGGGTTGTCGCCGAAGCCGGGCCCGATCAGCAGGTAGTCCGGATCGTTGTACTGGCCGGCGGCTTCGTTGCTGGGGTGGTCGTTCAGGTCGAAACTCTCGGAGACCTGATCCCAGTTGATCCAGGTCGCGCCGCCGTTGGACGTCGTCCCGTAGCCGGCGCTGCCCGTGATGTCGCGCCCGTTCCGCCAGGTGCGCGCCGCCGAGCCACCCCACGCCCACGGGCCGTCCGGAGCGCCCGCTCCCCACTCGCAGATCTCCAGCGCCAGCGGGTGTGCCACCCCGGTGGAGGTCTTCGCGTTGGCCGTCAGGCTGCCCCAGGCCTTGTAGTCCGCCATGACCGTGCTGTAGCCGGACGGGATGCCGCCGCAGTGGTCGACCTTCACCCAGTCGAAGCCCCAGTCCGCGAACGTGGTCACGTCCTTGGCCTCGTTGCCGCCGCTGCCGTGCTGGCCGCCGCAGCCGGTGGCGCCGGTGTCGGTGTACATGCCCGCCTGCATGCCGAGGGCGTGCACGTAGTCGGTGAGGTCCTTCATGGTGTTCAACGCGCGCGCGGGGACGGTGGTGCCGTTGGACAGCGTGACCGCCTTGGTCTGGGCGCCGGTCAGGAAGCCGGGCCTGGGGACCATGACGCCGTTGGCGTCGCGCCCGGTGCCGTTCTGGGTCCACCAGCCGCCGTCGAGGCTGACGTCGCGGTAGCCGAGGTCGGCGAGACTCTTGTGGCGGCCGGAGCCGTTGAGCCCGAGGTTCGCGTTCGGCGTCGCGAGTCCGGCCGCCTGGTCGGCGATGTTCTGGGCGGAGTAGTCGTTGTTGTAGAAGTACCAGGAGTTCCAGCCCATCGGCGGCGTCGTCGCGCCGTTCGCGCCGGGCGGGACCACCGCCTCGGCAGGGGTCGGAACGCCGACAGCCGTGACCGTCAGTGTTCCGGCGATGATCATCGTGGCACTCAGCGCCGTGGCGAGGCGCCGCCGGCGCGGGCGGGCGGACGGTACGGACGACCGCGCGGAACCGACCGCCGTCGGGTCCGGAAGGCCCGACGGTGCGGAGGGGAGGGACATCGAGAGCTCCTAGGTGGGGAGATCACGCGGGGTGGGGGAGGTGAGCGGTGGTGCTGTCGGCCCGCCCTTCGAACGAAGGGCGGGCCGCTTCGGGGGGCCTCGGGGCTAAGCGGGCAGGCCGACGGCGCGTTCGCGGGCGCGGCGCTGCTGGATCACGACGGCGGCGACCAGCAGGGCGCCCTGGGCAACGTTCTGCCAGAAGGCGTTGATGCCCTGCACGGTGAGGCCGTTCTGGAGGGCTCCCAGCAGGGCGACGGCCAGCAGGGTGCCGCCGACGCCGCCCTTGCCGCCCTTGAGGGCGCAGCCGCCGAGGGCGGCGGCGGTGATGGCCTGGAGTTCGAGGCCTTCGCTGCCGGAGACGGGCTGGCCGGAGCCGGTGCGGGCGGTGAGCAGGACGCCGGCGAGGGCGGCGACCATGCCGCTGAGTGCGTAGACGGCGATCAGGTACTTGTTGAGGTTGATGCCGGCCAGGCGGGCGGCGGTGTCGTTGCCGCCGAGGGCGTAGATGTTGCGGCCGATGTCGGTGTACCTGAGCAGGACGTGGACGGCGGCCGCGACGAGCAGCAGCAGCCAGACCATGACCGGCAGGCCGGCGATCTTGCCCCGACTCAGGAAGACGAACAGGCTGTCGTTGAGGACGTAGCCCTGCGCGGAGCCGTTGGAGATGAGCTGGGCGACGCCCTTGTAGGCGGCGAGGCCGGCGAGGGTGGCGATGGTCGGGTTGACCCGGCCGTAGATGATGACGACACCGTTGAAGATGCCGATCCCGGCGCCGATGGCGACGGCGGCGCCGATCCCGAGGAGGGAGTTGGAGCCGGTCGAGGTGAAGACCATGGCACTGGTGACGGAGGCCAGGCCGGCCTGGGAGCCGACGGAGATGTCGAGGCCACCGCAGATGATCACGATGGTCTGGACGACCGCGAGCAGGCCGGAGATGGTGGCGGCCTCGGCGATGACCTGGATGTTGTTCCAGCTCAGGTAGTTGGGGTTGAGCCACCCGAACACGGCGAGCACCAGGGCCATGGCGCCGATCAGGCCCAGGTTCTGGCCGCCCGTTCGGGCCAGCCAGTTGCGGGCGTCGGTGGCCGGCGTCGGTCGGCCGCCGCTCTGATCGAGCTCTCGGTCGACGGAGAGGGCAGTCGTCATCGGGTGCCTCCGGGGGCCGGGTCGGTTTCGGCGCGAGGTGCCGTGGCGGTCTCGTGCGGAAGGTCGGGGGTGAGGTCGTCGGCCATGGCGAGGGCGAGGATGGCCTCTTCGGTGGCCTCGGTGTGGTCGAGCCGGCCGGTGATGCGGCCGTTCTGCATGACGAGGATGCGGTCGGCCAGGCCGAGGACCTCGGGGAGTTCGGAGGAGATCACCAGGATCGCGGTGCCCTCGCGGGCGAGGTCGGCGATGATCTGGTAGATCTCGGCCTTGGCGCCGATGTCCACGCCGCGGGTGGGTTCGTCGAGGATCAGCAGGGCGGGTTTGCGGGCGAGCCAGCGGGCCAGGACGACCTTCTGCTGGTTGCCGCCGGACAGGGTTCGGACCTCCGCCTCGATGGAGGGGGCACGCACCCGCAGCCGGTCCGCGTACTCCTGGGCGAGGGCCTTCTCCTGGTTCCGGTCGACGAACCGCCAACGGCGCAGCCTGCCGAGGCTGACGAGCGAGGTGTTGTCGCGGATGGTGCGCTGGAGGAACAGGGCCTGGGCCTTGCGCTCCTCCGGAGCGAGGCCGATTCCGGCGCGGATCGCGTCGGCCGGGCCGCGCAGGCGGATGCGGTCGCCATCGATCCGGACGGTTCCGGATCGTAGGGGGGTGTCGCCGGCCAGGGCGAGGGCGAGTTCGGAGCGGCCGGCGCCGATGAGGCCGGCCAGGGCGACGACCTCGCCGGCTCGGACCTGGAGGCTGATGTCGTGCACGTCGTCGGTGCTGAGGCCGTCGACCTCCAGCACCACGCGGTCACCGGCCACGTGCTGGCGCGCGAAGAGGCTGGACAGGTCACGGCCGACCATGAGGCGCACGAGTTCGCCCTCGCTGGTGGCCCTGGCGTCGACGGTGCCTGCGACGGTGCCGTCGCGCAGGACGGCGATCCGGTCGGCGAGCCGGAAGATCTCCTTCATGCGGTGGGAGACGTAGATGACGGCGATGCCCGCGTCGCGCAGCCGGCCGATGAGGGCGAACAGGGCGTCGACCTCGTGGTCGGAGAGCGAGGAGGTGGGCTCGTCGAAGGCGATGGCCCGTGGCGCGGTGTCGCCGGTCAGGGCCCGCATGATCTCGACCAGCTGCCTCTGCGCGGCCGTGAGTTCGGAGCCGAGCAGGTCGGGATCGAGGACCTTGTCGAAGCCGAGGCGTTCGAGGTCGGCGGTGATCCGGCGGCGCAGTTCGGCCCGGTCGAGCCGTCGGCCCGGGCGTCGCGGCAGGGAGCCGGCGTAGACGTTCTCGGCGACGGAGACGTGCGGGATGATCTCCGGTTCCTGCGGGATGATCCGGATGCCGGCGCGCCGCGCGTCGGTCGGCGAGTCAAGGTCGATGACCTGACCGTCCAGCCTGATCCGGCCCGCAGTGGGCTGGTGGTCACCGGTGAGAATGCGCAGGAGGGTGGACTTTCCGGCGCCGTTCTCGCCCATGAGGGCGGTCACCTGGCCGGGTGGGAAGCGCAGGGTGACGTCTCGCAGAGCTTGGACGGGGCCGAACCGCTTGGTGATCGATTCGGCCGCCAGCCCGGGCCGGGCCGTTGCGGTGCTGGGGATGTTCATCCGGCTCAGCTGCACTTCACGCCGGCGGACTGCCAGGTGGAGGCGTCGACCATCGTGGTCGGGGCGAACGCCTCGGCGGGCATCGGCTTGCCGTTCTTGAGGTTGTCGTACATGGTCTGCACGGCGAGGGCGCCGATGTCGCTGCCGTTGATGAACAGCGAGGCCTTCATGCCCGACGGTGCGCCCGGGCCCCAGTCCTTGCAGGCGAGGTAGGCGCCCAGGCCGACGCCGATGATGTTGTCGGGGCCGACGCCCGCGTTCTGCAGGGCCGTCACGCCGCCCTGCACGTTCTCGTCGTTACAGCCCCAGACCACCCAGTGCTTAACGCCCGGGTTGGCGGTGATGGTCGCCGCGACCTTGTCCTGCGCACCGGTCGGGGTGTTGTCGGTGGCCACGTCGATGGTCTGCACGCTCGCGCCGGCGCCGATGTTGAAGGCTTCCTTGGCTGCCTTCACACGGTCGCCGCAGACGGTGACGTCCTGCTTCGAGGCGGAGATGACACGGGTGTCGGCGGCGTTCCAGCCCGCCTTCTTGAAGTCCTCGGCGGCCCGCTTGCCGACCTCGGTGCCCATCTGCTGGCCGGAGAAGCCGATCCGCGGGACCAGGTTGGCCTTGTCGCAGTTGGCCGGAGTGGGGCTGTTGGTGCAGACCTGGTCGTCGGAGGTGAGCAGAGCCACCTTGGCGTCCCGCGCGGTCTGCACCACCTGCGGACCCACCGCGGGGTCGGGAACCACGACGATCAGGCCGTTGGTCTTCTGCGCGATCGCGGACTGGACCTCGCTGACCGTCTTGTTCGCGTCGCTGCCCAGGTTGACGACCTTAAGGTCGACGCCGAGTTCGGCGGCCTTGGCCTTGGCACCGTTGGCCTCGTCGATGAAGTACTGCTGGTCGCCCTGCTTCTGCAGGTAGGTGAGGGAGACCTTCCCGGTGACCGGAGCGACCGAGGCCGGGCCGGCGCCGCTCGACGAGGTCTGACCGGTCGAACAGGCCGTCAGGCCGAGAACGACAGCCGCGCCCAGGACGGCGGCCGCACCACGGGTGCGCGTAGTGATCAACTGGAGCTCCTACCAGGGTGGGGGTGTTCAGGAAGCCGACTGGCGTTACGGGTGTGTGATCCGGGAGCTGCGGCGGCTTCCGCCCCGCGCTGCCTGCTTGCCTGTCGTCCTGGGCTCGAATCCTGGGACCGGCTGACCAGGACTGTCAAGATATTTGCATAATTAATCAGAAGCGCTACGGTGACGCCGTGACTGAGCAGACCTGTCGAAGATTCCAGGGCCGTGTCGCCCTGGTCACCGGTGCCGCCAGCGGCATCGGCGCCGCCACCGCGCGGCGGCTGGCCGCCGAGGGCGCGGCCGTCATCGCCGTCGACATCGCCGATTCGGCCGGCCACGCCGTGGTCGAGGCCATCACCGCCGAGGGTGGCCAGGCCGAGTACCGGCACGGCGACGTGACCAGCGCCGCGGTGTGGGACGGGCTGGCCGCGCACGTGCGCAGCCGCTACGGACGACTGGACGTGCTGCACAGCAACGCCTACGCGGTGGTGGTCAAGCCCGCCCACGAGCTGACCGAGGTCGAGTGGGACACCCAGCTCGCGGTCACCCTCAAGGCGTCCTGGCTGGCGGTCCGCGCGTTCGCCGGGACCCTGCGGGACAGCGAGGGCTCGGTGGTGCTCACCTCCTCGGTGCACGCACTGGTCGGGCTGCCGGGGCACCCCGCGTATGCCGCCGCCAAGGGCGCACTGTGCGCGATGGGCCGTCAACTCGCCGTCGAGTACGGCCCGCAGGTACGGGTCAACACCGTCGTGCCCGGGCCGATCATGACCGCGGCCTGGGACCGGGTGGACGAGGCCGGGCGGGCCGACAGCGTCGCCGAGACGGTGGCCAAGCGCTTCGGCCGGCCCGACGAGGTCGCAGCGGCCGTGGCCTTCCTCGCCTCCTCGGACGCCTCCTACGTCACCGGGGCGAACCTGGTGGTGGACGGCGGCTGGTCCGTCGTCAAGGCTTCGTCATGAACACGCACCCGATCGGCGCGCGGGCCACCAGCCCGCGCAGAACAACGGAAGGGGGACCGCCGTGAACAACCCGGTACGAGGCATGCACAGGCAAGCCGTCGAGGTGATCGGCGAGCAGATCGTCCGTGGCACGTACGCCCCAGGCGACTCGCTCCACCCCGACCGGATCGAGCAGGAACTCGGGGTCAGCAAGACCGTCGTGCGCGAGGCGCTACGGGTCCTGGCGTCCAAGGGGCTGATCGACTCCCGCCAGAAGCGCGGCACCTTCGTGCGACCGCGCGCCGACTGGAACCTGCTGGACAGCGACCTGCTGCGCTGGCAGGGCCGGGGCATCCCCGACGAGACCTTCCTCGACAACCTCGGCGAGGTCCGCGGCATCGTCGAGCCGGCCGGGGCCCGGCTGGCCGCCGAACGCCGCGACGAGGCGGACCTCGCCGCGCTGGAGGACGCCCTCGACCAGATGGCGGCCGCAGGCAGTGACGCCCACGCCGCGGTCGAGGCCGACCTCGCGTTCCACCGGGCGCTGCTGGCCGCCGCCCACAACGAACTCCTCACCCGTATGGAGGTCGTGATCGAGGCCGGCCTGAGGGTGCGCGACCACATCGTGCACGGCGCCGACCACAGCGCCGACGCCGTCCCCGCCCACCGGGCCGTCCTGGACGCCGTCCGCGCCCAGGACGCCGAAGCGGCCGCCCGCGCCGTGGAGGAACTGCTCGCCCAGGCAGCCGCCGACCTCCACCAGCTGACCGTCGACGCCGACCGGGGAGACACCGGATGAAGATCACATCACTGGAGACGTTCCTCGTCGCTCCGCGCTGGCTGTTCCTGCGCATCGCCACGGACGAGGGGATCACCGGCTGGGGCGAACCCGTCGTGGAGGGCCGCGCCGAGACCGTCCAGGCCGCCGTCCACGAACTCGCCGACTACCTGGTCGGACAGGACCCGCTGCGCATCGAGCACCACTGGCAGACCCTCACCAAGGGCGGCTTCTACCGGGGCGGCCCGGTGCTCTCCAGCGCGGTCGCCGGCATCGACCAGGCCCTCTGGGACATCGCCGGTAAGACCTACGGCGTCCCCGTCCACCAGCTGCTCGGCGGCCACGTCCGCGACCGGGTGCGGGTGTACGCCTGGATCGGCGGTGACAGCCCGGCCCATGTCGCCGAACTCGCCCAGGCCCAGGTCGACGCCGGCTTCACCGCCGTCAAGATGAACGGCTCCGCGCAGCTGCGCCCCATCGACACCCCCGCGCAGACCCGGGCCGTCATCGACCGGGTGGCCGCCGTGCGCGAGGTCCTCGGCGAGGAGCGCGACGTGGCGATCGACTTCCACGGCCGGATGTCCACCGCCATGTCCCGGAGGGTGCTGCCCCTGCTGGAGCCCCTGCACCCGCTGTTCGTCGAGGAGCCCGTCCTCCCCGAACACTCCCGCGACCTGCGCCGGCTGGTGGACTCGACATCCGTTCCACTGGCCGTAGGCGAACGGCTGTACTCCCGCTCGGACTTCCGCGACGTGCTCGCCACCGGCATCGCCGTCGCCCAGCCCGACCCCTCGCACGCCGGCGGCATCTCCGAGGTCCGGCGCATCGCGGCCCTGGCCGAGGTCCACGACGTCACGATGGCCCCGCACTGTCCGCTCGGCCCGATCGCCCTCGCCGCCAGCCTCCAACTCGCTTTCTCCATACCGAACTTCCTCATCCAGGAACAGAGCCTCGGGATCCACTACAACCGCGGCAACGATCTGCTGGACTACCTGCTGGACCCCGAGCCGTTCCGCTTCACCGACGGCCACGCCGTCCGACCCACGGGCTCCGGCCTGGGTATCGAGATCGACGAGGCCGCCGTGCGCCGCGCTGCCGAGACCGGCCACCGCTGGCGCAACCCCGTCTGGCACCACACGGACGGGTCGTTCGCGGAATGGTGAGCGACCTGCCCATCGCCATCCGCACCGATCCGGCCCACGGCGGCCGATGGACCTCGCTGCGCGCCGGCGAACGCGAATGGCTCTGGCATCGCCGCGACACGGCACGCGCCACCGTCCGCCCCGGCGACACCTTCATCGACGCCGGCGGCCTGGAAGAGTGCATCCCGACCGTGCGCGGCACTCCCGACCATGGCGACGCCTGGTCCCGGCCCTGGCAGCGCCACGGCGACGCAGAATCCCTGCACTGCCCCGACTTCGTCCTGAGCCGACGCATCGACAGCGGACCGACGGGGCTGCGCATCGGCTACGAACTGCGCGCCGACCCGGGCTACCGGTTCCTGTGGGCAGCCCACGCCCTGCTCGACGTCACCCCCGAGGCCCGGCTGGCCGCACCCGACGCCACGCCGACCCGGCTCTTTCCCGAGGCGGCCGAGCTGCTGGCCCAGCCCTGGCCGGACGGCGCCCACCACGTCACCGGACCGTGGCCGGCCCCGTACGGCCTACGCCTGGACCGGCTCGGCCCCGACGACGGCACCGCGGTCGGTGCGATCCTCACCGACTGCGCCAGCGTGACGGTCACCGACGGCCCCGACACGCTCACCTTCTCCCTGCACGCCGACGCCGACATCCCGGTCTCCACCGCCCTCTGGCGTAACCTGCGCGGCTTCCCCGCGTCGGCCCCCTACCGCAGCATCGGGGTCGAGCCGATGCTCGGCTCCGTCTTCGACCTCGCCGAGGCCGGCCCGGGAGACGCCGCACAGGTGCCACCCAGCGGGGTACTGCGCTGGCACCTCGACATCACCGCGACCGGCACCCGAACCGACTGACCGACAGAGGCCCTCCCCATGCACCTGACCGAACTGCCGTACCGGACCCTGGCCATCGTGCGCGGCAGCAACCGCGACGCGGCACTGCGCACCGTGCTCGTGCTCGCCGAAGAGGGCATCACCGCCGCCGAGGTGTCGCTGACCACCCCCGACGCACTGTGGGTGATCGAGCAGGCCCGCCGCGAACTCGGCCCGCACGCCACACTCGGCGCCGGCACCGTGCTGACCGGCGAGGACGCCGCCCGCGCCGCCGACGCCGGCGCGAGCTTCCTCGTCACTCCCGGATTCAGTGAGGACCTGCGCCGCAGGACTTCGGAACTTCCGTGGCTGATCGGCGCACTGACACCCAGCGAGGTGATCTCCGCGAACGAGAACGGCGCTCTCGCCGTCAAGCTCTTCCCCGCCTCCTTGGGCGGCCCCGGCTACCTGAGGGCCTTGCGCGACCCCTTCCCCGGCGTGCCGTTCATCCCCGTCGGCGGGGTCGACGCCGCCCTGGCGCTCACCTACCTCGCAGCCGGCGCGGTCGCCGTGGGCGTCGGCTCACCACTGATCGGCGACGCCGCCAGCGGCGGCGACCTGAACGCCCTCCGGGGGCGCGCCGCCGGTTGGCGCACCGCCCTGACCGAGGAGATCGCGGCATGACCAGCTCGCCACCGCTCGACGTCGTCACCGTCGGCGAGACCATGGCCGCCCTGCGGGCCACCGGCCCGGTCAGGCTCGGCGCACCGATGCGGCTCTCCGTCGCGGGGGCGGAGGCCAACGTCGCCATCGGCCTGGCCAGGCTCGGACACCGCACCGGCTGGGTCGGCCGCGTCGGCGACGACGAGTTCGGCGCGCTCGTCCTGCGCACGCTGCGCGCGGAGCAGGTCGACGTCAGCCATGCCCGGGTCGACACCGAAGGCCGGCCCACGGGTCTGCTGGCCCGCGAGGACCGCATCGCCGATCTGGTCAGCGTCACCTACTACCGCTCGGGATCGGCCGGCTCGACCCTCCGGCCCTCGGACGTCCTGCCCGCCCTGAACCCCGGTGTTCGCATCCTGCACCTGACCGGGATCACCCCCGCGCTGAGCTCCGAGGCGGCAGAAGCCGTCCATGCGGCGGCGGCCAGGGCCGGCGAACTCGGCATCACCGTCTGCCTCGACGTCAACTACCGTGCGCGCCTGTGGTCGCCGGCCGAGGCCCGTGATGCCCTGCTGCCTCTGGCTCGGCTCGCCGACGTACTGGTCGCCTCCGCCGACGAACTGGACCTGGTCGGCGAGGATTCGTCCCTGCCCGAGGGCGAAGCGATCGACGCACTCCTCGCCCAGGGGTGTGGCGAGGTGGTCATCACGCGGGGCGGCGACGGCGCGAGCGCCACCACCGCCCAGGGCACCGTCAGCATGATCGCGCGCCGGGTGCCCGTCGTCGATGTCGTCGGCGCCGGCGACGCGTTCGTCGCGGGCTACCTCTCCGGTCTGCTCGACGGGCTCGACGTCGAAGGGCGCCTCCACCGGGCCACCACCACCGGCGCCTTCGCCGTCACCTCGCGCGGCGACTGGGAGGGCCTGCCCACCCGACGTGACCTCACGCTCCTCGACCAACCCGCCGGCACCACCTTGCGCTAGCCCTCCCGGAGAGCCCGATGTCCTTCTCAAGCAAGTCGCCCGACCAGGTCGAAGTCTGGGCCGCCGGCGACCACGAACTCGCCGAAGGCGCCCGCTGGATCGACGGCCGGCTCGTCTACGTCGACATCCTCGCCGGTCGCCTCCTCGAAGTTCCCGACCTCACAGGGCCGCGAACCCCGCGCGAGATCGCCCGCCTCGACGTCCCGCTCGGCGCCGTCGCGCCGGTCGGTGGCCGGCCCGGGCACTGGATCGCCGCCGCCGGCACGGGCATCGCCCTGCTCGGCCCCCACGGGGGCCTGGACTGGCTCGCCCGCCCCGAAGACCGGTCCGCCGTCCGCACCAGGATGAACGACGGCGTCTGCGACCCGCACGGCCGCTTCTGGGCCGGCAGCATGCCCTACGACGGCACCGTAGGTGCCGGATCGCTCTACCGCACCGACCACGACGGCTCCGTGCACCGCGTCCTCGACGGCATGACGATCGTCAACGGCCCCGCCTTCAACAGCACGGGCGACCTCCTCTACGTCGCCGACAGCGCGGCCGGCGTCATCCACCGCTACGCCCTCGACCCCGACGGCAACCCGACCGACCACGCGGAGTTCGCCCGCACGGCGGCCGGCGGCTCCCCCGACGGCATGACCGTGGACACCGACGGCTGCCTCTGGGTGGCGATCTGGGGCCACGGCGCCGTCCACCGCTTCCACCCCGACGGCACCCATCTGACGACCCTGCGCCTGCCCGCCCGCCAACCCACCTCCGTCTGCCTCACCCCGACCGGCGGCCACCTGCTGATCACCACCGCCCGCCACGGCCTCGACCACCCGGCCGGTCTGGACGGATCCGTGCTCCGCGCTCCGGTCGCCGCCGCTGCCCCGCCCGCCCACGCCTACCGGCAGGAGTAGCCGCAGCCGACCGGCAGGACGGGGCCCCGCGGCATCGGCGTCGCACCGCTCGACCGCGACCTCGGCCCCCGCCTGGACCACCCCGCCGTCACCCACCTGCTCGAACAGCACGGCTCACCGGCCGCCCTGCGCAAAGCCGGCCGACGAAGGCTCGTGACCCTGATACGGCCCAAGGCCCCGCGCATGGCCGAACGCCTGGTCGACGAGATCTTCGACGCGCTCGACGAACAGACCGTCGTCGTCCCGGGCACCACCCTGGACATGGTGGTGCCCTCCCCGGCCCGCTCGCTCGCCACCCTCCACGGGCAGCGCCGAGCCGTCGAAGCCCAGATCGCGAACGCTGGAGGCTCACCCTCTTTCCAAGGTCCTGACCTCGATGCCCGGAGTCGGGGTCAGGACCGCCGCCACCCTGCTGCTCACCCTCGGCGACGGCACCAGCTTCCCCACCGCCACCCACCTGGCCTCCTACGCCGGCCTCGCCCCGGCGACCAAGTCCTCCGGGTCCTCCATCCACGGCGAACACGCCCCCAGGACCGGCAACCGGCTTCTCAAACGAGCCATGTTCCTCTCCGCGTTCGCGGCCCTGCACGACCCCGACTCCCGCGCCTACTACGACCGGCAGCGAGACCGCGGCAAGACCCACACCCAGGCACCCCTCCGCCTCGCCCGCCAACGCATCAGCGTCCTGTTCGCCATGCTCCGAGACGGCACCCTCTACGAGACCCGCACCCCCGAATCCGCGCCAGCATGACCCGCGCAGCCCTGACGAAGGACATAGAGGCACCCCCCGCCCCGCTCGGCCCTGCCCTGCCCCGCTGCGCCCTGCCCTGCCCCCCCGCTCGGCGGGTGCTGCGTCGCCTCGGTGCCCCTGCGCCGCCCGCCGTGCCGCCGCCGCAGGTTCGGCCGGCATCTCCTCGGGTGGCGCCACAGCCGCTTGACATCCCTACGCCATGGGGTGTCCGACTTGCGTCGGAGGCCCTTTCCGGCCTTTCGCAGCCGCTCGGATTCACTGGGCGGTGAATCCGGTTCGGCGATCCGCTAACGGGGTCAGTCCATGGTCGGCCAGTCCCAGCCGAGCTGGAGGAACATGCCGAGGCGGTCGCTCACGGCGCGGATCTCGGCGATTCGGCCGGCGCGGACAGTGAAGATCCAGATCTGCTCGACGTCGCAGCGGCGGTTGGTCGGCTCGGGCATCCGGGCGTGGTAGCCCGTGTGCACACCGGCCACTCGCAGCCGGGCAACGACCTCGTCGTCCTCGGCGATGAGCTGCTCGATGTGGAAGCCGTCGCCCGCGGCCTCGGTGCTGAAGGCGGCCAGCTGGAGGCGGAAGCCCTCGATGGCGGCGCCGGGGGCGTCTTCCTCACCGAAGATGATCTTGTTGTGGTCGATGACCGACGGGGAGAGCAGCTGCACCCAGCCCTCGCCGGAGCGGTCGTTGAGCGCGGCGACGAAGTCGCGGATGACCTGCTTGTTGATGGTGGTCGACATCGTGGTTCCCCCTGCGGCGGCTTGGTTCTTACGGTGTAAGTTTCGCTGGAGACGAGTGTTCTCTTATGCTGTAAGAAAGTCAAGCCGGTACGGGGAGGCGGAGGAGCGGAGATGGCGAAGCATCAGGCGGCTCGGCGCGGCCGGGGCGAGCGGGTCGGGCTGAGCAGGCAGCAGATCCTCGACGCGGCGCTCGGCCTGGTCGACCGGGACGGGCTCAAGGGCCTGACGATGCGTTCGCTCGGCCAGGAGCTGGGCGTGGAGGCGATGACCCTCTACCACTACGTGCCCAACAAGGACGCCCTGCTGGACGGCCTGGTGGAGCAGGTGTTCACGGCGGCGACCCCCGCCATGGACGGCTCGGCCGACTGGCGCACGGCCCTGCAGGCGTACGCCACCGCCCTGCGCGAGGGTCTGCTACGGCACCCGGCCGTACTCCCGCTCGCCACCTCCCGGCCCGCCGTCACGCCGGCGACCCTCGACGACCTCGAGGCTCTCCTGCGCCTGCTCACGGCCGGCGGTTTTCCGCTCGGCCGCGCCCTGCACGCGCTCAACTCCCTTGCCGTGTTCGTGATCGGCCACGCGACGGCGGAGGCCCAGATCGTGGTCGGAGCCGAGGAGGCCGGTGGCGCTGACTGGTTGGCCGCGCTCGAGGCCGAGCGGTACCCGCTGCTGATCCGCGCCGCGATCGAGGGGGTCGGCGCGGACGACGCCGAGCGGTTCGCCTTCGCGCTCGATGCCCTGCTGCTCGGCTTCGACGCGCTGCGCTCGGGCTGAGGCGGGGCCGGCGTCACTGGATCGCCATCCAGGGCCGTCTGTCCCTCCGGGTGCTCAGGGCCGACCGCACGCCGACGCCGACCTCCAGAACGCGCTGCGCCGTGAGCGCCACCGGCAGGCTGCCACCGCCGCCTGGGCCGGCTCGTACAGCCGCACCGTCGGGCACGCGCTCGGCCGTTCCCCACGCTGCTCGTACTGGCGCGTGTTCAGCCGTCCGCCTACTCGGGGCCGTCCGGCTGTCCCTGCTGGTCAGAGCATCGCACGGCCGAACTCACCACCTCCGCTTACCTGGGTTCCCGTCTGGCGGCGGTTGCGTGGATGGGGTGGGGTTCCCGGCGTACGCCCGCTCACGTTGGTCGGCTCCCGCGCGGGCGTCACCCGTTCGGCCGTGTATCCGTTTCGCGTAGAGCCTCTACCTTGGCGGTGGCACATCCCACTGGCATCTGTGGAGGCATCATGCCAGCACTGCGTACCGGCCTTGCCGCTCTCACCGCCGCCGTGCTCCTGGGCGCTACGACCGTGGCGGTCCAGACCAGCGTCACCGCGGCTGAGGCGGTGCCTGCGCCGGCCCGGGGAATCGCCCACCTCAACACGGTGGTCAACCTGCCGCCCGGTGTTTGGACCGACACCCCGCTGGAGGTCACCCTTCCCCTGGCCGGGACCTACGAACTCGACGCGAACGTCCGCGGCCGTCTGGCGGGCGTTCCCCCGGTCAACACCTTCATCACCGCCCGGCTGTGGGACGTGACGTCGGGTACCGCCGTTGCGGAGAGCGAGCGGCTCGTCTACCAGGTCATCGACCTGAACCCCGGCAACGCGCAGGCCGGCGGTAACGCCACCGCACCGATCAGCGAGCTGATCCGGGTGAACAAGCCGACCACGATCCGGCTGCAGGGCACCCGATCCGACGCGGTCGGAACTGCGCTCGTCGCCCAGATCTACGACGACAACGCCGGCCACACGTCGCTGCGCTTCGACCGGGTCGGCCCCTGAGGTTCGAACGGGCCGGGGAGACCGGCGCGGACCGGCACCTGATCACGACGCCCCACTGACCCGCCGCCCCGCCTGCCAACGCCAGAGGCCGCCACCCCCGCAGGGATGGCGGCCTCACGTGCTTTCCCAGGGCCGCGGCAGCCTACCGCTGGGCGTGGCAGTCGCCGCTGCCCCGGCCGGGGGGTCGGTTCGTGGTGCGGCATGGGGGCCGGGACGGGGATTCGGACCGCGGTTCGATTCGGCCTCCCGCCACCCGTCCTGCTTGCTGCCTGTCTGTGCTGCTCATCCGGGGTAACGGGCCGAACTCACCACCTCGACCTACCTGCCCGGGCCCCTAGGTCCTTGCTCCCACGGGACCGGGACCGCGCCGCCCGCGGGCGGCGGCCCGATCACCGCGCCGAGCCGGTCCAGCATCGCCTCGATGTCCACGTCCGCTCCCGTCGGCCGCCTGTTCCCGCCGGCGGGTATCCGCTTCCGGGGACAGCGAAGGCTGGAGAGCCCGGCCCTGCAGGGTGCTGTCACCTGAGCTGCGGAGGGCTTCCGTGCCCAGGCCTACAACGCCAAAGGCACCGTCGACCGGACCCGCTACAAAGCCACCGTCAGCATCGACATCCTGACCACGCCAGACCCGTGACAGCTCTTCGAACGCTCTATCCACACGGCAGTGGATCTAGCCTGCCAGCGGGGGATTCTGCGGGGCGGGCGAGGGCGGGCGCTCGAAGAAGGTCTCCAACGAGACCGTCGCCTGGGTCCCGCTGACGCCGTCGATCGCGTACAGGCGGCGCAGCACGTCCTGCAGTTGTTCGGTGGTGGCGGTGCGCACCTTCACGAAGACCGAGGCGCTGCCCGCGATGATGTGGGCCTCCTCGATCTCCGGGATCGCGGCGAAGGCCGCCGCGGAGTCACCGATCCAGGCCGAGGACTCGACCATCACGAAGGCCAGCACCCCGAGCCCGAGCGCTCCGGGGTCGACCTCGACGGTCGTGCGGCGGATCACCCCGCGATCGCGCAGCTTGCGAACTCTCTCGTGGGTGGCGCCGGCCGAGAGGCCCACGGCCTTGCCGAGGGCTGCATAGGACAGTCCCGCGTCCTGCTGGAGCAGGGTGAGCAGCCGGCGGTCGATGTCGTCCAGGTTCTCCGTTGCCATGGTCCAACCATATGATGTTCTGTCATACTCGAAAAGCTTCGAACAAATTTCGGAGACTAATGGCAAGGGGTGGACTATGTCTGGTGAGATCAAGTACGGGCTGTACCAGATCCTGGACGAGCGTTTCCGCACCGGCAAGTGCGCCAACGGCGACCTCCGGCTGGAGCAGCTGTACGGGGACTGCCGGTGGGCGGAGGGGCCGGTCTACCTGCCCGCCTGGCGCCAGCTGATCTGGAGCGACATTCCCAATGACCGGATGCTGCGCTGGGACGAGGCCACCGGTACGGTCGGCGTCTTCCGCTCCCCGGCCGGGAACAGCAACGGCAACACCCTGGACCGGGAGGGCCGGCTGATCACCTGCGAGCAGGGCAACCGCCGGGTCACCCGCACCGAACACGACGGGTCGATCACCGTGCTGGCCGACCGCTACCAGGGCAAGCGGCTCAACTCGCCCAACGACGCCGTGGTGCACTCCGACGGGTCGATCTGGTTCTCCGACCCGGACTTCGGCATCACCAGCGACTACGAGGGCCACCGCGACGTCGCCGAGATCGGGGCCTGCAACGTCTACCGGATCGACCCGGGCGACGCCACTGTCCGCAAGGTGGCGGACGGGTTCGTCGGGCCCAACGGGCTGGTCTTCTCCGCCGACGAGCAGCAGCTGTACGTGTCGGACAGCCGCGCCCGTCAGATCCGGGTCTTCGACGTCCGGGAGGACGGCACGCTCTCCGACGGGAAGGTCTTCGCGCAGGCGCCGAAGACCAGCTTCGACAACATCCGGTTCGACGACGGCGGCCGGCTCTGGGCGGCGGCCTTCGACGAGGGGGTGCACTGCTACGACCCGGACGGCACCCTGATCGGCCGCATCCTGGTGCCCGGGCAGGTCTCCAACCTGACCTTCGGCGGGCCGAAGAACAACCGGCTCTTCATCACCGCCGGCACCTCGGTCTACTCGCTGGTGATGGCGGTGACGGGGACCCACCGGGCGCGGTACCAGCGGTAGTGAATGTGGGTAGTGGCCCGCCGGGCGTCCTCGGCGAAGGTGGCGTCTCGCACGTGGTGGATCTCGACTGGGGCGGCGTCTGCCTGTCGCACCGTCAGGTCGGTGGAACGAACACTTCGCCTGACGACGCAGCCGGGCTACTTCGGCACTGTCGGTGCGGGGGTTTGGACGTTCTCTCCCTGGCGGATCTGGCAATGGAAGAGACCATCAAGCTGTGCCAACCGCTGCTGAAGCTGCACCGGAAGCCGCCAATGCTGCTCCGAGCGGGGCTGGTGCTGGCGGGACACCACAGAGGGTACTTGCGGCAGGCACGGCTGGCAGACCTGGCCAGAGACCCCGAGAGCGGCATCGTGGTATCCCGGAGGCGAAGGACCGCCCTGTCAGCCGGCTTCGTGCTGGGCGGGCTCCGGCTCCGGCTGCACGACGTCCTCGGCGCACTGTGGTGGCCGGTGGACTGGGTGATCTCCAGCGAGTCCCGCACCGGGGCGGCGGTGGCCACTTCCACCGGAGCCTTCGTCGTCTACTTTATGGCGACCGGCGGCCTGCACGAGCTGCTGACAACCGGAATCCAGACCTGCCCGGCTGCCGCGGCAATCCTCTACGGCCTGACCCGGCGGCTGCGCCGGATCCGCGGTCCAGAACTCGCGCACACCGCCGCCGCGGCGCGACCACCAGGGGGTAGGGCCGATTCGGCCCCGGGCCGCTCGGACCATCGGCCGGAAGCCGGCCGCCGCCGCGGCCACGACCGAAGCGCACGTGGCCGCAGCGGCGCTGAGCAAGACGGCCACGGGACCCAGCCCGTGGCCGTGCAAGAAGTCACCCGCCCAGAACAGAGGACGGTGTGCCCGCGCCGCACTCACCGCCGGGCCAGTCGGCGCCAATTCGTTCGGCTACACCTCGGTGATCGGGCTGCCGGACCTCGGACCGGCCGCCGCAGCCGAGTACGGCTGGACCTGCATCGCCTCCTGATGGTGGACGAGCCCGGAACCCACTATGCCGATGTGGTGTCGACCCTGGCCGCCGTCTGCCCGGTGGTCATCACGGCCTGGCACAAGCGTCTGCCGGCCCGCGCCGTGGACCGCCTCGCTGCGCACCTGCGCCGGTCCGGGACCAGGGCTGATGCGTTCTCAGCTGGCGGGATAGGCCGGCCAATCGGCTCGGTCAGGCGGTCAGCGCTGCCAGCTCCGCGTTGGCGCGCTCGGTGACCAGGGCGAGGACGCGGCCGGCGGCGGCCAGGTCCTCGGCGGGTATCGCGCCCCAGACGCGGGCGCTGATGGGGGCGGTCTCCGCGCTGACGGCGGCGAGCAGCTCGCGCCCCGCCTCCGTGGGGCGAAGGTGCGCGCCGTCCGCGACGAGCAGCTGCTCGGCCAGCAGCTCCTCGACAGTGGCGCGGATCTCGGCCGGATCGGCCTTGAGGGAGCCCCGGACCTGGGCGACGAGATCGTCTGGCGTCTGCGGGGCGTCGGCGGTAACGGCGGCGCGCAGGGCGACCTGCTGCTGGAACGTGGCGCCGTGCCGGGCCAGGACCTGCTCCAGGACACCGCGGGCGGCGTAGTGGGCCAGGGCGAGGCCGCGGGCGTCGGCGACGGGTGCGGTGGCGACGGGTGCGGTGGTGGTGGATGCGGCGGTGGTCACGGTGTTGTCCCCTGAGTGGTCTCGTCGTTCGGTAGGGATGGAGCGAGAGGTGCGTCGAGCAGGGCCCTCAGCTCGTCGGTGAACGCGCACGTTCGCGGGGCGTCGAGGCCGCCGAGCGGCTCCAGCAGTTGCTGAAGCAGCTCCTGGACCACCGCGATGGCCTGCCGCGTGACGGCCTGGCCCTGCTCGGAGAGGGCGAGCTGTACGGCGCGCGGGTCGCGGGGATCGCGGGTGCGCTCGATCAGCCCGGCCGACTCCAGGGCGCGCGCCAGCTTCGAGACGTACAGCGCCTCCAGCCCGGTGTGGTCGGCGAGTCGGCGCTGACTGGGCCGCTCCCCGGCGCGCTGCATGCCGTGCAACGACGCGACCAGCGAGTACTGCGCGTGGGTGAGGCCCAGCGGAGCGACCGCGCGATCGACCGCGACGCGCCACTTGTTGGCGAGCCGCCACACCAGGAAGCCGGGCGTGGGGCCCGGTGAACCTTTGCTCATGTCAAATAGAGTACATGGCTACTATGTCTATGGCTACTATTTCTGGGTGGCGTTCAACGGCGACGCTGGCTTCCAGGGAACGGCGTTCACAGCAGTGCGCCAGGGCTGATGCGTTTTCAGCATGTGATCTTGAGGAGCGCGGTGGCGTGGTCGGGGAGTGACCGGTAGTGGTCGGCTGCGGCGGCGATGTTGGTCCAGCCGGCTTGGCGCATCAGTCCGATGTCGAGGTTGCGCAGGGTGGCCATGGCGCGGGCGCGCTTCCGGTGCGGACCCTGGAGGCGTCCTCGGCGAAGGTCACGTCTCTCACGTGGTGCAGGGCTTCCACGGACCAGTGGCCTTGGACGAGCGCGGCCAGGCGGGCGGGGTCGGCGTGGCCGGGTGTGAGACTGGTGACGGCGTAGACCGTCTTCGCCTGGACCTTGCCGGTCTTGGTGCTGACGCGGCGCTGGTTGATCTCGATGGCCTGGACGGAGTGCGGGAACAGCAGTCCGGCTTCGACGGTGCACACCTTCAGTCGCCGTACCTCGCGCCGTCCGTGCCCGGCGGTGCGGGTGCGGTCCAGCAGCGGCATCTGGCGCCAGGGCAGGCGGCGCAGTTGCCGGCGCAGCTTCTTCTGGTTGCCCTTGACGACCAGGAGGTAGTGCCCGCCAGCGGCGACGATCTTCTTCGCGGTCTTGCGCTGGGTGTGCATCGCGTCGGCGGTGACGACCAGGCCGCGCAGGTCGAAGCAGGCCAGCAGTGGAGCCATGGCCGGGATCTCATTGCTCCTGGCGGCCACCTGGCGCTGGGCGCGATGACGGTCTGGCCGGCGTGGAGGGTGGCGGCCAGCAGGTGGACCGCCGTCTTGCTGTCGGTGCGCGCGTCGCGCACCGACTTGCCGTCCACCGCCAGCCCGATCAGGGCTTCGTCCTCCTCAACGGGGTCGGCGGCGTGGCCGGCGAGCCAGGTGCCGACGGCGTCGTCCAGGACGTCGCCGTCGATGCGGGCCAGTAGTCGGCCGAGCGTGGAGGCGTTGGGCGCGGCGCGGTCAAGGCCGAGTCCGGCGCGGACCTGCGGGTCGGCGTCGGCGGCGTACCTGGCGATCTGCGCGAGGGAGCGGGCTCCGCCGAGCACCGCCGTCAGGCACAGGGCAAGCAGCGCGCCGATGCGGTAGCGGCGCCCGCGCACGCGGCGGGGATCGGGCACGGCGGCCAGCACCGCGGCATCCGTCAGCGACCGCGACCCCGGCCGCGACCTGCTCCAGCGCCTTCGCACCCGGCACCGCGCCATCGCCCTGGTATGGGCCGACGGCGGCTACACCGGCTGGCTGGTCGAATTCGTTCCACAGTCCTCGCGATCGCCCTGACCATCGTCAAGCGCCCCGACGACGCCCGCGGGTTCGCGACTTCATGTCACAGGCCGGTTTGGCGACAATCTTTCCGGCTTTGGTCTCCCGCAGATCGGCCTCGTTCATCTGGGTCATGAAGCGGCCGCCGCACGTGGGCGCGGCCGGCCCGGTCGCGCGGACGCGGACAGACCGGCGCGCCGGGCGCTGCCGGTTCGGCGGCGCCCGGCGCGCGGGTTTTCGGGCGTGCTCGGTCGGGGCGCTCCCGGTCAAGGGCGCCGCCGCGGGCCCCGCTCAGGGGGCGGGCGCCCGCGTGCCGGTGCCGGGCACGGCCGCTGTCCGGACTAGGAGTTCTGCAGTGCCTTCAGCAGGGCGACGCCGTCGAATACGCCCCAGCCGGTGACGGCGTCGTACCCGCTCCGCACCGGGTAGCCCACCGCCGGCGGGTGGGAGGCGTTGTCATGGCCCTTGGCGATGTCGCGGCAGGCAGTCTGGGCGAGCGGGTGGCCGTTGGTGCCGCTCTGGTAGAGCAGCGGCGTCAGGAAGCGCTGCTGCTTGTCCTTCGGCAGCAAGGCGTTGACGCGGGCGATCAGGGACGCGCACACGGGAGCGGAGGCGCTGGTGCCGCCGTTGGGCGAGGGCTGGCCCAGGAGCGTCAGGTCGTACCCGGGTGGGCCGGCCAGGGCGGCCACGTCCGGCACGATGCGCCCCTTGATGCTGCCCTGGTTCAGGGAGTCCACCTGGACCTGCTGCTGCCACTTCGGGCGCGGGACGATGGTGCTGACGCCTCCGCCGCTCGAGCCGGTGCCACCGGGGGTGTTGGTCCGGTGACCGGGCGCCTGCCACCAGGACACCTCCTGGCCGGAGGTGTCGATCATCGTGCCGCCGACGCTCAGGACGAACGCGCTGACGCTCGGGAAGTCGGCATGGGCGCGCCCGTCCGCCACCCCGTCCCCGCAGCCGTCGTCGCCGGAGGCGATGCAGATCGTGATGCCGAGGTCCGCCGCACCCTCGAGGCGCTTGTCGATCTCGGCGAAGGCGAGCCGCGCCAGGTCGAGTGCGTCCTCCGGCAGGCCCCAGCTGAGTGTGAGGCACACCGGCCGGTCCGCGATGACCCGGTCGAACAGGTCGATCCAGCCCTTCTGGGTGAACGGGGCGAAGTAGACCGAGATGTCGGCCGCCGGGCAGAGACCGGCGACGATCTGCACGTCCATCATCACTTCGGGCAGACCCTCTGCCGCGTCCTTCATCTGCTGGGGAGACAGCTGCTTGAGGGCCTGGAGGGTCCGCGGCGGGTTGTAGCCCAGGGGCACCACGGTGACCTGGGGGGTCGGCCGGTTGTGCGCGGTGCAGTAGGCCTCCAGATCGTCCTGGAAGTAGCCGCCGGGGAACTCGCCGATGCCGATCTTCTGTCCCTCCCCCTGGCCGGCCGGGAAGTTGTACTGGTTCTCGATGTCGCCCGGTGTGAACGACCCCGTGAAGCCCGAGCCCTTGGCGGCGGCCCGCCGGGCCACCCGCCGCTCGTCCAGCCCGAAGACGCCGGTCACGATTCCGTCGAGCTCGGCCGGGATCTTCAGCTCGCCCTCGCGGCCGCGGAACTCGCCCTGCTCGGCACTGCGGTAGACGCCGAGGCCCGCGTGGAAGGCGGCGTTCATGGCGGACACCGGACCGCTCGCCTCGATGCTGCCCGGCTGGAGCCTGACGTCGTCGACGGCGAGGCCGTACCGTTCGAGCACGGCCTTCGTCTTCTCGGCGTCCTGGCGCCGCTCGTCCGGGATCCCGTCGGTGGCCACCTTCCCCCGCAGGGAGATGGTCACTTTCACCGGTGCCTTGGGGTCCGCGTCCCGCACCCGGGTCGCATCGGCCTTGGCCGGGCGCTGGCTTCCCGCCAGAGCCACGTGCTGCTCACTCATCGTCGTCTCCTCGTTGCCGGCAGGCTCCGAGCGAGCCGCCGGTCTGGTGCCTGTACCGCGCTCGCACCGCGCCTCGACAACCGGGCCCAGCAGGGAACCTCGTCCGCGGCGCAACGAGCAGGGGCGCGCCATCCGTATCCGCACGACGCCGCGATCACATGCCGAAAGCGGCACCGGCCACCTGGACAGGGGCATCGCTTGCGCAGGATGGAGTACGTGCGGGACGGAGTACGTGCCGGGCCGCCGCACCGAAGGAGTGCGGCGCCGGCGGCCACCGCCGTCAGCGCCACGGCGCGGGCACGGCTGCGAGTGCCCCCCGACGCGGAGCCGCCGTCCCGGGGGCCGCCCCGCAGCGACGGCGGGCAGGCCGCCGCCGAAGCACCGCTTCTCCCCGGCGCGGCCATCGACGGCGTGGACGGAAACGGCCCCAGCGACACGAGGGGCAGCGCTACGGTGTCTCCAGGAACGCCGGATACCCAGTGCGCTCGGCCTCCTCGATGCCGGGAATCAGCACCGCACCGCCAAGGCCCCGGCCCTGGATTTCGGGAGCGACGGCCACCGTGTTGAGGAACCAGGCCGGCTCCTGCGGCCGGTAGGGGGCAACAGCCTGCTCTGCGCATTCGTAGGCGGCTTGCCGGTCGCCGGTGAGCTCGCCGATCAACGGGCCGATCTCGGCGAACGCGGGCGACGGGTCCTGGTCGACGGAGAACTCCCACTGGAGTACTAGGGGTGCCTCCTGGCCTCCTGTCGGTGTCCGGCTGGCTGCCCGTGCGTGGACGACTGCGCCGTCCCCTCGGGCCCGGTGGACCTGAGGGGACGGCGCAGTGGTCCCCAGGGGGAAGGGGCGGGGGAAGGGCCGGATCAGCCGTAGTAGTTGTGGATGTAGTAGATGACGTTGTTCCGGAAGTAGTGGCCCCCGACGTCGTAGAAGTTGCCGCCCCGGATGGTCACGCCCACACCGCCGGGCTCGGAGTCGAGGCGCGGGGCCGACGGGCTGGCGACGTTGTTGCCGCGGGGAACGCCCTGCGGGGCTGTCGCCTCGGCGGCGTACGTCAGGGTCTCGCAGGTCAGCACCTGGCCGGAGTTGGCGTCGCGCCAGCCGACCGCCATCAGGTTCTCGTGGCCGTTGTAGGCGATCGACGGGGCGGCGTTGGTGTTGGTGTTCCTGATCTGCTGCCAGTTGTTGTCCCACTGCCAGTACCGGTAGTAGAGGCCCTGGCGGTAGATCCGGTTGTCGGTGCCGCGGTGGAGCACGGTCAGCCGGCTGTCGGGCGAGGTCGCGGCGGCGGCCGCGGATTCCGTCCGGGCGCCGCCCGGCACCTCGGACCACGGGCTGAAGTTGCGGTTGATGCCCATGGTGGCCTGGTAGATGCGTTCGTTGGCTCCCACGGCGACGATGAACAGCAGGTCCGGCGAGGCCGCGATGGCCGGGCTCAGGTTGTTACGGACGGCCGAACCGGAGCCGCCGATGTTCTGGGTACGGAACTGGATGGGCGAACTCCAGTACCAGCGGCGGTGGTTGGGCTCGTTTGGATTGGCCAGGGTCTGGGCCCAGAGGTCGCCGTTCTGCCCGGTCTGGAAGAGCCAGAGCTCACCGCGGAACACGGTGATCGCGGGCGCGGCGTAGGTGACCCCGCCGATGCGGTTGAACGGGCCGCCGTCGACGTTGAACCAGAGGGCGTTGTCCTGGCCGCGGATGGCCTCGACGTTGCTGCCCCGGTAGTACGCCATCGCCGGGGAGTCGGGGGTGCTGGCGTTGTGGTCCGCCTCCTGCCAGGGCGTTACCGCGTCGGCCGGGGCCGTGCCCGCGAAGACGGCGGCGAACGCGGTGAGGAGGACGGCGACCAGGGTGGCGAGCCTGGCCGTGGCGCGGCGGTGCGGAGTGGTGTGGGGTGGCGCGGTCATGTCTGCTGTCCTTCCGGTCCGTGAGCCCCGGTGTGGCGGTCGCTCCGGAGTGATGACGTGGTGTGACTCGGGTCCGGCGACGCGCCACGCGCAGGGCACGGGCGGGCCCGGAGCGGGCGGCGCGGAGCCGCTCACGGGAGAGCCTGGCAGCAGTAGCGACCGCGTCACATCAGTCATCTGACTCAACCGTCGGTCCCGATGGACCGTTGATCGTCCGGCATCCCCGCAACTATGCCGCCCACCGCCCGCCCCGGCGCCACGGTCGAGCAGTCGACCTCCACCCTTCACGACCGGCACCCCGCGCCGCACGACCTTCGCGACCCGCACGGCGTCGGCCCACCATCTGGGCCGGCGGCCCGATGTAGAGGCAGGCCGCCGTTGCCACGCACAGCAGCATCAGCGTTCCGGTGGCGCGGTGGACCGTCCGCTCGGCGACGGTGAACCGCCCGCACCCGGCCGCCCCACCCGTCGGAGCGCCGTTCAGGCCGTGTCGTGCTCGGCGGCGTCGTCGAGCCAGCCGTCGACGTCATAGCCGCGTTCCTCCCAGTAGCCGGGGATGACCCGGTCGGTGACCGATATGCCGGACAGCCATTTGGCGGACTTGTAGAAGTACATCGGCGCCACGCAGAGCCGGACCGGGCCGCCGTGCTCGTGGCTTATCGGGGCGTCTTGCCTCCGCAGGGCCACGAGCACGTCGGAGCGCCGGGCCTGCTCCAGCGTGAGGCTCTCCCCGCTCGTGCGCGGGCCAGCCGGGGCACGCCCGGATGGCGCGGGTCCTCAGACGGCGGCGGCGTTGATGGTGACGGGGATGTTGCCCCGGGTTGCCTTGGAGTAGGGGCAGATCCGGTGGGCGGCCTCGGCGAGGTCCTCGGCGGTGCGCTGGTCGACGCCGCCGAGACGCGGGGCCAGCGTGGCCAGGAGTGAGAACTCGCCGTCGTCGCCGTGGAGGAGGGTGACCTCGGCGGTGATCGAGGTGCTGGTCAGCCTGATCTTGCGCTGGGCGGCGGCGTGCCGGAGGGCGCCGAGGAAGCAGGCGGCCCAGCCTGCGGCGAAGAGCTGTTCCGGGTTGGTCGCGTCGCCGGCTCCGCCCAGTTCCTTGGGGATGGACAGGCGGTGTTCGAGCAGACCGTCGGTGGAGCGGGCGGTGCCGCCGTTGCGGCCCTCGCCGGTGACTTCGACCGTGGCGGTGTAGTTGACGGCCATAGCGGGTCTTCCTTTCGTGGATGTCCTGAACGGCTGTCCTCAGGCTCCCCTGCGGCGGCGCCCCGTCGAGCCCGTGCCGGACACTGGTCGCCCCGGGCCCGGGTACTGGCCAGGGTTCGGCACTGGCTCGAGGGGCTCGCGGTCCAGGGATCGTGATCGGTGGACGCCGACCGGCTTCCGTTGCGGCGAATGGAGCTGACGGGGATGGAATTCAAGATCGAGGTCGTCGTCGTCCCGGTTTCGGACGTGGACCGGGCCAAGGACCTTTACACGCGGATCGGGTTCCGCGAGGACGTCGACTTCTCCGGCCCCGGCGGCTTCCGGATCGTGCACCTGACCCCGCCCGGTTCGGTCGCGTCGCTCATCATCGGCAGCGGCGTGACCGACGCGGCGCCAGGATCCGAGCGAGGTGTGCACCTGATCGTGGACGACGTCGTCGCGGCCCGCGCCGAGTGGGCGGACGCCGGGGTCGAGGTCAGCGAGGTCTTCCACGACGCCGGCGGGGTCTTCCACCACGCCGGCACCGCCGAACGGGTCGCCGGCCCTCACCCGGGCCGGCAGTCGTACAGCTCGTTCACGTCGTTCGCCGGCCCGGACGGCAACACCTTCGTCCTCCAGGAGGTCACCGCGCGGCGCTCGACGGGATCTCTGCGGCCGTCCTCGCGTTCGTCGCCCGCCGGCTGGACGCCGAGTCCGTGGCCCTGGTCTTCGCCGTGTCCACCTCGGCGTCGGTCCGCACGCCGACCAGCGCCGGACTCGTTGCCGGCCTGCCGGAACTACAGGTGGACGGGCTCCGCGACGACGATACCCGGGCCTTGCTCGACCCGGTGCTGCCCGGTCCGGTGCACCCCCGTGTGCGAGACGCGATCGTCGCCGAAGCACGCGGCGACCCGCTGGCGCTGAGGGAGCTGCCGCGCGGTGAGAGCGAAAACAGGAAGGGGTAGGGGGACATGACTGGGTTCCAGCGATGGGGCGTCACCATGACAATGGTGGGCCGCGAGGACGAGCAGGCGGAGCTCGAGGCGTTCGTGAAGTCCGCCACGGGCCAGGCTCTCGTCCTTCGGGGGGAGACGGGGGTCGGCAAGAGTTCGTTGTTGAGCCGCGCCGCCGCGCTGGCGGAGCAGGAGGGCCACGTCGTCATCCGGGCCGCCGGCGTCGAGGCGGAGTCCGAGCTGCCCTATGCCGGGCTGCACCAGTTCCTCCATCCGCTGCTCCCCGATGTCGCGCGGCTGGACGACGGGACCCGGGCGGTGTTCGACGCCGTGTTCGGCGGAGTGCGGGGCGATCCGCCGTCGGTCATGACGCTCGGCATCGCCGTTCTCAGCCTGCTGTCGCTCTCCGCCGAACAGCGGCCGCTGCTGCTGGTCCTCGACGACGGACAATGGCTGGACGACTCCAGTGCCGACGTCTGTGGCTTCGTGGGCCGGCGCCTGGCCGGCGGCCCGGTGAAGCTGCTGGTCGCGGTCCGCACCGACCTCACGTCGCGCTTCGACACCGCCGCACTGCCCGAACTGCCGATCACCGCCCTCACCGACGAGGACGCGGCACGCCTGCTGGACCACCGGTGCCCGGAGCTGAGCCGACAGGCCCGTCGAATCGTCCTGGAGCAGGCCCAGGGCAACCCGCTGGCCTTGGTGGAGCTGGCCGCCCACTTCGCCGGCCGGTCGCGCGACCTTCCGGCCGAAGACCTGATCGGTCAGCACGGTGTGCCGTTGCCCCGGCGGCTGCAACGGCTGTTCGGCACCCGCATCGCAGCCCTCGACGAGCGGGTGCGGACCGAGCTGCTGATGGGCGCGCTCGACGGCGCCGGGACCCCCAGCGGCACCGACGCCGTCCCCGGCACCCGTTACCGCATGCGCGACGCCGACGCGGCAGTGGCCGCCGGGTTGCTGGACATCGAGGTGGTCACCGGTGATTTCGTCTTCCGGCACCCGCTCGTGCGGTCCGCCGTCGTGCGGATGGCCACTCCCAACCAGCGCCGCGCCGCGCACCTGGCACTGGCACAGGTTCATCGGGAGAACCTCGAACGCCGGGCGACGCACCTGGCGGCGGCGACGGTCGATCCGGACGAGGAGGTCGCCGACATCCTGGAGGCGGCGGCCGAGTCGGCGACCCGGCGCGGCGGCGCGCTGGCAGCCGTGACCTGGCTGACCCGGGCCGCCGAGCTCAGCGAGAACCACACCGACCGGTCCCGGCGACTGACCGACGCGGCCTTCGTCGCCGGTCACGCCGCCCGCCTCGGCCAGGCGCACCGGCTGGTCCAGGCGAACCTCGCACCCGGTTCGACGGAGTCGCCGGCCTCGGTGCTGGCCGCGGCCTACCGGGCGCTCTACCAGGACGGGGACGTCCGCTCCACCCACCGACAGGTCTCTGCCGCGATCGAGACGCTGCGAGACGGCGGGACCGCCACCGCGTCAGCCGATGGCAAGACCCAGCCTGAGGAGGTCCTCACCCGGCTGGTGATCCTTCTCCTGGCGATCAGCCAGTTCAGCGGGGACCGCGCGGCCTGGGAGAGCACGCACGAACTCCTCGCCTCCATGGGCGACCTCGTCACCGAACACTCTCGTCTCTACAGCGGCACCTGGAGCGATGTGACCAGGCACGGAGCAGGCTGGGCTGGGCCGGTGCGACAGGCCGCCGCCAACCTGCCGGATCTGGAACCCTGGGACGTCACGCGGTTGGGCGCGGCCGCGTACCACCTCGACATCCTGAGCCACTACCGCCCCTACCTGCAGCGCGTCGTGGACCGCGAGCTGGAGACCGGAGCCGTGGCCACCGGCATGGTCATGCTGCACCAGATCATGCTCGACCAGATGGCGGTCGGCGAATGGGCCCAGGCTGAGGACACCGGACAGCGCGGCCTGGACCTGGCGACCGAGCACGGCCACCACCTGTTCGCCGCCCAGAGCCGCGCGTACCTGGCCCAGCTCGCGGCGCTGCGCGGACAGGTCGGGCGGGCGCGGGACCTGCAGGCCGAGGTGGACGCCTGGGCCCGTCCGCGCGGACTGGGGTTCTTGACCCAGGTCGCCGATTCCGCCGGCGCGACCGCCGCGCTGAGCTCCGGCGACTACGAGGCCGCGTACCTCTACGCCATCGGCATCACACAGCCGGGCACGTTCCGGCCCTACGCGTACCAGGCATCGCGCACCCTGCTCGATCTCGTTGAGGCCGCCCAGCACACCGGACGCGTCGAGCAGGCCCGGGCGCACGCCCTCGCCGCCCGCGACGCCGGCCTGCCGTCCGTTTCGCCCCGCCTGGGGCTGATCACCTACGGCGCGCTGGCGATGACCGCCGAGAACGAGCGGGAGGCCGCTGAGATGTTCACGCGGGCCGAAGCCCACCCGGACGCCGCCCGCTTCCCGTTCGAGCTGGCCCGGATCCGGCTGGCGCACGGCGTCCGGGTGCGCCACGTCCAGGGCCCGGCGGCGGCGCGGCAGTACCTCGTCCCGGCGGCCGAGGCGTTCGAGCGGCTGGGCGCGGCCGGCTGGACCGAACGGGCCCGGGCCGAGCTGCGCGCCACCGGGACCCCGCCCCGCGTCTCGACGCTGAACCTGGCCTCGCTGACCTGGCAGGAACGCCGCATCGCCGACCTGGCCGCGAGCGGCCTGACGAACAAGGAGATCGGCGAGCGGATGCACCTGTCGCCCCGCACCGTCAGCTCGCACCTGTACCGCATCTTCCCCAAGCTGGGCATCACGGCCCGGGCGGCGCTGCGCGACGCGCTGAGCCGGACTGACGCGGCTGCGAAGGTCTGATGCCCGCGTTCAGCCCTGTGCGGCCACGGCCTCGATGCCGTTGGCGGCCAACCAGGCGAGGACGTGGTCGGCGACCGAGCGCCAGCCGCTGTCGAACACCAGGGAATGCCCTCGATCGGCGAACTGCTTCAGGTCGGTCACGACGGAGGAGTCACCGTAGAGCTTGTAGACCGAGCGGGTCACGGCGTCCGGGACCATCCGGTCCTCCTGGCCGGACACGAGCAGGAGCGGTCCGCGCGCCGAATTCGCCGTGTTCACGACGGTGTCGGCCGGCCCGGCGGCGGTGCGATCGAGTCCGAGGTCCGCGAGCAGCCGGAGCGGGGCCGGGACGGCGTACCGGTCGAAGAGCTTCGCGGCCTCCTCCTCACCGACCGCGTTGGCGACGACGTGTCGGAACCGGGCGCGCGGCAGCGGCTCGAAGCACGGGTGCCGGGCCGAGTCGGCCGGCATCAGCGACCACGGCCGGGGCCGGCCGTGGTCCAGCGGCACACCGCGGGCCGGCAGCGGCGCGAGGGCGACGGCGGCGCGGCCGAGGTCGGCTCCGAGGAGGTGCTGGGCGATGAGGCCGCCGGCCGAATGCCCGATGAGGACGGGCGGGTTGTCGAAGGACCGCACGATCTTCTCGTAGTGGGCCGTGAGCGCGGCGAGCCCGAGGTCGCGCAGCGGGCCGGGATCACGGCGGACCTGCTCGGCGGTGGGGGCCTCACCGGGCCAGCCCGGGACGCACACCGCGTAACCGTGCGAGGTGAACCGTTCGGCCCAGCCCTCCCAGGAGGATCTGTGGAACCACGCACCGTGGATGAGGACGACGGGGGTTTGCTTCACGGCCGGACCTTCCGATTGCACACACGACGCTCCGCCGGCATCGCGGCGCTCCTTCGAGGATCACCGAGCGGCCGCTCGGCAGAAACAGTCGAATGACTGAATGTGGCGGCCCGGCAGGTCCTTCGTGCGTCCGCGAGCGCCGTCGCGCGTCTCGACGTCATGTGACTGATGTGTCTGGCCGGTGGCCGAAGAACAGTGGAGGCATCAACGAGTCTCCGGGAAGGATCAGACATGATCAACAGGCGTACCTTCACCAAGGCAGTCGGTCTCGGCGTGGGGGCCACGGCCGTGTCGGTCGGCGCGGCATCGACCGCGCCCGCCGCCTTCGCCGCCGGTTCCGCCCGGCCCGGTCGCCCGGCCCCGGTCATCCCGGCTATCGCCCCGGGCACGCACACCACGTTCACCGAGCTGAAGCGGGTCCAGGCCGGCGTGCTCGACATCGGCTACGCCGAGGCCGGGCCGAAGCACGGACCCGTGGTCATCTGCCTGCACGGCTGGCCCTACGACATCCACAGCTTCGTCGACGTGGCGCCACTGCTGGCGGACGCCGGCTACCGGGTGATCGTGCCGTACCTGCGGGGCCACGGCACCACGAACTTCCTGTCTCCCACGACCGTCCGCACCGGGCAGCAGTCCGCGATCGCCCTCGACGTCATCGCCCTGATGGACGCCCTGAAGATCCACAAGGCCGTGCTGGCCGGATTCGACTGGGGCTCGCGGGCCGCCGGCACCGTCGCGGCGCTGTGGCCCGAGCGGGTCAAGGCCCTGGTGGCGGTGAGCGGTTACCTCATCGTCAACATCCCTTCGCAGCAGAACCCGCTGCCGCCGAAGGCCGAGCACACCTGGTGGTACCAGTACTACTTCGCCACCGACCGAGGCCGCGTCGCCATGGAGACCAAGCAGTACCGGCACGACCTGTGCCGACTGGTGTGGGACGAGGTCTCCCCGACCTGGAAGTTCGACGACGCCACCTTCGAGCGCACCGCCGCGGCGTTCGAGAACCCCGACTACGCCGCCATCGTGATCCACAACTACCGCTGGCGCCTCGGCCTGGCCGAGGGCGAGCGTCGCTACGACCGTTACGAGCAGCTGCTCGCGGCCCGGCCGGCCATCACGGTGCCGACCATCGCCCTGGATCCCGCCCTCGACCCGTTCCTGCCCACGACCGACGGTACCGGGTACCGGAAGTTCTTCACCGGCCGGTACGAGCACCGCGTGCTCCCCGGTATCGGCCACAACGCGCCGCAGGAGGCGCCGACGGCGTTCGCCCAGGCCGTGGTGGACGCCGACCACCTGTGACCCGCGAGCGTGTCGACCACTTGGAGGTGCGGAAGTGAATGATCCGAACACCCACGAGCAAGCGGCGGCGATCCGCAAGGCCCGATTCGGCGCGCTCCCGGAACGCGTCGTCTTCGAGGACATGGTCGAAGAGAAGGCGGTGCTGCCGACGTATCCGGCGGCGGACACCCTTGACCCCGACGCGCTGGCGATCAGGTTCTCCTGCCTGGCAGCGGATCTGGGTCTCTGAGCGCAGCGGGCCAGGCATGACCCGGCACCGGATGATCGATGTGGGAGTGTTCGGGTCCGCCTCCAACCGGGGACGGACCCGAACGTGCTGCGCACCGATCTCAGACCCGCAACTGAGCCACACCCCGGCGCACCTTCCACACCAGCAAGCCGGCCTGGACGCGCTGCTCCGGTCCGTCCGGCACCGACAGGTAGTCGACCGCGGACGACACCGCGTCGAGCAGCGGATAGGTGACGAGCAGCGTGATCGCCGCAGCGCCGAGCGTGTCATGGGCGTGGGCGAAGGCCACAGCCCACACCGCCGCCAGGACTCCGCGTACGAGGTACAGCCTCACCAGCGGGGCGCGTCCGTTGACCTGTGCGTTCACCGACGCCGAGTTCGACATCACCGTCAATGTGTTCACGACTCTCTTCTCTTCAGCAGTCCGTGTTCGGGCCTGAGGGGGGTCAGTCCCGCGAGGCCTGGACGCAGCGGAAGCTGCTCGCGACGCTCGGGTCGCCGTGGCCGGTGTAGCGGGAGACCATCGGATAGCGGCACACGTCGCGGGCGACGGTCCGGCCGGTGGCGGTGGTCAGGGTGGCGTGCAGCACCGCCGGTGCCTTGCCCTGCTCGACCCAGGCGGTCAGCGACGCCAGGTCGTCGACCTTGCCGCCGTCCAGGCCGCAGTGCGAGACACCCGGAGCCAGGAAGAGCCGGTAGAAGTCGTCGACCTTCCTCGTGCCGCCCATCTTCTCCTCCACGCGCTCGCGGTAGTCGACCGTGCCCGCGGTGGGGATCAGCTGGTCGGCGTCGCCGTGCCAGGTGATCAGCTTGCCTCCGGCGTCGCGGAACGCGGAGAGGTCGGCGTCGCGCGTGCCGATGACCGGGTCGTACTCGGCGCGGGCCTTGCGGAAGATCTCGTCGAACTGCGCGTAGGTGAGGTTCGCGGTGTTGAACGCGGGCTTCTTCTCCACGAAAGTGGCGACCCACGTGGCCGGAACGAAGAACGGCGAGCCCGTGGTGACGCCGTTCGCGTCGGTCTTGCTGTCCGCCAGGTAGCGGAAGTCGGCGCCGATCGGCAGGCCGTACCAGAGCCGCTTGCCGTTCACATCGCGCGGGCCGTCCCAGATCCTGCGGACCACGTCGGCGTCCGCCTCGGTGATGGTGACCTGCTTGCCGTCGCACTCGATCCGCGTGCCGACCAGGCGGCGCGGGTCGAAGTCGCACCGTTGCGGATCGCCGATCAGGCCGTCGGCGACGCCGTCGCGCTTGTCGCAGGCCTTGAGGGCAGCCTGGTTGAAAGCGTCGAACTCGCACCCGGTCGGGTAGGTGTGCGCCTCGTTCATCACGACCTGCGGCCACAGGGTGGCGACCTCGAACTGGTTCCAGTTGATGCCCGGCGCCGCGGCGTTGATGCCGTTGAAGTCCTTCGGGTACCGCTGGGCCTCCATGTAGCCCTGGCGGCCGCCGGTGGAGCAGCCGTTCCAGTAGGAGTAGGACGCCGCCTTGCCGTAGACGTCGGCCACGACCTGCTTGCCGACCAGCGCCATCTCGTGCGCGGAGCGGGAGGCGAAGTTGTCCAGGAGCGCGGTGTTGACGTGTCCGGAGGCGTCCAGCGCCCAGCTGGTGTCCAGGGCTCCGCCGACGCCGGCGTCGGTCGTGGCGGCGGCGTAGCCCTGCTTGACGGCCGCGGCGAGCCCGGCGCCGTTGTCCCCGGCGGCGTAGGCGACGCCGCCGACTGCCTGGAAGCGGCCGTTCCAGCCCGCCTGCGGCAGCCAGACGTTCACCTTGGCGTGGTCGTTCGAGCCGGGGTGGGTCAGCGTGACCGTCACCTCGCAGTGCGCCGGGACGTCCGGCACCGGGAAGCCGCCGAGCGGTGGGACCCCGGGCACCTGGAAGGTGCCGGCCGGCACAGCGGCCGCGGTAACGGACTCCACCGCGGTGCCCGCCGGGGCCGGCAGCGCGGACGGGGCGCAGGTGAAGGGCAAGGGGCCGGTGGCGGCGAGGTCCGCCGACGCGCTCACCGGTGTGGAGACGGCCGCGGCGGCGACCAGGGGGACACTCGCCGCGACGATGGTCAGGAACCGTCTTTTCATGATCTCTCCTCGGAATCGGGGATGGCGCCATTACTGTGGCCGCCGCGCCGATGGCGGTGCATCAGTCACCTGACGCCCAGTCGGCAAGGCGGTTCGGAGGTCCGGAAGGGCCGGAAGCGTGAAGTCACATGACCGATGCGCCGGGAACGGGCCGAGGGCAACAGTGAGCACCGCTGGATCCATCGCACTGTTCAAAACCCTTGGAGCGTTTCCATGTTCACCATTGAGAACGGCCGCCTGCGCCGATTCATCGCCGGTGCCGCCGCCGTCGTCGGCGCGTTCGCCGCCGTCGGCACCGCGAACGCCGCGACCCAGGACTCGGCCAGCGACCGGGCCGCGAGGCCGACCATCGTCCTGGAGCACGGCGCGTTCGCCGACGGCTCCAGCTGGGACGGCGTCATCGCCAAGCTGCACCGCGACGGCTACCCGGTGGTGGCCGCCGCCAACCCGCTGCGCGGCCCGGCCTCCGACGCCGCCGCGCTGCGCAGCCTCGTCGACCACATCAAGGGCCCCGTCGTCCTGGTCGGCCACTCCTACGGCGGCTCGGTCATCAGTGAGGCCGCCGTCGGTGAGCCGCGGGTCAAGGCCCTCGTCTACGTCGCCGCGTTCCTGCCCGCACCGGGCGAGTCCGCGCTGCAGCTGACCAACCAGTTCCCCGGTTCGACCCTGTCCGGCACGCTGGACCCGGTGCCTTACTCGTTCGCCGACGGCAGCACCGGCACCGACCTGTACATCCAGCAGGACAAGTTCCGGGCCCAGTTCGCCGCCGACGTCCCGACCGACCGGGCCGCGCTGGCAGCCGTGACGCAGCGGCCCATCGCCCAGGCCGCACTGGAGGAGAGGGCCACCGCCGCCGCCTGGCAGACCGTCCCCAGCTGGGACATCGTCACCACCGGAGACCTCAACATCCCGGCCGCCGCACAGCGGTTCATGGCCGAACGCGCCCACGCCCACACCACCGAGGTCGCCGCATCACACTCCGTCGCGATGTCCCACCCCGACCTGGTGGCCGACGTCATCAAGAAGGCGGCCCGCGCCACCCACTGACCGGCCCATCAGACTCCAGTTGATGCACAGCGCCCTCTCAACGCCGGGAGGGCGACCCCCCGTCCTCCCGGCGCATCCTCTGCACCTGCTGACGGCTGACTTCGAACAACAGGAAAGGACAGGTCGCCGATCCATCATGGATATCTCATCAAGTCACCGCGCCATCGAGAACCTGATCGCCGCCTACGCCGTGCACGTCGACAGCGGAGACTTCGGCGCGGTCGGCGCACTGCTGGCGGATGCCCTGTTCGTGGGCAGCGGGGCACCGGTCCGCGGCCGAGAGGCCGTCGAGGCGATGTTCCAGGACACACTCATCACCTACGATGACGGAACGCCGCGGACCAAGCACGTCACGACCAGCACCGTCATCGACATCGCGGCTGATTCCACGCACGCGACCGCACGGTCGTACTTCACCGTGCTGCAGGCGCTGCCAGACCTGCCTCTGCAACCGATCGCCGCAGGCCGGTACCAGGACCGGTTCGAATACCGCGGACAACGGTGGCACTTCACCGAACGACACGTGCACGTCGATCTCGTGGGAAACATGACCCACCACTTGCGAAACTGACGGTCTTTCAGGCGATCCGACACCGCCGAGCACCACTTCACCGTCGTCGGCGACGAGGGCGCAGCTGAGCGCGGCGCACGGCATGTTCGTGGAGATCGACGCCGAAGCGTTCGCCGAACGTACGCGCCTTGAACTCGCCGAATTCGCGGTAGCGATGTCGCCGGCTGCCATGCACCGGACGGTCGAGCTGACGGAACGGGAGAGCCGGATCGCCAGGCGCGCACGGGACGGCCGGTCGAACGCGGAGATCGGAGCCGAGCTCTTGCTCAGCGCCCCTCCCGTCGAGTGGCACCTGCGCAAGGTGTTCACCAAACTTCGCATCAGCTCACGGCAGGAGTTGCGCACCGTGCTGCCGTAGTCGTCCCACCGATCCGCCGGACAACGGCGATCACCGCTCGAACAAAGCACCGTCGATCTCGCGACGGGAGGAGATCCCCAGCTTGGCGAAGACCTTGCGCAGGTGCCACTCGACCGTGCGAGGGCTGAGGAACAACTGCGCGCCGATCTCCGCGTTAGCGTGTCCGGCGGCCGCGAGGCGGGCGATCTGCGCCTCCTGCGGGGTCAGGACCGGCGCGCCGACGGTCCGCTGGCGGACAGTCTCACCGGTGGCGAGCAGCTCTCGCCGAGCCCGCTCCGCGAACGCCTCCATACCCGTTTCCGCGGCCGCCTCGTACGCCGCCCGCAGCTCGGTACGGGCCTGCGCGCGCCGGTTCTGGCGGCGCAGCCACTCCCCGAACAGCAGCCGGGCCCGGACCTCGAACACGCCGAGCCCGCCCCGGCCGAAGTGGTCGACGGCCTCGCGGTAGCGGTCTTCGGCCTGCTCGGATGCTCCGGTCAGAGCGTCGGCGATCGCCTGCGCACCCAGGGCCCAGGGCGTGCCGGCCAGGGCCCAGTCGGCCAGCCGCTCGCGCGCTCGGGCCGCCACCGCCGGGTGGCCGGCCCGGGTCGCGGCCTCGACCAGCTCACTGCTCGCCCAGAAATGCACGTTGAGGTCCTGGTACTCCGTGCTTCGCAGTGCCGCTTCCATGGCGAGCGGATAGTTGCCCAGGCCGTTGTGGAGCACGGCCCGCACACACGCCGCCATGCCGGTGAGCCGTCCCAGGGCGGGCTGCTCACCGTCGCGTTCCATCGCCTCGATCAGTTCCAGGGCCGGTCGCTCCCGTCCCCGATACGCGCCGATCAGGGCCGTCATGCGCGGAACCACGCCGGTGGCCTTCTCAACGGCCGCGGCCTCGGCCAGCAGGTCCCCGGCTTCGGAGAAACGCCCCGCAAAACCCAGCGCGGCCGCCCGGTAGGGCAGCACCATCGAGAGGATCGACAGCGTTCCCGTCGTCCGGGCGAAGCGGGCCGCCCGATCGGTGACGTCCAGCCAGGCCTGGAGATCGCCCAGCTCCGCGGCGGCGTTCGCGGCCGCCCACAGGACGGACGGGTCCTCCTCGTCGGTGAGGGAGCGCAGCGCCCGCGCCAGCAGCGGGAAGGCGGCGACCGGCCCGTCCGTGGTCCACACGACCAGGGCACGAAGGAAGACTCCCGCCGGCTCGTCGCCGGGTATCAGGTCGCGAGCGGCGTCGGCGACTCGCCGCAGTCCGCCTTCGTCGTGCCGGCCGGCCCGAATGGCCGCGCCGAACGCGTCGAGGTAGGTCTTCCGTGCGACGGCCGGGTCGAGGTCCCTGAGCCGGCCCGCCGCGTCGAGCAGCGGCTGCACCGCGCCCGGCCCCGAGTCGGTCATGGACGACACCTTGGCCCGCAGCCGGCTGGCGTTGGCCTGCTGCAGCCGGTCCAGCGGCCCCAGCTCGGCGGCGGCTAGCAGGTCGGGCACCCGAGCCGGCACGCCCGCGGCGAGGTGGGTGTCCGCGGCCGCCAGCGCGCGCCGCGCCCGCTCCTTCGGGGCGGGGGTGAGCGCGGCGGCACGTTCCAGGAAGGAGGCGGCGGCCGCCCGGCCGCCGCGCGCCAGGGCCCGGTCGGCGGAGCGCTCCAGCGCGGCGGCGACCTCCTCGTCCGGCCCGACCGCGGCGTGAGCCTGGTGCCAGGCCCGCCGGTCGGCGTCACGCCGGGCGTCAATGGCCTCGGCCAGGACGCGGTGCGCCGCGCGCAGCGTGGCGGCATCCGCGCCACGCCAGACGGCCGAACGCACCAGCGGGTGCCGGAACCGCACCGAGGCTCCCAGGGTGATCAGGCCTGCGGCCTCAGCCACTGCCGCGGCCTCCAGCCCGATGCCCAACAGACGCAGAGCATCCCACAACAGCGGCCCGTCACCGACCGGTTCAACCGCCGCGACCAGCAACAGGGCCCGGGCGTCGGCCGGCAACGCATCGACGCGCCGACGGAATCCGTCCTCGACCCGGGTCGCCACCGGACCGGCGCCGGGCCCTCCGAAGCCGAACGCCAATTCCACCGGTGACAGACCCCGGGGCAACTCCAGCAGGGCGAGCGGATTCCCACCGGTCTCGGCGACGATCCGGTCCCGCACACGAGCGTCGACCGGCCCCGGCAGCACGCTGTCGAGCAGCACCCGGGCGTCGATGTCGGCCAGCCCGCGCAGGGGGAGTTCCGGCAGGTCGGAAAAGCCCTCATCCTCCTTCTTCCCGTCGGTGATCCGCTCGGCGAACACCAACGCCACCGACTCGGCGTCCAGCCGACGCCCGACGAACGCCAGGATCCGCCGGGACATCAGGTCCAGCCATTGGACGTCGTCGACCAGGCATACCAGCGGGGTCCGGGCCGCCGCCTCGGCGAAGAGACCGAGGATCGCCATCCCGACCAGCAGCATCTCGGGCGGGTTCCCCGCGCTCAGACCGAACGCGACACGCAGCGCGTCCTGCTGCACCGACGGGAGTCGATCCAGCTGCGACAACAGCGGAGCGCACAGCCGTTGCAAGGCCGAATACGCGAACTCCGACTCGGCTTCGACACCGACCGCGCGTACGACCTGCATCTGCGCCGCCTGCCCGGCCAGATGGTCGAGCAGCGCCGACTTGCCCACGCCGGCCTCACCGCGCAGAACCACCACCCGACTGTGCCCTTCGCGCACCTCGCGCAGCAGGCGGTCCAGCGCCTCCAACTCCCGCTTCCGCCCGAGCAACTGGTGTTTCGCGTGTTGTGGCATGTCACCTCCGGGACGAGTTCCTCCCGGAGGAGCTTCACCCATCCTACGAACAGCAGGCCGGCTGAGCCGCACGGATTCCGTACCCCGGGCCATCATCGCTGACTCAGCCCCGGATGACTGATGCGCGCTGGACGGATCGCACGTGACGGTGATGACCGATGGGTCTCGGAACACAGCGAAAGGGCTTGGCATGACTCGCACGTGGTTGATCACCGGCGCGCCCCGGCGTCTGCCGGGGCCGCCCCTCGGCTGGTGGCCGCCTGGCCTGGGCGGCCGGACCGACCTGCCCGGCCACAACACCAGCCGCCGCGAGACCGAGGAAACGGCGTCGACCGGGGTGGGCCGGTTCGTGTTCTCGTGCATTGCCATCCGGGACTCCCTGGGGCCGAAACCGGACGTGAGGTGTTCCGCCGTCAGATTCACGGCACCTGATCGCGTGGCGCGGCGGGTCGGCTCACCGTGACCTGCGCCGTACGGCGGTGTCAGGGTGTCCTCAGACGGAACGGCACTGGTGACGGCAATTGTCGAGGCCCAGCCATGCTCAGTAATTGGGTCCGCACAGCCCGTCGGAATCCGTCATTTGACGGCGCATCGGCCGCCTCGCGGCCGGGCTCCGTGGCAGGGGAGAGTGCGCGGACTCAGTCACCTGACCTGCGAGCGCGGCGGCCGCGAGGTGTGGGCCCCACCGCCATCGGTCAGCTCGTGGCGCCGAGGTGGGTGGTGAAGAAGTCGGCCAGTTTGTCGACGGCCGGGTCGATGTACTCCTTCTTGTCGTAGAGGTCGACGTGGCTCGCGCCTTCGATCCAGTGCAACTCCTTCGGCCCGGTGGCGCGTTGGTGGGCCTCGACGGCCATCCAGGAGGTGACGGCGCGCTCGCCGACGATCTGCAGCATCGGGCGGGGGCCGATCAGCGGGACGGCGAAAAACGCGTCGTAGGAGGCCAGCCGGTCGATGCTCTCCCAAGCCAGGAACTTCGCGGACCGCTCGTGCTCGCCGCGCGAGGTGCAGTAGTACTCGAATCCCTCAACGCCGTGCTCGCCGCCGAGTGCGCCCGCCTGCGCGGCGGTCTGCGGGAACATCGTCATTACGCCGGGATCCTGGCCACGGGCGCCGGCAGTGCGGGCCGAGGCGGCCGCGCCCAGCAGCGCCTGGAAGACAGCCGGGTCCTGGCCGCCGTCGGCACCGAGCCGGAACTGGCGGGAGGGGTCGGCGGTGCACACGGTCGCCACGGCCCGGACCCGGTGATCACCGCCGGTGGCGGCCAGCGAGTATCCGCCGGACGCGCAGATGCCGAGCAGGCCGATCCGCTCCGCGTCGACGTCCTCACGGGTGACCAGGTACGACACGGCGGCCTTGAAGTCCTCCACGCGCTGAGCCGGGTCCTCCAGCCCGCGCGGCAGTCCCCCCGACTCCCCCTGGTGGGCCGCGTCGAACGCCAGGGTGACGAACCCGTGATCGGCCATCCGCCGCGCGTACGTGCCGGACGTCTGCTCCTTCACCCCCGTCCCCGGGTGGCCGACCACCAGGGCCGGGTGCGGCCCCGGCGCCGGGGTGTCGGGGATGTACAGGTGCGCGGCGATCTCGATGCCCGCGCTCTCAAAACGGATATCTGACATGCTCATGTAAACACTCTCCTGTCGATCGACTCGTCGGTTGTTCGTCGGCACCCCGGTTCAGACTGCGACCCGCTCCGCCCGTACCGCGCCGCGTTCCTTGTGAGAAGCCGGGGGACGCCAAGGGACCCTCCGCGAGCGGGATCGGCCGGCGTGGTTCTCCTTACGCCCGCACGGGACCTCAGATCGGGGCCCTGCTGCATCGCCAAAGGCCGACAAGCCACGCCGCTCGCAGCCTGACTCGGGCGTGGGGTGCCGGTTCAACTGTGCAGTACCAGTGCTGATCAGAGCATCAGTCATATGGCTCAACAATCCTGTCGGCCACCAGCAGCCTCCACCCGGGACCGCCACCCGACGGTCCCGGGCAAGGCCACCCGCTCGGCGCCGCCTTGCGCGCCGCACGGTCCTCACATCCCCTTGTCGCACCCCATCCCTTCCCCGAGGACTTCGGCCGTCAGACGACCGATGCGGGATCCCCCACAAGGCTCCTGCCAGGGGGCCTTCCTGGTGGTCAGTCACGACGAGCGCTTCCTCACCGAGATCGGGGTGAACCGCTGGCTCCGGCTGGGCGACGGCACGCTGAAGGAGACCGCGGCCCCCGAGGTGTGAGCCGCCGATGTGTGAACCGGCCCGCGCCCGAGGCTCCGTGCCTTCGGCGGGCCCACCACCCCTCATATCGGAAGGTTCACCGCACCTCGGATGAAGGCGGAGTTGACGGCGGTCAACTCCGAAGCCGGAGAGTTGTGCCGGTGGGGAGGCCACGTCGAAGGACTGCGGCGTAAGCGTGGCGATGCTGCCGGGAAGCTGGGCGCCTCCCTCCTCGATCGGCACTCAGTGGACGTGGGAACCATCCGTGACCGCCCTACCGGTCCGGGCATCCAGTCCGGTCCGGGGCGGGCCCGTCGTCGGCTGATGGCCGACTCAGGGTCATATGACTGATGTGAGAAGGATGCACCGCACATGACAGTGATGACCGATGGGTCTCACGACAGAGCACAAGGGGATTGACATGACTCGCACGTGGTTGATCACCGGCGCGTCCCGGGGCTTCGGGCGGTGCCTGACCGAAGCGGTTCTGGAGAGCGGGGACCAGGTCCTGGCGACGGCTCGGCAGCCGGAGCAACTGGCGGACCTGATCTCCCGCTACGGGGCGCGGGTCCGCACCACGGCCTTGGACGTGACCGACGCGGCTGCGGCCCGTGCCGCGGTGGACGGCGCGGTGGCGGCGTTCGGGCGGCTGGACGTGGTGGTGAACAACGCCGGATACGCCAACAGCGGCCCGATCGAGGAGATGACGGACCAGGACTTCCGCGAGCAGTTCGAGACGAACTTCTTCGGCGTGGTCAACGTGACCCGGGCCGCGTTGCCGGTGCTGCGCGAGCAGCGGTCGGGTGTGTTCGTGCAGTTCTCGTCCCTGGGAGGCCGGGTCGGCGGCACCCCGGGCATGGGTGCCTACCAGAGCGCAAAGTTCGCCGTCGAGGGCTTCTCCGAGGTACTGGCCGGCGAGGTCGCACCGTTCGGGGTGAAGGTGGTCATCGTCGAGCCCGGAGCCTTCCGGACGGACTGGCAGGGCTCGTCCATGGAGCTGCACCCGGTGGTGGGGCCCGACTACGAGGAGACTGTCGGCGCCATGAACCGGTACCGACAGGAGAACAACGGCACGCAGCCCGGCGACCCGGCCCGCGCCGCCCGAGTGATCATCGACGTCATCGGCCACGACGACCCGCCACGCCGGCTGCTGCTCGGCGCCCAGGCCGTGACCGCCGCCCTGGCCGCTGGTGCAGCGCGCGCGGAGGAGACCCGGAAGTGGGCCGGGGCGAGCGCCGCCGCCGACTTCCCGGCGGAGCAGTGAGCCACCGGTGCCCGCGCGGCCTCGGCGCCGCCGGTACGGGCCCCGGCAGGCAGCCGGGCCTCCGAGCAACACCAATCCCAGTGGCGGTCACGACCCGTCGCGGCGGCCGGCAAGGAGCAGACGTGAACAGCAACCAGCTCTTCGACAGCGCCACACACCCCCGACAGCGCACCTCTCCCGCCCCCGGCCGCTCGGGCTCACCGCTGCGCGACTACGTCCTGCGCAGCCTTCCCGCCGCCCTCGACGACCTCTCCGCAAAACGCACGACGTATCATCAACTCGCGGATTCACAGGAGCGGATGCTCCGAAATGTCACTCAGCAGCTCCTCATCGAGGACGACGAGCGGACCGCGCGCCTCCTCCAGCTCGATCTGCTCTTCCTGCTCAGCGGTTACGCGCCCGCGGGGCCGCAGGCCGCGCCCCGCGGCCTGGCCGAGCTGATATCCGCCCAGTGCGGCAGGTTCCCCGCCCTGGATCCCCATCTGAGCTATGAATTCCTGATCGACGTCAACTGCGAGGAATACCGGCGCAGCGGGGACATCCGGGTGTTCTCCGCAGGCCGGGACGCCGCTCTCGAACGGGACTTCTACCTCGGCCACCACCTCTCCGAACCGTGGGCCAAATCGGCCGCCTACGGCCTGCGCTCGCTGGTCCTGCCGGCGGCCGCTGCCCGACCGGCCGCGGTCCTGGACGACGTCGTCGAGCACCTTGCGGAGTTCACGCGGTACATGGCCAGGTACCGCAAGCTGTCGCAGGAGGCGTTCAACCGGTTCCGCCCCTACCACATGGGCCATCCCGGCGGCCCGCGCGGCGCGAGCGGTGCGTTCATGCCCAGTGTCCACCTCCTCGAACTGGCCCTGCTGCCGCCGTCGGAGGGGTACGGCATCTTCCTGGACCAGTCGATGTCCTACTTCCCCTCGTGGTCCCGGCCCGTCATCGCGCGGTGGCGCGGCGACTCCATCCGGGGTGCGAACGTGTCCCAGCGGCTGCGGGACGGACGGCTGGTGCTCGACCGCGCGGGCCGCGAACGGTTGGTCAGGGTGATCGACAAGTTCGTGGACTTCCGGATGGCGCACCTGGGCGTCACCCGGCACGCGCTCCCCGAGGCGTTCCGGGAGCGGACCGGGCTGACCCGTCGCGACATCCGCGAGCAGGGCGGCGAACACGACATCCTGGACGGCCGGGACCCCGGCACGTCGGGGTTCAGCGTCCGGCATGTGCTCACCAATGCGGTGTACCGGCTCCTCGCGCTCCGCGCCGATCTCACCCGCCCCGGCTCCGCTCCGGCCGACCAGTAGGCAGGCAACCGATGTCAGCATTCCGTGTCGCGGTCGTCGACGCGTTCGGCACGTCCTTCGGGTTCACCGGCGCGTTCGGCGCGGTGGGCGGCGAGGTGATCCAGGTCCGGAGCACGCCCGACCCTCCGGTCGGAGTCGATCCGGTGGACGACCGGTCCTTCGCTCATGTGCTGCTCCACGACGGCGAGTTGGACGTCCTGGCGGCACAGCTCGCCGCGCTGGGGCCGGTCGCGGTCCTGGCCGGTCGCGAGACCGGGGTGGAGCTCGCCGACGCCCTCTCCGAGCGGCTGGAGTTGGCCTCCAACGGCACGGCCCTGAGCAGCGCGCGGCGCGACAAGTACGTGCAGATCGAAACGATCAAGGCTCAGGGCGTCCCCGGCATGCGGCAGCTGCGAACCGGTGACGAAGCCGAACTGCTGGCCTGGCACGAGAAAGTGGGCGGGACCGTGGTCGTCAAGCCCCTGCGCGGCTACTGGGGTGCCGGCGTGTCGTTCTGCGATCTGCCGCAGGACTCGGTCGCCGCGCTGCGAAGGCTGCGCAGCCACCGTACGGTGCTGGGCGAGCCGATCACCGAGGTCGTCGCCCAGGAGTACCTGGTGGGCGCCGAGTACATCGTGAACACGGTCAGTTGCGCGGGTGTGCACCAGCTGACCGACGCCTGGCGCACCGAGCGGATCGAGGCCAACGGGGTGCGGGACCTGGTGACCGCGCAGGTGCTGCTGCGCTCCGACGAACAGCCGGTCGGCGAGCTCTTCGACTACGGCCGCCGGGTGCTGGACGCCCTCGGCATCCGGTACGGCGCGGCGCACCTGGAGATCAAGCTGACCCCGGACGGCCCGCGGCTGGTCGAGGTGGGCGCCCGCGTTTCGGGGCTGCCCTACTACACGGCCGAGGTCCTGGGCGAGGGCCAGCTGGAGTGGACCGTCGACGCCTACGCCCGGCCCGAGCGGTTCCGCGCCCGGGCGGGCCGGCCCTACCGGCGGCGGCAGGCGTTCGCCTGGGCGGCACTGGTCGCTCCGGCTTCGGGACGGCTGCGGGGCTACCGCGCGCTGGACCGGCTCGAGCAGCTGGCGAGCTTCCACTCCCTCACCGTGCAGGTGAGGCCCGGCGACGCGATCACCGCGACAACCTACGATCGCGAATACCCGGCTACCCTGACGCTCAGCCACCCGGTGGATGCCGTCCTGCAGCGCGACCTCAACACGGTGCGCTACCTGGACGGCCCCGGGATGTACGAGATCACCCCGGCGGCCGATTGACGGGTTCGCCGTTCAGATCGCCATCACCCCGACGGCCGGCCCGAAGGCCCGGTCTCCGCCCGGTCGGACGGCACGCCGCTGCGATTGCAACGCGGCGTCGGGTATGTGCTGGGCACCAGGGTCAACCACGAACACGATCGCGAAGGCGTCCGGCGATGCGCCCCGAATCGACGCGCGAGGAAACAAGGCTCCGGACCGTGACGCAGGAATCGACGCGCGAGGAAATGAAGCAGAGCAGGAAGGGCCGCGGTGTCGCGAGTGTGGCACCGCGCTGCGCGCCTCCGGGCCGGGCTGCCGCCCGCTCTACCGTGGCCGCTCCTGCTCAATACGACGCGCGCGGAATCTGCGGGCGCCGCGCCAGCCGTTGTGGCCCCTCAAACGAGCGCCGTCCCCGTGGAGGAACTGCGCCTGGCCCTCGCCGCCGAGCGGTGCAGGCGGCGCTGGTCGGCGAGGCCACGCATTTGCTCGCCGGCGAGGTGCTCCTGAGCTTCCCGCAAGGCCTGACCGAGGTCCATGAGCTGCCTGACCAGGTCGTGGTGCCGGTGGGCAAGGAGGTTCGCGGCCCACGCGGCCACTGTGGGGCGGTGCAGGGCACGGATCGCCTTGGCGAGCTGCGGGTCTGACTTCTTCACCTCGTCGGCGCGTTCGTTTCGGGCGGCGGTGAAGGCGGTCGGAGCAAGGACGTAGAGCGCGTCGGTGATCGCCTCGAAGTCGGTCGGCGGCTTGCTGGCCACCTTCGAACTGTATGGCCGGTGCGCCCTCGAGTCCGGCGGACGTCCTCCGTTCAAGGTGAATCCGCAGGGCGAAGCACGGCGGATGCCGCCGCCTCAGCGCGACGACCGGCGCAGTACGGTCCCAGGATGAGCAGCAGCGACCTCCAGCTCCAGGATCTCCTGTCAGCGGCCCTCGAGGACACCGTGGCAACAGCCCACGCCGAGGCGGCCCGATGGCTGACCGCCCAGCTGGAGCAACGCGGCACCGAGGCCATGTGGGAAGCCGCGCGCCGACTGCTCTCCGACCTGACCGTCCGGCCCGCTTACGGGCTGCCCCCGCACGAGGCAGCCGACGGCTGCGCCTGACCGCGCGGAGCGCTCAGCCCGATGTTGCGCTCGTCCTGTCGCTGAAGCTCGCCCTGTGGGAGCGCGGCGAGGAAGGTGCCGCCGAGGTGTGGCGCGCCGCCCCGGTTGAGCTGCGTCGGCCCGCGATCATGCACCTGGTGATCTCGTACTGCGCGACCGTCGGCTACGACGGGCGCCGGCTGAGCCCGGCCGAGACGGTGTCGCTCGTGCGCCAGGCGTTCGCGGCTCCGCCCTGTTCGGCGGGGTGATCATCTTTTGCGGTGGTCGTTGGGGGAGAGGCGGGGGCCGAATCGTGGGGCGCTGGCGCCGGCGAGGAAGGCGAGTGTGCAGACGCGGTGGCGCTGGCCCGCGTAGGGGGCGAGGAGTTCGAGCATCTGCTCGTCGGTGCTGCGGGCGCGTCCGGTGAAGAAGTGGCCGATGTGGTTGGCGAGGTGGTAGTCGCCGACGGAGACGGCGTCGGGGTCGCCGTTGTCGCGCTGGAGGGTCTCGGCGGCGGTCCAGATGCCGATGCCGGGCACGGTCATGAGGCGCTCGAAGGCCTGCGCGCCGGCCATGGTCGAGGCTTCTTCGAGCCGGGGTGCGAGGCGGACGGCGCGCAGGATCGTGGGCGCGCGTTTCGGGTCGACGCCGGCCTTGTGCCATTCCCAGCTGGGGATGGCGGCCCACTGGCGGGCGGAGGGCATGACGTACAGGTCGGGGCGCGGGCCGGGCGCGGGGGTGCCGTGGCGGCGGACGAGGTAGCGCATGGCGCGCCGGGCTTCGAGGACGGTGACCTTCTGTTCCATGATCGCGGGGATCAGGGAGTCCAGGACGAGGCCGGTGGCGCACAGGCGAAGGCCCGGGTTGCGGCGCTGGACTTCGCGCAGCGGCCCGGGTGGCAGGACAAGTTGCTCGGGGATGTCGGTCGCGCCGAGCAGGGTCGGCAGGCGCTCGAGGAGCAGTCCTGGTGCCGACGATCGAGCCGCTGGAGCAGACCGCCGAGGCGTGGTCACTGCGGGTCGGGCGCCGGGCCTGGCGGTGGCGGCGTGATCCCGCGAGGAGGCGCTGGAGAGCGCGCACCCGGCGCGAGGGCGCGCCCCATACGGAAGTCATGTTATTTAACTATCAAATCCCGCCATATGAGTGACTTTGGACCGGGGGGTCTGGTCCGGGACCACGGCTATGGGTCTAATGGCGATACCGAATGTGGGGTGCCCATCCCTCTGTTGGGGAGCTAAGGCGACGATCGCTTGACGAGTCGTTGTCGCGCTACATGGGCACCTTGGCAGACGGATGCTGCGCCATATGACGCAGCCATGAGCGGCAGCCCCACGCCGAAGCTCCTTGAAGGGGTTGTCGTTCCATGGCAGTAGTCGTCTTCCCCCTGACGGTTCCAGCGTGTACGACGTTCACCGTCACCATCACCGGCGCTCCCGCGGGGACCGCCTCCACCGTCATCACGTATGACGGCGCCACCCAGACCGTGGCCGTCCTCGGCGGTTCAGCCACGGTCAGCTTCACGGCGGTTGGGTCCGGAACCCAGGTCGTGTCCGCGACCTACTTCAGCGGTACCGGTGGCACCGGCACCGTTACGGGTGCGGAAACCGGGACCGTGACCGTCACGCCCGCACCGGCCGGAACCATATCCACAACGCTGACCACCCCGGTCAGCGGGACCACCACGGCCAGCACCATCATCACCTGCGGTGCCGGTCTCTCCTCCATCAACGGAACGCTGACGTACACCCTGCCCGGCGGCGGCACGGTCACCGCCACTGTGACCAACGGCGTGGTGGGGACGACCAACCTGGGGGTGGCGCTGACGCCGGGCCAGGTGGTGACCGTGAGCTTCACCCCGGCGGCTGGGACCTGTCCGGCCTGCACGCTCGCGCCGATCACCGTCACCTTGCCTGAGGTGTCCAGCTGCTCGGTGGTGATCCAGCCGCTGGTCGGGCCGGTGGTGGTGGGCCAGCCGACCAGCGTGACCGCTGTGGTGCTGTGCAACGGCGTGCCGGTCTCCGGTGCGTCGGTCACCTTCACCAGCGGTACGGCCACCGCGACCGCCACCACCAACGCCCTCGGCATCGCCATCGGATCGCTGACCTTCAGCACCGCCGGCCCGGCCACCGTGACCGCGACCGTCACCGCGACCGGCACCGCGTGCGCGTGCTCCGGCGTGGTCTCCGTCCCCATCACGGTCACCGTGGCTCCGCAGCCGACCTGCCAGGTGCTGCTGCTGCCGACCGGGCCGGCGGTCGTGGGCGTGCCGCTCCCGGTGACCGCTGTGGTGCTGTGCAACGGCGTGCCGGTCTCCGGTGCGTCGGTCACCTTCACCAGCGGTACGGCCACCGCGACCGCCACCACCAACGCCCTCGGCATCGCCATCGGATCGCTGACCTTCAGCACCGCCGGCCCGGCCACCGTGACCGCGACCGTCACCGCGACCGGCACCGCGTGCGCGTGCTCCGGCGTCGTCTCCGCCCCCATCACGGTCACCGTGACCGGGACGGTGGGTAGTGGAACGACCTTGACGGCAGCGCCCGCCTGCTGGCGGGTCAACCTGCCGCTGCCCCTGCCCGACGTGTTCAAGGCGACGCTGACGGCCACGCTCTCCCCGGCGCAGGCGGGTGTCACGGTCAGCTTCTTCGTCGCAAACCAGCTCGTGGGCACCGCCGTCACCGACGCCACCGGCACGGCCACCCTCCAGGCGGGACTCAACCCGCTCCAGATCCTCGCAGGCAGCTACACGGCACACGCCACGGTCGGCGCCACCATGCTCCAGGCGACCAACTCCCTGACGCCCTGCTTGCCGCCGGTGTGACCGACTACGGTCAGATCGCCCGGGGCAGCGTGACGGGTCCCGCCGGAACGTCGGTGCACAGGTCTAGGCCGGTGTGTCCGAGCTGACGGTGTCCCGCTGGAGGTCCCCCGGTAAAAGGTTGTCCCCCGTCGTGGAAGGACGGGGGACAACCCAGCTGCCAGCCTATTGGTCGCTCAACCGTCTCCACGTCCGAGCCGTACCACGTGAGCGACCGGCGCACACAAGCACCCTGGACCGGTACACACCGCAGCCCCAGCACCGATCCCGGGCAGAACCGGATCCGAGTGCCGCTGTACCACCCCGTCATAGGTCAATCGGTGAGTGGATGGTTTGCCATGAGCGTTACCGCGTTCCTTCTCGCCCTCGGCACCACTTGTCGCATCACCCGTTTCATTACTAAGGACACGCTGGCAGCGGGGTTCAGGTCGTGGATCGCAGCTCGCTTCGGCGACGACTCCCGAGCGGCCTATCTGGTCAGCTGCGGATGGTGCACCAGCATCTGGGCCGCCACCGCCACCGCCCTGTACGCCACCTGGTTGGAGGGCTCGCCATGGTTCCAGGTACCCACGGCTGCCCTGACGCTCTCGTACCTGGCGGGAGTCGCTTCACGCTGGCTGGACTGACCGGCGACGGCCCCATGAACGCCCTGCCCCATGAATCGAAGCCGAAAGGATGGCATCCATGCCTTGCAACTGCGGCGGAGGATCCCCACACACCACCATCGTCTACCAACTGAACCTGCCCGACGGCACCATTCGCCGGTACGTCACCTATCAGGAAGCCGTCGACGCAAACCAACGGGCGGGCGGCACCGGGACAATCACCGCCGTCTCCAACCAATAGGCTGAAGCCCCTTCGACCAAGTCGGCAGCGTTCGAGGGTGGAGCCCGGCAGGGCGTCCTCTGACCGACCCCGGCCGGTAGCGAACGAGCCGCTTCCCCACAGAAGTAGTGAGGGAAGCAGCTCGCGCATTGCTGATGTTGCATCCCCGCCGCCTCGGAGACCGAAACCCGCTCGATCATCGGAGCGTGGCACGGCCGGATCAGCTGCAAGGTGCTCAGGTAAGACCTGAGTGTTCTTACATGCCTCTCGTCCGCCGATCGGCCTGCTCAACCGGTCGCACTGAGCCGCGAGCCCGATGACGTACTGAGGCGAGCGCATGAAGTGCACCAGGGGCCACTCGCATCGCAGTTCCTAGATCGCAGAGGTGCCATCGAAGCCGTGGCGTCACCTGAACAAGGTCCGGCCGGGTACCGCTTACCCGAATAAATACGACGACTTCGCCATGCTCTCAATGTTGCCCCATGTCATGGGTATAGTTGCAGGTCAGAGGGTCGGCTGAACCGTTTTGGCACGTTTCTCTCCCGGTTTCCGAGCGCTTTCACCGTGATTATCAGTCTGATCCTCGAGAACTCCTCGACGGCCGTTCGGAAGGCACTCGCTCGTGCTCACCTAAAATGCCCAGCGGCAAGTCTTTTGCGCGACCGGTTCCCTCCGGCGAGGTGTCGAAGAGGTTGTGCGCCCCTGATAAAGACCTTTGCTTCCGTCTTTGGCGAATTCCCTATTGTCACGCGATGGCGGTCGAACCTACCGTGAGGAAAACGCCTCGTAGACTTGGCGACAATGGCCTTGTCTGGCGTTCGGAAATCGGAAAAGAGGAATCCTGTGTCCCCGATTCTCCTCGCACTCGTCCCCTCGCAGGGTCCGTCGACCGGCGGTAACCCCGTGCTCCTGGTCGGCACCGGATTGACCGGGGCCACCGCGGTCCTGTTCGGCACCACCCCCGCGCTCAGCTTCACCGTCCAGTTCGACGGCGCCATTACGGCGGTCGCCCCGCCCGGGACCGGCACCGTGCCGGTCAAGGTGGTCACGCCGTCCGGCACCAGCAACACCCTCAGCTACACCTACCAGCTGCCGGCCCCGCCGACCATCCTCGCGCTCGTGCCTCCGATCGGCCTGGCCGTGGGTGGCCTGCCCGTCCTCATCGTGGGGCACGGCCTGTCCGGCGCGACGGCGGTCCTGTTCGGTACCACCCCCGCCACGAACTTCACCGTGCTGGGCGACGGCGCCATCCTGGCCGTCTCCCCGCCCGGAACCGGAACCGTCCCCGTCACGGTGATCACGCCGGCCGGCACCAGCAACGGCGCCTCCTACACCTACCTGTAGGACGGGGGCCGAACCGCCGCCGTCCGTAGGGGGGATGCGGCGGGGAAACAGTGAGCTCCGGCAGCAGAAGCTGCCGGAGCTCACTGTTCGTCGGACACTCGGACGGGGTGGGATTCCGATGTCCGCGCCGGTTTCGGAAGAGGTGGCGACCCTAGATTGCCGGTGGGGCGGTGTGGGTGTAGGCGAGGTTGTTGCTGGTGCCTCCGGGGGTGGTCACCGTCACCTGCACGGTGCCCGAGCCTGCCGGCGCCGTGGCGGTGATCTGCGTGTCCGAGACCACCGTGAACGACGGGGCGGCAACGGCACCGAACCGCACCGCCGTTGCTCCCGAGAACCCGGAGCCGGTCAGCGTCACCACCGACCCCGCCGCCCCCGACGCCGGACTGATCGAATCGATCACCGGAATATTGTGATCAATCATGACTTGCCCCATAGGTTGTACGGTCTCCGAGGTGACGGATGTCGGCGTGCGCAAGGCGCCTGAAGCGTCGGCTATCCGCCCGGGGACGCGACGGGCGCCGAAGCGGGGAGCCCCGGCCGACGGAGGGAACATCGACCGGGGCTCGTCAGGGGTGGTGAGCCGAGCTTGCGCCGACGCCCGACCGCCGCGTCGAGCACGGACGCGGGCCGACGGTCAGCAGAGTCCGGGCGGCGAGACGCGGGTGAGCGGCTCGCCCGGGTCCCCTCGGTGGTGAATCTCCCGGGCCCCGAGGGCACCGAGTGATCGGCACGACGACGCTTGGCTCAGCGGCGCGCTCGTTGTCCGACTCGTGGGCAGTCGAGCTACGACGTGTCTGACGCCATGACAAGTGGCCCTGCAGTGCCGTTGAGCCACATGAGCCGTCACGGAACGGCCTGTTCGCCCACCGTGGAGGCGTTCACCGCCGTGTGCCCGGGTCGCCGTGGTCAGGAGGCTTGTCCTTGCGGCCGCAACGCCGCTCTCGGCCGATCCGCCCTCGGCGCCGCCTGCGCCGTCCAAGGACGGGCTCGGCCGAGCGCATCCTGCTGGAGTCCCGCTCGAAAACCTGGCCGTGGGGGGCTGGGGTCATGCGTTCCGTCGTCGACAGCTCGCGCGCGGGCTGACTTCCTGCCACCACCGTGTGTAAGTACCACCCCAACAGAAGCCCCCAGCTCCACAGCGCTGACGTCGTCGTTCGACGGTACGAGGAAGAGGGGTCGGCAGACCATCCGGTCGCCGCATCCAGTATCCTTCGGAACCTTTGGATTGCTTGCATGACGCCTCCTGGCGTATGTAAGCCGCCGCATGTGCCGGCACCGCTGAGGCGGCGCGGGCAGATGGATCCAGATCCTCCACGGGGTGCCCATCGAGCCGGACACCACCGCCGCCTGAAGCACGGCGGGCGCCGGCTGCACGTTCCCCCGGGAGGGATGGGCGGCCCGCCGGTTGGATACAGAAAAGTAATCCAGAGCGGTGAAATCGGTGACAAGCCTTTTGGCCCGCATTCACCCGCTTGGCGCAGTGTCCGACGATCTCGCAATCCGGAAAACGGCCTGCGCCATAGCGTCGCGGCTGAGGAATCAGACCTGCCCGTGCCGGATTTGCGTGCTTGTTCCTCACCCGGCAGAGATCGCGACTTCCGTGTCCGCGGCCAAGAGACGGCTCGGCCGCGGATGGACGGAATTCCCCACCCTCTGCCGTTCGGAATTGCTCGATCCCAGCCCGGACGCACCGCGCGAAGCCTCCGGCCGGAGCTCGGAGGCCGGGCACGATCGACGCCCGAGCGGCCGCCGTCTCCGCTCTCGTGGAAGTGAATCTCTGGAGTCGCGCCCCCGCTGCGGACGCCGACCCAGGACGGCTGCTCGGTCCCATCCAAGCCGCAACCACCGGAAGCCGGTCCACCGGCCGGCCCGGAGCACCGACGGTGTCGCTGCCGCCGTAAAGTCCCGCGGTGCCGTCGCCTGCCGGTGTGGACTGAAGCCGACGGCCTCGCGTGCGCGGGTCTGGATCACGGCGACCCGCTGCACCTGGGCGTGCCCGGCGACGGGGTTCGCCGCCCTCCCCGAACCGTCCGGGAGCGGGGCTCGGACCGGCCGTACCGTGGGACGCTCTGCGGGCGGAGGCGAGGCGGCCGCCCGGCCCTCCTCATCCTCGCCGGTCGATCTGCTTCTTCCCTCATCCTCTTTCCCCTATCGTGGGGTCTCCTGCGGGCGGACCGGAAGAGGAGCGGACAGAGTCGGAACAGCGCCGGAGTGCGCGAAGCACTTCCTGACGGCGCTTCAAGTGAGTTCACCTCTGCACGTCGGCACGGTCAGCGACAGCCGCTCATAAGGGCCGGTCACCGACGAAAGTTCTAACGCCCGGTCCCACGGCCGGAATCCCGACGCGGGTGGCGTCGTCCGGCACGCCGTAGCCGTGAACGCCGTGCGCGGTCTCCGGTCGATCGCGGCGCGGATGACAGGGCTTCGTCATGGCCCGGCGTGCCGGGAACGTCATCCGGCATTCCATCGGGCACCAGCCGAATGCGTGTCCCCCGTCCCCGGTCTCCTTTACCGGCACGGCACGGCTCGTCCTGACGCTCGGGGAATCCAGCGCACTGGCGCCCGGCTCGGGATCACGGCCGTTCTCGTGCCACGCGACTCAAAGGGCCGTTGAGCTTGGGCGAACGCCCCCGTCCTTCTGCCGGGCGGAGTATCCGTCGGCGGTCCCCATGGAGCCAGGTCGCGCGGGAGGTGGCGCCTGGAGCGCCCGCTGGTGTGCTCGACGTACCGGATCGCTTCCGGGACGCGGCGGAGGTCACGGCCTGCGATTCGCGCCGGTCCTGCCGTGTGATCAGGAAAGCACCCCGTTCTTCCGGGGCTGGCCGAGGAACCGGTACCGGGTGCGGTGGGACGGGCTCTGCCCGGGCGGGACCGAGGACGGTCCCGCCCGGGCAGACGGCCTCTTTGGCCACGGGGCCGGGGGTCAATGCCTGTCTTCCGCCTCAGATCCCCGGGCTCGAGAGGTACTGGAACGGGGTCGCAGCGGTCGCGCTTCCGGCCGCGTTGGTGACCGTGATGTCGGCGGGGCCGCCGGCCCCGTCGGCGGTGGGCGGTGCGACGGCGGCGATGGTGGTGTCGTTGATGACGACGAACGGGGCCGACCGGCCACCGAAGGTGACCGACTCGGTGCTGCTCAGGGAGGTGCCGGTGATGGTCACCGCGGTGCCGCCGGAGGCCGGCCCCGAGGTGGGAGCGAAAGCGGTCACAGTGGGCACGTCCACGTAGGTGTAGGTGAAGCCGTTGTTGGTTCCGCCCGCGGTGGTCACACTCACTCCGACGGATCCGACCGCCGCGCCCGCGGGCACGGCGACGGTGATGGCGCTGTCGCTGACGACGGTCGGTGTGGCGGTGTTGGCCCCGAAGTGCACGGCGGTGGCGGTCGACAGGCCCGTGCCCGTGATGGTGACGACGTTGCCGCCCGCCAGCGGCCCGGAGGTGGCGCTGAGCGCGGCCTTGAACGGCGCGCCGACGTAGTAGAAGTTCAGCGGGTTGCTGGTGCCGCCCGGGGTGGTCACGGTCACCTGGGCCACCCCGCTGCCGGAGGGTGTGGTGGGGGTGACCGAGGTGGCCGTGTTGGCGGTGATGGTGGCCAGATTGGAGCCGAAGTGCACGGCCGTGGCCCCACCGAGGTTGGTGCCGGTGATGACGACGGTCTGTCCGCCGCTGGTCGATGCCTGGTTGGAGATGGACACGACTGCCTCCTTGAACGGGTGAGGTGAACCGCGCACCGTGCGTGCCCAGGAAAAAGTCACAGGCCACGCGCATTGCGGTTCGGACCAGGCCCCGGCGAGGACGAAACGGACGTGGCCGAGGCGGTGAACCGGGCGCTGGCGGGCCGGTCTATGTATGTGGCCGGGCTACTTCCGGGCGTGAGGGGGAGACGGCCCTGGATGACTGTCGCCGGTCGCGGTGGCGGGCGGATCGTTCACGCCTCTGCCAGGAGAGCCCACGGCGCCACCGGTAGTGACCGGCCATACGGCAGGCCGACGCCTCACTCCCCGGGAGAGGATGGGCGACCCACCGGATTGGACGCTCCTAGTAATCTATTGAGATGACAGGCACGCAAGTAGAGACACCAAATCACCCGATTGGCGACATGTGCTGCCGGGGAGCGCGGCCCGTCTGTGGCGATCGGTAGGGTCTCCCCGCCGAAGCCGTCGGCCGCGCCCGCAGATTGCTGACCTCGCCCCGGTACGGCTGCACGGGAGTGTGGTCGAGCAGTACGCGGCCGACGCGCAGCACGCAGGACCGCGGGGCGCGCTCCTCCTGGCGACACCGGTGGGGCCCGTCCGCAGGGCGGCTCCCTGGCAGCCGCGTGCGCTTCTGATGTGCGGCGCGGAACCCTGCGAAGTGTCAACCGTCGCTGACACCGGCCTGGTTGGCGTCGAGCATGGGAGCAGACGGGGGGCGCGCGGATGAGCACGCACACCGGCATATGCCAGCGTCACCCGTTGAGCGGCGGCACCGGCAGGCGACCGTCCAGGGATCTGTGCCCAGGTGAACCCAGGCACGCTGAGCACAGTTGCGCGACGGGCGGCCAGACGCATGTTTGGCCTGGAATTCCGGGCAGAACCGCGAGTAATCGCTCCCGCAAAGGTCTATGCCAGTCCCTCTGCGTAGCAAGCTTTGCGAAAATTGTTAAGCGCTCAACGGCCGGGATCTGGCCATTGTTGGGCCGATCTTCGCATCTGACTTGACATCGCATGCCCGAGGTCTTTGCCAATTGACTGCCGGGTTATTCGCTCACTGAAATTGCACAGTGCTCTACAGTTGCTTGCAAAAACCTTTCTTCTCCACTCGTGGCGTTTCGTGTATATTTCCTGGCTTCCAGCGAGGCCTCTGAGGAGAGCCATGTCGAACTGATAGGAGTGGAATGCTGACCGGAGAGGAATACATCAACATTTGTGCCCTGCGCTCGCGCGGATTGTCCATCGCCGCCATCGCTCGTATCCTCGGCCGTGACCGCAAGACCGTGAGTTCCTATCTGTGCGGGAAGCGCACGGTCGGAGTCCGCAGCTCCGACCGGGACGAGTTCAGACGGTTCGTCCCCTACTGCCGTCAACGGCTCCAGGACGACGCCCACTTCCAGGCCTCGGCGCTGTACGCGGAAATCGTCGATCTCGGCTACACCGGTGGCTACTCGACCTTCACCCGTGCCCTGCGCACCCATCAGCTGCGTCCTCGCTGCCCGCTGTGCCAACGGCCTCCCCGCGGCCGCCCCGTCCGGCAGGACGACGCGGAGGAGGTGCGGTTCCGCTGGTTCGTCTTCTCCGGAGCCCCGGCGGACTGGGGCAGCACTCAGGCCTGCATCCTGGTGGGACGCCTGATCCACTCCCAGCGCTGGAGCGCCGCACTGGCGGAACAGATCGATCCCGGCCACCTGGCCGACTCCGTCGACCGGATCCTGCGCCAGTTCGGCGGAACCGGCTGGCGCTGGCGCTTCGACCGGACACCGGCGGTCCACTGCCAGGACGATGGCGAACTGGCCACAGCACTGGGCAAGGTCGCGAAGCACTACGGTGTCGTCGCGGAGCTCGTCCCGCCCGGGCGGGACGCCGACGACGACGTCATCGGGCGAGCGCTCGCCCATTGGTGGCAGACCATCCACGCGGACACCGGCCTGCTGGAGGCCCAGGAAAGCCTGGAGCGACTGACCAGACTCATGGAGACTCGCCGGGCCTCGGCACGGGGCGGGTGCACGGCGCCCGCTGCGGCGGTCCTGCTCGACCTCCCCCATGACCCGTATCCCGCCAGGATCAGCGTCACTCGTACCGTTTCGGCCGGCAGCATGGTGTCCTACCGCGGCAACCTCTACGCCGTTCCCCGGCATCTGCACGGTCACACCGTGCAGGTGCGCCGAAGGGTCGGCGATCCCCTTCTGACGATCGCGACCCCGCGCGGAAGAGTGATTGTCCAGCATTCCCTGGCGCCCGACGGTGCCGGCCTGTCGGTCATCGGCCACCGGCACGGGATCAGCCTCGAACGCCCGCTCCCGGTGCCGAGACCGGCCTGCCACAGCAAGATGTACAGTCCACCGTCCGCCGAAGCGCTCGCGGCGGCCCAAGCACTCCGACAGGACGACCGTCAGGAGGACGGATTAGGGCGGGTATCGGAGTGTGATCAATCTGTGGGGTCCGCCCTCACAGCGAGGTCTGATCGGGGAAATCATGTCGCGTGACGCGATTGCAACTGACTGACACGGAACGGGAGTTCATTGAGCCGTACCTGCCGGTCGGCGAGCACGGGCCCATACCCGGAGCGGCTGCGGCAGCAGTTCGAGGGCGTGATCCGGGGTTCAAGACCGGAGGGCAACGGCGGCAGATGCCAGCGGAGTTCGGCGCGTGGTCGACCGAGACCCCATGTGTCACCAACGTCCGGCAGTGGTCCGCGGCAGGGCATCTGGCAAGTCCGGCCCCGTCACTCAGCCGGGGCCGGCTCGCCGCCGGTGGATCGACGACTGCTAGATCAGCCAGCCGAGGATGGCGACGATGTTGGCGAGCAGGTTCAGGAGCATCGGTCTGGTTTCCTTTCGAATCGTGGATGGCTTCGGAGTCGGTGATCAGGCGACCCCGCGTTCGGCTACGCCCTGCAGTGCACAGCATGCTTACCGTAGTCACCTATAAGGGTGAGACCACTCGAATGGGGGAAGGTTCACTCGATTGGTGCAACTGCAACGATGGGCCTGGTCAGGGGTGCCGGCGGCCTGGAGACGACACGCAACTGCATCGTGCCCTGGATCCCCGCCCGTCGCTCGGGAAGAAGACGGGTACTGGTAGAGCACCACGGACGTGGCGCGCTTCAGGGTTGACACTGCTCGCTGAACGGGAGCCTACCGGTCCGAGCGCCCCGCCCGGCTTCGAGGGCGACGCTTCGACCTGCGTGCGGGCAACGTGCTCGTGGCACGGCGTCCGGACGGCTGGGAGGTGAGCGGCGTGATTGACGTCGAGAACGCGATCGCCGCAGACCCGCTGATCGACCTGGCCAAGACCGACTACTACTCCCTCGGCCGCGGTGAGCCGGAATGCAGCGCGCTGTTTGAAGGCTACGGGCCGCTTCCCGCCGACGCCGTCGAGCGGCTCGAACTCTACCGGCTCTACCACGCGGTCGAGTTGTGGGACTGGTTCCGTTCGATCGGCACGGTCGGGCCCGTGGGTGGTATCGCCGATGACATCGTCCGGCCGGCGCGTTAGTACTCCAGCTGTAGATCTTGATCTTTCTGTCCTACGGCCGCACACCTGAGCGTGTGAGCGAGGTTGGAGTGAGGTTGCGTTGGCAAGAGGCGGTGCAAGTCGGTGTCGGCGCTGCCCGTAGGGTGGTCTGATGTTCGATCAGCTTGAGATCAGGGTGCTGCCGCCTGGACGCCGGTTCGCTGCCCAGGTGCGGTTCTGGGTCAACAGCGAGGACGTCGTGGGGTCCGCGGTCGGCGAGGGAGGCCGTGGCCCGTACGCGGCCGATGTGCTGCCTGCCGATGGCCTCAGTCCCCTGCGTGCGACCGGCGAGCCGCGACGCGTGGAGCTGGGAGAACCCGAGTGCACGGGCGGCTGCTGCGGCTTCCTGTCCGTGGTCGTGCAGCGGTTCGGGGGCATCGTGCAGTGGTCGGACTGGGAAATCCCGCACCTGGAGACAACACGGCCGCTGGAGCTTCACTTCGACGCCGCCGAGTACGACGCTGAGCTGGCTCGCGCTGAGGCGGACCGATGGTGGCAGATCAACACGTAGCCCGGTGTTGGCACCGCACCCGGCCCGGCAGGCCAGGGGTCGATCGCCAGTCGACCCTCGGTGACCTGGGCACGGCCTTCGCTGTCACAGGACACTTGCTGGGTTGAGGCCGGCCCGCAGACCGAGACGGCCACCGTTGATCATCATCAGTTGTGTGGACAGACGAAGATCAGCGGGTGGCCGTGGGCGCCAGCGTAGACCCTGCCCGGTGGCAGTCGGTATTCGAGGGCCTGATGGCCAGGGTTGCGGGCCGGTTCGCCCGCGTGGAGCCGCGCCGCCGGGCGCGGGCGTTCGTCCTAGGCCTGCTCGCGGACCTGCCGAGGAAGAACTGCTGGACGATCGCCGAGCACGCCGGTGACGCCAGTCCGGCCGGCATGCAGCACCTGCTCAGTCGTGCATCCTGGGACGCCGACCACGTCCGCGACGACATACGGGACTTCGTGGTCGACCACCTCGCCGACGAGGGCGCCGTGCTGGTGGTGGACGAGACCGGCGACCTGAAGAAGGGCACCGCGAGCGTCGGAGTGCAACGCCAGTACACCGGCACCGCCGGCCGGATCGAGAATTCCCAGGTGGCGGTCTACCTCGTCTACTCCTCCCCAGCCGGGCACGCCGCCATCGACCGGCGTCTCTACATTCCGCGCTCCTGGACGCAGGACCCGGACCGGTGCCGGGCGGCAGGCGTTCCCGAGGGTCTGGGGTTCGCGACCAAGCCCGCCCTGGCGACCGAGATGATCGCCCAGGCTCTGGATGCCGACGTGCCGGCCGCTTGGGTCACCGGCGACGAGGTCTACGGCGGTGACCCGCACCTGAGCGCCGAGCTGGAGAGGCGTCAGATCGGTTACGTTCTGGCTGTCTCGCGCAAGCGGCCGATCACCACCTGCGCAGGCGTCTTCCGGGCTGGCGTACTGGCCCACGGTCTGCCGAAGAACGCCTGGCAGCGGCTGTCCGCGGGAGCAGGAGCCAAGGGCCACCGCTTCTACGACTGGGCCCAGGTCGACATCGACAGCCCGCAGGACAGCGGCGGCCACTGGTGGCTGCTCATCCGACGCAACCGACGCACCGGTGCCTTCTACCGCTGCTACTCGGCCCACCCGGTCCCGCTGACCACGCTGGTCAAGGTAGCCGGGCGCCGCTGGACTGTGGAGGAGACGTTCCAGGCCGCCAAGGGCCTGGCCGGACTGGACGAACACCAGGTCCGTCGCTGGACCTCCTGGCACCGCTGGACCACCCTGGCCATGCTCGCCCATGCCTTCCTCGCGGTCACGGCCGCCATCGAGCAGGCCGCCACGAGACCGCCAGGATTCGTCCCGCTGACATGCAGCGAGATTCGACGCCTCTTCGCAGCATTCATCACCCCGCCCATCCGCAACCTGGCGCACAGACTCCGCTGGTCAGACTGGCGGCGACGGCACCAAGCCCGCGCCCGCACCAGCCACTACCGGCGACAGGCCGCCCAACAGCCGTGATCAAGATCTACAGCTGGAGTATTAGGCAGCCCGGTGGGGTCTGTACGGTCTTCGGTGTAACTCCCGATCAAGAGAGAACACCTGATGAGCGACGTGATCGTCTCCGCGGAGGCGGTTGAGGAAGTCCGGCCGGTCGAGCTCGCGCCGGACGTACTGGACGAGCAGTTGATCGGGCAGTTGGTCGACCGGGCCCGCGCCGGAGGCGTCAAACTGACCGGCGAGGGCGGGCTCCTGCAGCAGCTCACCAAACGCGTCCTGGAGGCCGCCCTGGAGGGCGAGATCACCGACCACCTCGGCTACGAGAAGCACGACCCGGCCGGCGCCGGCTCGGGGAACTCCCGCAACGGCACCCGCTCGAAGACCGTGGTCACCGACGTAGGGCCGGTCGAGATCGACGTGCCCCGCGATCGGGAGGGCAGCTTCGAGCCGCAGATCGTGCGCAAGCGCCAGCGCCGGCTGACCGGCGTGGACGACATGGTCCTGTCCCTGTCCGCCCGGGGCCTGACACACGGTGAGATCTCCGCCCACCTGGCCGAGGTCTACGGCGCGAACGTGTCCAAGCAGACCATCTCCACCATCACCGACAAGGTGATCGACGGGATGGCCGAGTGGCAGAACCGGCCCCTGGACCCGGTCTACCCAGTGATCTTCATCGACTGCGTCCACGTGAAGATCCGCGATGGTCAGGTGGCGAACCGCCCGATCTACGTCGCGCTCGCGGTCACCGTCGAGGGCACCCGCGAGATCCTCGGTCTGTGGGCCGGCGACGGCGGCGAGGGCGCCAAGTACTGGCTCCACGTCCTCACCGAGATCAAGAATCGCGGCGTCGGCGATGTGTGCATGGTCGTCTGCGACGGCCTCAAGGGCCTGCCCGACGCCATCGAGACCGTCTGGCCGCAGGCCATCACCCAGACCTGCGTGGTCCACCTGATGCGCGCGTCCTTTCGATACGCAGCTCGCCAGGACTGGGACAAGATCTCGAAGGCACTCAAGCCCGTCTACACCGCCCCGACCGCGAAAGCGGCCGAGGACCGGTTCCTGGAGTTCCAGGAGGCCTGGGGCGACAAGTATCCGGCGATCGTGAAGATGTGGTCGGACGCCTGGGCCGAGTTCGTCCCCTTCCTCCAGTTCGACACCGAGATCCGCCGGGTCGTCTGCACCACCAACGCGATCGAGTCGGTCAACGCCCGCATCCGCAAGGCCGTCCGAGCCCGCGGCCACTTCCCCAACGAGCAGGCCGCGTTGAAGTGCGTCTACATGGCCATCATGGCGCTCGACCCGACCGGAGCCGGCCGCAAACGCTGGACCACCCGCTGGAAGGCCGCACTGAACGCCTTCGAGATCACCTTCGACGGCCGACTCTCCATCGGCCGCCGGTAGTACAAATCAACCTGAGTTACACCGTTGGCTGGACACACCCGCCCGGTGCACCAGGGCGGCGTCGTTCGAGCGGGCCGGTTCGATCACGTGATGCCAAAGGTGGCGAGTGGGCGGCGGGGGTCGGCGGGCGTGATGGCGGAGGCCGGCCGCGATGTTGTCGTGGCCGAAGTGCCGGAGGGCAACGAGCGCGAGGTCGCGCAGGCTGGCCATTGTCCGGGGCTCGGTACCGGGGCGCACGCGGGAGCCTCGGTGTAGGTGGTGTCGCGCACGTGGTGGATCTTGTTTTCGATGCCCCAATGGCCGCGCACCCATGAGGCGAGATCCGCGGGGCGGCCTGGTGAGGTAGGAACCAGTCGCGCCGTAGACGCGCTCGAGGGTGACCTTGCCGGTGGTGACGGTCCGGCGGCGGCGCACGACCTGGACGGCGTGAGGGAAGCCGAGGCCGCGCGCGACGGAGCAGGTCTTGATCCGGTGGACCTCGTCGCGGCCGTGCGCGGTGGCGCGGGATCTGCCCTGCAGCGGCACATGCTGCCACGGCAGCCCTTCGGTTCCTGCTGAAGGGCGGGGTGGTTGCCCTTGATCGCGGCGATGTAGTGGGCCTGCTCGGCCTCGACCAGGAAGCGGGCGTGCTCGGTCTGCGAGTGCAGCGCGTCGAAGGTGACCACGGTTCCGGCGAGTTCGAGCGGTGCGAGCAAGGGTTTGAAGACGGTGATTCCGTTGGTCTCGGAGCCGACCTCGCGCTGGGCGATGACCTGCCCGCCCCCGTCATGGCGGCGAGGAGGTGGACCTGGGTATGCGGAAGACCGGGTCAGCGGAGCCGTTGTGTTTCCGGGATGCCACGATCCGATGTTGCGGTTCCCTCCTCGACGGACGCCGCCCTCAATCGGAGATCCGGTTGTCCCCCCGTTGGCCGTGGTCCCGCGCCGTCCGCGTTCTATCGCGATGCCCGGTGTGAGGGGGCCTGTCGGACATCATCCTGGGACACCTGCCTGGCCGCCAGCAGTTGGCGCACCATTTGTTGCAGGCACACCACGGCGGTCACCGGCGGAAGGCCCGCGACCACGGCCTCAGGCATCGTGCTGGGAGTGTCGACGATGCACAGGGCACTGGCGATACCGGCGAACACCAGGATGATCGTCCAGGAGTTCGCGACCTTGCGACCTCCCAGCGCGGCACGCAGGACGGAGAGAGAGGCAGCCATCCACGGCCCGTAGATGACGACCGGCCAGTACTGGGACAGGTTTCTGGGCAGCCGGGAAAGGGCCACGTTCTGCAGAGGGTGGTAGGAGATCGCCCATCCGAGGATGCACGCCACGGTGACGACCGCCGCAGTCAGGAATCCGATCAGAGATCCCATGACGTCGGCTCGGCGGCCTGCGGGGCGTGCTGTCCGTGAGCGGTGCTCCGGACGGTCGTCGATCACCTGGGGATGGAAGCCCGCGGCCGGCAGACCGATCTCCTGCATGAGGGCTTCCACTCCGACGGTGCGCGACTGCACGCTTGCGTTGGTCCACCCGTCCACGACCGGATAGGGCGCCTCCGGAGACGACTGGCCGACGGGGGGCCAGAGGGGATGGTTGTGTATGACCTCGTCATTCGGAGCGAATCCCGAGGCGTAGCGAGGGACGAAAGTGGTGTCCGTCGACTCGTACAAAGCGGCCCTCCTGTGTGCGTCATCGTGTATCGCGGCCGGCGGCGCCCTGGGCAGGCGGCTATTCCTCTGAACGGGGCATCCGGATCGAGAATTCAAACTCGAGCTGACGCAGAATGCGGATGAGTTCGGCCAGATTGCGTGAGCAATGTCTCAGCACCACGCGCTCGCCGTTCTTCGCGAGATACCCACTTTCTGCATCACCCATGACATTGATCCGGTCCGGGACGAAGAGCCAGTCATCGCCGACATTGCAGATCCTGTCTGGCTCCAGGGGCAATGGAAGAGGCGACTCGGTCGATTGATTCATGCCCCGAGAACGATGAGTCAATCGCCGGGAAACGTACGGCATCCGGGTGTCCTGAAATATGCCAGGCCGCCCGTGCTCAGCATTTTTACCCGGGATGCAGAACTCGTCGGGCCGAACGTGCGGTGGTCATTCGGCGGGCCTGGGACAGGAGCGGTCTAAGCGGGCGCGACCATCACCGCTCGCTGGTTTTCCCCTGCGCCCCGGCGGGACGGCTGCGGTTCCTGCCGGATGCTCTGCGATTCTCCCCAGCGGTGTGGCCGCTGCGGCGGCTGCCGACCGTGGCCGGTCCCGGATGATGGCGGGGCAGCCGTTGTTGCTATGGGGCGCGCGGTCATCCGATCAACGGAAGCTCAGGTTGCATGAGAAGCACCAGTTGCGCGTTTCCATCCGGGTGGCTGGTGGGGGGAGCGTCCGATGCCGCATCATGACCGTCGGTGTGGCCGCTGAGGCGGCCGGCGCTGCTACGCCGCGTATCCGATCAACCGCTCGGTTTCCTGCGTCGGCGCGTAGCTGACCGGTGGTGGCATTCCGGCAGCTCCGTGGTCCTGGGACGACGGGTGCCGGGTGTCCCCGGCGGAAGTCCGCCAAGCCAGGGCGGTCGGGCCGCTCGGAACTTCCTGTCCGGGCTTCTGCAGGACGCCCGGACGGCGTGACCGGGCTCCTGCCTTTGCGCGGACGCAGGAACCTTGGGGGCGGACAAGGATTGCAAGGATTCAGATACGTTCCGTGATGGAAGGAGTACTCCGAGTGCAAACTCGGCTCGGTGATGAAGCAGCCGTCCGGACTCGTCTGAGTCCGGGCGGCTATGCGGCGCAGTCGTTGCTGCGTCGCTGCTCCAGATCACTCGAGCCCCGGATGTGAACCGTCAGACGAAAACAGCCGCTCGTGTTCGCTTTTCCGGAGTTCGCTCGACCCTCTTTTACCACGCCCCCTGGCGGGGAGGTGTGACATGACCTAGCGAGAAGGAAAGGGCTCAGTCCGCACCACCGGACCTCACCGAGCTAAGCACAGGCCTCGGGGTCTCAACACCCTGTCCCGTCGCCGCCGAGCACATATCTGAGCCGACGACGGAATCCACTGCTGCCTCGACTCGACGGAACACTCGGGATCCTGCGAAGAATCGGTGTCCTGTCGAGCTGCGGCCTCCTCACGCGTCGTAAGTAGGCAACGCCATTTTGCATCACCGAATCTGCCAGCTCGCCCCTGCCCATGTGGTGGGCCGCCGCCGTGTCCGCCCGGGATCGGGCCACCGAGTCCTGAATGGACGAAGGCGACAGCCGTCTCTCCCGAGCTGTGAGACACGAGTGACCACTGCTCAACCGGGACTGGCGGGGAACAGTACCGCCCCGACGTCGAAACGGGTGGCGCCTCGCCGCTCGGCCGATCCGGGCACTCACGGTCGGCCGGTCGGACCGGACCGACGAACGATCGGGCATCATGCCTCCGGAGGTGCCCCTTGAGCCGGGCGGGCACGGCCACCATGCTCCCGGAAACGGTCCGGGACTCCGGGTGCGCCCCGGGAGTGCCTGCTACCGGACGGTCCAGCATGCCCGCCACCCGATTCCCGGCAGCGTGGCTCGGTGACAGGGACTTGACGGGTGATCTGATCCGCGTCGTGACGCTGGTGCAGGACTACGGCTGGAAGTCGGGGTCATGCTTCGCCGCCGACGGGACCATCGGGCGTCAGCTGGGGCTGTCGCGGGGCGGCGTCAACCGGCTGATCGCCAAGGCGAAGGCCAAGAATCTGGTCCGCACCTCCCGCAATCCGGCCACCCGGACCATGAACCGACGTGTCCGTCCCCTGGCCGACGGTGAGCTGGCCGTGTGCATCAGCTCGTACGCCCGGACCCATCTGGCCGGTACCCGGTTCAAGGTCTACGCCTTCCTCTCCCTGCGGCAGCACTTTCCTGAACCGACTCCTGTCGGGCGGATTGCGCGCGAGTGCCGGATCAAGGAGGGAACGGCCCGCGACGCGGTGGCGGAACTCCTGGCCCAGGGCTGGGTAAGCAGAGGTCCCGGCGAGAGAAGGGTTTTCAGGTACGTCGTCCACCCCGTGCCCGTGCCCGTGCGAGTCCCGGACGGGCAGCCTGGGTCCCCGCCGAACGGAGATGTTCCCGCACTCCGAGCCGTCCCCGGCGCCGCAGCCGACAGCGGCGAGGTCTCCGGTACAGCACCGGCTCCCCGTCGCGGCGCCTCGTTCGACGTCTGGCCGGGAGCCGCCGGTTCGGTCACAACGGGTCTCCCCGGTCCGGTGACATCGACCACCCCCGATTCGGTGGCAGAAACACGATCCTTCCAACACGACTTGCTGAACAAGCCGGCGGTCGCTGGCGGTTGGTTGTCCAACGAACCGCCCAACGCGCGCACGCGAGGCCGCGCGGCGGCAGCCATGTCGGAGATGGCGGGTACGGCGGGGCGCGGCGGATGGCGAGCGGACCGTGAGGCGATCCGGTTGCTGACCGACGAGCAGAGACGATGGGGACGACGCGCCGCGTCGTCGGCTCTCAGCCGACTGCCGAGTCAGCTGGCCGAGCGGCTGACCGGGCGACAACTCGAGGTGTTCGCCTGGCACATCGTCGCAACGTTCGCAGACTACGGCACCTCCCCAGAAGCCCACGGTGAGGTGATCCTCCGCGCCCTCGAGTCCGCATGGGAGTTCGCGCGCCGTAGGGAACCAGTCGGCGCCGAGCCGTGGTCCTCCGTGATCTCCCCGCTCCCGTGGCTCATCAGGGTCGTCGACCGGGCAAGCGAAACGGTCACGGGGGCCAGGCCGGTCCGGGCTCCGGAGTGCGCACTGTGCCGTGGCCCGCTGATCGTCCGCGACACCGGGGATCCGAGCACCTGCTGGTCCTGCGGTCCCGCTGCTGCCGCTGCCGCGTGCCGCCGGCTTCAGGACCAGTGGGAGTCGTCCGCCAGCCGGTCGGACGTCGCGCCTGCCGAAGATGCCCGACCGGCGCAACTCGCACCCACCGCAGCTGGGCGCTGCGAACGGTCAGAAGCAGAGGGCGACGTGTCGGAAGGAACGCTCCTTCGCCGACGCCTCGCCGCTCGCCGGTTCGAACGGGAACGGGCCCGCGCCCGGCTCGGCGACGCTTCGCCCGTGGACCGCACCACCCCGACCGGTCCGCACCGGCAGGGCGCAGCCACACCCCTCCCTCGGGAGGACGCCGGCCAAGGGCCCGCAGACCGGGCGGACCGAAGCACAACCGAGCCGTGCGAGCACACGCCGGAGACCATAGCCGCCCAGGGTCTCGCACCGCGCAGGGACCTCCGAGAGCCCGATGCAGGCGGGACCACCGTGTTCGGGACGGCACGGCCGGAGCCGGGCGGACGCCCCCATGGGACGCGACCGGTGTCCGGAGCCAGCCGGGATCCGGCTCCCGGGTGCGAGCACGTATCAGCGGGCCGGAGACAGCAGAGCGCCGGACAGTACGCCGCGGTCATCGCCGGATGCCCGCCCGGCGCGGGTGCCTTCCGGGGCGTGTCACGGGCAATGAGCCCGCTGCACTCTGCCGAGGCCCACGCGACCACCAGTCGTCGAAGGCCGTCCGAGACCGCTAGAGACGTGACCGACCCGACGCGAGCCAGATGGAATCTCCGAGGCGACGGAGCGCCCGAAGCCCGGGGCCGACCTCCACCTCCTGGCATTGCGTCACCGTCTCGCCGGATCCGTCAAAGCCCCCGCGCACCGCTTCCGCGGTTGGTAAGCGCTCCACGATTCGGCCGGTTCACGTCGGCCCGAAGTCTCCGGACCGCGCTGCCGGACACCGCTCCTCGGTCTCCATCCGTCCAGCCGCTCCACTGCGGTGACCGCGCTCCGGCCGACAAGACCACTTCTCCTGCTCCCCCTCCGAGGCCGGGGAGCGGTGGGCTGCGAACACCTGGAGGCACCACTGAATGCGCGGGCAGGTTTTCCGAGCGATGAGCCCCCGCACATGCAAAGTGCCTGGCCACAAGGGGTTTCCGTTCCGATCTGCAAAACGGTTTGCTTTTTCCCGGCCCACTGGGCTGTGCGGGTGAATCGTCCGACCAGGGCATTGCGGAAATTCCGGCTCGACGGATAACTGGATACATCAGACCGGGTGGGTCACCCTCCTCACCCGGGCAAGCAGCCGCTCCGCCGACGGCAATTCCGAGTCTGCCCGGACCACTGCAGAGGCGGGTTGCGGTGGTGGGTGCCCCGGCGAGGAATCGGATCCGTCGGCCGGTGCGACTTTGACGCGCACCGGCCGACGGCTACCCCGCTTGTGGCGACCCCCGAGCTCGCCCTCCGCACATTCTGCGGGCGCGACACCCGTTCCCGCGTGCTCCATGGCCGGTCTCCGCCGAACCGGACCGCCCGGCCGACGCGCCGGCGGGCCGAGAGCGGCGGCTGCCCCGTGCTCCCGGACGACTCGCGGCCTCCGCCGCCTGGTCCACGCCGGTCGGAGAGGATGCCCGGTCGGGCTTCGCCGCGTAGCCGGGCCGGCCTGCTCTTCCAGGCGTGACCTGCACGATCAGAACGGCTGTTTCCGGTCAATGCTCGGAGGAATCCCGTGAGCGCTTCACCCGTCCCCGACCGGAAAATTCCCCAGTCGCGATGCCGCCCCGTCCTCGGTGAATGAAGAAAGGCAAGTCCGGCCCGTCATCGGCCGCTGGTTACTGAACTATCCCTACCGTCACACTAGGTGCTGCATTACGTGAACGCGCCCCCTTTTTTGGAGCGGATCGCTCCTCCGTGGATAACCTATTCCCGATCGGCTTTGCCGGTCCGGCGTCCGTTCGCCCGACTGCTCGTAAACCCCTGGTGGGAGCCGGACGGAGGATGGCGCCTCCCCGGGCCGGAGCGGCGCCACGAGCGGGGGAGAGCACATGCACCACGGGGAGTCTCCTGCCCGTCCGGGGCAACGGCCGCGGGCGCTCCGAATCCAGGGACGGCTCGGCGTGCGCACCGGGAACGGGCATCGGCTCATCCGCCGGAAAACGAGACGGTTTGCAGGCCGCCACGGGTACGCGGGCGGACACCGCGCTGCCCGGCCCCGCGGTTCACCGAGGAGGAGAGTCCACTGACCACCGCACAGATCACGGGGCGGGCTACGGGAGGTCACGGCCGAGAACGTTCTGATCCGTACTCGGTGGTGCCGCGTGCTCGTGGCCTCCGAGGCCGTCCGATTGCGTTCGACCGCTCCGGCGGAGCACGCCGGGTGGTGGAGCCGGACGGCGGACCGGCTGCTGCCTGAGGGCCGTGATCGGGGAAGGACCTCCCGAGGCCGGGGCTACGCCGTGTCGGCCGGCAACCCAGCGGGTCCCGGCCTCCTCGAGGGCGACTCGTCGAGTGGGAGGCGGCTCACGAGCGCCCCACCATCGGCGGCCACAGGGAGGTCGCCCTGAGTTCCGACCAGGCGGGGCGGCGCGTGGAGCGTCGAGCCTCGGTCTTCCACTGCGAACATCGTTAGGAGAATTCATGTCCAGCTCGCGAGCCGTGAGCCGTGAGGTCGTTCAGAGCATCGTCGACGCGGTGGCCCAGCTCGACCGTGACGCCTTGCGTCGGCTCGATCCCGAAGGACTCAGCGCGCAGTTCGACGCGCGTTTCGAACTGGAAGACTACTTCCACGCGATGTGGGAGCACTTGAAGGCGTGTGGTGAGCGCCCGGCCGTCCGTGTGGAGTACCAGCCGCTGGCCGCCCTCCTCGATCTGCTCACTGGACTGAGTGAGAATGTCATGTTCGTTGACAGCGTCGTGCACAAGGACGTGTTGCGGCAGCAATAGTGCTGTGACCGGGAGGGTTCACCGGGTCGATGGGGTCCAGCCAGCGGGAAGCACGTAGTGCCAGCCCGGGCGCCAGGCGGGTGGGGCCTCGACGAGCTCTTTCATTGAGGCGCCGGTGAGCAAGCAGTCCAGGGCCCATCGGTTGGCCGAGTGAGCGATCACCAGGATTCGGCCGCCGTCCCAGCGCGTGGCCAGGTCATGGAGGAACACGTCGGTGGCCGCGAGGACCTGGCGGTAGCTCTGACCGCCGGGGAAGGGTTCGTCGATGCGGCGAGCCCGTTGGGCGGCAATGCGGGACACAGGGGTTCCGTTGAGGTCCCCGTAGTTGCACTCGCGCAGCCGGATGTCCTGGTGGATCGGGGGCCTGCCGTTGGGGAACGCGATCCGGGCTGTCTCCACGGCTCGGTGGAGGTCGGAGGTGAACACCGCGGCAAAGCCGCCGGCGCGTCGGCGTTCTCCGAGTTCCGCGGCCTGGAGGCGGCCGAGTTCCGAGAGCCGGCCGGGGAGCCAGCCGGTGGCGATGCCCGCCTCGTTGTCGGTGGTGGTGGCGTGCGTCTCGTAGACGATCTCTACTGCCATCGCGGGTCTCCTGGGCGCCGGGGCGGGTCAGGCTGCTTCGGTGAGCGGTCGGCCTCCCCAGCGCAGGCCTTTCTCGCTGCGGATGCGCGCTCGTTCGCGGCGTTGGGCGGCCAGGACGTCGGGATGGCGGGCGTTGGCGTTGCGCCAGCGCAGGTAGGCGTGGAGGGCTCGCGTCTGGGACGGGTGGTTCGGGTGGTTGGAGTTCGCGACGGTGAACTGACGCAGTGGTCCGAAGTGCGCCTCGATCGGGTTGGCCCAGGATGCGTTTGTGGGTGTGAAGCAGAGGTGGACGTTGTTGTTCTTCGCCCAGCGGAGGATCTTCTTGCCATTGTGGGCGGAGAGGTTGTCCAGGATCACGTAGACGGGGGCGCCGTCGGGGCGGGCGGCCCGGATCGACTTCAGCGCGGCCAGGGTGTTCGTGGTGCCTTTGCGGCGCCGGTTGATCCCCAGAGAGTGTCGTCGCCGATGGCGTAGCAGCCGTGGAAGTAGGTGAGGCCGTGGGTGCGGTGGTAGGTCGCCGGGAGCCGGTCCGGTCGGCCCTGCTTGGCCCAGCAGCTGCCGGCGGTGGGGCGGATGCCGAGCGGTCCGAACTCGTCGAAGGCGAACGTGCGGTCAGGGAAGTGTTCCAGGACGTGCTCGATTCGGTCGAGCTTGGCGTCGTACTCGGGGTCGGTTGACTCCTTCCACGTCTTGGTGCGCTAGAAGGTGACGCCTCGTCGGGCAAGCAGGCAGCGCAGGGCCTCGCGGCCGATGCGGATCACCCGGCCGTGGACCCGCCGAAGGATAGGTGAGCAGCTTGCGAATCGACCAGCAGGTGAAAGGGTGCCCGAGCTTGGCCGGGCGGGTGGTGGCCGTCTTGATGACGAAGTCCTCGTCGTCAGGGCTGAGCAGGCGGGGACGGCCTCCCGCCCACCGAGGGTGCAAGCAGGCCAGGCCGATCTCGTTGAACCGGTGGATCACGTCCCGCACCGTGTCCTCATCCGCTTGGACAAGCTGGGCGATCACCGGCACCCGGTTGCCGCCGGCCGAGGCCAGCAGCATCATCGCCCGCCGGTAGCGCGCGGTGTTCGTACTGCCCCGCCGCACGATCCGCTGTAACTGCTGGCCCTCTTGGTCCGTGAGCCTACGTACCCTGACCGGCTCTGCCATTCCACCCCTCTGAGCTGAACGTTTGACGACATCCAACCGGCCGAGGGCCCACCAGCGCCAACCCGGTGGACCTATGCGGTCACAGCACTAGCTGTGACGGGCTCCTCCTGAGGCAGGCGCAGGGGGGCCTCGGCCGACGGATTGACGCCCCTGGCAGTCCCCCGGAGACCTCGGTCGGGATGATGTCGGGACTCACTGACCGACAGACGGCTGGGGCGGACGGCGTTCGAATGCGGGAACTTCCATCGCGCGTCCCGCCTGTCGCCTATCGTGGGTCGACGACGCCACCCGGCTCCGATCGGTGGCCGGCGGACTCTCACCCCGGTATGGGTTCGGCCGTGCTCGTCCCGGGGGCCTGAACCGCGGTCATTTGCAATGGAGTCGCCCCTGCCCGGCACCGGAGCGGATCACCCTCCGACCGGTGCTGTCCCCGTCGGGGAGTCCCGCTGGATTCACGGTGTGCAGTCCGGAAGCTTGTCGGCGTGACGGTGTTTCGCGACGGGGACGGCGGCTCACTGGGAAGCGGCTGAGCCGCCGGGTGGAACCAGTGGCTCCGGCCGTTTCCGTCCGATCCGGTCGGAATACCCGGCCGCAGCTCGCCGCGGGCGGGGCCTTCCGGCGACCCGCCAGCCTGCTGACCGGACGCTGATCCGTCCTCCTGACGGTCGTCCTGTCGGAGTGCTTGGGCCGCCGCGAGCGCTTCGGCGGACGGTGGACTGTACATCTTGCTGTGGCAGGCCGGTCTCGGCACCGGGAGCGGGCGTTCGAGGCTGATCCCGTGCCGGTGGCCGATGACCGACAGGCCGGCACCGTCGGGCGCCAGGGAATGCTGGACGATCACTCTTCCGCGCGGGGTCGCGATCGTCAGAAGGGGATCGCCGACCCTTCGGCGCACCTGCACGGTGTGACCGTGCAGATGCCGGGGAACGGCGTAGAGGTTGCCGCGGTAGGACACCATGCTGCCGGCCGAAACGGTACGAGTGACGCTGATCCTGGCGGGATACGGGTCATGGGGGAGGTCGAGCAGGACCGCCGCAGCGGGCGCCGTGCACCCGCCCCGTGCCGAGGCCCGGCGAGTCTCCATGAGTCTGGTCAGTCGCTCCAGGCTTTCCTGGGCCTCCAGCAGGCCGGTGTCCGCGTGGATGGTCTGCCACCAATGGGCGAGCGCTCGCCCGATGACGTCGTCGTCGGCGTCCCGCCCGGGCGGGACGAGCTCCGCGACGACACCGTAGTGCTTCGCGACCTTGCCCAGTGCTGTGGCCAGTTCGCCATCGTCCTGGCAGTGGACCGCCGGTGTCCGGTCGAAGCGCCAGCGCCAGCCGGTTCCGCCGAACTGGCGCAGGATCCGGTCGACGGAGTCGGCCAGGTGGCCGGGATCGATCTGTTCCGCCAGTGCGGCGCTCCAGCGCTGGGAGTGGATCAGGCGTCCCACCAGGATGCAGGCCTGAGTGCTGCCCCAGTCCGCCGGGGCTCCGGAGAAGACGAACCAGCGGAACCGCACCTCCTCCGCGTCGTCCTGCCGGACGGGGCGGCCGCGGGGAGGCCGTTGGCACAGCGGGCAGCGAGGACGCAGCTGATGGGTGCGCAGGGCACGGGTGAAGGTCGAGTAGCCACCGGTGTAGCCGAGATCGACGATTTCCGCGTACAGCGCCGAGGCCTGGAAGTGGGCGTCGTCCTGGAGCCGTTGACGGCAGTAGGGGACGAACCGTCTGAACTCGTCCCGGTCGGAGCTGCGGACTCCGACCGTGCGCTTCCCGCACAGATAGGAGCTCACGGTCTTGCGGTCACGGCCGAGGATACGAGCGATGGCGGCGATGGACAATCCGCGCGAGCGCAGGGCACAAATGTTGATGTATTCCTCTCCGGTCAGCATTCCACTCCTATCAGTTCGACATGGCTCTCCTCAGAGGCCTCGCTGGAAGCCAGGAAATATACACGAAACGCCACGAGCGGAGAAGAAAGGTTTTTGCAAGGAACTGTAGAGCGCTGTGCAATTTGAGTGAGCGAATCGAATGGCTGTCAATTGGCATAGGTCCGCGAATGCCGTGTCAAGCCGCAGACGCGGATCAGCCAAACAGTGGCCTGATCCCCACTGTTTTGTACTTTTATGACTTCTTCAAGTGCGCGCTGGTGATGGACTGGCGTAGACCTGTGCCGGCGTTGAGCGCTCGCGGTCTTCCCTTGTTTCCTGAGGCGGACTGGTTCCAGTCGGCCGCCTTGCGTGAAGCCCGACCGGCCCGCGCGCACGAGCCCGGGTCATCCGCTGAGCGTGCGGCCGACAGGACGCTCATCGAAGTGCACTGGGGCATATGCCGATGCGCGAGCCTGGCGTGCGCCCCCCGCTCGCTCCTACACCCGTGTCGATGTGCTCGGGCGTCAGCAGGGGTTGACGCCGCACAGTGGTGTCATCACCGTCGCCGTGCCCGCGGGCACGGCGCTTGGATCGGTTGGTGTGCGCGTGACCATCGCCGACGGGACCACAACGGCTTCACCCACGCCTCCGTGGACGCATCCACCGTGGCCGCGTTCACCCGGGCCTGACCTCCGGTGGCACCGCGGTGACCATCACCGGCACCTCCCTGGGCACTACCTGGTCGGCCCGGGCGGGAACGTCGTCGCGCCCGGGCGGGTCCCGTCCCGGCACCGCTGCCACCTGGTTCCGGCGAACCGGGAGAGAACGGACCGCGGCCGGTGCCGGCGCACCAGGCCGCGGAGGCCTCGGATCGAACTCGTCACACGACGCGGGCGGTCCTGCCGGACCGGAACGCATCCGGCCGTTCTCGGCGTCGCCGCCCGCAGCCCAGGGTGTCGCCGGACCGGTCTAGGCCGCCGGTCGCAGGAGCCACGTGAACGAACCCGCCCGCGGCCTATTTCGGTGAGCGGAGCTGCTGATCCCCCTTTACCGGGAGGATTCCTCCCGGTAAAGGGGAATCGGCGCGTCAGGCCGTCCGAGGATGCCGATGCGGACGCTTCGCCAGCTCGGGTCGACCGGATCCGGAACCAGCCGACCACTCCCAGGGCGCCGGCGTGCTCGTTTCCGGGTGGAAGGCTCCGCCGCTGCCGTCCGGCGCGAGCGCCTTCCGTGGTGTGGGGAATCCGCATGCAATTCCGCGGCCAGCAACTCCGCCTCCGCTGACCGGTGGCGGTTCGGTTGTTCCGCGACCGGCCATTCTCCGTATCGCGCGATTCGGCCGGACACTCCGCCGATCGGGTGAAAGTCGATCGCAAGGCTTGCCACCGATTTTCGGCTCTGGATTACTTTTCTGTATCCAACCGGCGGGCCGCCCATCCCTCCCGGGGGAACGTGCAGCCGGCGCTCGCCGTGCTTCAGGCGGCGGGTGACGTGCGGCTCGTGATGGGCACCCCCTGGAGGATCTGGATCCATCCGTCGGCGCCGCCTCAGAGGCGTCGGCGGGTGCGGCGGCTTGCATGCGCCAGGAGGCGTCCAAGCATTCCGGTGACTGGTTTGGTGGTCAGGCACAGGTGGTGCGCGTTGCACAGGGCATGGACCGCGCCGGCGTACGTCTTGTACGGCTTCCAGCCGTCGTGGACCGCGATCCCGCCGAAGTGCGGCAGCACGCCCATCGCCTCGAACGCCTCCATCCCGCGCTTGGCGTGGAGCAGGTACAGCGTCAGCGACTTCGTGCAGGCGGTGTGCACCCAGCAGGTACGCCCTGCGATCCGGGTGCCGGTCTCATCGAAGCCGACCACCTCGCAGTCGGTCAACTGGCGGCGCACGGCCTCGGTGTGCGGGGCGACCGCCTCGGCGGCCTGCCCGGCCCACCCGAGCAGGGTCGCGGTGGCCACGTCCGCGCCGAGAACGTCGGCGAGCAGTTCGCCGCACCGCTGGTAGGGCAGGTGCTGCCGGGTGAGCAGGTAGACGGCCAGGCTCTTCAGCCCCGGCCCGTACTGGGCCGGGGCGCCCGCGCCCTGCGGCGCGGACGCCCCGGTGACCTGCCCGCAGGCGCAGCGGCGGTGCTCGATGCGGTGCTCGGTCACCCGCAGGCGGATCTCGGGCAGGTCGAAGACCTGCCGCCGCTCGATGGGCAGTCACCCCTGATGGACAGCTTATGCAGTTCGCCGATATATGTAGCCGTATGACAGAGCGACCCATGCAGGAGCCCACGCTGCTCCTGCTCACCGCGCTGGCCGATGCCCCCAGGCACGGCTATGCCCTTCTCCGGGAGATCGCCGCGATCTCCGACGGCCGGGTCAGGATGAGAACCGGCACCCTCTATGGCGCTCTCGACCGCCTGCTAGGCCAGGGGCTGATCGAGGTCATCGGTGACGAGGTGGTGGACGGGCGCGCCCGGCGCACGTACGCGCTCACAGATGGCGGGCAGGCCGCGCTGGCCACCGAGACCGAGCGTCTGCGTGTTGTCGTCGCCGAGGCGCAGCGCCGCCTGTCCACCGCCCGCCCGAGGCTGAGGGGGGCAACCGCGTGACGGATCGTTCGTTGAGGGCCGCGCTGAGCCTGTACCCGGAGTGGTACCGGCACGAGCGCGGCGAGGAGATCACCGCCGTGTACGACTTGGTGAGGCGGGACGGCGGACGGCTGCTGCGCCTGCGCGAACTCGCCGGCATAGCCGGGCACGGCCTGCGCGTGCGGACGGGGCTGACCTCCGGCGGTTTGGCGGGGCAGGTGCTCGCACAGGCGGTGCCGTTCGCACTGGGAGCCGGTCTTGGACTCCGGCTCAGCCTCTCCTGGCTGCTGCAACCCTGGCCGAGCAGCCAGGAGAGCGGCGGTGAGCATGCGTGGCAACTCGCCCTGATCGCCGTCTGGGCGCTCGCGGTGCTGGCGGCAGTCGCCGGGCGGTGGGGCGCGGCGCGCTGGATCGGCGCGGCGGCCGTGGCCCTCGGCCTGGTGGAGGCGGTGGACAGTCTCCTCTCCGGTTCCCTGTTCGCCCTCGTGGGGTGGGCGAGCGGGCCGCTGCTGTGGCTGGCTCTGCTGCTGATGGCACCGCCGGACCTGCTCAGTGGCCGCCCCCGCCGGACGCTGCCGATGGCGGTCGCGGGTGCGATGCTGTCCTGGCTGCTGCTGCTCGGCCCGGACTATCTGCACACTCCGCTGGTCTGGGACCCGAGTTGGCGCCCGCTCCAGCTCCTGCTGGCCGCCCTCCTCCTGCTGGTGGCAAACCGGCGTCGGCTGTGGCCTGCCGGGATGGTCGTCGGCGCACTGCCTCTGCTGCTGACCTTCACTCTGCCGAGCGTCATCAGCTACTGGGAGGGTCCGATCGGCATGCTGGCGGCCGGCGGGTTCGCGGTGGTGCTGCCGCTGCTCGCGCTCCGGCTCATCAGGGCCGTCCGCGCGAAGGACGAACCGCCTGCGGCCGTCTGACCTCGGCGGACGTCGTGCGCCCGGCCCACCCCGGTGGACGTGGTGGGCCGGGCGCACGACGTGGGGCTCGGGCCCGGCGGCTGGCTTGGGTGCGGGCCCGAGGCGTGGCAAGGACACACAAGGCATCGCCGCCCGCAGGGCCGAAGGGAGCACGGTGGAGGTCGCCGTGCGGGCCGGCCACCCGCTGGCCGACCTGGTGGCCTGGACGGCGACCGAACGCCCCGCCGGGATCGAGTGCCTGACCACCAAACCAGTCACGCATTCCGAAGGTTCCTCAGCACGCCGGCCGGTGCGGTGGCCCGGCGTAGTGCCGCACCGATCTCCCCGGACCGCCGAACGGCGAGTCCGATACTTCGGCGCTCTGGGCTGCTGCTGGGGCGGTACGCACCGACGGTGTGAGGGCAGTCAGCGCCCCCTACGGGAGGCGCCCGGCCGAGGTCATCCACGGAAGTCACCGGCGCTGCCGAGGACGGGTGGGCCGACGTGGTCACCGCACGGACGAGGCTCACTGCGACGGCTGGCGCACGGACGACGGCGGCCTTTGCGGCCGGCGCGCCGTGCCTGCGCTCCGGTTCGATGCTCGTGTGTCCGTGGTCCTCGCGTTCGGCATGGGCATCGGGACGACGGCCGTCGTCGTGCCCGGGGCCTTCAGCGCCGGGGAGATGACAGCGATCACCCTGAGGGGGCCCAGGCGGTCCCGGCCGCAGGCGCACTTCACGTTTGACGCATGGTCGATCACACCAATTCAGTGATCGCTTCGCTTGTGCCGGCATCGGGGTCGGTGGTGACGTTGACGGGCAGCGGTTTGCACCTGCACCCAGCCATCGACGATCTAGAACCTGTCCGGTCGCTCATGTGCCCTTCAATCGGCATCCATCAGCGCCTGCACCCGCGGTTCGCGGTCGGTCTCGATCCTTTCGTCACCTGCCCGGGTTCGGGGTCCTCGCCGCCGTGCCGGGCCCCAATGGCGTGCAGTTTCGCGATGCCCTCAACTCCACCCGGCAGGCGAGCCGTTGCGAGCTCACGACCTGTCCCCTCCTGCACTCGACAACGTGTGCTCTTCGGCCCAGTCGTCGCCGATGGACAACACCAGCATCCGCCCATTCGCCCTCGTCCAGTCATGCTGCGCAGCCTGCGGAGGGCATGGCTCGCACCCTCATACCGCAACCGCACTTGATCATGATGTGACCGGGCCGGGTGACCGAGCTCTGGGTGGGGCGGGTCGAGGAGTGGGAGGCGGCCCCGGCGGGGTTGCATGCCCGCTTTGCGTCGCGTTTCACCAGATCGGAGCCGTGAGGGCGGGCGCTGGAGTACATGGCCGGGTTGATCGCCGCTCGCCCCCGCCGGCAACTGCCGGCGTACCGCTCCGGCAGGCGGTCAGATGGGAGGGAACGGGGGCGTGCGGAGTCCTGCAGTGCGCCCCGTGCGGTGCAAGTCCCGTGGTCTGAGCGACTGTTGGGTGTGGTGGTGTTCAGACCGTTGGTTCATACGGGTTATTCGACCGGGAGGGTATGGCCTTGGCCGGCCGGTCTGGTTGTAATGGCGGTGACCGACTGTGGGGTGCCCATTCCCCTGTCGGGGCGTCGGGGTGGTGATCGCTTGACGGGTCACCGTCCCCATGCACGGGCACCCTGACAGGTGGAATTCGTCGGCCGTACCATCTGGCGCGGCCGTGTTCGGGCAGCCCCACTCCCGACTCACTCAAGGGGCTGCTCACATGGCAGTAACCATCGTTCCCACCCCCGTGGCGGCGTGTTCCGCCTTCACCGCCACGGCCACCGGCGCGCCCGTGGGGGCCGTCACCGCTGTCTTCTTCTATGACGGCGCCGCCCCGCAGTCGCTGCCGGTGGTCGCCGGCGCCGCCGGACCGGCGACGTTCACGGCTGTCGGCTCCGGCGCGCAGCTGGTCCTGGTGACCTACCTGAATGCCGTCGCCGCGGTGGTCGGGACAGACAGCGGCACGGTCACCGTCAACGCGGCGCCGGCCGGGACCATCTCCACGACGCTGTCGATCGGCGTCGGCGGCCTCGTGACCGCCCAGACCACCCTGACCTGCAGCGCCGGCCTGACTTCCGTCAACGGCACCCTGACCTACACCCTGCCGGGCGGGGGCACAGTCACCGCCCCGGTGGTCAACGGCGTGGTCGGTCCGGCCAGTCTGGGACTGGCGCTGACGGCCGGTCAGTTGGTGGGGGTCAGCTTCACCCCCGCCGCCGGCACCTGTGCGGCCTGCACCTTCGCGCCGATCACCGTCACCGTGCCGGCGCCGCTGGCCTGTTCGGTGGTCGTCATCCAGCCGGTGGCCCCGGTGGTCGTCGGCCAGCCCACCGTCGTGTCCGCGGTGGTGCTGTGCAATGGCGTGCCCGTTGCGGGTGCGGCGGTCACGTTCAACGGTGACGGGGCTGCCCCGGTGACCGTCACGACCAACGCACTCGGCATCGCCAGTGGGTCGATGACCTTCCCCACCGCCGGGCCGGTGTCGCTGACCGCCACCGTCACTGCGGCCGGCACCACCTGCACCTGCACCAACGTCGTCTCGCTTCCGGTCACCGTCACGGTGACCCCGCCGGCGACCTGTCAGGTGTTCCTGCTGCCCCCGGTGGCCCCGGTGGTCGTCGGCCAGCCCACCGTCGTGTCCGCGGTGGTGCTGTGCAACGGCGTGCCCGTTGCGGGTGCGGCGGTCACGTTCAACGGCGGCGGGGCTGCCCCGGTGACCGTCACGACCAACGCACTCGGCATCGCCAGTGGGTCGATGACCTTCCCCACCGCCGGGCCGGTGTCGCTGACCGCCACCGTCACCGCGGCCGGCACCACCTGCACCTGCACCAACGTCGTCTCGCTTCCCGTCCCGATCACCGTCGGCGTAGGCGGCCCCGCCGTGAGCCTGCAGGCGCTGCCGTCCTGCTGGCAGGGCCACTGGGAGCACGCGCCGGCGACCCCCTCGCACGGGCAGCCGTACCCCTTCACCGCCACACTGAAGGCCCAGCTCACTCCTGCGGCCGCCGGCGTGACGGTGAACTTCCTCGTCGCCGGACAACCGGTGGGCTCGGCGGTGACGGACGCGTCCGGGATCGCGATCCTCACCACCGACCTGAACCTGCTTCAGGTCCAATCCGGCGCCTTCACCGCGACCGCCACCGTCGGCGGCACGCCGCTGCAGTCGACCGGCACCCTGCTGCCCTGCCGGCCGCTGTAGTGACCGGACCGGTCCGGGCCCGGGACGTGGATCGCGGACCGGTACTGGTGGCCGAGCCGGGTGAGGCCTGACCTCGTCGTCCGCAGACGAGCGGCCGACCCCGAAGGTCCGTCCCCCCGCCCTCGCACGGCGGGGGGACGGACGTGCTGAGGGCCTGGCGGCGAAGCCACCGTACCCGCCGCGACGCCCGCAACCGTACTGCCGCGTCCCTGGCCAGTGGAGTTGTCCCCATGAGCTTGACCATGTTCCTTCTCGCGCTCGGCGCCACCTGCCGCATCACCCGCTTCCTGACCAAGGACACCCTCGCGGGCGGTCTCAGGATCTGGGTCACCGATCGCTTCGGCGAGGAGTCCAAGGCCGCCTATCTGATCACTTGCGGCTGGTGTTCGAGCGTCTGGGTGTCCGCGGTCGCGGTCGGCTGTGGCGCGTGCCTGGAGGGCAGCCCGTGGTTCCGGATACCGGCGACCGCGCTCAGCGTCTCCTACCTGGCGGGCGTGGCCTCACGATGGCTGGACTGACCAACGCCCCCTCTCTAGAAGCCCGAACCCAGCATCCGGAAAGGACACTGAACCATGGCCTGCAACTGCGGCGGAGGATCACCGCAAACCGTCGTCTACCAGCTGATCCTGCCTGACGGCACCGTTCGCCAGTACGTCACCTACCAGGAAGCCCTGGCCGCACAGCGCCGAGAAGGCGATGCCGGAACGATCACCGTCGTCAGCCGGTGACACGGGCGCCCGGCACCGGGGCGCACCGAAGGCGGTCGGCGCTTCGACCGGCCGCCTTCCCCTTTCCGCACGAAGGCACGAGCAGCACCGTTGCCCGTCCCGGCGCCTCCGCTTCCGCGGCCGTCCTCTCCTGCCGGACCGCCATCCGGGCACACAAGCTGGCAAAGGGCGCTCCAGACCCGGCCGTAACGGCCCGGTACCGCTGTCCGTCCCCGTCCGCCGCCTCATCGGCCTGCTCCTCCACCCTCGCCACCTCACCGCGGCCCATCATCCGCGTCGGTCGTACTGGTGCCGCCGCAGTCAGGCCCGCACACGCCACAGCCATGACGAACGCCGAGGCCGCCCCCCCATGACTGCGGTTGCAGTACTGGGTGGACGGCCACGGCGTTCGGAACCGCGCGGACGAGGTGTCCCGCAGGTCCTGCCCGACGAACAGTGAGCTCCGGCAGCTTCTGCTGCCGGAGCTCACTGTTTCCCCGCCGCATCCCCCCTACGGACGGCGGCGGTTCGGCCCCCGTCCTACAGGTAGGTGTAGGAGGCGCCGTTGCTGGTGCCGGCCGGCGTGATCACCGTGACGGGGACGGTTCCGGTTCCGGGCGGGGAGACGGCCAGGATGGCGCCGTCGCCCAGCACGGTGAAGTTCGTGGCGGGGGTGGTACCGAACAGGACCGCCGTCGCGCCGGACAGGCCGTGCCCCACGATGAGGACGGGCAGGCCACCCACGGCCAGGCCGATCGGAGGCACGAGCGCGAGGATGGTCGGCGGGGCCGGCAGCTGGTAGGTGTAGCTGAGGGTGTTGCTGGTGCCGGCCGGCGTGACCACCTTGACCGGCACGGTGCCGGTCCCGGGCGGGGCGACCGCCGTGATGGCGCCGTCGAACTGGACGGTGAAGCTGAGCGCGGGGGTGGTGCCGAACAGGACCGCGGTGGCCCCGGTCAATCCGGTGCCGACCAGGAGGACGGGGTTGCCTCCGGTCGTCGGACCCTGCGAGGGGACGAGTGCGAGGAGAATCGGGGACATAGGATTCCTCTTTTCCGACTTCCGGCCGCCGGACAAGATCCTCTTGGTCTCGTCGGCGGGACGTTTTCCTCACGGTAGATTCGGGCGCCATCCGGTGGCAATAGGGTATTTGCTGAACGTGGGGCATTTGTGGGTCGCGGGGCGTGCAATCTCTTCGGCGCCTCTTTCGACAGGTCGGATAAGGTCAGAGGTCTTGCCTCTGGGTACTTTAAGTGAGCACCGGAAGTAACCCTCACGGGTGCGTGAGGGCGGATTGCAAGATCTAGTCGGAGTGGGGCGTCGAGGCTATCCGTCGGTCGAGGGCCAGTCTGCCGACTACTGGCTCGGGGCACGGCTCTGAGCTGCAACTTTGTGCCTTGAGGGGTAATATCGCAAGCGTTTGGAAGTGTTCGTATTTATTGTCGACTGATGATTCTTGGATGTGCTCTATTTGGATATAATCACGGCCTTCTGGCGTGCAGGTGGTCCGTGTTGTGAGGTGGGGGAGTGCCGCTAGGGCGATGCGTGCATTGTTTGGATGTGAGGGGTTAGTCGGTCCGTGTGTGGGTATTCAGGGTGTGCGCGACCGTCAGGTTGCCTAATGTCCCACTCTGGTTTCCGATGAGTCGTCCGCGGGTAAGGTGAGTGTCACGTCCTATTCTCTTCTTGTCTTCCTCAGGGGCGGTCCGAGTGATATTCCTGAGATCCATGAAGTGGAATCCGGAAGCGCGGAGGATCGGTTGAAGATTCCCCGCTGGAACGGTTATGAGCACTTCGCTCTCACGCAGGACTTCAAGGATGTCGGCGGCGTGCTGATGCCCGTCTACCAGTGGTCGTACCGGACCGCCATCGCCGAGTAGCCTCCCACCGCCGTCCCCCGGCCCCCGACTCCGACATCGGGCGAGCACACCGCTGCAAGCGCTGCCCGATGCCACACCCATCCCCACACCCCGAGGTGAGCCATGATCAGCAGCCTTCCCGCACCGGTACGGAATGAGCGTTCGTCCCGCACTCCCGGGTGTGCGTCGTGAGCGGGCGTTACCCCGCCCGCCCGCGAGGGGACCGCGGTGCCCGGGACACGATGGTCACCGGCATGGGGTTCTGCCTGCCGGGCGACGAGGGGCCGCTGTTCACCGTGGGCGAGGTCTGGGACGTGGCCGCCAACGGCCGCTCGTGCCTGAAGCACCACGGCGTGTACTACGGCTCCGTCGACCTACCGGACGCGGCGTTCGCCGAGCGCCTGCCGGACCTGCCGGGCATCTTCTCCAAGCACTACACCAACGCCCACCGCTACGGTCTGGTGTCCCTCGTGGAAGCCTGTGCGGACGCTCAACTGAGCATCCGAGGAGGTGATCTGAGCGACGCGGCCGTCCTGGTCGGGCGTGGCGGCATCGACGCCAACGTCGCCAGCTACCTCGAAGTCCTGCACGCCGACGCGCGCACCACCGCCCCGCACGAGGCGATGGAGCTGTTCGTCCGGGCTCAGCAGGGGCTCACCCCTTCCGACGTGGCACTGGTCCAGGGGGCGCTGATGCGCACGACCGGCCCCTGCTTCACCGTCTCGTGCGGCTGCGCGTCCTCCGCCGTCCAGATCGGCAACGCCCGCCGCATGATCGCCGACGGTGACATCGACCTCGCCGTCGTCACCGGCGTCGACGTCTTCGGCGTGGACGTGATCCAGAACGTTCAACGCCTGCTGCACGGAGCCCAGCGCGCCTACGACTCCATCCGCGTGGACGGCATGCCCGAACTGCTCCCGGCCTTCGACCGGGTCATGCGGCCGTACGACCGGCGGGCCGACTGCGTGAACCACGGAGAGGGCTCGGTGACCCTGGTGCTGGAAAGCCGCAGCCGCGCCGAGCAGCGCGGGGCGTACACCTATGGCCAGGTCCTGTCACACGGTATGACCCGCGACGGCCTGTCCAATCCCCTCGCGAGCGACGAGAACGGCGCCTCGCTGGTCGCCGCCGTGCGCAAGTGCCTCGGCGACCGGTGGGACGTCGGCCAGATTCCCTACATCCACGGCGGAAGCGACGGCGACGTCGTCGTGACCGCTTTCGAGGCGAACGCGGCCAAGCAGCTCTACGGAGACGGCGTCGCCGACCTCCTCATGACCTCCCAGGAAGCCTGCTTCGGCCACAACGGCGCCCCGGCGGGCGCTCTGGGTGTCGCGCTGACCCTCCTGATGTTGGAACAGGGCGAGGTGTGCCCCACCGCGAACTGCGAGGAGCCGGCCGACAACGTCTGCTTCGACCCCGTCCCCGGCGTCCACACCCGGCTCATCGAGTTCGACTACGCGCTCACCCTCAACTACCAGATCGGAGGCGTCAAGAGCGCGATCCTGCTGGGCAGTTCGGACGCCGGCTGACCCCCACGCCACCGACCGCAGAGCCGGGACGACGAGTGCTTCCATCCCGTTAGCACAGGAGACCAGTGATGGGCCACGCAGAGAACCCGACCACCGCTGACGCGCACATCGCCGTCATCGGCATGGGATGCCGCCTTCCCCACGACATCGACTCGCCCGCCGCGCTGTGGCGGCTGCTCGAAGCCGGCCAGGACGCGGTCGGCGCACCACCGACGAGCCGTGCGGAGCGCATGACCCCGGGCTCGCCTCCAGCAGCCGGGCCGATACCGCTGCAGGGAGGGTTCCTGGGCGACGTCGCCGGTTTTGACGCCGACTTCTTCGGAGTCTCCGGCAAGGAGGCCGACGTCCTGGACCCCCAGCACCGGCTGCTGCTCGAAGTGACCTGGGAGGCGCTCGAACACGCCGGACTGCCCCCGGAGCGGCTGGCGGGAACCCGGACGGGGCTGTTCTCGGGCTTGAGCTACACCGACTACATGGAATCCCTCGCGGGCCAGCCCCAAGAGCTGGAGGGCGCGATCCTGACGAACGGGCACTGCGTCGCCCCGGGGCGCATCTCCTACCTGCTGGGACTACAGGGCCCCTGCGTGGCACTGGACACCGCGTGCTCGTCCTCTCTCGTGGCCATCCACCTGGCCTGTCAGGCCCTGCGGAACCAGGAGTGCGACCTCGCGCTGGCCGGTGGCGTCACCCTCATGCTCGGCGCCCGGACGACGATGTCCTTCGCCCGCATGGGGATGCTCTCGCCCACCGGCCGCTGCCGGACCTTCGACGCAGCCGCGGACGGCTTCGTACGCGGCGAAGGCTGCGGCGTCGTCGTCCTCAAGCGCCTGGACGACGCGCTGAGGGACGACGATCGCATCCTCGCCCTGGTGCGCGGCTCCGCGGTCAACCAGGACGGCCGCTCCGACGTCCTCGCCTCGCCATCCGTCGTAGCCCAGCAGGCCCTCTACCACCAGGCCCTCGCGCGAGCCGGGACCGACCCGCGCGACGTGGGCCTGGTGGAGACGCACGGCACCGGGACCCCCGTCGGAGATCCCGTCGAGTTCTCCAGCCTGGCCGCGGTCTACGGCGTGGGACAGGGACGCTGTGCGCTGGGCTCGGTGAAGACGAACCTGGGCCACCTGGAACCGGCCGCCGGCGTCATCGGCTTGATCAAGGCGGTGCTCTGCCTCCAGCGCGGGCTCGTCCCGCCCAATCTGCACTTCACCCGGTGGAATCCGGCCATCAGCGCCGAGGGCACCCGCCTGTTCGTCCCCACCGACCTGGCGGCCTGGCCCACCCGGACGATCTCGCGACTGGCCGCAGTGTCCTCCTTCGGATTCTCCGGGACCAACGCCCACGTGATCCTCGAACAGGCCTCCGCCGTCCGCCGCGCCGCCGCCGTTCTCCCCGCAGGCCCCGCCGCCGGCGCCTGCCCCGCCACGGCCGACAGCGTCGCGGACGGACCGTCACCAGCGGAGCGAACCACCGCACCCCACGTCTTCCTCCTGGCCGCCGGCTCACAGAACGCTCTTCCCACCGCCGCCGCGCGCCTGGCTCACTGGCTGGAGACCGAGGGCAGCACCACCCCTCTGCGGGACGTGGCCCACACCCTCGCCCTGCGCCGTTCCCCGGGGCACGGCCGGCTCGGCGTGGTGGCCGATTCCCGCAGTGACGTGATCCACGCCCTGCGTTCCTTCGAAGCCGGTCGAGCCCACCCGGGCGTCGTGCGCGGTCACGTCGGCGCGGGCGTCAGCCGCCGCCCCGTCTGGGTGTTCTCCGGTCAGGGCTCGCAGTGGCGGGGCATGGGGCACAGCCTGCTCCGGCACGAGCCGGCCTTCGCCCGGGCCCTGGCCGAGGCCGATGAGCTGATCACCGCTGAGACCGGCTTCTCCGTCCTGCGCGCCGTCCGCGACCGGGAGCACGTCAGCGGCTGCGGCCGCGTGCAACCCGCACTGTTCGCCCTGCAGGTCGCCCTGGCCGCCGCCTGGCGCGACCACGGTGTCGAACCGGCTGCCGTCATCGGTCACTCCATGGGCGAAGTCGCGGCCGCCGTCACCACCGGGGCACTGAGCCTGGCCGACGGCGTCCGCGTCATCTGCCGGCGCTCGGCTCTCCTCACCCGGATCGCCGGAGCCGGCGCCATGGCGAGCGTGGGCCTCGACAGCGCAACCGTCGAGAACGAGCTCGCCGCCCTCGACGCCGGCACGGTGTCGGTGGCCGTCGTCGCGGCGTCCGATTCCACCGTGATAGCCGGCACAACGGCCGCCGTTCGGCACCTGACCGCCGCCTGGCAGGCCCGTGGGATCGCGGCGCACCCGATCGACGTCGACGTCGCATCGCACTGCCCCCAGGTCGAGCCGCTGCTCGCGGACCTCGCCACCGCGCTCGCCGACCTCACCCCCAGCCAGCCGGCTGTTCCCTTCTACACCACCGTCCTGGACGACACCCGTGACACCCCGCTCTTCGACGCCGCCTACTGGTGCGCCAACCTGCGCAGACCGGTGCGTTTCAGCGCTGCCGTGGCCGCAGCCGCCGCCGACCGCCACCAGGTCTACCTCGAGGTCTCGCCCCACCCCGTGGTCACCCACCCCCTCACCCAGACCCTGGGCGGCCTCCTCCACGATCCCGTGGTCCTGCCGACACTGCGCAAGAGGGAGGACGAACCCACCACCTTCCTCACCCAGCTCGCTGCCCTGCACTGTGCGGGAGTCGGCGTCGACTGGTCCCGCCTCCACGCCGGAGGTCGCCTGGCCGACGTACCCGCGCTGACCTTCGACCGCCGGCCCCACTGGACCGACACCACGCCGACGCGGGCGGTTTCCCGGCAGGCTGAGAGCACCCCCGCACCGCTGCCCGGAACGCACACGGAGGTGCCCGGCGACCGACCCCGCCACACCTGGCATGCCGACACCGGCACCGACGCCCTGCCCTGGATGGCCGACCACCGCGTCCACGGCCAACCGGTCCTGCCCGGCGCCGCCTACTGCGCCCTGGCCCTGACCGCGGGCGCCGAGGTCTTCCCCGGCGCCGCGCACGGCGTCGAAGCGGTGGACATCCGCTTCCACGAACTGATGCGACTCGACGCCCACACACCGGTCGGCGCGACCGTGACCCTCACCAGCGCCGACCGCGCGGACTGCGAGGTCTTCGGCCGGAACGAGGGCGGCACCTGGGTCCGGCAGGCCACCGCGGTCCTGCGCCAGCTGGACACCTCCCCCCCGACACCGACGGCCTCCGTGGCCGCACTGACCGCCGACCACCCCGTCGTCCTGGATCCGCAGGCCCTGTACGCGAGCCTGCGCGCCCGGGGTCTGGAGCACGGCCCCGCCTTCAGCGGTATCACCGAACTGCGCGCCAACGACCGGGCGGACGGCTTCTGGGCGCGTGTGACGGTGCCGGACCCGGCCGGGACCGCCCCCCACGGCCTACGGATCCACCCGGTTCTCCTGGACCTGTGCGCCCAACTCGTCGTCGCCGGCCTGCTCCACGAACCGGGCCACGGCCTGGTGCTGCCCGTCGGGATGCACGCCGTACGCATCCTCGCGGCTCCCGAGAACGCCCACTACGCGCACGCCCGGCTCACCCACACCACCGCGGACAGCATCGTCGGAGACGTGCGGCTGCTGGACAGGGCAGGAAACCCGCTCGTCGAGATCGAGGCACTGCGCTTCGTGCGCCACGGCGCGCGGGCCGATGAAACCGTCGACCGGTGGTTCCTCGAGACGTCCTGGCAGCCCGTCCCGCGCGGGCGCACCACCGAGCCGGCACGCCCCGGATCCTGGCTCATCATCGGTGAGGCGGACGGATCCGCCCACGTACTCGCGGACGCGCTCCAGCTCGCCGGAACAGGCACCGCCGTTTTCGACGTTCCTCTCGACGGCACCGCCCTCCAGCCTCTCAAGCAGGCCCTCGCCCGGACCTGGAACCCCTCGTCCGGACCGTGCTCCGTGGTTTTCCTGTGCGCGCCGTCCGCTCCGGGGGACGACGCCGACACGACGGCACTGCGCCGTACCCGGCGCCTGCTCGCCGTCGCACAGAGCGCGATCTCGCGCAGTGCCCCCACCCGCCTGTTCGCTGTCACCCGCTCCGCCCACGACCCGGAACCGGGACAACCCGCCGACCCTGCCCAGAGCGCTCTGCGCGGACTGGTGCGAGTCCTGACGCACGAACACCCGGAACTGCGGGCGACCCTCATCGACACCGACCCGGCCGACGTCGACCTCAGCCGGCTCGCGGCCGAACTCCTCACCGACCCCCCGGAGGACGAGATCGCCCTGCGCGGGGACACCCGGACCGTCGCCCGGCTGGCGTACGCCCCTTTGTCCGACACCGAACGCGCCACCGCCGTCACCCGCACCGTGAGTTACGGCGTCGACCGCTTGCAGCTCCATGCGGGGTCACTCGGTGACCTCGACGCCCTGCGCCTGACCCCCACGCCACGACGTGCACCGGGCCCCGGCGAGGTCGAACTGCGCCTGCACGCCGCGGGCATGAACTTCCGCGACGTGCTCACCGCCATGGGCATGCTCGCCACCGACGACGAAGCGGGTCACCGGATCGGCTTCGAAGCCGCCGGCGTGGTCACCGCCGTCGGACCGGGAGTCAGGCACCTGCGCGCCGGCGACGACGTCCTTGCCGTCGACGTGCGGGGCGGCCTGTTCGCCACTTTCGCGACCCTTCCCGCCACCGCAGTGGCTCCCCTCCCCGCGGGCCTGTCCACCGAGCAGGCCGCCGGGCTGCCCATCGCCTACCTCACCGCCTGGTACGCCCTGCGCCACGTCGCCAGACTCACCGGCGGCGAACGCGTCCTGATCCACAGCGCCACCGGCGGAACCGGACTGGCCGCGATCACGGTCGCCCGGCACCTGGGGGCCGAGGTCCTCGCCACCGCAGGCAGCGAGGACAAGCGCCGGTACCTGCGCGAGATGGGCCTGCGGCACGTCATGGACTCCCGCTCGCTGGACTTCGTCGAGCAGACCCGCGCCGCCACCGACGGAGACGGTGTCGACGTGGTGCTCAACTCCCTGTCCGGACCGGCCATCAGAGCGGGACTGGAGACGCTGCGCCCCTTCGGCAGGTTCGTCGAGCTTGGCGTGCGCGACATCCTGGCCGACACCCCGCTCGGTCTCGCGCCGCTGCGGCACAACATCACCATGAGCACGGTCGACCTGACGGAACTCCAGCGTGACCGCGCGGACGCCTTCGCCGAGCTGATGGCCGAGGTCATGGCCGAATTCGGCCGGGGCACCCTCGCCCCGCTGCCGTGCCGGACCTATCCACTCGCACGGGCTGCCGACGCCTTCCGCCTCATGGCCGGCGCCGGGCACATCGGCAAGCTGGTCCTGACCGTACCCGGTGAGGGCACCACCACCGCCGTACTGCGCGAGGCGCCGTCGCCGGTGCGGGCCGACGGCGCCTACGTCATCACCGGGGGCCTGCGCGGGGTCGGCCTCGCCACGGCCCGCTGGCTGGCGGACCAGGGCGCCGCCCGGCTCGTCCTCAACGGACGCACACCACCCTCCGCCGACACCAGGCACGTCGTCGCCGAACTGCGCGACCAGGGGACGGAGGTCACCGTCGTGCTCGGCGACATCGCTCAGCCGGGTGTCGCCGAGCAACTGGTGGAAGCGGCCACCGCCGACGGCGGCACGCTGCGCGGTGTCGTCCACGCGGCGATGGTCCTCGACGACGCCGCAGTGTCCAACATCACCGACGAGCAGCTCGAACGCGTCTGGCATCCCAAGGTCACTGGCGCCCGACGTCTCCACGAGGCCACGGCCGCAGTGCCGCTCGACTGGTTCGTCCTGTACTCCTCGATGGCCTCCCTGCTCGGCAACCCGGGCCAGGGCGCCTACTCGGCCGCCAACGCCTGGCTCGACGCGTTCGCCACCTGGCGCAACACCCTGAACCTGCCCACGCTGGCCGTGAACTGGGGGCCCTGGGGGGAAACCGGGGTGGCCACCGGCTTCGCGAGCCGCGGCTACCAGACCATCCCCACCTCCGAGGGGCTCCAGGCCCTCGCGGCGCTCCTTACCCACGGCCGCGTGCGCACCGGCGTCATCCCCGGCCCGCCGGACACCTGGATCCCCCCGGCCGGCCGGGCGTCCTCGCTGTTCGCCCTCCTCACGCCCGAGGCGTGCGAACCCTCCGCGCGGCCGGCCGGCCAGGACGGGGCACGCGATATCCGACGCGAACTGCAGGAGGTGGAAGCCGGTCTCGCCCGTCGTACCGCCCTCGAAAACCACCTCGCCGACCACATCCGCACCGTGCTCCGCCTGGGAGGCAGCACCCTGGATCCGCAGACGCCGCTGAACGCACTCGGGTTCGACTCCCTGCTCCGCATCGAGTTGCGCACCCGTCTGGAAGCCTCGTTCGGGGTCAGGCTCGCAGGCGACTTCGTCGCGGGCCATCCCACTCTGGCAGCACTCGCCGACGGCCTCGCCCAGCACATCGGCATCAGTCTGGTCACTGACGCCGCGCCGGATTCCGCTGGGGACACGGTTTCCCCGGCCGGACAGCTCATCGCCCCGCGTTCGTCCGGGTCGCCCAGGACACCGGACGCCTCGGCCGCCACCGCGACGCCGTCGGCGAAGAACCCGTGAGCCCGCTCCGGGCCGCCGACGGCCCGGAGCCCCCGGCGGAGCGCGAAACAGGGGAATCGCGTTCACCAGGAGAGGGAAACCGAGGATGACGATGACCTCCACAGACGTGCCCCGCCCGGACGTGCGTGACCGGCGGGAACGACGCATCACCATGTTCGTATGGCCGGAGACCCAGTGCGTGCGGTCCGTGCGCCGAGCCGTGCAGGCCATTCTCGATCACTGGGAGATCGCCCATGTCACCGACGATGCCGAACTGCTGACCACCGAGCTCCTGACGAACGCGATCCGTCACACCGGCGGCGAGCAGCCGCTCAGGGTGACGATCGCGGCCGACCAGAGGGGGCTGTCGATCGGTGTCCGGGACCGCTCCGCGAGCGCGCCCCGGCCACACCGGCCGACCGCCTGCGAGGAGAGCGGGCGCGGACTGCTTCTCATCGAGAGGATCGCCGGATCGTGGACGTACCGTTTCCATCCCGACGGCACCAAGACGGTTTCCTGCCGGCTTCCGTTGTGAGGCCGAGTGCCGGCTGCCCGGGCGCCCCACCCGTCGTACGACTCCCGGCAGCCCGCTGCACCAAGGAGCCCGCCCGCGGGCGGATCAAGCGGCACTCGGTATCGGTTGCCGCATGCTTCGCGGAATTCCTCACCGGTACACGGTGCACGGGGTGGCTTGTGCTGGATATTCCGACTCCCATCGCCGGTAGTGGCGGTGAATCCCCTTCCGTGATCTCCGAAATTGCCCAGATAATATTCGGGGCGAGTCGTATTTCCGCCCCGAGAGGAGCTTTTGCGTGCTATATTTTTCAGCCATGCTGACAGTCCTCACTCATTCAAGGTGCTTTCCACTGGTGAAGCCAGACAGTTTGGGGTCCGGATGCTCAGTGCAGAGGAATACAAAGAAGTCTGCGCCTTGCGCCGCCAAGGCTGGTCCATCTCGGCGATCGCCCGGTGCCTGGACCGCGACCGCAAGACGGTCAGGGCCTACCTCAAGGGCGAGCGGAGCATCGGGGTCCGACCGGTGACCCGTGACGAATTCCTGCCGTTCATCCCCTACTGCCAGCAACGCCTCGACGACGATCCGCACCTGCGGGCGAACGTCCTCTACCGCGAGATCGTCGAGCTGGGCTACCCCAGGGCCTACTCGACCTTCACCCGTGCCCTGCGCCGACACGTGACGCGGCCGCGTTACGGGCCGTGCCACCGAGCGAGGGCGAGCCCCGGCCACGGCAGCGTGGAGGAGGTGCAGTTCGACTGGGTCCGGCTGCCACGCCCGCCGGCCGGATGGGACTGCGGGCACGAGATGTACCTGCTCATGGGCTTGCTGACGCACTCCGGGCGCTGGCGAGCCGCCCTCACCGCCACCAATGACCTCCCGCACTGCGTGGAGGCCCTGGACCGGGTGCTGCGCCGCCTCGGCGGCACCGGCGAGCGCTGGCTGTTCGAGGGCACTCCACCGGTCTGCTCGACGGTCGGCAAGGTGACCGCCGTCTTTCACGAGATCGCCAAATACTATGGGGCCTTCGTCGCGGTCCGCCCGCAGACAGGAGCGCCCGGCCCGGTCATCCGTGCCCACCGCTCCGCTGTCCTCCACTGGTGGTTCAGCATGGCCGGCGACCTCGGCCTGAACGAGGCCCAGGACTTCCTTGACCGACTGACCGAGCGCTCGGACCGCTGGTACCGCCAGACCGGTCATCCCGCCCGGGCCCTGCTGCCCCTGCCGTCCAAGCCGTTCCCCGCTCGCATCTGCGTTCGGCGCAGGGTCGGTCTCCACGGCCTCCTGTCGTTCGAAGGCAACTTCTACCTGATGCCCGCGGGGTTCGTCGGCAGCGAGGTGGGGGTCCGGTGGCGGCTCGACGAATCCCACCTGGCGGTCACCACGGGCGCCGGGGCGGTCGTCGCCGCTTTTCCGAGGGCTCCCAGAGACGCGGGCTGGACGGTCGCCCAACACCGTGGCCCCGTCCCTCTTGAACGGCCACATCGTGCTTCCGGCGCCGCGGCGCCGTCCCGGGACGCCTGCCGGATCGGTCGCCCGCGATCCGTGGCCGCTCCGGCCGCGGACCGGGCGGTGACCCGGTTCCACGGCGAGCGGCCCGCTCACCCGACGGGCCGTGACGGCCGGTCGGAATCGGGGTCGGCCTCCTCGCCGACGCCGGGGGCGAACGGGTGACGGCGGTCGCGGGCCGGCCGGCGGTCTCCCGCGGACCAGGCCGAGCCCGGCGTGCATTCCACGGTGGCGGGGAAGGACAGGACCGGCGGGCCTCGCGGCACGGGTCACGGGACGGCGCCCGCCCAGGACCGTCCACCGAGGCCACCGCCTCGACGCCGGAGACGACTGCCCGGTCCTTGCCTGGGCCTTCTGCCGCGGATCGGCGAGATTTCTCCTCGTCCGGACACTGAAGCCGAACCGCCGGAAATGAAAACGGAGCGAAATGGCTTCGGGATTGGCCGTACGGGATCGTTTCCAAGGCGAGTGTGAGCGGCTGTTCGGGTGAGAAAAGAACCCAATGGAAGCCTTCTCCCGTGACCGGATGAATTACTCACGACGATCGACTCGGTGGGCCGCCCACCCGCCCGTTTCTTTGTCGTGGTAATGCGTTCGACCGGGAAGGCGCGTGTTCCCGGTCCCGGCAGCCGGCGGACGTCTCCGGTGCGGAGACACCGGGGACCCCAGGACCGGATACTGCCACCGTGGCCGCCACCGCTCTGCACGGACGGCTTTGGGACGCCTACGCGGCATCGCCCTTTCGGATCCACATGAGGTCATCCTGCCACGGCTGGGCACCTGCATACACTGGCGATTTGCCGGCCGGGGCAGGGGTTCCTACTATCCGGTTCTCGCGCAGCTCTTAGGGAACATCGCGAAGCGTTACTGGAGAAGGATCATCTTGCGGAGCAGTTCGAAGCCGGCACGACCGTAGAGCTGCCGCTTGATCCTCTTGATGCGGTTGACGGCGCCCTCGATGCTGCCGGAGATCCAGTTAAGCGTGAGCCCTGCTGGCACGGCGTCGAGGACCGTCTGGGACTTGGTCGTGGTCGACGAAGCGCACCGCACGGCTGGGTCGCAGGGTAAGGCGTGGGCGGCGGTCCACGCCGACGACCAGGTCCCCGCCGTCCGGCGGCTGTACTTCACCGCCACCCCCAGGACCGCGGATGACGACGCGGATCTCGCCCGCTCCTGCAACCTGTCGCCAGAAGCCCGGTCGGTTCAGCCACGTCCGAGGGCGCGCTTGAACAGGCCAGGCTTCTGCGCGGGCGCAGGCGGTGCGGGCAGCGGTGTCGGCTTGACGGCCAGTACCTCGGGGACGAGCTCGGCAACGGAGACCCGCACGGGAGCGGCCGGCGAACGGCACCGAGCACGGCCGCCCGGGTCAGGCCGCCAGCTTCACACTTCGGGGTCTACTACGCTGGCGGGCGATTGAAGGGGCCCGGCCGCGCTACAACTGCCGCACCTTGCCCGCCGATGCCTTCGGGCGCGCAGGGCCGGGAACGGCCCTCGGGCGCCCGGCACGGCACAGCACGGAGCCCGGCCACCGTCCAGCCGTCCGTGGCCCTCGCCCACGCCTCCCGGTTGGGCGACGAGGCTGGGTGCGTGAGCATTATGAGCGAGGACCCGGTGAGCGCTGATCGGGTGTACGCGGCCTTGGTGGCGTTGAGGAGGGAACGGATTCTCGACCCGGAGCTGTGGCCGGACGGCCCTCAGCAGGGCGACCTGCGCAGGCTGCTGGGTGCCCTGCTGGCCTCTTGATCTCCGGCTTCTGGGCGGTCTCCGGGACGGGCAGGCCTTGTCCCGTCTCGCTGCGCGCTGTCGCCCGAATCCGGGCTGGGTGGGGCGTACGGGAGCATGCCATCGGCCTATGCCTCGGTCTTTGCGCGGGCCGCGCGTGGGCTGGGCGCGGGCTGGGCGCGTCGCAACCTGGTGCACTTCGCGAGCCGCGTTCCACGCTCTCGTGCGTGCAGGAACGATCGCGGACCCTGATGTCGGACGCCTCTCCTGCGGCCGTGCTCTCCCGTGTCATCGGACACCGGGGGCGCGGGCCGTGGATCGGTGGCGGGAGGGAGACACGGGGCCTCCGTTCCGCCACGCCGGTCAGCACCTCGACAGCGTCCTTCGCATGCACATGAGATGCGCCGCCCAGTCCGGACGGGCGGCCTCGGCCAAGGGAGATCTCCATGAAGGCAACCCGACGCGTCCGTGCCATCGGCCTGTGCGCCCTGGCGGTCAGCGCGACGATGCTGGCCGCCGGCTCCACGCCGGCAGCGGCGAGCGTCGCCCCGTTGTTCAGGGCGAAGCTGATGGCCAACCACAGCGGCAAGTGCCTGGACGTCCCGTTCGCGAGCCAGGCCGACGGGCAGCCCGTCCAGCAGTGGCACTGCTACGACGCGCCTGACAACCAGACGTGGAACTTCGTCGCCGCCTACAACAGCGACCTCGGGGCCGGATTCCTCGCGGACAACTACTACACCGTCCGCGCCCAGCACAGCGGCAAGTGCCTGGAGGTCCAGGGCGGGTCCACCGCCGACGGGGCGTCGGTCGTCCAGCAGACCTGCGACACCAGCTACCAGACAACCCAGCAGCAATGGAAGCTCGTCCAGCGGCCCGATGGCTACTTCAGCCTGGTCGCCCGCCACAGCGGCAAGTGCCTGACGGTCCCGCAGGGGATCCTCGGCGACGGGATCTACGTGGTCCAGCAGGGCTGCTCCAACGACCTGCCCTACCAGGAATGGAAGCTCGTCTGAGTCCGCCCGTCATGACCGGACGCCGCGCGTGGGCCCAGCCGTCCCGGACATAGCCCCCACCGGCGACGGGCCGTCGCGCGTGGGACCGATCCAGAATCGGGGCCCACACCGGCTGGCGCTTTTCTGCGGACGGACTACGTGGTGTTCGGACCGTACTGCTTCTGAGTGTCCGTCAGCTGACTGATGAGCTGTTGAAGGGTGAGGGGCATGGCCGAGTCCTTCTCCGTAGTCCGCGGTTTCCAGCACTGTCGCCCCAGCCCGTGCTCTGCGCAACCGGGGGCTCCGTCCTGGGCGGCTCCCCCATGCCCCCGGCGGCCTGGAACGCCTCGTATGTCATCGGCCTCAGCATTCTGACCGAGTCGCTGGGGCTGCTCTGCTTCGGCTTGGTGCGCTGGTGGGGAGAGGTCGTCCCGGAATGGATTCCCAGGCTGGGGGGCCGGCGCATCCCGCCTCTCGCCGTCATCGTGCCGGCCGCGCTCGGTGCGCTGACTCTCACAGCCCTGACGGTGCAGTGCTGCTGACCGCCTTCCACCTGGATGGTCTGGACGGCTTCCCGTACCGACCGGGCTGGGACAAGCCGGCGATGACGGTCAGCGGTCTGTTCGCCCTATGGGGCCCCTGCTGCTGCAGACATACGGCTACTACCGGCGCCGCCGCCGGCCGCGACCCCGATGGCCGGCCGGATCCTGATCGTCGACAGGAGGAGATGCTCCTTCCCGACGCGGGTTGCCCGGCTGAAGGCGTGGCGCATCTCCTCCGCTCCCGCTGCGGCCCAGCACGTCGTCAATGGCCAGGGCTGTCCTCACCCTTGAGAGGCAACGCTGACGTCGCTGATTGGTATGCCTGTGCCATGGCCTGGAAGGCCCGCTTCGGTGCGAGGCTACCGTCGGACATGACCTTGCATACTCCGTAGGGGCCATGTCGAAGTCAAGGCGCTGGTCCTCGTGGTGCGAATACCCATAGCCGGCGAAGGTGAACCAGAACGCCGTGTCCACGCCTTCCTCATGGAATACGTCCACCTGCTGCCGGAGGTAGCGGGCTTGTTCGTCCTCATCACTGACGTAGTCGCTGTCGAGGCGGTGCGGGTCCGCGTCGTGGTCGACGATGGCCCAGCCCGTGCCGCCGCGTGCGGCGGCACCCTGGTAGGTGCAGCAACCGAATTCGGTCGCAGCCAGGGGCTTGCCGTGCCGGAAATACTCACGCAGACACTGACGGAAAGCGTCACTGGCATCGCCGTAGGCGTCCACACCGACGATGTCGAAGGGCGGCGCGCCCGCCGCACCGGAATCCGCCGCCCCCCTCGCCGACGCACCACCGCACGGAACCTCGCCGCAAAGCGCTCCCGGGACGGCCGGGAGGATTTGCGGCGACCGCCGGTTCACCAGCTGGTGGGCGGCTGCTCTTCCAGTACTTCGAGGACCTCGACCGAGAGGGCCATCACGATGTACGCGCCGTTGACGTCCATGCTCGTCCACCAGGTGCTCCGGTCCACCCGCCGTCCGGCGAGGCCCCTGGAACATCACCTCCTCTTCCCCCCAGTCAGAAGACCCGCCGGCGCCGTGGATGCACCGCCCCGACATCGACTTCACCCCGGGCGACCGCCGTGCCCGTCACCGGAGGACCCGCAGCTGATCGTCTCGTCCCGTCCACCGCTCATCAATGTTTACGACGCCTCCTTTGATGTGGACGCTGGCGTTCGGGATGCGCTACGGCTGGTACTGGAAGGTGGCGCCGTTGCTGGTGCCGCCCGGGGAGTGGACGGTGACGGTGACCGGGCCGACGGTACCGGGCGGTGAGGTGGTGACGACCATGGTGTCGGAGACCGCGGCGAAGGACGCCGGGGCGGTGCCGAAGAACACGGCGTCGGTGTAGGTGAGGTTGCTTCCCCTGATCAGGACGTCGTCCCCGCCGGACACCGAACCCTGGGCGGGGCTGAGGGAGGTGATGACCGGTGGTGCGACATAGGTGTAGTAGGCGTTGCCCAGCCCGACGGTGCTGGTGCCGCCTGGTGTGGTGGCCGTGACCAGGACGGTCCCTGTGCCGACGGGCGCGGTGACTGTGATCTGACTGTCGGAGATCACGGTGATGTTGGTGGCCGCGGCGGCGCCGAAATGCACGGCGCTGGTGAGGGCCAGGCCGGAGCCGAAGATGGTGACGGTGTTCCCGCCGCCGCTCGGTCCCATGGTCGGAATCAGGCCGGTGATGGCGGGGGCCGCGACGTAGAAGTACGGCAGCGGATTGCTGGTGCCCGCCGAGGTGGTGACCGTGACGTTGACCGACTGCGCCGCTCCCGCGGGGGCGGTGACGGTGATCTGGGTGGCGGTGTTGGCAGTGATCGTCGCGGCATGGGTGCCGAACAGCACCGAGGTCGCACCCGACAGGTTGGTGCCGGAGATGGTGACGGTGTTCCCGCCGCTGGTCGGCCCCTGGTTCGGGGTCAGGCTGGTGATCACCGGCAGGACGGTGTAGGTGAAGGCCGCACTGTTGCTGGTGCCCGCCGGTGTGGTGACCGTGACCTGGACCGTTCCGGAGCCTGCGGGAGCTGTGGCCTGGATCTGCCCGTCGCTGAGCACCGTGAATGTCGCCGAGGCGGTTCCGAAGTGCACCGATGACGCGCCGGTGAACCCGGAGCCGCTGATGATCACCGAGGTGCCGGCGGTGCCGGAGGTCGGGGTCAGGCTGGTGATCACCGGCAGGACGGTGTAGGTGAAGGCCGCACTGTTGCTGGTGCCCGCCGGTGTGGTGACCGTGACCTGGACCGTTCCGGAGCCTGCGGGAGCTGTGGCCTGGATCTGCCCGTCGCTGAGCACCGTGAATGTCGCCGAGGCGGTTCCGAAGTGCACCGATGACGCGCCGGTGAACCCGGAGCCGCTGATGATCACCGAGGTGCCGGCGGTGCCGGAGGTCGGGGTCAGGCTGGTGATCACCGGCAGGACGGTGTAGGTGAAGGCCGCACTGTTGCTGGTGCCCGCCGGTGTGGTGACCGTGACCTGGACCGTTCCGGAGCCTGCGGGAGCTGTGGCCTGGATCTGCCCGTCGCTGAGCACCGTGAATGTCGCCGAGGCGGTTCCGAAGTGCACCGATGACGCGCCGGTGAACCCGGAGCCGCTGATGATCACCGAGGTGCCGGCGGTGCCGGAGGTCGGGGTCAGGCTGGTGATCACCGGCAGGACGGTGTAGGTGAAGGCCGCACTGTTGCTGGTGCCCGCCGGTGTGGTGACCGTGACCTGGACCGTTCCGGAGCCTGCGGGAGCTGTGGCCTGGATCTGCCCGTCGCTGAGCACCGTGAATGTCGCCGAGGCGGTTCCGAAGTGCACCGATGACGCGCCGGTGAACCCGGAGCCGCTGATGATCACCGAGGTGCCGGCGGTGCCGGAGGTCGGGGTCAGGCTGGTGATCACCGGCAGGACGGTGTAGGTGAAGGCCGCACTGTTGCTGGTGCCCGCCGGTGTGGTGACCGTGACCTGGACCGTTCCGGAGCCTGCGGGAGCTGTGGCCTGGATCTGCCCGTCGCTGAGCACCGTGAATGTCGCCGAGGCGGTTCCGAAGTGCACCGATGACGCGCCGGTGAACCCGGAGCCGCTGATGATCACCGAGGTGCCGGCGGTGCCGGAGGTCGGGGTCAGGCTGGTGATCACCGGCACGGTGCCGTAGGTATAGGTGACGCCGTTGCTCGTGCCGCCGAGTGGCGTGGTGACGGTGACGGCGGCCGAACCGGTGCCTGCGGGGGCGGTGGTGGTGATCTGGCTGTCGCTGACCAGCGTGAATGACGACACCGGCACGGTTCCGAACTTCACCAAGGTCGCGCCGGTGAAGCCGCTGCCTGTGATCGTGACGGCCGTGCCCCCCGTGGGCGGCCCGTGGTTGGGGTTGATGCTGCTGATGACCGGAGCCATCGGGTGCTCCTTTGCGTGGCTGGTGGGGTGCCCTGGCCGCTGTGGGCGGCCAGGGCGCATGGGGTCCGTGGTCGCGGCCCGTCGGGTCCGAGTCGACGGGCCGCGGGTAGGGGGCGACTGTGCTGCCCGCTGTTCGGTGCCCGTGCCTCGCCTGGGGCTTAGACGACGGTGAAGTGGTCGGCGGCGACGGCCGCGCTGGTGCCGCCGGGGTTGGTGACCTGGATGTCGTAGGTGCCCGCGGCGAGGGTGGGCACGTCGAGGGTCAGGCTGCCCACACCGATGAGGCTGACGTTGTCGGCCGGGGTGGACGCGCCACCGCCGACCGGGGTGAACGTCACGGAGCTGACGTCGACGAAGCAGGTGCCGGTGACGATGACGCCGGTGGTGCCCGCTGGCCCCGTGTTGGGCGTCACGCTGGTGACCGTCGGCAGTGCGTAGTAGATGAACTGACCCGCCGCGCCGATCGGGGAGCTGGTGCCGCCGCTGCTGCTGACGATCACGTCGGCCGCGTCGGTGCAAGCAGTGAAGGCGCCGTGGGCCGGAGGGGTGACGCTCAGGTGGCTGTCCGACAGGACGGTGGGGACGGCGGTGCCGATCGCGTCGAAGGCGACCGAGGTCGCGGTCGCGAAACCGGTGCCGAAGACGTCGATGGCGCCGGGCGCGGCGGGGCCGGTGCTGGGGTTCAGCGACGTGACCGTCGGGGCGGCGACGTAGAAGAAGGCGCTGCTGTTGCTGTTGACCCCGGAGACGGTCGCGGTGACGTTGGCCTGGCCGCTGCACCCCGACGGGATGGCGAAGGTGACGGAGGTGTTGCTGGCCGTGGTGGGCGTGACCGTCTTGGTGCCGATGTTCACCTTGGTGGTGCTCAGGCTCCCCAGACCGGTGCCGGTGATGGTCATCGTCTGGCCGGAGTGGCCCGAGGTGGGCGAGATGGAGGTGATGACGGGTGCCATGACTGATCTCCTGTGCTGTTGCGGATGACACTGCTGCCCAGTGCGCCGGAGCCGGCGAATCGACGGTCCGTCGCACAGGGCACGATCGGGTTCCGGCAGTCACGGGGCAGGGCTCGCAGTGCTGCCGGAAGTCGCTGGCCCAGAGGGGGCGGGCACGGGAATGTGGTGCGGGCGGCGTGGTTCCACCGCGCCGTCGACCTGACTGCCGCCCGGGTGGGTGGGTGTGTCCCGGGGCGCCGCCGTCGGGCTTCAGCAGGGCGCGGTCAGGGGCGGGGTTGCGGCGCAGTTGTCCGGGGTGTTGCCGGAGGCGTTGGTGCCCACCAGCGCGACGGAGCCGGCGTTCTGGTAGATGCCGCCGCCGTCGACCGTGGCGGTGTTGCCGGTGACGCTGCTGGTGGTCATCGTCAGCGCGGTGTCGGTGTAGATGCCGCCGCCGAACGAGGCACGGCTGTTGCTGACACCCCCGCCGATCAGGACGACCGACCCGCCGAGGTTGGCGATGCCGCCGCCCACCCCGAAACCGGCGTCACCGTTGCTGATGGCGACCGCGGTCAAGGCGAGCTGGCCGTTGTCGGCGGGCAGATGCGAGGGCCCGTCCACCTCGATGATGCGAAACGCGGCCGCACCGGGCGCGCGGGTGATCTGGGTGGCCAGCCCGGTCATGGTGACCGGCGTGGTGATGTTCGGCAGCCCCGCCGGTCCGCCGGCCCCACCCGAACTGTGGGCGCTGGTGAGGGAATACGTGCAAAAGGGTGCCAGGATCAGGGCACCGCCCCCGGCGGCGTTGGCCGCGTTGACGGCGCTGACCAACGCGGTTTCGCTGCACGGCACGATCACCGTGTACGCCGCACGGGCGGTCTGCGCGTGTGCCGCCGGGGCGGTGAGGATGAGCGCGCCAACAGCGCCGGTCCCGAACAGCACTCGAAGTATGTTGATGGCTCGCAAGAACGCCTCCCCGGACGCCTGAGCCACCCTCGTCAGCCCGTGCGCTGGGACAGCGCGTCGGCCGACAGTCTCCTCCGATGGGGGCCCTCGCGGGCCTGTGACAGGCACACACCACCACATACCGATGGGCTGCCTTCCCCAACGGAGGGATGGGCAGCCCCCTGATCGGACACCACAAGTGAGTCATCCAAGCAACCGTTGAAACAAGGTATATGACTGTCAATCACCCACTTGGCGCAACGCGCGCCGCCGGGCTGGGAGGGACGTGAGATGCCCGGCAGCGTTCAGCGCACGATGCAGCCCCATCCCTCCAGGCCGACGGGAACGACCGTACTGGGGCTGCCGGATGTCGACCGTGGCCGGGCATCGGTACCGCGCCTGCGCAGCGGCCGGTGCCCGCGATCGTCGAGCCAGGCGAGCCTGCGTTCACAGTTGACGGTGATCTTTCTCGTAGAAGTTGACCGCCGAGCTGCGGACAGGGGAGATGTACGCCAGCGCCTCAGGTCTGCCGCCGTGAGTTCCTCACCTTCGCCCGCGAGGCCGACATCCACTTCTGGCAGGCACTCGACCACGGACGGCTTGCTTGAGTCCAACCACTATTTCCGCCTGCGCCACCGCGTCGACCACTTCAACGGCTACCTCAAGAGCCACGAGGCCATCGAACGCAGCCGCACTCGCCGCATCTGCGGCGTCGCCGCCCAGTCCCTCTCCACTTCTTCCAGATCGCCCAAGTTGCCCGCCGACCCTGCAGCCGCAACACGCTCCGCAACCCCGCGACTGGACCCCAAGGGCTACCTGCCCACCATCACGCCGGGCAACTGATCCACCCCTACCCCGAAACTTTGCTTGACCAGGGAGACCGCATCGTGCCCTCTGTGACCACACAGAGGGCCCGAAAGCGTCCCGCAACGCAATCAGGCAGGCCAACCCGACATGGCGTCGGATCGACCGGCCTCATTGGGTCGGTTGACCCGCTGTCGATCCGGCTCATCGCCGAACTCCTCGGCCTGCCCGAGGACTTGAAGGACCGCTTCCGCACCCGCGTCGACCGGGTCTTCGACACCACCCTCACCCACGAGCAGTCTGCGGCCAACGCCGCGCAGTTCTACGCCGTGGCTGCAGGCCCTGGCCGGACTGCCGGCACCCGCGAAGCAGCCCGCGGCGAAGAAGGCGGCGCCCGCGAAGAAGACTGCGGAGACCTCCCCGTATCGCGCCGACCGGCGCGATACGGTGGGCAGCTTCCTACGGGGCCGTCGTGCGGACGGCCCCGCCGTGGCTCCGGGTCGGTCGGTCTACCAGTGCTCGTGGCGCTCGCAGCGCTCGTGGTGCTCGTGGCGCTTGATCCTGGTGGGGTCGGAGGCGATGTGGCTGACGGTGTCGCCGCCGCCGATGGCGGTGACGGTGTTCGTCACCTGGTCGCGGGCGCTGCAGGAGACGTCGACCTCCAGGGTGATGGGCGGGTAGCTGCTTCCGGCGGCAAGGACGTCGCTGCGGGTGCAGGTGAGGTTGTTCAGGGTGCAGTTCCATCCCGTGCCGCTGATGCTGTCGGCTCTGAGCCCGTCGGGGAGGGTGTCGTACACGGTGACCGTGGTGCCGTCGGTCGGGGCGGCTCCGGCGGCGTTGCCGACGGTGATGGTGTAGGTGCCGTCCCGCCCCTGGGTGAAGTGCCTGGTGTGGGTCTTGGCGATGGTCAAGGACGGGACCGTGTAGGAGATGGTCACCTGGCCGTTGTGGTTCGCTGTCCCGATCGTCGACGGCGCGTAGGACGTGGGGAGACCCGTGGGGGTGGCGAAGCTGCTGCCCCCACCACCTCCACCCCCGCCCGCCGAGGTGCCGTTGCTGTTGACGGTGGCGCTGCCGCCGCCCCCGCCGGCGAAGTATCCGCCCCCACCGCCCCCACCGGCACCGGTAGTGGAGGTGCAGCCGCCGTCGAAGGTGCCGCCGGTACCGCCGGTGCCGACCGCGGCACCGGTGAACCCGCCTCCCGGCCCGCCATGCGTGGCCGCACAGAATGCAGCGGTGCCGGCGGCCCCGCCGGCGCCACCGGTGCTGGTGGTGGTGCTGCCACCACCCCCGCCCTGCCCCGGTGAAGCCCCAGGGCCGGTGGCACTTCCCGCGGTACCGCCGGTGCCATCCGCTGTTCCGCCGTTGCCCCCGTTCCCTCCCGCAGAGCCGGCTCCGGTGCCGCCGGCGGCACCGCCGCCCCCGGCGACCACCAGCAAGGAGCCGCCCGCGCTGACGCTGGAAGCTCCGCCCCCACCCGGACCTTCGAAATGGGCACCACTGCCCGCGCCGCCCCCACCCGGGGCGCCGCCGTTGAACCCCCCGGCACCCCCCGTCCCGGTGCCGTTGCAGCCTTTGCCGCCGGTACCGCCGACATCGATGGTGAACGTCGTAGGGGCGACGGTTTGCGGCAGGGTGGTCACCACCTGCGCCCCCGTCCCGCCCGTCCCCGTGACGGTACAGGCGGTGCCGGTGTTGTCGGCGCCACCGGCGCCGTCCGCGGTGATCGTCACCACCGCCCCCGCCGGGACCGTCAAGGTCTGCGAAGCGCCGGTGAAGGTGAAGGTCTGCGACGGATCAGCCCGCTGCACCCGCACCGGCACGGCCCCCACCGGCGCGGCGGCCACCGGTGGAGCCGTGGCCGCCAGCAGCGCCATGCCGGACAGCAGCGCGCTCCCCATCGATACCGCCCCCACCCCGCGCTCCCCATGTCGTCCACCCGAGCCGACCGGGTCGGACGCGACGGCGGTACGGACCGGGGTCGTCCCACCGGCCGGGGCCCTGTTGAACACGGCCACGGGCCGGTGACGGCTGACCTGGTACCACGGCAGATCGTCTTGTCCGCGAGTACGAGCGCTCATCCGCGGGTTCACCTCTCCTCACAGCGAAGCGCCCTGCGCCCCTCACGCTACAAGGCGCGGGCACGACAGGGCGCCTGACAAAAAAATCAGGACAAAACATCATTAAATGCCCTGATCCGATCACTTCGAGGTAGCGAGTCGATGGGATGCCACGTGTGTCGCAGCGGGCCGTGCGGCTACGAGAAGCCGGCATCGGCGTCGCCCAGGCCGTAGAGGGCGGCGACCCGGCCAACGAGCGAGGAGATCGTCTCTCCGGCGAACAGAGAAACACGGAAGATCCCGGGCCCGGCCGTCTGCACCTTCCGTCGCACTTCTTGGACGCATTCGGTCGTCGACCCGGTAGGCACGCCCTGATCAAATCGAGGTGTTCTACCCATGATGAGCCGCGACGCCTCGCTCGTCCTGGAATAGCTGCGGTTGGCTACGGTGGTCGAGTGGCTACGGCGCCCCCCCGGTTCCGTAGTCCGCGCGGGCGCGCAATCCAGGCCTGGGGATGCGCGCCCGCCGTCAACAACAGCACCGCCGGCCGGCGACCACGACCCCGGCAGACCCGAACGCGACTGCCCCGGTGCTCTCGGCCCGCCTGCCATACCGAAATCTGCCGCCCGCCTCGCCGGCGGCTACAGCGCCGCATCGAACACCCCTCGCCGCGGAGTGCTCCCCGGATGCCGGGGGGCCTTGCGGCGGCCGCCGGTTCACCAGCTGGTGGGCGGCTGTTCCTCGAGTACTTCGAGGACCTCGACCGAGGTGGACATCACGATGTACGCACCGTTGATGTCCGTGCTGGTCCACCAGGTGCCCCGGTCCACCCGCCGTCCGGCGAGGCCCCATTGGACCATCACCTCCTCTTCCCCCAGTCGGAAGACCCGCCGGCGCCGTGGATGCACCGCTCCGACATCGACTTTCTCCAGGAAGCGCACCCGCGCCAGCGTCCACCAGTTCCGTTCCGCAACCGTCATGCCCGGTACAACGACCGGCACAGGCGATCAGTACACAAGCACCCAGTCCCCAGCTCACCCGGGACGGCCTCCGGCGTGGGGCCCGTGCGCCCCGAAGACTCGCGTGCGCTCCGCTGAATGGGTGGCGAACGGTCAAAGCTCTTGTTCGTACGCAGCCCTGATGGCTTACTTGTGGTATCCGACCAGGTGGGCTGCCCATCCCTCCGCTGGGGAACGCAGCTGGCATCTGCCTGCGCATACTGGCGCGGGTTCGCGAGGGCACCCACCGGAGGAAGCCGTCGGCCGACGCGCTCTCGCGGCGCATCGGCTGATGAGGGTGGCTCATACGTCCAAGGGGGGCGTTGTGCGAGCCATCAACATATTTCGATTACCAGCCGGGTCCGGCGCGGTCGGCAGGCTCTTGCTCACCGCTGCGGCAGCACCCGCAGATGCCGTGGGTTCGGCGCAAGTGGGGGTCGTGCCGTGCAGCGAGACGGCATTGGTCAATGCCGTCGACGAAGCCAACGCCGCGGGGGCGGTGACCTGATCCTTGCGCCGTTTTGCACCTACATCCAGTGGACAGGCCCTAGGAATTCCCGCTTGCCCACGGGCCGCTCACCTTGGGCACGGTCACGGTCAGCAACGGTGACGCCGCCCTCGGCGTGGGCGGCGGCATCGCCAACCTCGGCGGGTCGGTGACCATCACCGCGGGCGCCGTCCGGGGCAGCCACGCTTCGTACGGCGGCGGCATCTACACCGATACCGCGCTGACGATGACCGCCAGCAGCGTCACCGGTAACACCGCCAGCGTCAACGGCGGCGTCATCTACCGGAACGCGGGTTCCATCACGCTGCTCGCCAGCATCGTGGCCGGCAACGCCCCGAACAACTGCGCCGCCACCACCCCTTTGACCGCCCCATGCTGAAAACCCAGGGCATTCAACTTTCCTGCCGGAACCGGTTCCTGGCGCAGTGAGCGAACGCGCCCGTGCCTGCTCCGACCGCGCCGCAACCACGAAGTTGAGCGAGGTTGACGGCGCCCCGTGAGGTGGCGTCTCGTCGCTTCACACAAGACCACCCGCCCAGGCGCCCTGAGGCGACGGCCTTCACATGTCCTCCCGCCCCACTGCGCCCACCGGGGCTGCCCATGCGGCTGCTTGGCCGCGTCATCCATCCGCCTGCTCCTGCTCACTCCCGGCAGGGCGGCAGGCACGTTCGAAGGAGAAAGATCATGGCAACCATCACTTCGCTGGTGGACACGACGACCACCACCAACCAGGGCAAGGCCGGGGACACCGTCCAGATCAACGGCACCTCTCTGTCCACCACGACGAGGGTAAACTTCGGTGCGGCGACGGTCACTCCGACGACTGTCACCGCCACCCAGGTCACCTTCGTGGTGCCCAGCTCGGCGCCGTGCTCCGGCCAGGTCTCGGTCAGTGTCACCAGCAGCAGCGGCACCACCAGCAACGCGCTGCCGTTCTTCGTCATCGCCACACCGACGACCACGGGGACGAACGTCACCTGCCTGCCGGCCGCCACCGGCGGTGCGGTCACGCTGTTCGGCACCAACTTCCTCACCGGCACGCACGTCGCGGTGGGCACCGTCGGTACCGTGGCGGTCGCCCCCACCCAGTCGAGCCAGGTCACCTTCACCGCGCCGGCCAACCCGGGCCAGGTCACCACGGTCTCGACCCAGCCGGTGACCATCACCACCGCCGGCGGCACCAGCACCTCGGGCAGCACCCAGATCGACTACTACCTCGCGCCGACCATCACCTCGGTGCTGCCCGCATCGGGCACTGCGGGGGACCAAATCACCGTCAACGGCACCGGTTTCGTCAACGTCGACACCGTCACCTTCACCGACAGCGCCGCCGCCACCGCCACCGCGGTTTTCACCCCCATCAGTGACACCCAGCTCGTCGCCACCGTGCCCGGCGGACTCGCCACCGGGGCCGGAAGTATCACGGTCCACACCTGCGGCGGCAACTCCAACGCCGAGCCCTTCACGATCGTCTGACCGTCAGGGAAGGCCGGGCACGGACCGCACGGCTACCGAGTCGCCGCCCGCCCGCCCGCCCGAACGCGGCGCGTGGCGGGCGGCGACGCCCCGGTGCCTGGGCCGACACCCACCGGCCAGGGCACACCGTCTCCCAGGCATCAGGAGAAGGAAAAGGCCTCATGGCCCCCGTCCTGACCAGCCTCACCCCCTCCCACGGCTCTGATCTCGGCGGCGAGGCGGTCGTGCTGTGCGGCGGCAACCTCACCTACACCGACGCGGTGACCTGCGGCGTCCTGGCCTCGTTCGCGGCGATCTCCGACACCAGGTCGTCGCGACCAGGGGGCAGAAAGTTCGGGGGGAGAGAGAGTCATGGTTCCGGTAGTGATCAGCGTCAGCAACACCATCCAACGCGCTCCAGCGGGAGGCACTTCGATCCCCGTCCGCTGCACCGATTTCACCAATGCCTCGGCCACCCGTACGGGCGGCGCCCCGGAGCCGGGGGGTTGTCATGGAGGCGAATGAGCCGCTGTTGACGGATGAGAATACCGGTGGGGCACGCCCCCATCGTGGCGGCGATCACCCCGGACGGTCGGCACGTCTACGTGACCAACTTCGGGAGCAGCAGCGTCAGCGTGATCGATACGACCACCCGGAGTGTCATCGCCACGATCGGTGTGACCAGCGGGCCGTGGGGCGTCACGGTCGCCCCGGACGGGCTGCGCGCCTATGTGGCCGGTTTCGGGTCCGACACGGTAGCGGTCATCGACACCACCACCAACCGGGTCGCCGCCAGCGTCCCAGGGCTGGACAAGCCCCTCGGTCTTACGGTGTCACCCGACGGCTCCCGGCTCTATGTGGCCAGCCAGGGCGGGAACCGGGTAGATGTGATCAGCACGGCCACCAACACGCTCATCACCTCGGTACCGGTGGGCACCGGTCCGCGCAATGTGGCGGTCACACCCGACGGGACGCAGCTCTACGTCACCGAGGAAGGCGCGAACGCGGTCACGGTCATCAACACCGCCACCCTCACCGTCATCGCGACTCTCCCCGGGTTCCTCTTCCCTCGAGCAGTGACGCCCTCACCCGACGGACAACGCGTCTACGTGACGGAGTACGGCGGCAACAGACTGGACGTCATCGACACCGCCACGCACACCGTCGTGCACACGGTCACGGGGCTGTCCATTCCCTTCGGCGTGGCGGTCAGCCACGACGGGCTGCTCGCGTACGTGGCGTGCAACGGCGACGACAGCGTCTCCACCATCGACCTCGTCAGGAACGAGATCATTGATACGGCGCCGGGCTTCCATGCGCCGTCCTGGCTGGTGGTCACCCCGGACGACCTCGACGTCTACGTGGTCAACAACGGCAACGAGACGGTGCGCGTGCTGCCCACGCCGCCCGGTGCGTACCCGGACGTCGGGTGGGACGGCGGTGAACATCATCGGGGAAGGGCTGGGCGACACCACCGCCGTCCGCTTCGGATGCCAGCCGGCCGCCTCCTTCACGGTCCTCAACGACCAGGAGGTCCTGGCCGTCTCGCCGAACCTCGTCACCGACGTCGAGATCGACGCCACCCCCGGGCAGCTCACCACCCGGACCGTAGGCCGCTTCTACTACCTCCCGGACTCGGTGCTGGCCGGGATCAGCCCGACCTCGGGTCCGCTGAGCGGGGGCGGCACCCTGACCGTGACCGGCCGGGGCCTGATCACCACACATCGGTGCGCTTTGGCACCGTCGCTGTCACCCCATCGTCCGTCCTGGACGACAAGGTCACCGTGACGGTGCCGCCCACGCACACAGCCGGCCCCGTGCCGGTCACCGTCGTCACGCGGAGCAACTCCTACGGTCACTCCACCTTCACCTACGTGGGGCCGCCCGGCATCACCTCCGTGACCCCCGGCGGTCGCCGGAGCGAACCTCGCCATGTTCGTCGGCGGGAGCGGCATGTACCTTCTGCTCACCCTCATCACCCGGTACGCACAGACGCCGCACGACGCCGGCTACGGCTTCGGGCTGACGATCTTCGTCGCCGGGCTGGTCCTCATCCCGTTCTCGGTCCTGGGGTTCGTTGCCGGCAAGCTCACGCCGCGGGTCCGGACGCGGATCGCCGACCCCCTGCTCCTGGCCGCCAGCGCCATCGTGGTCGGCGGCGGGTTCGCCCTGTTCGCGGCGGCCCGGTCTGAGCTGGCCGAACTCTTCGCGGCGATGGGCGTGCTCGGCTTCGGCGTCGGCGGCTTCTCGTCCGCGATGCCCGGCGTCATCAGGACCGTCACCCCCATGAGCGAGACGTCGAGCGCCATGAGCTTCAACTACGTCGTCCGCAGCGTCGGGTACTGTCTGGGCAGCGCCATCGGCGGCCTGATCCTCGCCGCGGGCACCGGCCCCGGCCACCTCTTCCCCGACGACAGCGCCTACACCACCGCGGCGCTGGTCGGCGTCGGCGCCATGGCGATCACGACGCTGACAAGCCTCCCCCTCGCCCGCCGACGCTCGTCCGAGACCCACCCGTAAGTCAGATGTACTCATCCCAACACTGGAGGTTCCATGCCCAAGGGCTACTGGGTCAGCGTCTACCGCACCATTTCAGACCCTGAGAAGCTGGCTGCCTACAACAAGCTGGCCGGTCCGGCCGTCCGGGCTGGGGGCGGGCGGCTCCTCGCCCGTGACGGTCGGGTCGTCGCACACGACGCCGGAATCGCCGAGCGCACCATCCTGATCGAGTTCGACAGCTTCGAGCAGGCCGTCGCGGCACGCGAGAGTGCGGCCTACCAGGAGGCGCTGGCCGCGCTCTCCGACGGCGTCGAGCGCGACTTCCGCATCGTCGAAGGCATCGACTGACCGAGGTCCAGTCGGATCTTCACTGGAGATCCACCATCTTGGTTTCCGCTGGTGCGGCTGCTGGCGTGGCGGGACTCGTGGGGGCTCGTGCTGGTCGCGGGCGGCTCTCTTCGGTCTTGATGGTTTGTCAGCGGTCGAGTTCGAGGTTCGTCAGGACGAGCAGGGCGCGGAGCAGGTTGGTGGCGCGGGCGGGGCCCGTGCGGAGTTTGGCGAGGACGCGCCAGTCTTCAGGTGCGCGAAGCCGTACTCGACAGGGGCTCGGCAGCGTGAGGAACTAATACTCCAGCTGTAGATCTTGATCACGGTTGTTACGCGGCCTGGCGCCGGTAGTGGCTGGTGCGGGCACGGGCCTGATGTCGTCGGCGCCATTCCGACCAGCGCAGTCGGTGCACCAGGTCGAGGACAGGCTGGGCGACGAACGCTGCAAAGAGCCGCTGGATCTCGCTGCATGTCAGCGGGACGAGGTCCGATGGTGTCGTCGCGCCAGCTCGTTCGATGGCGGCCGTGACCGCGAGGAAGGCGTGCGCGAGCATGGCCATGGTGGTCCAGCGGTGCCAGGAGGTCCACCGGCGAACCTGGTGCTCGTCCAGCCCCGCCAGGCCCTTGGCAGCCTGGAAGGCCTCCTCCACGGTCCAGCGGCGCCCAGCCACCTCGACCAGCATGGTCAGCGCGACCGGGCGGGGCGAATAGCCGCGGTAGAAGGCCAGCTCACCGGTGCGTCGGTTGCGTCGGATGAGCAACCATCGATGGCCTGTGCTGCTGGGCTGGCTGTCGATGTCGACCTGGGCCCAGTCGTACATGCGGTGGCCCTTGGCGCCAGCTCCCGCTGACAGACGCTGCCAGGCCCTCTTCGGCAGGCCGTGGGCCAGCACGCCAGCCCGGAAGACGCCCGCCCGGGTGGCGATCGCCCGCTTGCGCGAGACGGCCAGGACGTAACCGATCTGACGCCTCTCCAGCTCGGCACTCAGATGCGGGTCGCCGCCGTAGACCTCGTCGCCGGTGACCCACGCGGCCGGGACGCCGGCGTCCAGGACATGGCCGATCATCTCGGTGGCCAGGGCGGGCTTGGTCGCGAACCCACCTCCTCGGGGATGCCCGCCGCCCGGCACCGGCTGGGGTCTTCCGTCCAGGAGCGTGGGATGTAGAGGCGGCGGTCGATGGCGGCGCGCCCGGCCGCAGCAGCGTAAACGAGGTAGACGGCGACCTGGGAGTTCTCGATCCGCCCCGCGGTGCCCGTGTACTGACGCTGCACCCCTACCGTGCAGGTCCCCTTCTTCAGGTCGCCTGTCTCGTCCACCACCAGCACGGCGCCCTGGTCGCCGAGGTGCTCGACGACGAAGTCCCATATGTCGTCGCGGACCTGGTCGGCGTCCCAGGAAGCCCGGCTGAGCAGGTGCTGCATGCCGGCCGGACTCGCATCACCGGCATGCTCGGCGATCGTCCAGCAGTTCTTCCTCGGCAGCTCCGCGAGCAGGCCCAGTACGAAGGCCCGTGCCCGGCGACGCGGCTCTACCCGGGAGAACCGACCCGCGACCTGGGCCATCAGGTCCTCGAATACCGACTGCCAGCGGGCAAGGTCGACGTTGCGGCCCACGGCCACCGATTGAGCTCGGGATGTCCACACGACACCCGATGATCGGCGGTGGCCGTCCTTGTCCGCGGACTCGTCCGCCCGGCGAGACCGCGATCGCCGACTGGAATGCCGGCAGTCTGCGCGTGCCGGAAGGGCTCTTCTGGGTATCCGGGGCGTGTGAGCGGTCGGCTGTCTCGGCGCGTTCGTTGCCAGGGCGGGCCGGGCAGCCGAGGCGGGCTGCAGGCGTCGTGTCTGACGCCTGCGGCCCGCCTCATCCGGCCGGTGAGCGGAGCGTGAGTGCGCGGCCCCGGTCACCGTCGAGCGTTTCCGGCTCAGCTTCCCGATCCGGTGGCGCCGTGCCATTCGTGCCGGGGGTCTCGCAGTCCGTCGACGCCGTCGGGGGTGCCGATGCCGGTGGGGGCGTCGTATCCCGGCATCGCGGAGAAGGCTCCGGCGCTGCCGGTGGTGATGTCGAAGAAGTCCCGCGGGCGGGCGTAGGGGTAGGAGTTGGGGAACGTACCGGGGGCGGGGTTGCCGGCCAGCGCGTACATGCTGGCGACCAGCGGGCTGGAGATGCTGGTGCCGAAGGTGGTGAGCCAGCCGATGCCGAAGACAGTGGGGACCGTGTCGTACACCGGGAAGTTGGTGGCGACCGCGGAGACGTCGACGGTGGTGCGGCTGTTGGGGCAGATGGTGTCGTGCTGGAAGGCGGGCTTCGGTTCGAAGAGAGAGCAGCCGCATCCGGTGCCCTCCCAGGCGCTTTCCGTCCAGCCGCGACGGTTGTGCGCGCGTGTCAGCGTGGTACCGCCTACCGCAGTGACATAAGGGGAGGAAGCGGGGTATTTCGGTACGCCTCCGGTGTCGCCCGAGGCGAAGGTGAAAGCGACGCCGGGGTGATTGAAGTGAAAGTCGAAGGCCCCTTCGAACGAGGCCTCGGGCAAGTCCCAGCTGTTGGAGATGAACTTCGCGCCTTGGGCGACGGCCTGGTCGACCCCGGCGAACAGGTCGCCCGGGACGGCGCTGTCGGTCTCGACGACCAGGATGTGGCAGTCCGGGCAGGCGGCGCTCACCGCGTCCACGTCGATGGACTCCTCCAACGACCAGCCTGGGTCGACGGTGGTCGGCAGGGTGCTGCCGCCGTTCTGGTTGACCACGCGCAGGCAGCCGTTTGCGGTGGTGCACGGGGGGAGGTGGAACTGGCGGCGGTAGACCGCCAGATCGCTCTCCAGGTTGGGGTCGTGGTAGGCGTCGGTGACCGCCACGGTCCGACCCCTGCCGTGCTGGCCGAACAGCTTGTAGGCACTGCGGATGTCAAACGGGCTGAGGCCGGGCGGGTTGGCACCCGGTGGGAGGGACGCGATGGGCGGCACGTCGGTGCGGATCACGGCTGTGCAGGCCGCCTGGAGAGGACCGGACGGCTGAGGGCAGACGCGCTCGAGGGTCGGCGGATGGTGGCCGGGGGGCGAGCCGTGGGCCTGAGCGGTCGCCGGCACGACGGCCAGGCCCACCAGGGCGAGGGCCGTGGCCAGCAGCGATCGGATCGGGCGGACACCGCGCATGACACTCCTCCGGGGCCGGACGGTGTCCCCTTCCGCTCGGGCAGGCTTCCGCCGCCGACACTCGGGTTCGCGGCCTCACCCGTCCCGTCGCGGCGTCACCACCGGTCCGCACCACCCGTCACGGCGACCGCCGCGCGCCCCACTGTCAGCGCGCGAACACCCCCAGCAGCCTGAGCACCACCTGACCACCCGTCGGACGGCGTACCGAATCCACCCGTACAGCAGAATGCACCTCGCGCCACGCACGACGGCAGAGCCGGATGGCTGATGCCTGCTCAGAAGTGCAGTTGAACCAATCTGCGGCTGCGACGGGGTGATGGAGTGCCACCTTGCCCCTGACCGCTCGACCCACAAGGTCAAGATCTACAGCTGGAGTACTAAGCGAGCGGGTCTGGCCAATACCTGAGTATCGGGAAAGTCAAAGAGCCCTATCAAGCCGGCCGCTGTTCCTCGGACACGACGGGCACAGGCGGGCAGGGACGGCCTGGAGCGCGTCTCGGCGGGCGCTGGGCCCGGCCGGTCTCAGCGCCAGTCGAGCCCGAGCGCACGAACTGGTCGAGCTGCTCGCCAGCCAGCTTCGCCCGACGGCTGTTGGTGTTGGAGATCCACAACCCGAGCTTCACCTCCACCGTGCCGCCGTCACCGTCCGGGATCTCCTCGACGTGCTGGCGCGGCACAGTCACCGATCCGGTGCGCTCCCGGTACTTGGGCGAGCGCGGCCACGCCCCGGTCGAAGGAACTCGGCTTCCCAGCGCCGGCCTTCTTCCTCGGCGCCGCCTCCTCGGCTGGGACCGCCAGCGGTTCGACGCCGAGCGCGGCCAGGCGCTCGCGCTGCCCGTCCAACGGCCCCTGCCACACGATGTGCTGACGCTGCCTCTCCGGCCACCGCCCCACGTTCAGCCCGTGGATCGTCATCCCCGGCAGCAGATCACCGAGCTGCGCCCGGCTGTCTAGGCAGTCGGTGTAGTGGCGCTGCCAGTCCAGCGGCCACGCCCGCAGTGTCTTGCCAGGCCCACCGAGATTGGATGCGGACCCTCGCTTGCGTCGACTGCGGCCAGGTCCCGAAGGAGGAGAGCACCTACGAGTACGAGCTCGGCGGCCAGTGGACCCTCCGCCCCGGCGGCCGCTGCTGGACTGCCATCAGGAATACGAGGAGCGACTGGAACGGGAGGCCGAAGAGCAGCTGAAGGCAACCTGAGAGGCGAACGCCGCGCTGCGCCCGTGCTGGACGTGCCGGGGCTCGATCGGCGGGAAGAAGGGCTCGCTGCTGGAGCTGACCGAGTGTGCGACATCCCGCGAGTTCCCCTGAGTCCCGCTGAGCCACCGAGGCCGTGGCCAGGAGTTCCTACGCCACCCGACCCGAAGATCAAATCAGCATGATGGACCTCTCCGGCCCTCCTGGCTCGGCATGGACACGCCGAGGGGATCTCTTCTTGACCGATTCCGCGGTTGGACGCAACAGTTCGCGGCGCCCGTCCCGTGTATTCGGGCGAGGGTGCGCGTCGCACCGGAACCCCCAGAGAACAGCGAGGCCGCATGTCACCGGAGTTGGAGCTCGGCCACCGCACGGATGCCACCGCCGCCCCATACTCGGCTGGCTGACCTACCGCCACATCCACCTGCCGGGATCCGGCACCGGCCGCCGTCGAGAACTTCGACGGCGGCCGGTGCCGCCAGGATCAGGCTCACCCGGACCACCGCGTCGTCTTCGTTGCCAGCCTGCCGCGCAGGGCCGAGGAGACGCGTGGGATCTCGCCGGTCGCCGTCGCCAGGGCGTAGGCGGTCGTGGAGCGGACCTCGGGGTCGGGGTCGTCGAGAAGCGGGAGCAGGAGGGGCAGGTCGTCCGTGACCGCTTGACGGGCGACCTGGATCGTCCAGTCCACCGGGCACATCGTGCTGCCCTCGACCCTCAGCGGCTCCTGGGCGACCTGGAGCAGGCCTTCGCGCGATCCGTCCCCCATGTGCTGGCATCGACCGATCTCGGCGACCAGGTGAAGCGTTTGCGCGCCGAGCCCGGGGTGCCCGGTCGTTGCGATCCGGAGCAGGAACGGCACCGCCAGTGCTCCCACCGCGATCGTGCCGCCCTGGTGGTGAAGATTCGCCCAGAGCTGCCGCAGGGCCCTGTCAGCGGCTTCGGCGTCCCCGGACGCGAGCATGGCGAGCAGGCCGGCGATCTCCTCGCCCGAGCCGTAGAAGTTCCGGAACCGCCGCCAGGGGACGCGGGTGCTCCACGCGAAGCTCCACCCCGCGAAGAGCCGGAAGGTGCGACATGTCAACCAGATGTGCCGTGGAATGGGCCTGGAAGTGGTGTTGTCTGGACCTGCTGTCGGGGATCTGGGTGTGCTGCCGTGTCGGTGGTTCAGTCGCTGTGGCTTGGTGGGCGCACCATCGGCCCGCCCGCCGGTTGTTCGTACTGCGCGCTCAGGGAAATGCTTCCCACGCCCCCCGAAGGGACGATCCCCCTCAGGTAGCGCCGAGTACACACTGCACATGAACGATCGCTGACAGTGCCGCCAGGCTGTCCAGGGCGGCTTCCACTGTCCCCGACCACGTACATTGCAGGAGGTCTTCTCGTGCGTATCCACCGCGCCCTGGGCGCCGTCAGCACAGCCGCCGGGTCGTCCGACGCCGCCGCCATCCCCGAACACGCCGGAGCGCAGGGCACGCCCACGACTCCCGCCCCTGCTGCGGCCGGGCGTCCACGACACGGCATCATCGTGACGCGCCTGGCCGTCCTGCTCGGCCTGATGACCGCGCTGCTCGGCACGTCGGTCGAGCCCGCGAGCGCCGCGCCGGGCGACCTGATCAGCCCGATCACCATCGTCAACTCCGCCACCAGCGGCCACCTTCTCCCCTGGGGATTCGGCGACGACCACGACGACAACATCTGGATGGTCGCCGCGAACAGCGCCACCCGCGGCGACCAGTGGACGCTCGAGGAGCTGCAGGGCGGCTACTACCTCATCCGAAACAACGCCACCGGCAAGTGCCTCAAGCCCGCCCCCTTCACCTACTTCGGCAAGACGTACGTGACCCAGGCCAGCTGCAACGACAGCTTCGAGTTCCAGTGGGAGCTGGCACACTCGGTGTTCACCAACCTGTACAAGATCGTCAACCGCTCCACGCGACAGGCCATGACGCCGTACCAGAACCTGCCCGACCAGGTCGTGGTGCTGGACACCAACAGCAACGACGCCAAGAACTGGTGGTCCCTGGCCAGCATCTGACCAGGCGACGCCGAGCAGGACCCGTGGGGCAGCAGCCAGGACCAGGCCCGGCTACTGCCCCACACTCCGCGCCACCCCCCCGACCGCCCCGATGCCAATGGTTCCCCGACCCAACCTCGCACAGCGCCCCCGCACAACCCTCCCGAGGCCCGGCCGATCACGTCGTGTGGAGCCCTGCCGTGGCTACCCGGCGCTGCCCGAGCGGGTAGTGGAGGCCTGGATCACCGTGACGCTGGCAGACGGCACCGTGCGCCGCGAGCAGTGGCGGCGGCACCCTGGACGGCCCGGCCAACCGCACCGGCCTTGGGTGACGACCCGGCGTTCCGGCCCGGCGCGTGGCTGCGCAAGCAGGACGAGGCGCGCATGGACGGGAAGCTGACCCGAGCAGCAGAGCGCTCTCCTGGACGCTCTGCACGCTGGCTGAACGACCGGCGGCACGCACGGATGGGGGCACGTCCGGGCGGGCTCGAAGCAAATATGTTCATGGCCGGTTCCGCCGATGGGGTCGGTCGCCGTGCAGGGCCGCGTAGACGCTGTCACGGATGGTGAACACTTCGTCGGTGCCGGTGACTTCGAGGAGTCGGCGGACCTGGGGTGGGAGGGCCGTCAGAACGAGGAGGGTGCCGGTCAGGGCCGCGTCCTGGAGGGTCTGGAGGAGGGCGTTCGGGCCGGAGGAGTCGCAGAAGCTGACGGCGGCCATATCGACGATCAGCTGGTGCGGGCGCTGGTTGACGGCCCGCGCGAGGGCGTTTTCCAGCTTGGGCCGCTGGACCTGGTCGATCTCGCCTGCGAGGCGGCAGACGACGGTTTCCCCGGTCGACAGCGTGGTGATCCGCAGGCTCGGGCCGATGATGTCGCTGTCGTCTGCAGGGATGATGCGTTTGGCGGACATGAGCGGGCTCCCTCCCCATGAGGAGAAGCTGTCCGCCTTCGAGTTTGCCTCGTTGCCCGCCTCGAAACCATCCCCGCACGTTGCCGGAGCCGACCGCTCAAACCGACCCCGACAACGCCTCGTGTGTGACCGAAACACCGGCCGCTAAACGCCGGCTTCTGCTCCGGGCGCGCAGGACGCCGAGCGTCACCGGGCCGGCTCGGCCCCACCAGTTCGCGGCGATGTTCTCCCGGCGCCGCCGCTCTTCCTCCGCCGCGGTGCACGCCGCCGCCTCGTCGAGTTCGACCAGGGTGTTCAGCGCGGCCGCGGCAGCCTCCGCTGCCGGCACCACCTGGCCGATCGCCTCCAGCGTGCCCTCGCGGTCGCCCTCGTTCCACCACTGCAGGGCCAGCGCGGCCAGCCGGCCGGTCTCGGTGTGCTTCGCGAGCACCACCTCCGGCAGCGAACTCAGCGAACTCAGCGAACCCAGCGAACCCAGCGCACCCTCGCCCAGGTGCGTGCTCCCGCACGGGTCGCCGGGCGGCTGGTCAACGGGCGCCATGGTGCCCGGCCTCGGGGACCAGGAGGAGGAGAGACTCAGCGCCGATCTCGATCACAAGGCCCACAGCTTGTCGCGGCCACCCGGACCAGTCGACATCATTGCTCCGAATGCGGCGTGTCGCCTAGTTACAACACGGCGTGCCTGCCTGGAGACTTCCGCCCCGCCGAAAATCCCCACCACACACGAGCCGCCGCCACGCCAACAGCGCGCTACGCCTGGAACTCCGTGCTGCGCACTCCGTAGGCCGAGGCGTTCGCCGGCCGGAACGGGCTGTTCCCGACCCCCGCCAGGTCCACCCAGGCTGGGCTGCGTCGGACCACCCCGAGGAGCTTGCCCAGGGCGTCCTTGTCCTTTCACAGCTCCTGCGCCGTGCTGATGATCAGCGCCTCGAGGCGCTCCGACTCGCTCACGCAGTTTCCCTTCCAGGTCGTTGGGCGAATGGAGCCCTATCCTCCGGTGATCGACTCCGAAGGCCACGTTTCTGTGCCCTCCGGTCGTGGGGTGACCCGCTTTGGGAGCTGGACCCGGTTAGGCTGCCCCAGCACCTGCCGGGCCCGAGACACCCCCGGGTCGAGCGCCCTCCGCGGCGGACCGCCTATCCGCGCTCACGCCGACCGGACAGCCCGGTCACAGCGCGAGCACACACACAGGGCAAGGTACGGCGGGTACCAGCGCGAGCCTGGCGCGAACGGCTGCCACGGGTGCTTGACCATGCTCGCGGTATCGATCCCGCAGGCCGTCACCAGCCCCGGAGTCCCCGGCATGTCCGGGACAGGGTAGGCCACATGCACGACCAGGAGGCCAGGCTGCGCCGGCAACCTTACGGTCGACATGGGCGACCACCTCGGCAGCCCGTCCACCATCACTGCGACAACCGAGCGGAGCCACCCGGAACCGCGGATCCTGGTGGGCGGCCAGGCAGTCATCACACGAACCGCCGTGCGCTGAGCCTGACGCCGTTGCCGCCCCGCCCTCCATCTGCGTTTCCACCAGGCGTACGCGGCCGCCATCCGCCGGGCCTGGACCAGCACCGAACCGACTGGACCTCACCGCAAGCCGGCGTCGCGTTGGCGCGGGGTCGTCCCGGGGGCCCGCTTCTGTTCCGAGTTCAGGCCTGCTTGTGCGCGGCCACGACCAGGAGCGGTGGCCTGACGAGGTGTTCGGCCAGGTCTGGTCGGCGGGTGACCTGGGCGGGGGTGGGCTGGGGTTCATCCAGCGCTGCCGTTCCACTTCTGGCCGAGGACCTGGAACCCGGCGGTGAGGTCCGCGCCGGCCGCCAGTGGTGCGGGCGTGGGGATGGTGGCGAGTTCCATCGCGTCCAGCCTCCCGTCGTGCCGGTCCGGCTCGTTGTGCCTCTGGGTGGGGCCGTGGCTGGCTGAGGCTCGGGTGCCGGTTGCGGTCCCGGGCCGTCTCGTCCGACGACGCGAGGCGGAGGCACATGGGGGGTCAGGGCAGGAGGACGGCCTTGCCGTGGTTGCGGTGGGCTTCGAGGTCGGCGTGGGCCTGGGCGGTCTCGGCCAGGGGATAGGTGCGCCAGATCGGCACGGTGAGCCGGCCCTCGGCGACCAGGTGGACCAGCTCCGGCAGGGCGTCTGTGCCCTGGTCGGTGGTGCCGGCGCTGAAGCGCACGCCGTGCTGCTGGGCGGACATGTCGGCGATGGTGATGACCTTGGCCGCGTCGCCGGTCAGGGCGACGGAGTCGGCGAGCACGCCGGCGCCGGAGGCGTCGAACACGTAGTCCACGCCGCCCGGAGCGGCGGCCGTCACCCGCTCGGCCCAGCCGTCGCCGTAGCGGACGGCGGTGGCTCCGAGGGCGGTGACGCGCTCGATGTCCTTTTCGCTGACGGTGCCGATGACGGTGATGCCGCGGGCGGCGGCCAGCTGCACCGCGATGAAGCCGACGCTGCCGGCGGCGCCGTGGACGAGCAGGGTCTGCCCCGCCTGCACGCCCAGCTGTCCGAGGACGCGGTGCGCGGTCTGGCCGACCGTGACCAGGGAGGCGGCGACCTCCCACGACAGGGCCTCGGGTTTGGCCACCGGCCGCTCGATCAGGGCGTACTCGCTGTAGCTGCCGCCGACCGTGGCGCCGAGAACCTCGTCCCCCACCGCCGCGCCGGCGCCCTCGCCGACGGCGTCGACGACACCGGCCGCGTCCAGGCCCGGGATCATCGGGAAGCGGGCCGGGGCGACCTTGGCCATCAGGCCGGAGCGGATCTTCATGTCGAGCGGGTTCACGGAGGCGGCTCGCACCCGGATCCGGACCTGGCCAGGTCCCGGCTGAGGCAGGGCGACCTCGGACAGCTGGAGCACCTCGGGCGCGCCGTACTCGGAGAAGGTGATAGCAGTGGACATCGGAAACTCCCAGGTGAAGACGGGTGGAGGCGGGAAGGTCACACGCTCTGGATCACTGTGTGGCCGGGAAGGCGGCCGCGCGGGTGGCCACGCCGGTCAGGCGGTCAGGGTGGGGTAGTCGGTGTAGCCGCGGTGGTCGCCGCCGTAGAAGGTGGCCGCGTCCGGGGTGTTGAACGGTCCGCCGGCGGCGAGGCGGGCCGGGAGGTCGGGGTTGGCCAGGAACAGCGCGCCGTAGGCGACCATGTCCGCGGTGCCGTCCTCGACCAGGGCCAGCGCGTCGGGGCCGGTGACCTCGGGGTAGGTGAAGGGGTTGAGGACGAACGTGCCGGGCCAGGCCTTGCGCAGTCGGGCGGTCAGGTCGCGGTCGGGGCCTTCCATGAGGTGCAGGTAGGCCAGGTCCAGGTCGGCGATCCGCTCCAGCAGCGCCTCGTAGACCTCGCCCGGCTGGGGCTCGGCGATGTCGTTGTAGGGGTTGCCGGGGGAGATCCGCAGGCCGACCCGGTCGCTGCCGATGGCCTCGGTGACGGCGGCGGTGACCTCGGCGGCGAAACGGATCCGGCCCTCGACATTGCCGCCCCAGGCGTCGGTGCGCAGGTTGGTGTTCGGGGCGAGGAACTGGTGGACCAGGTAGCCGTTGGCACCGTGGATCTCCACCCCGTCGAACCCGGCCTCGATGGCGTTACGGGCCGCGGCGGCGAAGTCGGCGATCGTCTGCTCGATTTCGGCCTCGCTCAGCTGCTGCGGGGTGACGTACTCCTTCGGGCCCTTGTGGGTGAACACCTGGCCCTTAGCGGTCACGGCCGACGGGCCGACCGGGACCAGGCCCTCGGGCAGCAGGCTGGGGTGGCCGATCCGGCCGGTGTGCATCAGCTGGGCGAAGATCACCCCGCCCTCGGCGTGCACGGCGTCGGTCACCGTCCGCCACGCCGCGACCTGGCCGGCCGTGTGCAGGCCGGGGGTGTCGGGGTAGCCCTGCCCGACCGGCGAGGGCTGGATGCCCTCGGTGACGATCAGCCCGGCACTGGCGCGCTGGGCGTAGTAGGTGGCCATCAGCTCGGTCGGCTCCGCGCCCGGCCCGTAGGCGCGGCTTCGGGTCATCGGCGCCATCGCGATGCGGCTGGCCAGACGGCGGCCGCCGACGACGATCGGATCGAAAGCAGTGGTCATGATCTCTTCCCTCGCTAGGAGTGGTGGGCGGTGGCCCCGACACATCCAACGTAGCAGATACCTGTTCGAACAAGTAAATACCTGAGAGCCACTTTCTGGCCGAGAGTGATGCAGGTCATGCCAGTTCACCAGGACAGTTACGATCAAAGGCGGAGAAGCCCCCTGGGCGGCAGGGGCGCGCGATAGCATTAGCTGCCCGATCAGGAAAGTTGAGGAAGAGATGACACAGTCCACCCCGGCGGCCGGGAAGGACCCTGCAGGAACAGGGCCGGAGGCGAGCGTCCCGGTCCCGGCCGCGGCCAGCGGCGGGCCCATCAGCCACGCGATCTTCCGCCTCGCCCGGCTCCACCGCATGTTCGCCGGACAACTCCTGCGCCGCATCGGCCTCCACCCGGGCCAGGAGCTGGTCATGATGCACCTGTGGGAACTCGGCCCCCAGCGCCAGACCGACCTCGTACGACTACTGGACTCCGACGCCGCCACCATGACCCGCACCATCCAGCGCCTGGAACAGGCCGGCTTCGTCCGCCGCCGCCCCTCACCCACCGACAAGCGCGCATCCCTCATCGAACCCACCGCCGCAAGCCACGCCCTGCGCCGCGAGGTCGAGCAGAGCTGGAGCCAGCTCGAGGACCTCGTCACCGCGGGTCTCTCGGCCGACGAGTGCACCGAGGCCCTTAGCACCCTGGAACGCCTGGAGCAGAACCTCGTCCAGGCCGCCGCCGACCCCACCTGCGCAGCCGAGAGGTAGCGGCTTTCTCTGCACCTGGTCGGCGTCACAGCACGTCAGAGCCGGTTGAGCAGCATCGCAGCCCTGTCACCTGACGGGCAGTGGGCATTCCTCCAGCCTGCTCCCGTCCTCGTCGGCCGACGGCTCCCGCATGGGGACTGGTGTCACGGTGTGTGGCTGCCGGGTGCGTACCGGCTCCGCGAAGCTCCGACATCGGTAGCGACGTAGGCGGTGGTGACCTCGGTGTAGCCGAGTGCTTTGGCGACGACCGGCGGTGGCGCGTGTTGGAGGTAGTGCCGGAGGGCTGTCACTCGGGCGGATCTGGGGGAGATGCCTGCCGCCTGTAGGTGTTCGCGGAGAGCGCCGGGGCTCATCGGCTGTCCGGCCTGGCGGCCGGGGAACAGCAAGTCGGCGCTCCGGGGACCGGGAACTGCGCGCCCACCGCGCCCAGCCCCAGCACGGCACCGCGCCACCCAGGGGCGGTCGTCTCGGGTCCGACCAGAGGTCCCGGGCCCACCGGGGAGCGTGGTCGTCCTGGTGCTCGCGGGCGAGTTGGGCGATCGCCAGGATCAGGCTCACCCGGACCACCGCGTCGTCTTCGTTCGCCAGCCTGAACCGCAGGGCCGAGGAGACGTGGGATCTCGTCGGTCGCCGCCGCCAGGACGTAGGCGGTCAGGGAGCGGACCTCGGGGTCGGAGCCGTCGAGAAGCGGGAGCAGGAGTGGCAGGTCGTCCGTGACCGCTTGACGGGCGGCCTGGATCGTCCAGTCCACCGGGCACATCGTGCTGCCCTCGACCATCAGCGGCTCCTCGGCGACATGGAGCAGGCCTTCGCGCGATCCGTCACCGATGTGCTGGCGCCGGCCGATCTCGGCGACCAGGTGAAGCGTTTGCGCGCGGAGCCCGGGGTTCCCGGTCGTCGCGATCCGGAGGAGGAACGGCACCGATCTGAGACTTGCAGGTCGGTGCCGTACCTCGTTCGAGTGAGTGTTGCTGGTGTGCTCCCGTCAGCTGGGCGGGAGCATCGTCCTGCCGAGGGGCAAAAGTGTCATGACGTCCGAAGCTCACTCCGGGTCGGGAAGGCGATGAAAGGCTCCGTCGAACTCTCCCGATGCAAGCAGCTTGGCGATCACGCTCACCATGCCTTGGATGCCGGGGCCTCGGACGATCAGCCCGTCCGAGCACGAGAAGTACCGCCCATCTGCGGTTTCTCCGGTGTCCTCCCACCCCTTCATCAGTCGGTCCACCTCGGCGAGGGTGAAGATCGTTGCACTCCAGCGAGAGCCGTCGGGGAGACGGACCTCGACATCCACGTTGCAGACTTCATCGAGCACCTCATCAGGGCTCGGGAGGAACAGTGCCTCGAATCCTTCGGCGCCGGCCCGGTAATAGGGGCCGTCCCATCCGGCGTCGGTCTGCAGTTGGCTCGTCGTGGTGGTCACAGCAGGAGCATCCCAGTCGTCCGGATGACCATCCAAGAGGCAGCCCCGCGGTTCTCGCGGGGCTTCACTGTGATGATGATCAGGTGAAAGAAGACCTGGCCGCACCGGCGCCCGTCGTCCTTGGCATAGACGACCTCCGTTCACTCCCCAGGGCTACGCGGATTGCCCGCACCAGCCGAGAAGGCATCCAGCTCCTGCAAGAGCACCGTGACAGCTTCATTGACGAACTCTGGCTCGACCACGATCTCGGCGGCGACGACACCATCATGCCCGTGGTGACCCTCATGGAAGAAGCCGCCTTCAACGGACGGCCCTTCCAGATCGGAACGGTCTTCGTTCACAGCGCCAACCCCATCGGTGCCGAAACCGTCGTCCGGTCACTCACACGCTGGAACTACCAAGTCCGGCGGGCAACGGCTTAGGGAACCCGACACCGGGTTGAGACCTCGGCATTCGACACGTTGTGAGGCTGCGATAGAAACCGCAGACCAGAGAAGCAGCGTCCGACACGAGCCGCGAGGCCCTACAGGCCGGCAAACAGGCCCGAGAGAGGCCCTGACGACCCCTCTGGCGGCCTGCCCCCCTCGCGGAGGTCGGGGCGCGACTGCTGCGCGCGACAGCAGCGCGGCGGGGGGCGACCCGCTCAGGCGGTGGAGCCGCCACCCTCCAGGCCCGCGCGCCGCCCGGTCGGCTGGATCGAGGAGTACGACGTCCAGCGCGGCACCTGGACTGCCCTGATCGACAGCAGCATCGTCGTCGACGCGCCAGCGGCGAACCCCTGCGCTGTCCCGGCGCGGACGCAGTCCTCGCCCTGCTGCGTCGGGCCCTGGGGGAACACCTCACCCGCTGGTAAAGCGTGCCCGGCCGCCGGGGCTGCGCGCCGTCCCACGCGCGATGGACAGTCCCAGCAGCGCGCGGCGCGCCTATGGACGCGACGCCGACCTGTGGTGCTGACCGGCCCGCCCCGCCGGGTTGGCGCATGGGGGAGGTGCGGCGGGCGCCGAGGGAGTCGGCGACGATCGAGTCCACCGTGACGTCGACCAGGTGACCAGCCTTGGTCGCGGCGTTGAGCGTGCGGCAGTTCTCCGGCTCCACCGCCACCGTGCGGATGCCGTGGTGCGGGGCGGCGGTGGCCACCCGACCCGGCCGCCGCGAACCCCGACGGCTACGCGGTGGGCGGGCGGATGCGTGCACGCGCAGCCCGGGGGACAGTCGGTGTCCCCCCGGCACGCAGTGGAAGCCGCGTTGTTCATTCGCCAACAATCGTCACGACATCGCGGCACACCATGTGCGGCCGCTCCGCCTCGACCTCGAGAATCCACGTGCCCGCAGCGCCGGTCACCTCGCCGACAAGGCCGCCGATACCGTCCGGTGCCAGCGTCACCGGGGCCTCGCCCGGCTGCCTGTTGTTCGTCAGCCGGGCCCGAACGGTGCGGCCGGAGGTACCGATCCCGCTGACTGTGATCTCGAATGGCTCGCCCGCAACAGCGAAGTCGGGTACAACCAGGCTGAACCCCTCCTCCCCGGCGAGCAGATCACGCCTCGGTTTTGCCCGGCGGATGGCATCCAGCTGATGTGCGAACGACTCGGCACCGGCCAGCGTGGTGTGGCGCTCACCGCCCCACACAGCGTCAGAGATATCGTCGAGCGCCCACTTAGCGAAGGCCGACTCCTCCGGCACGGTGCCGTCGCCGATCCACAGCTGTGAGTTGTCGAGCTGCGTCGGGAATTCCAGTGTCCCGTCCCTCCTGACGACGACCCCGTGCACAGTCGGGTGGGCCCTTCCGCCGAGGCAGTGCACCTTGTACGGGGGTGCGGCTTCGGTTGCCCGGTTGCGTTCCCATGCGCCGGCGAACTCCTCGTGGAACGCGAAGGCGTCGTTGACCAGCTCCGTCGGGAGGTTTCCCACGGGTACCTCGGTCAGGGGACGCCACCGGGTCCCGCCGTCCACCAGGGCCGCGGCGTACACGGGGAGCAGCTGGGCCACGGAGGGAAACGAGCGGGCGATGTCAGCGAGCGCAGGGTTGACGCGCGAGGCCAGTTGTGCGGCCTTGCGCTTGGGCCAGCCCTGGTCCTCGCTCGGTCCGATGCCGTTCCCGGTGAGGAACCGGATCGCCTTCGCGGCTCCCCGGTGCGGGGTTCCGATGGTGACCAGGGAACGCGCGAGGTCTCGGCCGTGCAGGTACTCCAGGTAGTAGCGGGCGATGAGGCCGCCCATGGAGTGGCAGATGAAGACGACCTTCGGCTCGTCGTCGTGCGCCTTCGGATGGAACCTTGGCGCGCGCTCCCGCCACTGCGCGAGCTCCCGCTCCACCCAGGTCTTGAGGCGTCGCGCGTTAAGTCGGTTGGAGAGCCGCCAGTCGTAGGTGAACACGGCGTACTGGTCCGGATGGAGGCCGCCCCTGGGGTCGTGACTCGCCGCCCGTTCGAGCAGGGACCGGACTTCCGGGTAGCCGTAGCTGGCGAGGAGTCCGGGCATGGCGTCGGGCCCCTTGACCAGCTCGTCGGCCTGCACGGCCCATGGTGAGTTCGGCTCCGGTTCGTCGTCGCCGATGCCGGGCGGAAGCTTGAAGGCCTCCACCGCCTTGGACGGGTGCCGGAGTTGGAGCACCGCCTGCCACGACTGGTGCCACACGTCCTTTCCGTCACGGGTGAGGCGGCTGCCGAGAATGCCCGGCAGGAAGACCACCAGATCATGCTCCATCGGGTTGTGTCCTCGTCTCTGTTGTGGGGTTGCAGTTGCCGACTACCTGGTCCCGGCCTTCCGCAGGGCGCTCCTGAGCTGCCGCTCGGGTATCAGGATCTGGTCGCATCCGCTGCGCCCGCGCAATACCACCGTGATGCCGACGGCGGTGTCGTAGATGGCGTCCGCCGTCTCCACCTCTAGGCCGCGGTGGGGGACGGCCAGCTCGTGGCACCAGTCCTCGCGGGCCACGTCGAGCACGGCCACCGTCACCTTGCCGCCGAAAGCCAGGAGGAGCGGCTGTCGGGAGGGACCGGAGAACGCCAGAGCCATGGGCGCGCCGTGCTTGCTGCGGAAGCTCCTGGTTGTCCAGTCCCCGTCCTGGCACTGCGCCAGGTACACGGACGCTCCCTGCGTCCATGCGGCCAGCGGGAGGTACTCGCCATCGGCGTAGCGCATGCCCAGGACGGCACCGGGAGGCCGGTCCACGACAACGTCGCGCCGTCCGAGGGCGACGAACCCGCTCGCGGTGCTCTCCCACAGGCGAAGGTCCTGGCCGCAGTCCGCCAGCACCCACGTGCGGTCCTCCACTGTGCGCGCTGCCGCACTGCGGATCTTCATCACGGCGGCCGACACGCTGCCGTGCTCCAGCCAGGTGCCGCCGGACCGGACGAACCGCAGCACCTGCTGTCCGGCCGGAACGAAGAGCTGCGGCCCGTCCGTCCCCGCGACCAGACTCAGGCTCGGTACCGGCTCACCCGCATCGCCACCGATGTCGACCTGCCCGTCGGGTCGATGACAGGTCAAGTCCTCCGACAGCCGCCACAGCTGGACGCGCCGACCGGACGCCGCCGCCACCGTCCAGTGGTCGTCGGACCACAGTGCGGAGACGGCAGTGACCCGGTTCTCGGCCTGGAACCCGATCTCGGTGCCGCCGCGACCGCCGCGGGGGGCCTGCCGGGAGAGCACGATGTCGTTGTCCCACACCCGAGTCAGCAGCGCCGGCGCACCCCGTCGCGCTGCCGCCAGCCCGACGGCAGGCCGCAGGTCGTGGTCGTGCCGCCGGACGGTACGGTCCTGGCGCACCGCCGTCGGCACGTCGAGGAGCCGCACCTCGCTCCCGTCGCCGATGGCGAGCCTGCCGGACCGCAGCGGATCGAACGCCAGCCCGCTCCGCTGGTTCGACAGCTCGAAGGAACAGGCGAAGGACGTGTCAGTGATGCCGAACACCCGCACGGTACTGCCCTCGTGCAGGGCGATCAGCGGGAGCTCCCCGTAGTGGCCGAGGGCCAACTCCCGGGCCCCCGAACGGATCGGTGGGACGGACTCGATGACGGGGACCGCGGTGTACCCGGAGACGGAGAGCCGCCACACCTTGACGGCGTTCCCGTCGGCCACGGCGAGCCAGCCCTGCTCTGGCCCGTCGGCCAACGTCGCCGCAGCGAACACGCTCCGGCCGTTGGTTCGCAGCTGCCACTCCCGTCGGAGCAGGGGGTCGTTGCCGTGAGGCTTGCCATGGAGTTCGTGGAGTACGACGTCCTTGGACGCGGCGAGCAGGAAGCTGCGGTCGGGCAAGGCCAGCAGCGCGACCCGGGACGGGCGGATCGGCAGGACGTCGCTGCGGACCTCCGCCGACATGCCGCGCCTGGACGGCCACCGCCACGCCCAGGCGCACCGGCCGTCCGCCGCTACCACCTGGACGTCGTCCCCGCAGGTGGCGGCGGTGAGGCTGTCCAGCCGGCCGCCCCAGCGGTAGGTCAGTCGAGGGGAGCGCTCGGCACCGGTCCAGAAGTGGAGGGAGCTGCCGTCGTGGGCGATGGTGACGCGGCCGGCCGCGGTGGCGAGCTCATGCACATCGGACAGTACGGCGCGGCGGACGTGGCTGTCGTCCTCGGTACGACGCGTCAGCCGGTAGCGGCCGGTGTCCGCATCGCGATGGGTGATCTCCCCCCGGCCCGCGACGGCGATCGATCCGGGGTCGGCCATGCTCCAGCTCAGCGCCCGTGCGCCACCGAGAGGGGCGGGCAGTGACAGCTCCAGCGGATCGGGTCCTCGGTCGGTCCAGACCTCCTTCCACCCCTGCCCGGCGAACTCATCGATCTCGGCCAGGGCGTGGAAGATCTCCGGATCGCTGGCAAAGGCCTCGGCCGTCAGCATCGCCCTCCGCTGCGCCAGATCCTCCTGGTGAATCCTGAACCGCCCGCCCAGGCGCCGGTACAGTGCCGCGCCGCCGCACGTGCCGAGCAGCGGCGCGGTGAGGGGGAGCATCACATCGGGGTCGGTGCGGACCAGGAAGCAGGGGTCGTCGAAGAGCTCCTTCAGCGGATCGACCTCGTCCGGCGGGCCGTCGGGATCGGTTCTCGCCTGCGCGGCGTGAGTCCCGAGATAGGTCAGGGTGTAGGTGTCCGCCCGGCTCCAGTCGTCCTGCACTCGGGAGCGGAGCTCGTCGAGGATACGGCGGTGTGCCCGGGCCGGGCTCAGCTGGGCGCGGTCCAGGAGCGCCGTCGCATAGCCCGCGTGATCGAGGCGGTGGACGACCGCTCCGTGCCAGCGCTCGCGTAGAACCAGCGCGCCCTCGGCGCGCGCGAGCACCGTCTCCAGTGCCTGCGGGTGCAGCTTTGCCGTGCGGGGCCGGCGCAGGGCATTCGCCAGTTGCAGCCACAGCTGGTGGTCGGCCAGTCCCGTGCCCTGGACGAGTGCGAGGGGGAGCAGCAGCTCGGCCGCCCGAAGCCTGCCACCGGGGTCGAGGACGTCGAGTTCCTCCTGTACCCGCCGGTGGAGCTCACGGCCGCCGTGTTGGATGAACTCCTCGAGTTCCCTCCCGCGTAGCGGGCCCGCCCGGCGGGCGAGCGCGCGGGCGAGCAGCCGCGCTACCAGGAACCTCCGGCCGCACTGTGCCGCCACGTCGGCAGCGGTCTCTTGCCTCGTGGCGCTCGCGTCCGGCCCGGCGTACGGCGAACCGGCCTCGGTCGCGAGGATCGTTTCCACCAGCTCGGTGATGTCCCGTTCGGTGTCACGGTCGCGGTCCAGTTCCAGGTTCGGGGCCGAGCGGTCCAGGGCGTCGAAGAGGGACTCCTGCGTGGCGTCGTCCAAGGCGTGCCGGGGGTACGGCCGGGTGCTCACCACCAGTTTGACCCCAGCGACGTGTGACAGCGGGTTGAGGAGTCCGCGCGCGATCTCGTGCGCCTGACCGGGCATGGCTTCGTCCAGGCTATCGACGAGGAGGTTGAGGCCGCCCACCTGTGCGACGAGTTCGCGTACCTCGCGGATGCACTGCTCGGGGGTGACCGCGCCCGCCGCCGGGGTCCGTGCCCCGAGCGGGGCGAGGGCGGTCAGCACGGCGCGGGCCATGGAGTGCAGGGACTGGCGCTCGCACGACAGCGCGGCGTGGACGGAGCCGGGCCGCGGACACGTCTGGGGCAATGGCGTGGGCCGGAGCCCCTCGCGGATTCTCGGGACGGACAGCAGCGCGAGCCGGGCGAGGAGCGCGGTCTTTCCGATTCCCGCCGGGCCGGTGACGGCGAGCAGCCCTTGCGTCTGGGACTCCAGCCAGGTGACCAGACGACTCAGCGGCCGGACTCGGCCCGAGAAGTGGTGGAGGGGGGTGCCGTCGGCGACGGGTCCGAAGTGGTCGGCGTTCAGCCAGGGTTCGAGGTCCGGCGGCATCGCCGCGGTCCGCAGTACGACCCCTCGCTCCTCGAAATAGGGGTTGTGGAAGAACCGGGGGTCCAGGGACCGGAGCTCGGCGGCCGCCGGGCGCAGCTCCACGTCGTCCAGCCCCGATGCCTCGGCGCGCCGGTCGATGGCCTCCAGCAGGTACCACATCGGGACGTACAGCGCAGTGGAGTCGAAAGGCCTTACCAGATCGGCCAGTTCGAGGTCGGGATCGCCGATGGCCTGCTCCAGCCAGTCCACCCAGAGACCTTCCTCCATCCGCCGCCCGGCGCCCGCCGTGGCGGCGATGACGAGGCCGCGTTCGCGCCCCGCGAGGGCCCTGCTGGCGGTGTTGTCGCGGTAGCGCAACGACTCGACGAGCGGGCGGATTCCGGACAGCGTGCTTTGGGACTCGCAGGCATCGACGACGATCAGGAGGTCGGTGGCACTGTGGTCCGCGCAGATGCCAAGCAGTTCGATGAATTTCACTGCCCGGTCCACATCCGGCTCCGGGCCGTGCGGGTAGCTGTCCCGGCAGCCGAGGACGTACTCGCGACCGGTGTCGTGTCCGTGACCGGTCCAGTACAGGATCTTCCGGGCGGCCTGCTTCGCGAGGAATTCTCGGACCCCGGCGAGAACGTCCTGCCGTGTTCCGGACCTTTCGAGCTTCATCGCGCGGCTGAAGCCGAGCCGCATGCACGCGGCGGTGAACCGGTCGCGGGCGGTCTCGACGTGCTGGCGGTCGAGCAGCCCTTCTGGGTTGTCGTAGGTGCCCAGAGCGACGGTCCCGACCAGACCGGAGTCCCTGAGCTCCTCACGCCGGAGGTAGACGGATCCGTTCATCATCCTCCCCGCCAGCCGGATGGCGCAACAGTAGTGACGCGCGTCATTATGTCCCAGAACTGGTTCTCCGGAAGGACGAGTTGATGACTCTCAGGGATGGGTTCACCGTGGTCGGCCGCCAGACCGACTGCCACGTCGTCGACGGCGACGGGACCAGGCCGATCGACGAGGAGAACATGCGGGTCAGTTACCGCCCGGGGCGGGTCCGCTTCCCGGACGAGATCGGCCGGTGGCGGCGCGAGATCGAGGAGGAGGAAACCCGCAAGGAGGCCGCCGGGGAGCGGTTCCGGTGGAACAACCCCCGCTTCGCCGTGGAACGCCTGGACATCGCCGCCCGCACCCACACGGCCGAGAAGCCGGTGGCCACACTCGTCCTGTGCGACGCCGACTACTACGACTTCCTGGCCACGTCCCTCAACCTGGACCGGGTGCAGCAGGACGGACAAACCCTGCGCGAGCAGTACCTCGACGGCAAGGACCCGTTGGACGCGCCGGCGTTCATGTCCTGCAGCCTCGGGGTGAATGTGGCGGTGGAGACCGGCCGCGACAACAAGATGCTCTTCTCGCACCGCAGTTCGCGGGTCGCCGGTCCCCACGGCTCCAGGTGGAACTCCTCCGCGAACGAGGGGCTTGCCCGCAACCACGATCTCCAGGCCGACGGCCGGGTCAGTCTGCATGCCGTTGCCCGCCGGGCGATGCGAGAGGAGCTGGCCGTCCATGCGTCGGACGAAGTCGACCTCGAGCTTCTCTGCTTCGGGCTCGACCTGCGCAACAACCAGTGGGCGGCGTTCTTCCGGGCGGTGCTCACCGACCTCACGGAAGAGGATCTGCGGACCCGATGGAGCCGTGGCATCGAGGACAAGTGGGAGCACGACCGCCACGCGTTCGTTCCAGCGGATCCGGAGAACGTCTTGCGCTTCATGCTGGACGAGCCTGAGGAGCGTTGGACCCCGTGCGCGCCGGCACTCTTCTACCTGGCCCTGGTTCGTGCAGCGGTCCGCAGGCGCGATGGTGATCCGGACGGCCGCTTCGAAGTCGAGGCGATCGAGCGTCGCATGGTGCGCGAGTGGGAAGCGGCGAAGTCACTGTAACCGCGACCGGAGACAAGAAGATCCAGCGGCGAAACGACAGCGCCCCGACCCCACCGGTGAGCCGGGATCGAGGGCACATGCGCCGAGGCCGGATCACACATGGAGGTGTCCGCCGGTTGGCCGACGCGGCTGCGCAACGACGACAACGGACAGACACTGCGGCGTCTGGCTTAGGCGCTGCGCGCCGACGCCGCGTACGCGCAGTCCGATGCCGAAGGCGAGGAGCGCGTGCCGCCCGTCCGATCGTCCCGGACATGTGGGCGGGACTCCTGATCTACTGCCACGGACCCGCCGGAGCGGAGGCCGCGTGATGCCACTGCATGAGCGGGCAGACTCTCCGCAACCTCGACAAGTGCGGCTTCCCCATCCCCGAGCAGCAGCACTCGATCCTGGAGGCGCCGAACGTCGTCTGACGGTCGGCCCGCCCAGCCCGGCTACGGCGCGCCGCCGTTCCTCCGCCTCTGGGTCCGCCCGACCTGGCTGCGCCAGGTCGCCCACGCGGGCTGGGCCGTTTTGGCCGGCCGCGCGGTCCTGGACGTCCTCGCCTGGGACGAGAGCGTCACCCCGCGCCGCCCGGCCCGGGTACGCGCCGCGCTGATCTGCGCCGACTACGATGCCGGCATGCACGGCTGGCGGGCCCACGCGGACAACCGCGACCTGAACGTCGCCTGGAGTCCGGAGGGCCAGGCCACCCTCGTCATGCCCTGGGGGGAACCCCGGGCCGGCCGCGAGGCCGCCTCCGCGGTGTGAAACCCGCCTCCCCGCCGCCGCGGCTGTGGTCTCGGCCCGGGGACGTCAGGGACTGCCCGGGCCGTTGCCCCTGTGCGGTAGGAGAGAACCGACGGAGCGAAAGGAAAGCCCCGCGTGTACGTCGACGTGACCATGCTCGATCAGGAGTGCGTCCGTCTGGCTGGCCTGATGGCCGGCCAGGGCATGGACCGGCTCACCCTGCCCCCGACGACCTCCCTGGAGGACGACGGAACGGCGCTCGAGAAAGCGTTCACCGCCGAACTCTCGGCCTCCTACCACCGCATCGCGGCGGCCGGATCCGACGAGGAGTGCATCCTGCCGAGCCTGCTGATGACGATGACCGGGAAACTGTCGGCGCTCGCGACCGAGGTGGCCCTGCGCAGCGACCGGGACGTGGCGGAGGTGATCCGGTCGATCGGCGGCCGGTAAGAGTCGGCCGGTACCGCCCTGGGGGCTTGCCCGGTGCCCGATGAACGGGGTGGCCGCCAGTCCCAACCTGGGCAAGGCCCTCAACTCGGCCGCCGAGCTGCCGACAGCCGGCCACCTGATGGTGTCCGGCGCACGTCCATCCCACCAGGTCAGAAGCCGCGGTGGTTCTGCTGCCTCCACTGCACGAGGCGGTTGTACGCCGTGGTTGCGCGCCTGGGGTCGCCGCCGAAGGCGCCGGCCCGGAGGAGGGGCCAGGCCGGGGTGATCTCCTGCTGGATGGTGCCAGCGAGGCCCCGCTCGTGGCCCCAGTTACTTCCGTTGAGGAACTCGCCGGGCCAGGGGGGAGCACCATCGCTCGTCGCTGTCGATGGCAATCATCGAGGCGAGGAACTCGAACCTGTTGCAGGCAGCCTGGTACACACCGTCGTCGAACGCCGTCACCGGCGCCGCCATCACCCCGCACACCCCGGTCTAGAGACGCGATCCTGGCAGCGCTGCGCACCGCGATCTCCCGCGACGAGGCGGACGGCCCTTACGGGCCGATCGGCGGCCTGCCGGCCCTGGTGCGCATCGACCGCGGCAAGGACTTCCTCTCGCGCACCGTCACCTCCGCACTCGGCGCTCTCGCCATCCCCGGGCACAATCTGCCCGCCTACAGCCCGCATTTGAAGGGCACGGTGGAGAACCTGAACCGGTGCGCGGAGCGGATGCTCTTCGCCTCCCTGCCCCGCTACACCCACACCCCCGCCCCTCGCTGCGCCGCCCGGACCGGGCGAAGGACGCCGTGCGGCATGAGCCTCAGCGCACACGGGCAGGCCCGGCGCCGCTCGCCCCTCGACCGGGTGCCGTGCCTGCGGCGCTCGCCGCGGGCCGACAGCGCGGGCCTCGCGTGCCGAGGCGCTGGGCAGCACTGACCGTCCTGCCCCGGCGTCAGCGGGCGACCCGCTGTGCGTATCTCCTCGAGGTCGCCCCGTGCCCGCTGGCTCACCATCCGACAGACCGGCACCCGATACGCCATCACCCGTAGGAGTCACCGTGAAGTTCCGCGCGCCCCGAGCCCCTGCCGTACTGATCGGCACTGCGGCCGTGCACCGGGCCGGGCACGGTCGCGGCCGCGGTGCTGGCCCGGGGCGCCGAGGTCGTGGCAGTGGACGCCGAGCCGGGCATGGTGGCGCTGGCGGCCGCGAACGCCCCTTGGCTCGGGGCCCTCGTCGGCCCGACCTTCGCGCCTCTGATCTGCTGGGATGGCCACCAAGGTGACCTGGTGAGTTTCCTTGATGGCCCATCAAGGAAACTCACCGATACCTTGGTGGCCCTGGTGAGTTTGCCGGACCGCTTCCGTTCCCCCCTGCTGTTCCCCCCTCCGCTGCCCCTCCCGGCCGGGGGGGGCAGTCCTGCGACGTCCCGACGGGGCGCGGCGGGCGGGTGGTGGGCAAGGGTGAACGGCGAGTGGCGGGCGTCAAACCGTTTGCAAGGATCCGCCAAGAGTGCCGGGAAAGGCTGGTCGTGTTCCGCGCGGCCGCCCGGACGCGGCCCGCGACCCGGGCCGTCGAGCGGCCGTGGCGGGCGCCCGGTCACCGGGCACCGACACATCCCACACTCTCGTACGGAGATCCCTATGCGGCAGCGTCCGAAACTCGTCCTGGTCGGCCAGTTCTCCGCTCTTCCCTGGGTGTTCGAAGGCGCGGAGCGCGCCGGTGTCGACCTGATCCTGGCGCCCCGGGGCGACGACGACCCCGAACGGGCCCGCAAGGCCCCCGGGGTGGTCGAACTCCTGCCGCTGGACGTCGACGGGGATCCCGACGCGGCGGTGGCCGCGCTGGTGGAGCGGTTCGCCCGCCAGCCGTTCGACGGGATCATGGCGGGCAACGAGAAGGTCGTTCCCTTCGTCGCCCGGGCCGCGCGGGTGCTCGGGCTGACCGGCCTGACCGAGGAGGCCGCGGCGGTCGTCCGGGACAAGCGCAGCATGCGCCGGCTGCTCGCCGCCGCCGGTCTGGCCGTGCCCGGGTTCGTCGCCGTCGGTCACCCGGACGACTGGGCCGACGCGGCGGGCCTGCGCTTCCCGGTCGTGGTCAAGCCGGCCGACGGCTACTCCAGTCTGGGCGTGATCCGGGTCGACTCCGCCGGGGAGCTGGAGCAGGCGGTGCGCACCACCTGGGCGCTGTGCGACACCCACCTGGGGTACGACGACGGGGCCGCCGACGGCACCGGGGTGCTGGTCGAGGAGTACCTGGACGGCCCCGAGATCTCCGCCGAGTCGCTGGTGCACAGGGGCCGGGTCCGGGTCTGTGCCGTCAGCTACAAGGGGGAGCTGAACGGTCCGTACTTCGAGGAGACCACGCTGCGGGCCCCCGCCCGGCTCCCGGCGGACGTCCTGGCGGCCGTCGAGCGGGAGGTGGTCGGTGCGCACCACGCCTTCGGCGTCACCGAGGGCACCACCCACACCGAGCTGCGCCTGGTCTCGGGCACCCGGCCGGTGCTGCTGGAGATGGGGGCGCGGATCGGCGGCGGCGGGTTCATGCACCACCTGGTGCACGTCAGCAGCGGGATCGACCTCGCGGCCGAGGCGGTCCGCATCCACCTCGGCCGGGAGCCCGAGTGCTGGAGCACGGAGCCGGTGGGCACCGGGCACGCGGCGGCGTACCTGGTGCCGGTGGGCGGCGGCGGCCGGATCGCCCGGGTGCATGGGCTGGACGAGGTGCGCGAGGAGCCGTGCGTGGACCACGTGGTGCGGACGGTCGGTCCCGGCGCGCTGCTGCGGCCGTACCCGGACTGGTCCGGGTACCCGGCGATCGTGCTGTCGCACCACGCGTCGGACGCCGCGGCGGTGGAGTTCCGCGACCACCTGGCGCGGACCCTCAGGGTCGAGTACGACGGGCGGAGCTGAGGTGCCGCTTCGGTCGGCCGGGGCACCGGGGGGGCTGCCGGGGCCGTTCTGGTGGCTCTGGGGCGGAACGCTGGTCACCTCGGCGGGCGGCTTCGTGGTGCCGTTCATGACGATCTACCTCACCACGGTGCGCGGCTATTCGGTCTTCTTCACCGGCCTGACCCTGACCACGTTCGGGGTGGGCAGCGGGATCGCCTCGCTGTTCGGCGGCATCCTGGCGGACCGGGTGGGGCGGCGGACGGTGCTGTTGGCGAGCGAGGTCCTCACCGTCGCGGGCATGCTGGGGCTGGGCCTGGCCCACGGCCGGGTGCCGGTCCTGCTGTTCACCCTCACGGTGGGGGTCGGCCTGAACGCCACCCGCCCGGCCCGCGCGGCGGCCGTCGCCGACCTGGTGGCCCTAGAAGATCTGCCGCGGGCGTACTCGCTGATCTACTGGGCCACCAACCTGGGCTTCTCGGTGGCCGCCGTGACGGCCGGGCTCGCCGCCTCCCACGGATTCCTGCTGCTGTTCCTGGTCAACGCGGTGGCCAATCTGCTCGCCGGCGTCATGGTGTACCTGCGGGTGCCGGAGACCCGCCCGCCGCCGGAGAGCGCCGGGGTGACGGACGCGGCCGGTGCGCAGCGCCCGCCGCACCGCGCGCCGGGCTTCCCGGTCCTGCTGGGTTCAGTGCTGATGCTCGGCCTGCTGTTCCAACAGCCCCTGGTGGCACTGCCGTTGACGATGACGGGGGACGGTCTCTCGGCCGCCGACTACGGCGCGGCGATGATGATGAACGGTCTCGTCATCGCGGTGCTCCAGCTCCCGCTGACCCGGCTGGCCGGGAGGCTCCGGCCGGAACACGCGCTGGCTGTGGCGACCCTGGTGACCGGTCTCGGCATGGGGCTGACGGCCGCCGTGCACGGCACCGTCGGGTACGGGGCGACCGTCGTGCTGTGGAGCCTCGGCGAGATCGTCGTCTGGCCGACGTGCATGGCGCTGGTGGCAGCACTGTCGCCCCCCGACCGGCAGGGCGGCTACCAGGGCTGGTTCCTGTCGGTCTGGAGCGTGTCGGTAGCCCTGGCCCCGGTGCTCAGCGCGCGGGTGATCGAGGCGTCCGGCACCACGGCGGTGTGGGGCGCCTGCCTGTGCCTGGCCGTGGTCTGCGCGGGCTGCCACCTGCTGCTGGCCCGGCTGCGCGGGGAGCGCCGGGCCGAGGCCGTCCCCGGCGAGAGGGCAAGCGTCACGCACTCCTGATCCGGCTCCGGCCGCCGCCCCGACCGGTTGCGGGGCCGCGCTCCCGACGGCCCGTCGGCTCCTCCCGTGGACGACCGCGCGGGGGGAGCCGACGCGCGCCCACCCGCCATCACCGTCCGTGGTCGTCCGGAAGGGGAACCTTCCGGTCCGACGGCGGGTTTCACCGTCGCCCCATCCGGGGTAGCCTGCCAGCATTCATGATTCATATGACAGTGACATGACCAGCAAAGCGCTGTGCCGTTGTATCGGACGCAGGCGGATCGCGGCTGGTCACGCCAAGGGAGGCCCCGCCATCACCACTCCACGCCGTCCGCGCAGCGCCCCGTCCAGACGCCCGGCCTGATTGCGCCCGAGACCGTACCCGTCGACGGTTCCCGCGCCCTCCCCAGCTCCCCCCAGCACCGCCGGACCGGCAACCGTCGGTGACGGCAGGGAACGGCGACCCCACGGAACCGGCGACTCCCCCGAGGCCCCGCCGTCGATACCCCCGTACGGCCGGCCGCCACAACATCCCCGGCCATGTTCGGAAATTTCCCGAATCACGCCGTGCCCCGGCTCACCCCGGCGGTCACGGCGGGTGCACCAGCTGTCTTGCCTGACGGGATGTGATGAGATGAGCCGAGTCGACAACGCCGCTTCCGATCTCGTGTTACGGAGCCCCGCACCGATCAGGGTGCTGGGACAGATGTCCGTGCTGGCCGGCCGACGGGCACTCGACCTGGGCCCGCCGCGTCAACGGGCCCTGCTGGCCCTGCTGTTGATCAACGCGGGCCGGGTGGTGTCGGTCTCCGGGATCGTCAGCGCCATCTGGGGCTCCTCACCGCCGCAGGCCGTCGTCGGCACCCTCCAGTCGTACGTCTCCCGGCTGCGCAAGGCGATCGACGGCCACTCGCCCGTCCCCTCCAAGGACAGGCTGCTGGCCCTGCGGTACCAGGCCCCCGGCTACGTCCTGGAGGTCGACCGAGACTGCATCGACGCCAGCCGGTTCCAGTCCGCCGTCGAGGCCGGGCGCGAGCAGTTCGCCCGCGGGGACCTGGCCGCGGCCCGCGGCACCGTCGACGAGGCGCTCGGCCTCTGGCACGGCACCCCGTACGGGGAACTGGCCGCCTACGACTTCGCCCAACTGGAGTCCGCCCGGCTCGAACAGCTGCGCCTGGTGGGCCTGCAGACCTGGGCCGACGCCAGCCTCGGCCTGGCCCGGTACGACGAGGTGGTGCGCGAACTCGACGACGAGGTCCGGCGCAACCCGATGCTGGAACGGCTGGGCTGCCAGCTCATGCTGGCGCAGTACCACTGCGGCCAGCCCGCCGAGGCACTGCTGACCTTCGAACGGATCCGGGCCCACCTCGCCGAGGAACTGGGCGCCGACACCAGCAAGGAACTCCAGGAGCTGCACGGCGCGATCCTGCGTCAGGACCTCGTGCACGCGGGCGGGCGGACCGCCTCCCCGGCCGACCTGCGCCCCCGCCTCACCCTGGTCGCCGACGTCGACGCGCTGCGACCGCCCACCCCGGGCCCGGTGGATCCGGGCCCCGCCCCGGCGCTCACCCCCGCCCCCGCCGCCGTGCCCGAACCGCCGCGCCCCGCACCGGCGTCGGCCCCCTCCCCCAACCCGGCGGCCGTCGCCCCGGCCGTCGCACCAGCCGCCCCGCCCGCCGGACGGCTGATCGGCCGCACCCGGGAACTGGCCACCCTGCGAGCACTCACCGCACCCGGCCGCCGCGGCCGCACCGTCCTGGTGATCGGCGAACAGGGCGTCGGCAAGACCCGGCTGCTCCAGGAACTGGCCGGCGGACTGCCGGCCGCCGGACTGGACGCCGTCTGGGCGCACTGCGCCGCCGGCCCCGAACTCCCCGAGTACTGGCTGTGGACCCGGGTCGTCCGCAAGCTCCGCCGCACCAGGGCCGCCGAACTGGCCACCCTGCCCGAGCCCGTCCTGGACACCCTCGGCATGCTGCGCCCGGACCGCGCGCCGGGCCCCGCGGGCACCGAGGCGCCGCTCTCCCCCGCCCGGCACCTGGCCTTCCAGGACGCCGTCTGCCAGGCCCTGCTGACCGCCGCCCGCCGCCCGCTGGTGCTCTTCCTGGAGGACCTGCACCTCGCCGACACCGGCACCCTGGCACTCCTCCAGCTGCTCACCAAGGAGCTCGGCGACAGCGACCTGCTGGTGGTCGCGACCGTCCGGGAGCACCGGCTCGCCCAGCGCCCCGAACTCGGCGGAGCGGTCGCCGACCTGCTCCAGGAGGTCGCCGCCGAGTACCTGCACCTCGACGTGCTCTCGCTCGCCGAGACCAGGGCCCTGATCAACCGCACCGGGGGCGAGCCGCCCACCTGGGACCTGGTGTCGGCCGCCCACCGCGCCACCGGCGGCAACCCCTACCTGCTCACCAAGCTGCGGCCGACCGCCACCGCCGTGACCGGACCCGCCGAACCGGCCGCCCCGCTCTCCTTCGGCCTGCGGCTGGTGCTGGGCGCCCGCCTGGCCGAGTGCCCGGAGGGTGTCATCCGGGTGCTGCAGACCTGCGCGGTGATCGGCCCGGCCGTGGACCGCCGGCTGCTCACCGACGTCCTCACCGGACTGGGCGAGCCACCGGGCCTGGTCCACGACGCGCTGCACAGCGGGCTGCTGCGCCCCGATCCGGTCGACCCTCGCGGCTTCCGGTTCGCGCAGGGGCTGATGCGGGACATGCTGCTCGCCGACCTCGACCCGGTCCAGCGCGCCCGGCTGCACCACCGGGTGGCGGTCGCGCTGGCCGACGGCGCCGTCGGCAGGGCCCGCACCGACTGCGCCGAGACCATCGGCTACCACTGTGGCCGGGCGGCGCAGGAACTCGACCCGCGCGAGGCGGTGCAGCCCCTGGTCGGCATGGGCGACCTCGCCGAGCGCCGGCGGCTGCACTCCGAGGCGCGCGCCTGGCTGTCGCAGGCCATCGACGTACTGCGCGGCCAGCCCCGGAACCGGTCCGTCGCGGCCGAGCTGGAACTGCAGAAGCGGGTCGTGTGGCTGCTGTCGATGACCCTCGGCTACGGGTCCCCGGCGGTCACCGACGCCTGCACCCGGGTCGAGGTGCTGCAGAAGACCCTCGACAACACCCGCCCCACCGCGCTGTTGGCCTCCCGGGTCATCATGCACCTGGCCGGCGGCGACCTGCGCCGGGTGTCCGGGATCGTCGCGCTGCTGGAAGAGTCGGCCGAGCACGGCGGCGGGACCGAGGCCCGGACGGCCGCCTGCTACGGCAAGGGCGTGCTGTGGTTCACCGCCGACCGGCTGGAGGAGGCCGTCGCCGAACTGGAACGCGGGCTCCCGCTGGTCGACGCGCAGGGCGCGGAGGAGCGGCCGGACCGGTTCATGGGCCTGTCCCGCAGCGACCCCAGGATCAACTACCGCGTCCACCTGGCCGTCAGCCACGTCCTGCTCGGCGATACCGCCGCCGCCGGGCGCTACCGCGAGGAGCTGCTGCAGCTCTCCGAGTCGGACAGCTGCGACCGGCCGTGGGACCGCACCTTCGCCCTCTACGCCGACGCCCTGCTGGCCGTCCTCGACGGGGACGTGGAACGGGCCTGGCAGGCCTCCACCGCCGGGGTCGACCTCACCGTCCGCTGCCAGCTGGGCCACTGGCAGAACATGCTGTCCGTGCTGCTCGGCTGGGCCGAGGTGCGCCGCGGCCGACCCGGCGTCGGACTGCGGCGGATGCGCTGGGCCCTGGACGCCGCGGCCCGCTCCGGCACGGTCTTCCGGCGGGCGCTGCACCTGGGGCTGCTCGCCGAGGCGGAGCAGCACGCCGGACTGCCGGACCTGGCCCGCGCGACGGCGCGGACCATGGCCGACGAGATCGAGCTGCGCGGCGAGCACGTGCTGCGGCGGCCGCAGTGGCCGTTCGCGGCCCTGCTCGCCGGGGCGGCGCGGTAGCCCGGCCCGCCGACGGGTCAGCGCACGTGGCCGTCGAGGCCGACCCGCGAGAGGACCGAGCGCAGGCCGTCGACGAGCAGGCCCGCGTCCTGCCGGGTGAACACCAGCGGCGGATTGATCACCAGCGCGTACGGGTTGGTCCGCAGGATGATGCCCGCCTGCTCGCGCAGCGCGTCCGCCACCTCGGTGGTGCCCTGCGGCAGCGGCCGCCGGGCCTCCTTGTCCGAGGTCAGCTCGACGGCCAGCATCAGCCCGACCCCGCGGACCTCCGCCACCACGGGCAGGTCCAGCAACCGCGTCAGCCCGTCCTTCAGGTGTGCGCCGACGGCGGCCGCGTTGGCCGCCAGCCCCTCGCGCTCGATGATGTCCAGGTTGGCCAGGGCGACCGCGCACGCGGTCGGGTGCCCGGTGTAGGTGTAGCCCACCGGAAAGCCCTGCTCGCCGGTCACGGTGTCGGCGACCTCGTCGGAGACCAGCACCGCCCCGTGCGGGAGGTACCCCGAGGTGAGGCCCTTGGCGGTGACCAGGATGTCGGGCACCACCCCGACGTGCTCGGCGGCGAACCAGTGCCCGGTGCGGCCGTACCCGGTGACCACCTCGTCCAGGATCAGCAGGATGCCGTAGGAGCGCAGCAGTTCCGCGACCCGCGGCCAGTAGTCGGCCGGCGGGACGACCGCGCCGATGCCGCCCATCACCGGCTCGCCGATCATCGCGGCGATCCGCTCCGGCCCGATCCGCTCGATCGACTCCCGCAGTTCGGCCAGGCAGAACTCGGTGACGTCGGCGCCGGAGAACAGCTCCCGGCGGTAGGGGTGCGGCGGCGTCAGGAAGTGCACGTCCGGCATGCTGGGGCCGAACCCGGTGTGATAGACCGGGAATCCGGACACGCCGCCGCTGCCGTAGCCGATGCCGTGGTAGCCCATCGTGCGGGCCAGGATCCAGGTGCGCTGCGGCTCGCCGCGGCGGTGGTGGTGGAGCCGGGCCATCCGCAGCGCGATCTCGTTGCCCTCCGCGCCGCCGCTGGTGAAGTACGTCCGGCGCAGCCCTCCCGGGGCCAACCCGGCGAGCCGGGTGGCGAGTTCCACCGCCCGGTCGTTGGTCACGGTGCCCCAGGTGTGGAAGTACTCCAGCCGGGTCATCTGCTCGGCGGCGGCCCGGGCGAGCTCGGCGCGGCCGTGGCCCACCTGGGTCACGCCGAGGACGGCGGAGGCGTCCAGGTACTCGCGGCCGGCCGCGTCGGTGACCCGGCAGCCCGAGCCGGAGACCAGGACGGTGCGGTCCGTCCGGTGCGCCGGCAGCGTGGGGTGGATGAGCGTCGCGCGGTCCGCGGCCGCGAGCCCCGTGCCGGTCGCACCGGGGGCGGTGGCAGTTGCTGGGTTCAAGGCGAGCTCCTAAGGATCGGGTGAGGCTCGCCACCACGCTGTCAGCGACCCCTTGGCGTCCGCTGGACGTCCCGCTCCGCGCCGCCGCCCGGCCGTTCCGGACCGGTGGAGGCGGCGCGTCAAACGATTCGCAAGAGCCGGGTGCCACCGTCGACCGCACCCTCCTCCGCTTCCAGCCGTGGCGTCGCCGCGCGGCACGAAAGGACGACCCGTGAAGTCCATCCTCTTCTACCTGCCGACGGTCGGCAGCCACGACCAGGTGCTCAAGGGCATGTCCGGGGTGAACCGGCAGAACTACCGGAACATGCTTTGGCAGCTCACCGAGCAGGCCCGGGCGGCCGACGAACTCGGTTACTGGGGGCTCTCGTTCACCGAGCACCACTTCCACGTCGAGGGCTTCGAGGTGTCCAACAACCCGATCATGCTGGGCCTGTACCTGGCCATGCAGACCAAGGAGATCAGGGTTGGCCAGATGGCCAACGTGCTGCCCTTCCACAACCCCCTGCGGCTCGCCGAGGACCTGGCGATGCTCGACCACATGACCCGGGGCCGGACCTTCGTCGGGATCGCACGCGGCTTCCAGAAGCGGTGGGCCGAGATCATGGGCCAGCCGTTCGGGGTCGGCGGGACGCTCTCCGACGCCGGCGCCAACGACCGGCGCAACCGGGCGCTGTTCGAGGAGCACTGGGAGATCCTCAAGAAGGCGTGGACCACCGAGACCTTCTCGCACAGCGGCGCCCAGTGGACGATCCCGCCCAAGGGCCTGGAGTTCCCCTACGACGCCGTCCGCAGCTTCGGCCGCGGCCTCGACGAGAACGGCGTGGTGCAGGAGGTCGGCATCGCCCCGAAGCCCTACCAGCACCCGCACCCGCCGGTGTTCCAGCCGTTCAGCTTCAGCGAGGACACCTTCCGGTTCTGTGCCCGCGAGGGCGTGGTGCCGATCCTGATGAACACCGACGACCGGATCGTGAGCCGGCTGATGGACCTCTACCGGGAGGAGGCCGCGGCCGCCGGGCACGGCGAGCTGCGGCGCGGCGAGCGGATCGGGGTGATGAAGGACGTGCTGGTGGCCAGGGACGCCGACGAGGCCCACCACTGGGCGGCCCGCGGCGGCGGCTTCGTCTTCGAGAACTGGTTCGGCCCGATGGGCTTCACCGAGAGCCTGCGCCGGGTCGGCGAGACCGGCCCGATCGGCGCGGACTACCGGACCCTGGTCGAGCGCGGCCTCGAATGGGTCGGCACCCCCGACGACATCAACCGCAAGATCGAGAAGCTGGTGACCCAGCACGACCCCGAGTACCTGCTGCAGTGCCAGTACTCCGGCCTGATCCCGCACGACGTGCAGATGCGCAGCCTGGAGCTCTGGGCGACGGAGATCGCGCCCAACTGGCTGTGAGACCGGCGGGGCGGCCCGGCACCCCGCCGCGGCACGGTCCCGGCACGGCACGGCACGTCCCGGCACGTCCGGGCACGTCCGGGCACGTCATGGCACGACACCGACCAACCGTCCGGCCCCGCGGGCCGCTCATCACGGAGGAGAAGCCGGTGGACCACCGCGTCTTCGCACTGGACAGCCTCCCGCTGGCCGACGGGGGGACCCTGCCCTCGGCCGGGATCGCCTACGCCGTCCACGGGACGCTCGACGCCGACGGCCGCAACGCCGTCCTGTGCCCGTCCTACTTCGGCGGCGACCACACCGCGTACGACTGGCTGATCGGGGAGGGCAGGCCGCTGGACACCCGGCGGTACTGCGTCGTCACCGTCGGCCTGTTCGGCAACGGCGTCTCCAGCTCGCCGAGCAACCACCCGCTGGGGGTGGCCTTCCCCCGGATCAGCCCGCAGGACAACGTCGACGCCCAGTACCGGCTGCTCACCGAGGAGCTGGGGGTGACCGAACTGGCGCTGGTGACCGGCTGGTCGATGGGCGCGGCGCACGCCTACCAGTGGGCGGTGTCGTACCCGCGGATGGTCCGCCGGATCGCCCCGTTCTGCGGGTCCGCGGCGACCAGCGAGCACAACCGGGTGTTCCTGGCGGCGCTGGCCGCCGCGCTGCGCGCGGACGGGAGCGCCGACGGGGGCGCCGACCGGGGCCGGCGGGCGGCGGGCCGGGTCTTCGCCGGGTGGGCGGCCTCGCACCCGTTCTGGGCCCAGGGCGGCTACCGCGAGCTGGGCTTCGCCTCCCGGGAGGAGTACCTCACCGGCTTCTGGGAGGAGTTCTTCGTCGCCGGGCCGTCCACCGAGGACCTGCTGACCATGATCGACACGTGGGCCCGGGCCGACGTCGGGGCGACGCCGGGCTTCGACGGCCGGACGGAGGCCGCACTGGGCTCGGTCACCGCCGAGGCGGTGCTCCTGCCGGGCGCCCGTGATCTGTGCTTCGCGGTGGAGGACGAGGCGAGGGCGGCCGCCCTGATGCCCCGGGCCACCCTGCGGGTGATCCCGGGCGTGTGGGGCCACCTGGCCGGTGCGGGGGCGACCGCCGCCGACCGGGAGTTCATCGGCGCGGCGATCACTGCCCTCCTGGCGACCCAGCCCGCGGCCGTCTGAGGGCCGCCGGCCCCGTGCACGGCAGCGCCCCCGGGAGGTCCGCCTCCCGGGGGCGCTGCCGTGGATGCCGGACCGCCGGCGGCCCGGTCACGTCACTCACGTCACGGCAGGTGACGTCGCGCCGCGGCCCGGCCGGGGGGGATCAGGTCGAGTAGTCGGCGTTGAGCCGCACGTAGCCCTCGGTCAGGTCGCAGCCGTAGACGGTGAAGGCACCGGCGGCGATGCCGAGGTCGATCCCGATGACCACCTCGGGGCCCTGCATCTGCTTGGCGACGGCGGCGCGCAGCTCGCCTTCCCCCTCGGCGCCGCGCCCGCTCGGCGGGTAGACCTCGACGTCGCCGAAGCGGATGGTGACCTTCTCCTGGTCGACGTCCGTGTCGTCGGAGCACTTGCCGATCGCCATCGCGACCCGGCCCCAGTTCGGGTCGCCGCCGTGCACGGCGGTCTTCACCAGCGGGGAGTTGACCACGGCCTTGCCGATCCGCTTGGCCTGCGCGGTGTCCCGCGCGCCCGAGACCTGGACCTCGATGAGCTTGCCGGCGCCCTCGCCGTCGCTCGCGATGTCCTTGACCAGGGCGAGCGCCACGTCGTACAGCGCCTGTTCGAAGGCGGCCGGGTCGACGGCGCCGGCCAGGCCGTTGGCGAACAGCGCGGCGGTGTCGCTGGTGGAGGTGTCGGTGTCGATGCTGACCGCGTTGAACGTCCGGTCCATCACCCGGCGGAAGATCCGGTCCTGCTCCTCGGGGTCGAGCAGCGCGTCGGTGGCGAAGAAGGTCAGCAGGGTGGCCATGTCGGGCTCGATCATCCCGACGCCCTTGGCGATGCCGATCACCACGGCGTCGCCGACCCGGGCGCGGGCGGTCTTGGGCCGGGTGTCGGTGGTCATGATGGACCGCGCGGCGCGGTCGAAGCCGCCCTCGGGCAGCGGGCCGGTCATCGTCCCGATGTGGTCGAGGATCCCGGCCATCGGGTACTGGCGGCCGATCACACCGGTCGAGGCGATCAGCAGTTCGTCCTCGGCGAGGCCGAGCGCCCGCGCCGTGGCGGCGCGGACCTCGCGGGCGTTCGCCTCGCCCTGGGCGCCGGTGGCGACGTTCGCGTTGCGGGCCAGCACGACGACGCCCCGGGCGCTGCGGTCCGCGGCGGCGGCCCGGCTGAGGGTGACGCTGGGGCCGGCGAAGCGGGAACGGGTGAAGACCGCGCTGACCACGGCCGGTCGGGTCGAGACCAGGACGGTGAAGTCGTCCCGCCCGTCGTCACCCAGTCCGACCGGCGCGGTGTGCACCGCGAACCCCCGTGGCTCGTCCGCTGCGATTTCGGTCATGGTCCATCGTCTCCCGAGAGGCCAGGTGCACCGGCGTGCCGACACGCCGGTGCGGTGTCCGGTCGATCCCATCATGTGCGGTCTGTCAGGTCGAGTCGGCGCGGTGCCGACCGGCGATGCCCGGCCAACTCGTCCGCGCCGGGCGGGCGTACGGCCGGAGGGCCCGCAGGCGGCCGACGACGGTCGGTCCTGCGGGCCCTCCGGGCCGAACGGCGGGTCGGGGGCGCGGCGGGTCAGGGGCGCGGGGTGAAGTCGACGACGTCACCGGCCCGTTCGCCGCCCGACAGGGCGCCGCCGCGGTCGGTGCGGATGTAGACCCGGTGCAGCCAGCGGTCCTTGCCGTCCCAGCGCGGGGTGAACGGCGTCCGGGCGTGGGTGGTCCGGAAGTTGTCGATGATCAGGACGTCCCCGGGGACGAGGTGCACGGCCTCCGTGACCTCGTCCAGCGCCTTGGAGAGCGCGGCGACGGCCTCGACGTCCCGGGGGTCCTCGGGCGCGAGCAGTTCGCGGTCGTAGCCGAGGAACGGGTCGGCCGGGTCCCCGTACAGCGGGCGGACGTTGGCGATCGCGCCCGGGTCCTCCTCGCCGCCGCGGAAGGCCACGTCCACGCAGCAGGGCACCGGCCGGTCGTACAGGTGGGCGCGGAACTCGGCGGGCACCAGCGGCAGCGCGTTGCGGATCGAGCCGACCAGGGTGGCGGCCTTGCGCTCATGGTCGGCCCGGGAGCAGGCGAGCATCACGTAGTCGGGCTGCAGCACGTGGTACGCCATCTCGGTGTGGAACTCCAGCAGCGTCTCGGAGGTCTCCGAGGACAGGTGGTGGGCGCCGGGCGACGGGTACACGTCGTGGTAGACGGTGGCGGAGCGCAGCTCCCGGTAGCCGGTGTGCAGGCCGAGCCGGCGCCCGACGATGCCGAGCATGGCCTCCATGAACAGCAGGGGGCGGTCCGCCGGCGCGGGGGTGCTGCTCGGGGTGGCGGGCAGCGCGTCGTCGGCCTCCACCGGCAGGCCGCGCAGCAGGAGGTAGCCGTCGGTGCTGCCGCGGCTGTTGAAGTCGTCCAGTGCCGCGGCCAGGCCGGCGGGGAGGTCGGCGGCCGCAGCGTGCGCGGTGTCGAGGAAGGCGGGCAGGTCCTCGCGCGGGATCTGCGGCAGCCGGGCGGCGAGCGCCCGCAGGGCGGCCGCGTGCTCGGAGCAGTCCAGGACGGTCACGGGGTGGTCCTCTCTCGGGTGTGGGCGCGGGCGTACTGGTACAGGAGTTCCGCGCCGATTTCGGTGGCCAGGACGGAGGTGATGCCGCCGTGGTCGTAGAGCGGGGAGACCTCCATGACGTCGAAGCCGACGGGTGAGAGGTCGCCGATCCCGCGCAGCAGCGCCAGCACCTCGCGGGAGGTCGGGCCGCCCGGGGCGGGGGTGCCGGTGCCGGGGGCGAAGGCCGGGTCGACCACGTCGACGTCGACGGAGACGTACAGGGGCGCGTCGCCGACGAGTTCGCGCACCAGGCGGGCGGTCGCGGCGGGGCCGCGTTCGCAGAAGTCGTCGGAGGTGACGATCCGCACGCCGTGGCCGCGGGCGTAGTCCAGCGAGTCGGGCTGCGGGTTGTGGCCCCGGATCCCGATCTGGACCATGCGCTGCGGGTCGACGAGCTTCTCCTCGATGGCGTGCCGGAACGGCGTGCCGTGGTGGTACTCGCCGCCGTAGAACGCCGGGTTGGTGTCCGAGTGCGCGTCCAGGTGCAGGACGGCGACCGGCCCGTGCTTGGCAGCGACGGCGCGCAGCGCGGCGAGCGTCAGCGAGTGGTCGCCGCCGAGCATCAGGAAGGCGCCGTTGTCGTCCAGCAGTTCGGTCAGCCGCTGCTGGGCGTGCTCCATGGCGATGTGCATGTTGAACGGGGTGAGGTCGATGTCCCCCGCGTCCACGCAGCTGATCAGGTCGAAGGTGCCGGGCCCGCGGTCGATGCCGACGCCGTGGATGAGCCCGGACTCGTTGCGTATCGCGCGGGGCCCGAAGCGGGCACCGGGACGGTAGCTGGTGCCGCCGTCGTACGGTGCGCCGATGACCACGACGTCCCGGCCGTGCGGGTCGGGGTCGTGCGGCAGGCGCATGAATGTGGGGATCTGCGCGTACCGGGGGGAGACCTTGATGTCGATGCGCTCCACGCGGTTCTCGCTCCTCTCTGTCGTGCTGCTGCGGTCGGCGCCGGGGGTGCCGCTGGTGCGTCCGGTGCCCCGGCCGGGCCTGCGGCGGGCGGGCGTCACGGGTGGGCCGGCAGTGCGTCGTGCTCCAAGGCGTCGGCGACCAGCTGCACCACGTCGGCGGTGGCCACCTCGTCGGGGTGCCGGCCGTCGACGACGACCCGGTCGAACAGGTGTTGGACGACGAGCTCCTTGGCCCGGTGCACCCGGTCCCCGGGCACCCCGGCGTCGGTCAGCAGCCGGCTGAACGAGCTGGTGGTGCCCGAGCCCTCGTGCACGCCGAGCTTGGGGCGGGTGACGGTCTCGTGCGGGAGCAGGTCCGTCATGGCCGCGCGGAGCACCCACTTGTCCCGGCCGTGGCGCCGCTTGAGCCCGGACTCCAGCGACACCAGCAGGTCCAGCACCTCGCGGTCCCAGAACGGGTGGGTCGACCAGTGCCCGGCGATCCCGGACAGCACCGGCGTCATCTCGTTCAGGCCGTCGAAGGTGGCCATGTCGTGGGCGAGGGCGGTGTCCAGGGCCGGGAGCCGGTTCTCCCGGTGCATGCCGCCGAGCGGGATGTCGGCGCCGTAGCCGGTGAGGATGCGCCGCCCGGGGCCCTCCAGGCGCAGGTACAGGGCGGTCAGCGGCAACAGGTACTCGATGATGTCCGGGTCGAGTGACTCGGCGGCCCAGACCGCGTGCGGGAGCCGGCGCAGCAGGTCGTCGGTGTGGACGGTCAGCTCCCGGTGGGCGGAGCCGAGGTGTTCGGCGACCACCCTGGCCTGCGGGAACTCGTCGGCGAGGTCGGTGCCCATCGACACGGTGTCGACGGGCCCGGTCCGGTGGTGGGCGGTCAGTGCGGCGACGCTGGAGGAGTCGATGCCGCCGGAGAGCACCACCAGCGGGGTGTCCGGGCCGGTGCGGGCGCGGACGGCGCGGTCCAGGGCGAGCCGAACGGCCTCGGTGGCCTCCTGTTCGGCCATGATCCGGCGGGCCGGCGTGGGCGCCCAGGTGCGGTGGTCGGTGCAGTCCGCGGTGGCCACCCCGATCTCCAGGACGGTCCCGGCGGGCACCTGGTGGGTGCCGGGCAGCCGGCGGACCCGGCGCGCGGCCGTGATCCGCCGGCCGACCGGCGCGGTCCGCAGGGCCTTCGCCTCGGTCGCCGCGAGGACGGTCCCGGGGACGGCGCTCACGTACAGCGGCACGGAGCCGGCGTGGTCGGTGGCCAGCAGCACCCGGCCGCCGTCCGCGACCACGGCCGCGAACCGCCCGTTGAGCAGCCGGAACGCGTGCAGGTCGTAGGTGTCGACGAGGGCGAGCAGCAGGTCCGCGTCGGTGACCGGCCCGGCCTGCGCGCCGAGCAGGGTGAGCAGCTCGTCCCGGTTGTAGAGCTCCCCGGCGAGCAGCACCGTGCGGCCCCGCCGGTGGGCGTGGGCGGCGTCGGGTGCGCCGGAGTGCAGCAGGACGGCGTCCAGGCCCGGTCCGCCCGGTCGGGCCTTGATGACGGCGCGCGGGCCGGCGGAGGCGAACACCGCCCCGGGGGCGGCGGGGTCCGCTCCCCGGGGGGCGGGGAACGCCCCGGGGGACCTGCCGCCGTCGCACTGGACGGCGGCCAGGAACCCGGTGGCGGCGGGCAGTGTCGACGCCATCGTCAGATGCTCAGCGCGCCGAAGCCGCCGGTCGTGAAGTCGTAGTTCACCGGCACCTCGATCAGGAACGGCCGGCCGAGCGCGGCGCCCTTGCGCAGCGCGGCGAGCAGCTCCTCCCGGGTGGTCGCCTTGACGGCCTCCACGCCGTTGGCGCGGGCGAGGTCGACGAAGTCGACGCCGGTGAACTTGACCACCGGGTCGTGCGAGCGGTGGTGGCCGAGGTTCTGGTACAGCTCGATCAGGCCGTTGGTGTCGTTGTTGACGACGACGGTGACGATCGGCAGGTTGAGCCGGGCGACGGTCTCCAGGTCGGCGCTGTTGGAGTGGAAGCCGCCGTCGCCGGCGATCAGGAAGGTGGGCTGCCCGGGGCGGGCGAGCTGGGCGCCCATCGCCGCCGGGATGCCGTAGCCGAAGCTGGAGCAGCCCGCCGAGGTGAGGAAGCCGAACGGCTGGTCCGCGCGGGCGAACAGCACACCGTAGTGCCGGAAGAAGCCGATGTCGGAGACGATCGTGCCCTCGCCCGGCTCGGCGGTCTCCGCCATCACGGTGTTCATCGAGTCGATCACCTGGTGGACGCGCATGCCGTCCTGGTAGCGCTCGGTGTCGGCGAGGAACTCCGCGATCCGCTCGCGCAGCGGGGTGATGTCGTGCGGGGTCTTCGCCGGGACGTCGGCTGTCCGCTCCTCGAGGTGCTGCACGAAGGCGAGCACGTCGGTGACGACGTCGACGTCCGGCCGGTAGACCCGCGGGATCGGGTTGACGGTGGGCGACACCCGCACGGTGGTCTTGGCGCCGCCGCGCTGCCACATCGACGGACGCAGGTCCTCCGCGTAGTCGTAGCCGAGGGTGAGGATGACGTCGGCCGGGCCGAACAGCGTCTCCAGCGCCGGGAACGACAGGATGCCGTCCATGTAGCCGGTGACGGCGCCGTAGTTGAGGGCATGGCCGTGCGGCAGCACTCCCTTGGCGATGTACGTGGTGATGACCGGGATGTTCAGCCGCTCGGCGAGCGCGCGGACGGCCGGGATGGCACCGGAGCGGATCGCGGCGGCGCCGACCACCAGCACCGGGTGCTGCGCCGACGCGACCAGCTCCGCCGCCTGCTCGGCGGCGTCCTGCCAGCCGTCCTGCACCGCGCCGACCGGCTTGGCGGGGGTCCGGGCGGCGGGGTGGACCAGCGTGGTGTCGATGTCGCTGCCGAGCAGGTCGACGGGCAGCGAGATGAAGCTCGGGCCGACCGGCTCGGTCATCGCGGCGGCGACCGCGGAGTCGACCAGGTCGGTGATGTCGTCGGGCCGCTGGAGCTCCACCGCGTACTTGGTCATCGGGCGCATCACCGCGACCGAGTCCAGGCACTGGTGGGTGTCGTTGGGAAAGATGTCGTGCGACTCGGACTGCGCCGCCAGCGCGATCACCGGGGAGCGGTCGAGGACCGAGGTGGCCACCCCGGTGGACAAGTTGGTCATGCCCGGCCCCAGGGTGGCCCAGCAGGCCTGCGGCCGGCCGGAGATCCGGGCCAGGACGTCGGCCGCCACCCCGGCCGTGAACTCGTGGCGGGTCAGCACGAAGTCGACGCCCTCGACCTCGTCGAAGAGGATCGAGGCGGCCTCGCGGCCGACCACGCCGAAGACCGTCTGCACCCCGTGGTCGCGCAGCCGCTGCAGCAGCGCGTGGGCGGTCGTCGGGTTGGTGCTCGGGCTCTTGGACACACGGGACATGGCAGCTCCTCAGGCACGAAGGGGGTATCGGTGCGGGCGCCGGAGGGCCGGCGCCGGAAGGCGGCGTGCCGCCGGGACTCGACCGGCCGGGACGCCGCGTCTCGACTCTGCGGCCAGGGGCTTGCAGGCGCATGGACGATCGCCTTGGCGCTGCGGCACCCGCTGCCCACCGGGCCGGGCGGCGGGTGGTCAGCGAATCGTCAAGTGGCCTGCGGGGCGGCTGTTGTGACGCCCCGAGGACGGCGCTACCGTGCTGGGGTCGGGCCTGCCGGGGCCGGCGGGGCTCGCGCGCCCACGCCTCGATCGCCCCGATGGCCCGGGTCGCCCCCGGTCGCCCTTGCCACCCGGGGCCCGCCCGTTCCCGTGCGTCTCCCCTTCACCGGAGGTCAGCCATGCCGTCAGCCGTGCCCGCGCCCGGTTCCGTCGTCCCGCCGCCCGCGGGCCCGTCACCGGCCGGTCTGCCGGCGCGCGAGCTGCGCGGTCTGCGGGTGTCCGCGCTGGGGCTGGGCTGCCTGCCCACCACCGCGTTCTACGGGCGGCCCGACGAGAAGGAGGCCGTCGCCACGATCCGGGCCGCCCTCGATGCCGGCGTCACACTGCTCGACACCGCCGACGTCCAGGGGCTGGGCGCCGGCGAGGAGTTGCTCGGTCGGGCGCTCGCGGGCCGCCGCGACGAGGTGGTGCTGGCGACCAAGTTCGGCATGGTGCGCTCCCCGGACGGCGCCTTCCGGGGCCTGCGGGGGGACCGGGCCTACGTCCGCGCCGCGTGCGAGCGCTCGCTGCGGCGGCTGGGCGCCGACCACATCGACCTCTACTACCAGCACTGGATCGACCCGGCCGTGCCGGTGGAGGAGACCGCCGGTGCGGTGGCCGACCTGGTAGCGGAGGGCAAGGTCCGGCACTTCGGCCTCTCCGAGCCGTCGGCGGCGACCCTCCGGCGGGCCGACGCGGTGTTCCCGGTGACGGCGGTGCAGAGCGAGTGGAGCCTGTGGACCCGCGACCTCGAAGCCGAAGTGCTGCCCGTCTGCCGCGACCTGGGCATCGGCGTGGTCGCCTACGCCCCGCTCGGCCGCGGCTTCCTGACCGGCGCGATCCGCACCACCGCCGACCTGGCCGCCGAGGATTTCCGCCGCTCCCAGCCGCGGTTCAGCCCCGAGGGCCTGGCCGGCAACCGGCCGCTGCTGCACCGGCTGCAGCCGGTCGCCGACCGGCTCGGGCTCACCCTCGCCCAGCTGGCCCTGGCCTGGGTGCAGCACCGCGGCCGGGACGTGGTCGCCATCCCGGGCACCGGGCGGCGCACCCATCTCGCGGAGAACCTGGCGGTCGCCGCGGTCGAGCTCACCGAGCAGGACCTCGCCGAGGTGGCCGAGGCGGCGGCCGTACCGGTCCACGGGGCGCGCTACGCACCGAACCTGCTGGCCATGACCGGGAACTGAGCCGCGCCGGGGCCCGGGGAACGGCACTTGAAAAGCGCTGGACGGCCGGACGCCAAGGATGGTCCAAGCAAGCGCTGCCACGGTGGGACCAGGCCGGCGGCGGCCCGCTCGACGGCCGTCACGGGCCGGGCCCGTCCCCCCGGCGGGCGCCCACCCCCCCTCGACGGGCACCAGCCCCGCGGGCCCGGACTCTCGGAGGACCCTCCATGCCCACGGCAGCCACGGACATGACGGACGAGCAGCGCAAGGCGTTCGTCACCGCCTACCTCAAGGCCTTCGACAACGGCGGCACCGGCCACGACGGCACCCCGGTGCTCGACTTCTTCGCCGAGGACGCCGACTTCTTCTTCCCCAAGTGGGGCCTGGCGCACGGCAAGCCGGAGATCGCGAAGATGTTCGGCGACCTCGGCGGCTCCATCACGTCGGTCCGCCACCACACCTGGGCCTTCACCTGGGTCCTCTCCGGAACGGACCTTCTCGCGGTGGAGGGCACCACGCACGGCGAGCACCGGGACGGCCCCTGGCGGGTCGGGCAGCCCGAGTGGGGCGCCGGCCGGTTCTGCGGCGTCTTCGAGGTCCGCGACCACCTGATCCACCGCGCCTTCATCTACCTGGACCCCGACTACGCCGGCGGGGACACCGCCCGCTACCCCTGGCTCTGACCCAAACGCGCCCGCTTCCCCGTACCGCACCGCACCGCCGCGTGCACCGCGTCAACCGCGCCGCCGCGTGCGCCGTCCCCCCGGTGCACCGCACCCGCCCGCCCACCGCACCGCCCGAGGAGCATCATGGACGTCCTGGCCGCCCTGGAACGCAAGCACAGCCTGAACCTGTTCCCGATCGAGAACCGGCTGTCGCCACGAGCCGCCGCGGCGCTGGCCAGCGACGCGGTCAACCGGTACCCGTACTCCGAGACCGACGTGGCCGTCTACGGCGACGTCAGCGACCTGAACGCGGTGTACGACCACTGCGTCTCCCTCACCAAGGAGTTCTACGGCGCCCGCCACGCCTACGTGCAGTTCCTGTCCGGCCTGCACACCATGCACACCGTGCTCACCGCGGTCACACCCCCCGGCGGCCGGGTCATGGTGATCGCCCCGGAGGACGGCGGCCACTACGCCACCGTGACGATCTGCCAGGGCTTCGGCTACTGGGTCGAGTACGTGCCGTTCGACCGGCAGACCCTGGAGATCGACTACACCGCGCTGGCCGAGCGGACGGCCGAACACCCCGCCGACGTCATCTACCTGGACGCGTCCACCGTGCTGCGGATGCCGGACGCCCGGGCGCTGCGCGCCGCCGCCCCCGGCGCGGTGCTCTGCCTGGACGCCTCGCACCTGCTGGGCCTGCTGCCCGCCGCGCCCGGGACCCTCGTGCTGGACGGCGGGTTCGACAGCATCTCCGGCAGCACCCACAAGACCCTGCCCGGCCCGCAGAAGGGCCTGCTGGTCACCAACAGCGACGCCATCGCCGAACAGGTGGGCGCCAGGATCCCGTTCACCGCGTCGAGCTCCCACTCGGCGAGCGTCGGCAGCCTGGCGATCACCCTGGAGGAGCTGCTGCCGCACCGGGGGGACTACGCACGCCAGGTGATCGCCAACGCGCGCGAACTGGCCCGGCAGCTGGCGGCCCGCGGCTTCGACGTGGCAGGCGAGGCGTTCGGCTTCACCGACACGCACCAGGTCTGGGTGCACCACCCCGAGGGCAACACCCCGCACGAGTGGGGCCGACTGCTCACCGCGACCGACATCCGCACCACCACGGTGGTGCTGCCCAGCACCGCCCGCTCCGGACTGCGGCTCGGCACCCAGGAGTTGACCCGCTGGGGCATGAAGGAGGACGACATGACCACGGTGGCCGAGCTGCTCGCCCGGCTGCTGCTGCGCGGCGAGCAGTCCCGGTCGGTGGCCGCTGACGTCCGGGACCTGGCCCGGTCCTTCCCCGGGGTCGCCTTCGCGGACCGGCCCGCACCGCTGGCCGTGGCCTGACGCACCGCACCGGCCGCGGGCACGGGTGGGGGTGAGGCGGGGCCGCGGGGACGAGCCGGTCGGCACGTCCCCGCGGCGACCCGGGAGGGAAGGAGCACTGCTGACATGTCCGATTCCACCCTGAGCGGAGCACGGGTCTGCGCCGACCGGTTCCGGTCGGTGCTCAGCCACTACCCCACCGGGGTGGTGCTGGTGACCGCACCGCCGCCGGCCCCGGCGCAGCCACCGCCCGCGATGATCGTCGGCACCTTCACCTCGGTGTCGCTGGACCCGCGCCTGGTGGGCTTCCTGCCCGCCAAGTCCTCGACCAGCTGGCCGCGGATCCGCGCGGCCGGCCGGTTCTGCGTCAACGTGCTGGCCGCGGACCAGCAGCAGGTGTGTCGGGGGTTCGCGGCCCGCGACCCGGCCCGCTGGGAGGTGCCATACCGGCTGACCCCGGCCGGCTGCCCCGCGCTGGTCGACGCGCTCGCCTGGCTGGACTGCGAGCCGGCGGGCGAGGTGGAGGCGGGCGACCACTGGTTCGTCACCGCCACCGTCCGCGACCTCGCCGTCCAGCGGACCGGCCCGCCGCTGGTCTTCCTGCGGGGCGACTACGGCCGCTGCGTCGCCTGACCCGGGCCGCCGGCCACCCCTCCGACCGCCTGCCGACGTCGGGCGGGCGCGGCCGGTCACTGCCCGGCGCCGTTGCCCCCGGCCCGGACCCCGACGCCGAAGCGCCACGCCTCGATGTCGCGCTAGCGGATCGGCCCGGGCCCGCGGCCGATGTTGCTGCCGACCAGGTGGAGCCGCTCCGCCGGCCACCGCCGGCCCACGAAGTCGGCGAGCCCGGGCGCGGCCTGCGGCACGCTGGTGGAGTCGTCGCGGCGGGAGCGCGCCAGCGTCAGGTGGGGCCGCAGCGGGCGCTCGCCGAACTCGATTCCGCAGGACCGGACCAGGGCCCGGACGTCGGCCGCGAGCTGGTGCAGCCCGTCGAGGTCCCCGTCGATCCCGCTCCACAGCAGCCGCTCGTCGAAGTGGCCGCCCCCGCGCAGGCCCAGCTGCAGGGCGGGGTGCGACGCCGCCTGGCGGGCCAGCACCGGTTGCAGCAGCGGCACCGCCGTCGAGGGCAGTTCACCGAGGAAGGCCAGGGTGACGTGCCAGTCCTCGATCCGGTTCCATCGCAGCCGCGGGTACGCGGCGTACGCGGGCTTCAGGGCGGCGGCGAGCTCGTCCTTGGCCTCGTCGGGCGGAGCCAGCGCCACGAACACACGCAGGGTCGAGGGCGCGGGGTCATGGTTCACCAGGCCGATCCCGGTGCCGCTGGCGAAGGGGAGTCCGGGCGCGGCTTACCCGTTCGCGTGGTCGGTGCGGGTGGATCGACGGCACGCCCGCGACGTTCGAGGCGGTCGTCGATCCGATCCGTCTCGCCGATGACCTGGCCGGCTTCGTCGCCGCGTTGCGGAGCATCGACGCCTCGCGAGGGCCGCAGCCCGGCTAGCACAACTGGTTCCGTGGAGCGACGCTGCGCACCTACGAGGCGCAGGCGCTCGGTGCGCTGGAGGAACTGCGCGGCCACATCGACGTCGCGCCGGCACATGAGTTGTGGGCTCGGGCGCTCGAGGCGCGGTGGGACGGGACCGACGTCTGGTTCCACGGCGACCTTGCCAAGGGGAATCGGCCACTGGCTCGCCCAACCGGCAGGACGGTCACGTTCCTCATGCCCGGTGAACTCGCCAGCACCAGCAAGGTCACGCGCGGGTGCACAGCCAGGAATGGATCAGCACCCGTGACCGGCATCATGGCGCTATGCGAGACAATCTCTACGCCTTGATTGGCGCGGCCGCCCTGGCTGCCTGCTCGATCTTCGCGCGGTAGGCTGCCCGGGCTTCCTCGTCGATTTTCTTTTCGTGTTCGGGGCGCATCCCGGTGCGGCCGTCGAGGCCCTCGCGCAGGATGTCGGCGTGCCCAGCGTGCCGGTTGGACTCGCCGAGGACGTGGACCATGATGGCGAATAGGTTCGTGTTGGAATAGGGCTCCGGCCACCACGGCACGTGGCCGGGGGCGTCGAGGGGAAGCTCGTTGATCGTCGCATCCGAGTGTTCCCACGTGCGCCGGTAGAACCCGATGATCTGATCGCGGGTCTCGTCCTCGGTCGCCCACAGATCGCTGCCGTCGGAGTCCTGCCACCGGGGCAGCGGTTCCGGGGAAGGGCGGTCGAAGACCTCACCGAAGTACCTGGCCTCGACGGTGGCCACGTGCTTGACCAGGCCGAGGAGGTTGGTCCCGGTCGCTGTCAGGGGTCGGCGGGCGTCGTATTCGGACAAGCCGTCGAGTTTCCAGAGCAGCGCCTCGCGGTCCCGCCGCAGTCTCCCGTGCAGGTTGCCCTTCGCGAATTCATCGATCATGCGGCATGAGCCTGCCATGGGCTGCTCGCGGCCTCAAGATCCCGTACATGGTCCGCAACGACCCCCCGGACCGCTAAGGCTCGTATGCGCAATCTATCGATAGGTCACAGTCATAGCTGTGTCCGGCCCGTCGGCTGCCGGTGAGTTTCGCCCCGCACGGCTGGTGATTTTCGCCTCGCCGAAACTCCCCGTCGCAGGCCAGGGGCGCGACTGCGATCCGTGTTGCAGTCGCAATTGCACTCAGGTCCGGCCGCCGGCCGCGTGCTGCGACTGGCGGCCCCGCGACCGCCGGCTGCCGGTGAGTTCCGCCCCCGGCGCCTGGTGAGTTTCGCCCCGCTGAAACTCCCCGTCGCAGGTCAGAGCCTGTACGATCCCCGTCGCACCCTGCGAGCCCGTCCTGTCAGGCCGTCCTGCAGAACGGCCGGCCGGTTGCAGCGCTGCACGATGGTGGCGCTGCAACCGGCTGCTACCCGAGCAGCGCTGCACGCTGCTATTCCGAGCAGCGCGGTGCAGCGCTGCGTCAGCTGGTTAGTTGTCGGCGGGGCCGTAGACGGTATACAGCACACCGGTGGTGAAGGCGGTGTTCTTCAGGAGCCTGAGCCGGATCGGGTCGGCGGTCTCGTCGAACAGGCGCAGGCCCTTGCCGATCGCGATCGGATGGACGTACAGGTGCAGTTCGTCGATCAGCCCTGCGGCCAGCAGCGCACGCACCACCGAGATCGAGCCCGATATCGCGATCGGGCCGCCGCTGTCCTGCTTCAGCGCGGTGACGGCCTCGATGAGGTCGCCCTTGAGCTGCGCGGAGTTGCGCCAGGTGAACTCCAGCTTTGAGGTGGGAGACGACGATCTTGCGGGCGTCGCCGAGGGCCTTGGTCATCGGGGCGTCCTCGCCGCCGGCGGCCATTCCGCCGATGAGTCGCGCACCGTCGGGCAGTCCCAAGAGGTGTGAAGACTCTGCTGCTTCCCATGCCCCCGGCCGTCCGGGGTGAAGGTATTGCCCTGCTTATCCCAATGCGCCGGCTGGCGCTCACCGGCCGGCCTCCACCGCGCCGAGCAGGACGCCACCGCCCCGGCAAGGGAGGGTGCCTTTGACGCCTGCGGCAGGTGGAAGGGAGCGAGTGGATCGGGGGCATGGGCCGGGAGGTCTGGGGTAGCCGGGTGTTGCGGGCGGGACGGCGGCGCGCGGGTTTTCCCCCGGACATCGCGCGCCGCCGCTGTCCGGCCGCCCTGCCAGGCCGCGGCACCGCCGCTTCGCCTTCGGCGACGTAGGCGTCCGGCTTCACCCGGGCGGACGGCAGACCCGGGGCCGGGCGCCGCACGGTAGTGGCCGCTTGGCACTTGGCGCGTTCGGCGGCTGCGCCGCGGCCCCGCCGGTTGTGCGGGTTGCGGGCCGGGCGGTGGTGGGGCGGGATGACCAAGGGGCCCGCGGGCGTCTGTGCCCGGCGGTATGCGTGCGGGCACCCTTCGGCAGTCCGAACAGACAAGGAAGTGGTTTCGGTATGAGCAGGGTCCAGGAGACGATCGACGTCGATGTGCCGGTCAGCACCGCGTACAACCAGTGGACGCAGTTCGAACAGTTCCCGATGTTCATGGAGGGCGTCGAGGAGATCACGCAGATCGACGACCGGCACAACCACTGGAAGACGAAGATCGCCGGAGTCAGCCGGGAGTTCGACACGGAGATCGTCGACCAGGTTCCGGACGACCACGTGGCCTGGCGCACGGTCACCGGCGAGGTGAAGCAGTCCGGCATGGTGTCGTTCCAGCCGCTGGACGCCAGCCACACTCGGATCGTGATGTCGATGGACTACCAGCCCGAGGGGCTGGCGGAGAAGGCGGCCGACATGATGAACATGCTCGACCGGCAGGTGAAGGGTGACCTGAAGCGCTTCAAGAACTTCATCGAGAAGCGCGGCGCCGAGACCGGCGGCTACCGCGGGAAGCTCTGAATCGGCAGTAACGGCCCCGGCCGGGCGGCCGGCCCCGCCCGGCCGGGGCCGGTCTTTCCGGAAAAGCGGTAGTCACCGGGTGCCCCCCAGTCTGGCCGGGCGTGGTCGTTCGCGTAGTCCCAGTACGGCACCGTCAGTGCGGGTTGGACGCTGCGCAGCAGGTTCTCCAGCTTCAGGAGGTACCTGCGGTGCCAGGGCAGGAAACGCTGGGTTCCTACTGGGCCGCTCATCGAGTGCATGCGGTGGCTCATGTCGGCGTGCACGGCCGCCAGTTGCCCGTACGCCCCCGAGGTGTGAACCTGCTTGAGGGCTTGGTTGAAGCGGTCCCGACCGGCCTGGTCGAGGTTGCGGTGGTCGAGCGACGGCCTGGTCCGCCGAGGCCGGACCACGCCCCATCCCTGCTCTGCCGCCCGCCAACCGGGTGATAGCCCGCGGCGGGCCGCGTCCGGGTGGTGCCGGCCGCTCGTGTGGGTGTCGGTGTCGCGCATGAGGGGTTCGACGGTGCAGCGGGCCACCGCTTGGCCTTGTCCGCCCAGCTCCCTCCAGATCTTCCGCGCCCCGGGAGCGCCCTTGGTCGATCAGCCCCCGAGGGACCGATCCCGTCTCCTGGCACTGCCTGCGGACACCGAGGCCGACTTCGCCGCCGGGGTCACGGTCCTGGCGGAAACCTTCAACAGGTTCGAGCCGCGGATTTCACGGCGGCTTGGGACCAGATCCGGGCGCACGCCGAACGATCCATCTCCCAGCTCCAGGAAGCCATCCACGACGCCCGCACCTGCTGACCGCGCCCGCTCAGGGGGTCGCGTTCGAGGAGTAGGGTGATCCAGCTGCCGACGGCTTCCAGCCAGACCGTGCGCGGGACCGGCGAGTGCCGGGACTGCGTCGGTGGGGTTGCTGGTGATGCTGATGCTGTGGACGGTGGCGCGCCGTGGGGCGGGGGCCGGGCGCTTGGTGCCGGTCGGCGAGGGGATGCGGGGTCGGCGGGCGGCGGCCGCTTCGCGGGGGCGTCGGCATCCGTCCGAGCAGGTCGTGAAAGCCGCCGAGGCCGATGTCGGGGTCCGGCTCGACGGGTGCTGCAGGTGGGCCGGGCAGGCGGACAGCCGGGGCCGGGCGGGGGCGGCAACGAGTGCAGGGGTGACCCGGGAGTCGCGGCGTCAGCTCTTCGGCACCCGGGGCCCTGAGTGCCGCATGAGCCGCAGTTCGCCCCGACTGTCGCCGCCGGCCTCTCCAGACTGCGGCCAATTCAGGCCCTAGCAAGCCGAGTTGGGCCTCCCCTAGCGTTTGCGTCGGCCGGGCAGGGGGAGCGCGGTCAGATCTCCGCCCTGCCTGCCGACCGGTTCCCATCCGAGTCCAACTGGCAGGAGAAGAGTTGAACATCCACAAGCTCAGCCTGGGTCGCGCAGTCCGCTTCGCGGCGGCCGCCGTGACCGCGGTGGCGTTCGCGTTCACCGCCGGCGGTACGGCGACGGCGCAGAGCGCGCAGCCCGCTGCGCAGGGGAGCGTCACGGTCACCACCTCACACGAAGCCGACCTCAAGCAGGCTCTCAAGGGCCTCACCCCCGTCTCCCTCGCGGATCTCCAGCGCATCCTCTCGCAGGGCGGAAAGGGGACCGCCTCGCCGGCCATCGGCTTCAACGGGGTGTACGACCACATCATCAACGACAACAGCGGCCAGTGCCTCGCGGTGCCGGGAGGGAGCACCGCGCAGGGCACCGGGCTGATCCAGTGGCCCTGTGGCACCTGGAACGACCACTATTGGTCGGCGAACTACCAGTTCAACGCCTACAACTTCAACTGGTACCACGTCGTCAACTACAACAGCGGCCAGTGCCTGGCGGTCCCGGGCGCCAGCACCACCGCCGGAACCCAGGTCATCCAGTGGCCCTGCGGCACCTGGGCCGACCACTACTGGGCTTTCGGCATCGACACCAGCAACGGCAAGCTCCACATCATCAACTACAACAGCGGCCAGTGCCTGGCCATCCCGGGTGCCAGCACCACCGCCGGCGCCCACGTCATCCAGTGGCCCTGCGGCACCTGGCCGGACCACTACTGGCACTGAGCCGGGCCGCCGGGCCCGCTCCGGGACCTGGCACCGCCCACCGCCCATGAGTGAACCCGGCGCCGACCGCCTGACCAGAGGCGGTCGGCGCGTGGTCGTCTCCGGGGTACCCGGGGGCAACCACTCCCGTCCCTCACCCTGCCCCAACGTCCCTGGCCGTCCTTCGTGCCCCACCCGTAGCCTGCCGATTGTCACTGCGACCGCGACGAGGGCCGCGGTGCAGATCCGCCGAGGCATGCCAAGAGGGGGAGAGGGAGCGGGCGCTGGGTGTCTACATGGCGCTGGCTTGGCTGTGTGGACACCACGACGACCGACCCTGAGCCGGCCCGCTCTGGCCCCGCTCCATCCGATCCGGCCCGCCGGACCGCTGGGGCCGTCCTGCGAGGGTAGGACGAACTGGGCGCGCCGCCGGTCAGGCAGCCGTTCGGAGGGGGCGGTGTCCGGACGGGCGGGCACGTCGGTCCCCATCTCGATCGCCGTGCCGTCGCCCCGTCAGCCGTCCGGCTCGTGTGAGGTGTGCGACGGCTGCTCGGCGAGTAGGACGCCGGGTACGAGCTCCTGGGCCCGCTGCTCCGCTGCCCGCTCTCTGCGGCGTGCTCGCCCCAGGGCCACTTGGACGTCCGGGGCACGGGTGCCTGGGCGGTCCGTGCGGCTGCTGTCAGGCCTGGGTGGCGCGCACGGTCGCAGGTCACGACAGCATCAACACCACGGTGGGCTACGCGGACCCTCGGGAATTGCATCAGCCAGGTTAGAAGCCGCAGGTCGCAAGCTCAGGGCGGCGGGCCGACGGACTCCAAAGCTACTAGGAACTGGCGTCCCGAGCAGGCATGTTGCCGAGGATCACCCTTCTGATGCATGATCTGCCCTCCAGAAGGGATGGTCTGGAGTGGTACATCAGCAGAAGGTGGCCCTGGCCGGGTCGGCTCACCTGGAGCTCGTGTCCGGGGTGAGCCAGCTGCGTCCCGAGGACGCGATGTTCGATGCGATACTCGGGCCCAGCAGAAGTCGCGAGGGCTGAAGGACGAGACGATCGACCCGAGGGAACGGCTGGTCCGCCGGTTCCTTGAGTTCGCGAACGAGTGCCCGTGGCAGTGGACGCCGGCCCACATGGACGAGTGGTCGGCTTCCTTGACGGGCGAGAAGCATCTGGCGCCGTCGACGATCCGCAGCTACCAGGGCGATGTCCGGTTGTTCACCGAGTTCCTCATCGATGCCCGCTACGGCTGGGGACCGGCCTGCGAGGAGGCCTTCGGCACCCACCCGGTGGCGGTCTGCCACGAGTGGAACACCCTCCCTCGCCTGCAGGACTACGAGGGCAACCCGGAGGCGAGGCCGTTCACCCGCGACGAACTCCAGCGTTTCCTCGACTATGCCGACGACCAGGTCGACCGCGCCGTGAAGTCCAAGCGCAAGGGAGCCCTCGCCGCCTACCGCGACGCCACCCTCTTCAAGGTCGTCTACGGCTGGGGGCTCCGGCGGACCGAGACATCCAAGCTGGATGTCGTCGACTTCGGGCGGAACCCGAAGGCACCACAATTCGGCCGGTACGGCACGCTCGACGTCCGCTACGGCAAGGCGAAGAAGGGCCAGCCGCCACGGCGGAGGAATGTGCTGTCGGTGATGGTCTGGGCCGTCGAGGCGGTCGCCGAGTATGTCGAGAACGTCCGGCCGCGGTTCGGGTTCCCGGACCACCCGGCGCTCTGGATCACCGAACGCGGGGGACGTCTTCAGCCCGGCTCTATCAACGACCGGTTCGAGGCATACCGAGATGCCCTCGCGCCTCGCTGAAGCCGGCGGCGCCCTTGACGTGCTGTGGATCGGCACCGCCACTGGCCTTGAGGCAAAAGTGACCGCCGCCGAGGCCATCCCTTTCAAGACCGTCGCCACGGGGAAGCTCCGACGCTCCGCCAACCCGCTCAAGATGATCTCGCCCGCCAACGTGAAGGACATGGGCCGCGTCCCCCTGGGCGCCGCACAGGCCCGTTCCGCAGTCGCCGAGTTCGCCCCGGACGTGGTGCTCGGCACGGGTGGCTACGTCGCGGTGCCGGTCGGGGTAGCCGCCCGGATGTGCCACCGGCCGCTGGTAGTCCACGAGCAGACCGTCCGGCTCGGCCTGGGCAATCGGGCCCTGGCCCGGATGGCGACCCGGGTAGCGGTCTCCTCAGAGTCGACGCTCCAGTTCCTACCCGAGTCCGCCCGCGCCACCGCCGTGGTGACCGGCAACCCGGTACGCCCGGAGGTGCTGACCGGCCAGGGTGACAAAGCAATCCAGGCGCTCGGGCTGTGGGGCTTCGACCGCTCGCTGCCGACCGTGTACATCACCGGTGGCGCGCAGGGCTCTCAGCAGATCAACGAGCTGGTCAGTGAGATCCTGCCGTGGCTGCTCCGCCACGCCAATGTGGTCCACCAGTGCGGGCCCAGCCACGAAGAGCGGCTGCGGGAACGGGCGTCGGTGCTTCCGGAGCACCTGCGCTCCCGCTATCTGGTGACCGGTTTTGTCGGCCCGGAGCTGCCGGACGTGCTCGCCCTCGCGGGCGTGGTCGTCTCCCGCAGCGGCGCGGGGACGCTGGCCGAGCTGACCGCGCTGGGGCGAGCCGCCGTGTTCATCCCACTGGCGACGTCGGCCGGGAACGAGCAGGAGCACAACGCCCGTCACCTGGCGGATGCCGGAGCGGCGGTGGCCCTGCTCGGCCGGGCCGCGCCGGACACCCTCCAGGCCGCGATCGGTCCTCTGCTGACGGACCCGGCCCGCCGCGCGGACATCGCGCGACGGGCCGCCGAGCACGGTCGGCCGGACGCTGCCGACCGTCTCGTGGACGTGCTGCTCTCGGTCGTGGACCGTAGCTCTCCAGATCCAGCACATGCCGGACGGCGCCGGCCTGGATGAGCTCCACGCACACCTGGTACGCCTTGTAGTCGCTCTCCCAGGGGTCGGGCACGTCCTCGCCGCTGATGTAGAGGCCGAGCTTCGCGGCGGCCGGGGTGCCGTCTGTCATGGTCTTGAGTTCGGTGAGGACGGCGTGGTCCATGGCGAGTACCGCGTCGGCCCACTCCAGCATGCGGTGGTTGACCTTGACCGCGCGGTGGTCGCGGATGTCGTAGCTGGCTTCCTCGGCGGCCCGGATGGCGTTGCTGTGCGCCGGGCCGCCGACGTGGCGCTCGCGCAGCCCGGCCGAGCGGACCTCGACCTGCTGCCCGCCGACGTAGGCGAGCACCGCGGCGGCGAGCGGCGAGCGGTTGTGGTTGCCCAGGCAGACCACCAGGATGCGGTGGCGCTTCGGGTGGCGGAACGTCTCGCTCATCTTCGGCTCCTTGGTGTCGGTCATGAGGTGGCCTTGATCGCGTCGGCGAGCGCGGCGACCGTGTAGCGGACGCTGTCGTGGGTCATGGAGGGGTGGAACGGCAGGCCGAGGATCCGGCCGGCGACCTGTCCGGTGACCGGCAGGTCCCGGCGCCAGGCCGAGAACGCGACCTGGCTGTGGTTGGGCGGGTAGTGCACGGCGAAGCCGATGTCGTGTTCCCGCAGGTGGAGGAAGATGTTGTCCCGGTGACGCTTAAGGAGCACCACGCAGTTGAACGGCACGGTCTTCGCCACGTCTACGTCGACCAGGCGGATGCCGTCCAGCCCGGCCAGTTCGGCCTGGTAGGTGCACCACAGGTGCTGGCGCACGGCGGCGGTCTGCGGGAATCGCTCCAGCTGGGCGAGGCCGATGGCGGCGTTCAGCTGGGACATGTCGAAGCGCATCCCGGGGCCCTGGACCTCGTAGGAGGTCAGGGAGGCTCGTGCGTCCTTGGACTGGACGATGCCGAACAGGCGCAGGCTGCGGAGGGCAGCGGCTTCCTCGCGGGTGCGGGGGACGATCGTGCCGCCCTGGCCTGTGGTGAGGTTCTTGATCGGGTCGTGCGAGAAGCAGGTCAGCACGGCGGGGTCGGCGCCGACCATGGTTCCGTTCGGGTAGCGGGAGCCGAAGGCGTGGGCAGCGTCCTCGACGATCTGGATGCCCCGGCCGGCCAGGTGCCCGCGGATTGGAGTGAGGTCCACGGCCCGGCCGCCGTACAGAACGGGCATGACGGCCCGGGTGCTCGGTGTGAGGGCTTCCAGCACGGTGTCCGGGGTGACGGCCAGCAGCGGCCCGCGGCACCGTTCGGCCTGGTGAGTTTCCAGCGTTTCGGCAGGTCAGGAGCTTGATGGTCCGTCGACGTTCCTGGTGAGCTCGTGTGGCGGCGTGATCGTGAGCGGGTGCCCGCCGAGCGTCAGTCCTCCTGCTGGTTGCCGCCGGCGCGCTCCTCCTCGAGGAAGGCGAGGATGCGCTCGACGGTCCGCTCCGACTTCACGCCGAGCGCCAGGGCGAGCTCGGCGTTGGTACGGTTGGGGTCGTCGGCGAGCAGCCGGCGGGTCTTCTCGACCCGCTCGATGAAGTCGCGCCGCGGCTGACGGATCCCGGGCGTCTCCGGGCCGGCCGGGCGACCGTGGCCATGTCCCGTCGCGTGCTGCGGGATCCGCTTGGCGTTCCAGTCCATGAGGGTGCGGTACCGCCAATACCGGGCGCCGGCGATGTCGAACTCGTCGTCGGTCTCGGGTCCCGCCGTCGTGGCGCCGCCGCTGGGCGGGGCGATCAGCCGCAGCCAGGTGGACCAGGCCGGCCGGTCTTTCTCGGGGATGGCCGCGTAGGCCTCGTACCGGTCGAGCAGGTCATTCTCCTGGAGCGTGACGCCGGGCTTCAGCTGGGGCACCTCACCGGCCTTCTGCGGAAGCAGGATTTCGGGGTCGCGCGGCAGCAGGGGGTTCTCCTGCTTCGCGCCCTCCTCCACCATCATGTTGATGACCTGGATCTTGAGCTGCTCGAGGTCGTAGACACGGACCTTGGCGGCCGGGCTCTGCAGGTACTTGACGCTCGGGGGGAACTTCTTCCAGGGCTGGACGGTGCGGTACCGGCTCAGGCTCAAACCGAACAGCTCGGCGGCCCTCTTGTCGTCTGCGGGGATGCGGCCGGCGGGGATCATCACAAACTCCTTCGGGGGTGAGTCCCCAGGGCCCGGAGACAGAAAGAAGTTACCACAATTTAAAGTCGATGCGGGGCTGTGGGGCGACGGTTCCTTCGGCCGGTGCCCGGCCCTCCGGCCACCGGTGGCTCATGGGTTCCCTGAGCCGCCCCTCAGTCCGGCGCCGGGTGACTCCCCTGGCGGGAGGAGCCGGCTGCGGCCTGCGACGCTCGGTGGTCGTGGCCGGGGCGTCATCCGCGCGATTCGGCTGTCGGCCAGATCTCGTCGATGACGACCTGGTCGCGGACGTCGACGGGATCGGGCCGACAGCCGGACTTGGGCTGCGGCCGGATGGTTTAAGGGCAGCTGCCGGCCGGGCCGCCCGGCGGGCGGCTGGGTCGGCAGCCGAGAAATGGACCGAATCCGTCGGCGTGGAACAGGGTTGCGGAACGCGGGATGCCGTCGTCGCCCCGGTAGTAGCGGACCGCCAGGCGGCCGCGCACCGCCACGCGATCGCCCGGGCGCAGGTCTTGCTGGAGTGCGCGGGCGCCGAGCTCGCCTTCGAGCCGGCAGACGAGCAATTCGGGTACGGGGGGAGAGGTGCTGGCGGAACTCCTCGTCGGGTACCAGCTGGAGGCGGGCGACGATGCTTCCGTCGTTCTCGCGCTTCTGGTCCGCCGCCCGTTGCAGGGTTCCGGTGATGATCAGCGGGGCAGGGTAGGGCAGCAGGACGCGTTCGCGGTTCTCAGCCTCGACAGCGGTGCCGTGGATCGCCGTCCGGGCGCGGGCGCTGTGGTCGCGGTTGGCGTCCGCCCGTAGCGTGAGCCAGGCCGAGTCGACCTCGTCGGCCAGGGCCGTGGCGGACTCGACCAGCTGAGCAGTTCGGAGGAGTTGAACCTGCGGTTCACTGCGCGCAGCCGATCGCGTTCGCCGGTGATCTCGTCCAGCGCCCCTTTCACGATGTCGCGGCAGCCGCGCCAGATCCGTTCGTGGCGGAACCCGCCGCATCCGTCCTCTCCCTCGAGCACCGACAGCGAGCAGCCCCGCCAGGCGGCGGGCTTCCGGGTGTCCAGCACGAAGTCCAGCAGGCCCAGAGCGACGATGCAGCCTCCGTGCTCCGGTGACAGCCTGAATCCGCTCGACGGCTCAGACAACAGTCGAACTTCGATGAGACTGGTCACTCAGGTGTAGTCGAAGAATCGGTCCCACCAGGTTCGTGGCTCGAAGCATGTACCGAGGTTGCTGACGCCGTCGTATCGGGTCCAGAGCAGGTGCTCGGAGACGGCGGTATAGCCGAGTGCGTCGAGTTCGTCGTCGATGGGTCGGCGGTCGGCAGTCTCGAAGAGGACGTTCTCTTCCTCCTTGTCGTAGCTGCCGGGGTTCCCCAGCGTCACGGCGACGAGGTTGCCGTAGTTGCTCACCGTGATGGTGATGTGGTCGCCGCTGGCCGTTGCACTGGTGGGGATGACGACGGTTCCGTGGTGGTTCGCGTCCTGGACGCCTCGATCGACGGTGCAGGTGCAGCGGAACCGCTGAGCCAGCCTGTCTGCGAGCTGGTCGAATCGGGCTCGGGTCGTGGCGTGGTCGTAGCTCTGAGGGAACTCCATGTGGTCGGGATCGTCGAGGTTCTTCAGCAGGGCCCAGATGTGCTGGTCATCGAGGGGCATGGTCGTCGTCTCCGTATTGGTGGGGATGGTTGATGCGATGGCTGACCTGGGCGGCGTAGGCGCCCCAGTCGCCGGCGGCGGCTTGCTGCTATTTGACGGCGACGGTGATGTGGATGCCGAGGGTGCGGGCGAGGATCGCGGAGGGCAGCTCGGTAGCGAGCTGGAACAGCGCGGTGGAGCGGGTTGCCGCGAGCCGGATGCCGAGCTTGCGGAGTCGTTCGCCCATCGCCCAGGCGCTGATAGGGCGGCCGGGCTGGCCGCCGGGGAAGAGCCAGGGGGAGTCGGTCTGGGCGAGGACCGCGTGGCTGCGACGGGCGGCTACCAGCTTGGCGATGGGTCCGGGCAAGGTGACTCCGACGTCGCCGAGGCGGATGCGGACCGTTTGGTCGGTTTCCTCGATGTGGCCGGTGGTCAGCCGGGATGTCGCCGCTGGCCACTGCGCATAGAGGAGCAACAGCAGGCCGGCCAGGCGGTCTTCGGTCCGGATGGTGTCGTCGTGCAGCAGGCGGCGGGCGGTGGCCCAGCGGGCGTCGTCGTCCATGGCCTGGGAGGGGCCGTTCCACTTCACGGCCGGGAAGCTGAGGTCTCGGGCGATCTTCTGGGCGAGAGCCCAGCGCACGAAGTGCCCAGCCTCTGTTCGGAGTTGAGTCTCGTCTCGGGTCATCCAGCGTTCCAGGTCGCTCTGGCGGCAGCTGGCCAGGGTCAGGCCCTGGTCCGTGAGCCAGTCCAGGAGATAGACGGCGGCCCTCAGGTGCACGCGTACGACGTTGAGCTGGGTGTGCGTGATGTCGTTGCCGCGGCTTCGGCGGCGAAGCCGGCGAATCAGGTGCCAGGTCGCGTATCGGTGAAGGATCTGCCGACCTTCGGGGGTGGCGTGCGAGGCGACGAGGTCCTTCACATGCCGTTCGAGGCGGAACATCTGCTCGTCGCGGGGCGGCAGTGCGCCGGCTGCCACGAGGACGCTGCGGATGTGCTCGACGACTTTGCAGTCGGGGAGTTCGTCCAGGGCCTCGTGGGTCAGGGGACGTCGGCCGGAGGCCAGGTCGGACAGGACGGTGGAGACGATGCCCTTCGAGAGCCAGCTCATGGCCGTCGCCGTCCTCTGGGTGCCGGACAGCGCGTCGTGGAGGGCCTGCAGCTTCGGGGGGATGGCGCCGGTGCCGTCGGCGAGGAGGTCGTTGAGTCGCTGCTTGAGCGTGCAGCGGCGGCAGGGGCCGGGTGTGGTCAGCCGTTCGGCCTCACCGCAGGTCGGGCAGGGGCGCCAGAGTTCGGGGTCCGGCTTCGTGCAGGGGCCGCAGACAGGGACGTCGGTGGTGCCGGAGTGGATGTCCCGGAAGCGTCCGCAGACGGTGCAGTGCGCTTCTCGACGGTCGCAACTGCCGCATCGGGCCTGGCCGGTCAGCTTCGAGAGCGTGCAGGGTGCCGTTCGGCCGCAGATTGAGCAGATCAGCGTGGGCAGGGGGCGGCAGTTCGGGCGGATCGGCCCGTCCGGGGTTCGAGTGCAGACCATGCGGCGTTCGCCGCAGATGATGCAGGTCTCCAGGTTGGCCGGGTCTGTGATCAGGCACTTTGGACATAGCGGCCGCCCCTCTGCGTCGCGCGTGGCGGGCTCGCGTCGGGCGCCGCAGCGTGTGCACTCCTCAATGCGGGACTTGGCGATGCAGTTGCGGCAGACTCGCTGCCCATCGAGAGGCTTGTCGATGCGAACGACGCGCCGGCAGCGGGGGCAGGCCGGTCGGATGATGCCTGCGACGTCGGCGGCGTGCAGCAGGTCGATGAATCGCGGGATGGCGCGAAGGGGAGCCAGGTGCCCCTCGCCGGTGAGCAGACGGGGATTGTCCTCCAGGGCCCAGGCAAGTTTCTGCTGGTAGGAGGGGCGGGGAGCGGACCGGCGGACCGCGTCGGCGACGATCTCACGGTCGACGGCCGGATTGATCGTGGTGATCACCTCGTGGATGACGTCGACCGGGTCGCGTGGGTCGGTGTCGGGACACATCAAACAGCGCGGTCGGCCGGCCCGGTCACGCGTGTGGATGCGGCGGGCGGTTCCGCAGGCGGCGCACTCGACGGTGTCCTGGTTGCAGACCCCGCAGTACCAGTCCGGGCTTCGGCGCTGGAAGGTCCGCAGGTGCTTGCCGCAGTCGCGGCAGACCGACGGCGAGATCGTCGTGGCGCCGGCCTTGCGGAGCGCGATCAGCAGGTCGCCGATGGCCCGGGGCGCCGGAGACCTGCCGTCGGACAGGACCTTGGGGCGGGCCGTCAGGACTTCGGCGAGCCGGCGCGACTTTGCGCGGCCACCGGCGACGCTGAGGACCACAGCCCGGACGGCCGCGGGGTCGAGGTCCTTCTCGACGTGGCTGATCAGGTCCGTGATCAGGCCGACGGGGTCCGTGACCGCGCGGGCCGGCTGGTCGGTGGTGGTCACGGCAGGTCGACACCCCTGATCCTGGCCCGCTTGGGCCGCAGGTCACCGAGCCCGTCCGCTGCCGGCGGTGCGGTGCCAGCGGCAGCAGCCGTCTTCGGCTTCTTCACCGCGGTGGCCGAGGCGATCGGCTCGACGAGGTCGTCCATGCGGCAGTCCAGGATGTCGAGCAGGGCCATGAGGATCTTCAGGCTCAGCCGCTCGGGCCGCTCGACCACGAGGCGGTAGACCTGGCTCGTCGACAAGGTGATGCCCCGTTCGGCGAGCGGCGGGATGAGGTCGGTGGTGGAGAACATCCCGTGGTCCGCCATCACTTTGCGCAGGTGCCAGCGGTAGTCGAGCTTGGCGGACATCGTCAGGTCCTTCCCGTCAGACTCCGGCGAACGCCGGGGCCAGTGCCTTGTGCAGGGCAGTGTTCACGAAGTCGTCGCTGACGTGGGTGTAGATCGTCGTGGAGCTGTCGCACTCGTGGCCGACCTGCTGCTGGATGAATCGCCGGTCCACTCCGTCCTCGGTCAGGTAGGTGACGTAAGAATGTCTGATTGAGTGTGGAACTAGGTCTTTTGGGAGTTTTAGGGCATTGCGGTATGCCTCGAACCGGTCGTTGATCGAACCGGGCTGGAGACGGCCTCCGCGTTCAGTGATCCACAGGGCCGGATGGTCGGGGAACCCGAACCGCGGCCGTACGTTCTCGACGTAGTCCGCGACCGCCTCAACGGCCCAGTCCATCACCGATAGCACGTTCCTGCGGCGGGGCTGCTGGCCCTTCTTCGCCTTTCCGTAGCGGACGTTGAGGGTGCCGTACCGGCCGAACTGCGGAGCCTGCGGGTTCCGTCCGAAGTCGACGACATCGAGCTTGGACGTCTCGGTTCGCCGCAGCCCCCAGCCGTAGATGACCTTGAAAAGGGTGGCGTCGCGGTAGGCGGCCAGGGCCCCCTTGCGCTTCGCGCGCACCGCGCGGTCGACCTGGTCGTCGGCATAGTCGAGGAAGCGCTGCAGCTCGTCCCGAGTGAACGGCCGGGCCTCCGGGCTGCCTTCGTAGTCCTGAAGGTGCGGGATGGTGTTCCACTCGTGGCAGATCGCCACAGGGAAGGCGCCGAAGGCTTCCTCGCAGGCGGGCACCCAGCCATAGCGGCTGTCGATCACGAACTCGCTGAACAAGCGGACGATGCCCTGGTAGCCGCGAATCGTGAACGGCGCCAGGTGCTTCTCGCCGGTCAGGCACACCGACCACTCGTCCATGTGGGCCGGCGTCCACTGCCACGGGTAGTCGTTCGCGAACTCGTGGAACCGGCGGATCAGCCGTTCCCGGTCCTCGACCGTCTCGTCCTGAAGCCCCCGCGCCTTCTGCTGAGCCCGCCAGCCCCGCAGCATCGCATCGAACATCGCGTCCTCGGGACGCAGCTGGACCACACCGGAGACGAGCTCCAGATGAGCCGACCCAGCCAGGGCGATCTTGTGCTGATGCACCACTCCAGACCATCCCTTCTGGAGGGCAGATCATGTATCAGATGGGATCGACCTGGCAACACGCCTGGTCAGACCGCCAGCACGTAGTAGCGCCGGAGAGCCTCACGCCCGTCCCGTGAGCTGCTGACCTGCGACTTCTCGCCCGTCTGATGCAACTCCCGAGGGTTTAATGGTGGAGTCGGGTATTGGAACTATCCGAATGCCTGGCTCCTGGGGGCGTTGAGGTCACTTCCCGCGTACTCGTTGAAGTACTCAGGCAGGCACGGGTGAACGGGCTCTGTCGTCGATCCTGTGGTGCCGATCCTGGCAAGATGATCGCGTGTTCGATTTCGACATTGCGCGATACCAACCACAGTGGTTGAACGGCCGTGACGCCGTGACGCGCCAGCACGGGCGCCGTCTGGGCGCCCTGCGCGGGCGCACGCTGACGCGGGTCTGGGTGGCTTGGGACCTGAAGGATGACGAGTGGTTCTGTGACTGCCCTGTGCTGCTCGACTTCGAGGGTGAACAAGTCGAGATCAATCACTACAGGTTCGACGACATCGCCCTCACCTGGGCCACGATCGACCCTCATCGTCCGGTGCGCTGGCCAGGGTTCGATCTGGCGTGGCGTCCGGAACGGCTGGCCGAGCTGCGGGCACTCCGAGGTCTGACCCTTCAGAGCGTCGAGCTGCTCGAATGGACTGGCGACGATGTGGCCCAGGGGAGCGTGGATGTGAGCTTCGTCTTTCACACCGGTCGGGTGACCGTCTTTACTGACCTTGGCGCTTCGAGGTGATTGGCCTGTTTGTGTAGCTGACTGACGGCCATGTGCGCGCTATGCCGTTGGTATGCGCTATGCGGATGGGGGCGGGCTGACGGCGAAGGCACGTCAGCGCCGCGAGGCGGTGCGGCTGGAAGCCGCCGAGTTGTTCGACGAAGGTGTCCCACCGAAGGAGGTTGCCCGCAGGTCGCGGGTGACCACGAAGTCGGCCTACCAGTGGCACCAGGCCTGGCGGGAGGGCGGGGCCGGGGCGCTGGCTTCACGGGGACCGGGTGGGCAGCGTTGCAAGCTGTCGGCGCGGTGCCGGGCGAAGCTGGCCGAGTACCTTGAGCAGGGGCCGGCCGTGCACGGCTGGGACAAGGACCAGGTGTGGACCGGTGCGCGGGTGGCGACGCTGATCGGCCGCAAGTTCCACGTGTCCTACAGCGTCTCGGGAGCCACCCGCCTGATGCAGCGACTCGGCTTCACCCCGCAGGTCCCAACGCGGCGTGCCGCGGAACGCGACGAGCAGGCTGTCGCCGCGTGGATGGAGGTGACCTGGGCGGAGGTAAAAGCGCCCGGGCGGCCTGCGACGGATGGCTCTGCTTCGAGGATGAAGCCGGGTTCACCCGCAGACCGCCCAAGGCACGCACGTGGGGACGCCGTGGCATCACCCCGGTCGTGAGGGTGGGCGGCCGGGGCTCCGGACGGGTCTCGGTCGCCGGGCTGATCGCGATGCGGCCGGGCTCGCGGACCCGGCTCTGTCACCGGCTGCGGTGCCATACCGGGCGCAAGGGCGAACGCCGCAGCCTGTCCGAGCGCGACTACATCGGGCTGATAGACGGGGTCCACCAGCTGGTCAAGGCGCCGATCGTGCTGGTGTGGGACCGGTTGAACACCCATGTCTCCCATGCCATGCGCGACTTGATCAACGCGCGGGACTGGCTGACGGTGTTCATCCTGCCCGCATACGCACCCGAGCTGAACGCGGTCGAGTACCTATGGGCCCACGTCAAACGCAGCCTGGCGAACCTCGCCAGCGTCGCTCCGGAGCGACTCGCCGCGCTCGTCCGCAACCGCCTCAAACAGCTTCAGTACCGCTCCGACGTCCTCGACGGCTTCCTCGCCGGGACCGGACTCTCCCTCGACCTCCCACCGCCATCACCTTGAAGCGCCGAAGTCAGTAAGCACCAACGCTCCGGAAAATCGAAGCGGGGCCCGGGGCGGCGGCGGGGCCGACCACGCGACCATGACGGCTCACGCTGGGACGCCGTTGCATCCGAACGGCCCACCGATTTCCGAATTCGCGAGCCCTTGTTCGTGCGCGCCCGCAAGCCGTTCGGGTGAGGCCCACTTGACTGCCGGGGCGGCCATCCCCGCGCCTGCCACTCTGTTGGCCATGATCACCAGAAGGTCTCTCTTCTCCGCCGCGGCTTCCGTCGCGGCCGCGGGCTCGATCACCGGTTTTTCCGGAACCACGCACCCCGGCGCACCGGTGCGCGATGCCGCACAGGATGCGAACTCGCTGGCGATGGCCCGCCGGATCCTGCTCACCGACGAGTCCTACAACGACCTGACGCTGCACTACCTCAGGCTCCTCACCGGGAAGACCCCGCTGCGAGCGGCCCACGGACGCGACGTGCTGGTGGTGGGTGCCGGGGTGGCCGGGATGGTCTGCGCCCGCCTGCTGCGCGCGGCCGGGCACCGGGTACGCGTACTGGAGGCGAACCGCAACCGGGTCGGCGGCCGGGTGAAGACCTTCCGGGGCGAGGTCTGGCAGGATCCGCGGCTGCGGGCGGAGGCGGGCGCCATGCGGATCCCGTCCAGCCACGCCCTCACCCTCGCGCTCGCCGACCGGCTTGGTGTCGCCCGCCGCCCCTTCCACCTCGTCGATACCGACCCGACGCCCGACCTCACCTCGGGCGACAGCCGGATCGTCTACACCTCCTGGACGGGCGAGACCTTCAGCACCGGAACGCGGCCGCCGTACGCCGCGCCGCCGGCCCTCGGCTCGCGGCTGATCCACGTCAACGGGCAGACCGTCACCAAGGCCGTCTACGCCGCCGACCCGCGGCCGGTCAACAAGTCCTTCGGCTGGGACAGCGGGCAGACCTCGGCCGCCGCCCTCGACCAGGCGCTGGCCACCGCCCGCTCCTACACCCAGACCAGGAACCCGGACGGCACCTGGTCGGACAAGCCCATCGAGGAGCGGGTCGACGGCATGGCCCGGCTGCTGCACGACCTGGACGGCTACTCCCTGCGACGCTACCTGACGGACATCGCGCACTGGGACGAACCGCAGATCCAGGCGGTCGGCACCCTGGAGAACCTCACCAGCCGGCTCTCCTACGGGTTCCTGCACTCCGCCCTGGACGCCGTCGACATCAACCCGGCCGTCACCTACTTCGAGTTCACCGGCGGCACGGACGCCCTCACCACCGCCCTGGCCCAGGACCTGTCGATCGAACAGGACCGCGTGGTCACCAAGGTCGTGCTCGAGCCATCCGGCCGCGTGACCGTCCTCGCCGCGCCCGAGACCGGCCCCGAGGACGAGGCGTGCGCCGGCGCCATCGGCACGCCCGTGCACGAGTACCGGGCCGACGCCGTGGTCCTCGCCGTACCGTTCGCCGCGCTGCGCCACGTCGACTTCGACCCGCTGCTGCCGTACGGGAAGCGGCGGGCCATCAACGAACTGCACCACGACACCGCGCACAAGGTGCTGCTGGAGTTCACCGAGCGCTGGTGGGAATGGGACGAGGACACCTGGCGCAGCCGGACCGGCGACGCGTACCGCCCGGCGCCCCACGGGGCCGCCCAGCCGGCCGTGGGCGGCGGCTGCGTGAGCGACGAGGCCTGCCGCTTCGTCTACTTCCCCTCCCACCCCAGCGACCAGGGCGCACCCGGCGGCGTCGTGCTCGCCGCCTACAACTGGGCGGAGGACGCGATGCGCTTCGACGCCCTCGCCCCCGACGACCGGCACACCGAGGCCCTCGACCACCTCGCGGCCCTGTACGGCGACCGGATCCGGCAGTTCGCCACCCACCGTTCGGTGTCGCAGTCCTGGCTGCGCAACCGGTGGGCACTGGGCGAGGCGGTCATCGAGACCCCCGGACAGCTGACCACTCTCGGGCCGCACGTCGCCACCCCCGTCGACGGCCGGCTCTACTTCGCCGGGGACCACTGCCAGCCCCGCTACCATGCCTGGATCGCCGGGGCCGTGGCCTCCGGGGTGGAGGCCGCGCTCCAGGTCAACAGCGGTGCCTGACCTTCTCTCGCCCCGCACCGCCGCAGGGGTTCCGGGCATCGGGACGCAGACACCGGCCCCGACGCCCGGCTGTCCCAGCCCGGAGCCGACGCCGCCGTCGGCCACCACCCCGCCCGCGACCACCGCGCCGAGTCCCACGCCGCAGGCCTCGCCAAGCCCCACGCCGCAGGCCTCGCCGAGCCCGTCGGCGAGCCAGGCCCCGCCCTCCTCGGCCCACCCCACCGCGCGACCCCCCGCCCTTTCGGCCCCGCCCCTCTCCAGACCAGCGCCGATCCAGCGACACCCCGCGCCCACCGCCCCGGGTCCGGCTTCGGTCCCGGTTCCGAGCCAGGCTGCGGCGGCCACCCAGCCGAACGCCCACGAGGGATCCGCGACCACACCCGCCGACCGACCCACCACCCCCGCCACGGCGGCACCGAGCCCCACCCCGCCCGGCGGTGCCGCGACCACACCCGCCGGCACCGCCGGCGCCGCGCCGCACACCTCGCAGCCGTGGACCCGGGAACCCACGGACCTGTCCGTCGTCCTCGTCTCCCTGCTCCTCCTCGCCGTCCTACTGCCCGCGGCGGTCAGCGCCGTCGCGTCGATCCACTGGAGGAACCGTTGATCTTCGTCGTGGTGCCCGTCCTGGCGGTCGTGTTCAGCGTCGGGCTACTGGTCGCCGTGGCACGGCTCCGACCCGACGGCATGACTCCGCACGCCGCGTTGGCGCCCGTGCCCAACGTGCTGGCCTCGGTGGTCGTCCTGCTCTCCAGCTTCGAGGTCGTCACCGGCTGGGCCAACCGGGCCAGTTCACACCCCCTGCACCCGCCGGCCGTCGTCTTCGTGCTCGACGTCCTCGCGGCGGCCTGTCTGCTGGCCTATCCGGCCGTCGCCGGGCTCCCGTACACCTGGCGCAACCGCATTCTGGTCGGCATGTTCGCCTTGCCGGTTGGGGCCGTGCTGGCACTGGCCTGGGACCTCCAGCGGTGAGAAGCGATTCCCAAACCGAGGGACACGGCTGCCGCTCGAACTTCCGCGCGCGTCGGTCTCGTTCGGGTGATCGCTCCGCGGTCGGCGCATAGGAGAAGAGCCTCCTGCGCAGTACGGTGATGTCGAGTCAACGAACCATCAGGAGGCCCTGGTGTCCCACTGTGGCGTGCTTGCTCCGTCCGCGTCCAGCTCCGGCATGTCGTGCGATTGCCTCGCACACCTGCTCGGGAATGCCGCCGACCAGCCGGACCGGGCCCGCCGCTACGGCTCCGACCTCACCGACGCGGAGTGGGTGGTCGTCCGGCCGCTGCTGCCGGTCCCGGCCTGGATGAACGGGCAAGGGGGCCGCCCGGAGGGCTTCTGCCACCGCCAGATGCTCGACGCGGTGCGCTACCTGGTCGCCGAGGGTGTGCGCTGGGCCAGCCTGCCCGCCGACTTCCCCAACTGGCGGGCCGTCTACCGGTTCTTCCGCCGCTGGCGCGACAACCACCTCATCAAGGAACTCTACGGCCGACTGCGCAAGATACTGCGAGAGTTGGCCGGCAAGAAGGAGGCACCCACCGCCGCGATCATCGACTCGCAGTCGGTCAAGGCCGATGCCACCGTCGGCGCGGCCACCCGCGGCTACGACGCCGGGAAGAAAATCAACGGCCGCAAGCGACACATCGCCGTGGACACCCTGGGCCTGCTGCTGGTGGTGATCGTCACCGCCGCGTCGGTCAAGGACAACGACGCCGGCCGTGACCTCCTTGAACAACTGCGCGCCGAACACCACCGCATCGCCCTGGTCTGGGCCGACGGCGGCTACACAGGATGGCTGATCGCCTTCGCCCACGCGGTCCTGGCCCTCGCGCTGACCGTCGTCAAGCGCGGCGACGACGCCAAGGGGTTCGTGGTGCTGCCACGCCGCTGGGTCGTGGAGCGCAGTTTCTCCCACCTGATCCGAGCCCGGCGCCTGGTCCGGGACTACGAGACCCGCATCGACAGCGCCGAGGCGATGGCCTGGTGGGCCGCGAGCATCCCGGCCACCCGCCGCCTGGCCCGCTCCGGCGCCCCGGCACCCCGCCGCCTCAAGCGGCCCGGGGCCTGAACAGTCCCGGCCGCCCCTCGGTCAACCAGCCCCGCTCCGCCAGCCGCTTCGCCCGAAACCGGGCCGCCTGCTCCCTCGCGTCACTCGCAGGCCAACCCAGATCCTCGCGCATCGCCCGAGCCCGCACCCCGTCCCCGCCACCGGCCGCATCGCGCTCGACCAGGGCCACGATCCGCGCACAGTCGGGCGGAAGCGCATCGATCCCCAACCCCTCGCTCCAGAAGGGCACTTCGACCCGCGGCCCGACCACGCCCACAACCGGCTCCACCACCGGGGCGCCGACCGGCGCCCCGGGCACCGCGGCCTCATCGGCCAACTCGCCCAAGGCAGCGACGGTCTCCTCCCGCGCGATGACCGCGCGCCGCGCGGCCTCATCCGCCTCGGCCACGGCGGCCTGAAGCCCCTCCAACTCGGCCCGCAGCTCCTCCGCCCGGGCCAACGCCACCCGCTCGCGCCTCTCCAGCACTCCCAGCACCGACGGCATCCGCCACCTCCGACCACGCCCCGCACCGACACGACGCTCCGAGCGTGCCTACCGAGTGGCGGCCACACACCTCACCTGGGAAAGCGTGACCCTACCCTCGGTTTGGGAATCGCTTCTTACAGTGGTGCACGCCCCGCGACGCCGTGGGGAACGGAGGGGGGAACGCATGGCACGGAAACGCTTGCTGCGTCTGGCTGCCCTGGGGGTGGCTGTGGGGGTTTTGTTGCCGGTGGCCGGGTCCGCGAGCGGGCTGTTGCAGGACCCGGACGACGGCATGTCTCCTGGGGCCCGGACCTACCTGACGAAGGTGCTGGACCTGATGGAGCAGCAATCCGTGATGCGTCACCGGGTGGACTGGGCTCAGCTGCGGCGGCGGGTGCTGGAGCAGGCGCACGGCGCGCGGACGGCGTCCGACACCTACGGGGTCATCGCCTGGGCGCTGAACTCCCTGGGAGACGGACACAGCTTCTTCCTCGATCCGCAACAGTCCGGGGCGAGGTTGGGAGCCACCACGTTATCTTTCGAGGGCCTGACGGGCCGCGCTCTGGAGGACGGCCTGGGCTACGTCTCGCTGCCGCAGGTCCAGGGGACACAGCAGACTTACGACGCGTACGTGCGACAGGGCCGGGCGGCCGTCGCGACGGCCGACGGCGCCTGCGGCTGGATCGTGGACCTGCGCGACGACCGCGGAGGCAACATGTGGCCGATGCTGGCAGTCCTGGGGCCGGTGCTGGGCGACGGACCGGCGGGGGGCTTCGTGGACGCCGACGGCAACCGCTCGACGTGGTCCATCCAGCACGGCAACGCCTACGCGGACGGCGAGCCCGTGGGCTGGACGGACAGCGAACCGATCACCCGCAGCGCTGCGCCTGTGGCCGTGTTGACCGGCCACCGGACCGGCAGTTCCGGCGAGGCGGTCGCGGTCGCCTTCCGTGGCCGTGCCGACACCCGCTTCTTCGGTGAGCCGACCTACGGCGTTCCCACCGGGAACATGGTCTACCACCTGTCCGACGGAGCGACCCTGGTCCTCACCACCGCCGATGACGTCGACCGCGCCGGCCGCACGTACAACGCTCCGATCCGGCCTGACGAAGAGGTGGTCAACGACCCCGCCGCGGCCGTGGGCGGCGACCGGGACCGGGTGCTGGCCGCCGCGCGGGCGTGGCTTCACCAGCAGCCCGGCTGCCAGCGGAGCCGGGGGAGTCAGGCAGGGTAGCTCGGGGCTGGGCGGGCACGGCGTGGACGGGTTCGGGTTCGGCCGGTGCGCGCGGACGTTGCTGATGTCCCGGGCGCCGGCTGGTCTGGGGGTATCGCCGCCGTCGGACGTGGCAGGCGCCCCTGTCCTCCTGGTGGTGGGGGTGGGGTGGTGGTGCGCCGTCGGGTCGGGGTGGCCTGCGGCGCTAGCTAGCTAGCGGGCGCCCGGACGTCCTCGCGCACGGCGGCCACCTCGGCGGCCAGGGCGTCCAGGTCCACGCTCTCCGGCCGGACGGCCTCCCGCAGCGGCTCGCTGACCACCACCACGGCGGAGGCGTCCGCCCAGCTGCACTCCGCCCGCCGGAAGTCGACGCCCCCCGTCCGCACCAGGACGATCCGGCAGCGGAGCGGCTCCCGGGAGCGGGGCGGCGTGATCGACCGCGGGCCGACGATGAAGCCCTGGACGTTGTCGCGCCCGTCCAGGACGCTCTGGAACTGCTCGAGCGCCGTCGCCGGGCTCCGTACGGTGCCGTACAGGCCCGTCACGCCGATCGCGAGCGCGCCGTCGCGGTCCTTGGGCGCCGACTGGTACCAGCCGAACACCGCGGTGGCGCCCTCGATCTGGTCCGCCATGACCTGCGCCAGCCTCGGGTCGACCGGCGCCGCGTCGTGGGAGCGGGCGTAACGGCCGTGCCCCAGGCTCTCCGGCAGCGTCAGCCGGTAGGGGCGCAGCTGGTCCGCGTCCTCCCGCGCGACCTGCTGCCCTGCCTGCCCCGGGCCCGTCATCCCCTGCCCGCCCCCGCCGCCGCATCCGCTCACCGCGGCCGCCGTCGCCAGCACGGCCGCCACCCACCCCAGGCGCTTCACTTCGTCCGGCTCCTCGTCACTTCGTCCTCGACGGGACAGCCTAGGCCCTGTCCGGCGGCCTGGCGGCCTTCGTGGTCCCCGGCTGGGCCGCCGGGGACGGCCCGGTGTTCGGCGGGGTGGTACGTCGTTGAACCCGGGCACCGCCAGCCCGGCCCGGCCCACCGGACGCCACCGCCGGACGTGAGCCGGCGCGTTCGGGCGGGAATCGTGTATCCGGGGCAGCGGCTGTTTCTGAACCGGGCGCGGGGACTTAGAAGTCATCTCATTTGGATGGCTAGACTCTGGGGGTGCTGATCGTGGAGCGTCTGGTGCCGGACGAGTTGTGGGAGCTGTTCCAGTTGGTGGTGCCGGCGGCGCCGACCCGGCCACAGGGCGGTGGCCGGCGCCGTTACGGGGATCGCGAGGTGTTGGCGGCGATCGTCTTCGTGGCAACCTCCGGGTGCACGTGGGCCCAACTGCCGCCCTGCTTCGGCCCGTCCGGGCCGACTGCCCATCGGCGGTTCGCCGAGTGGAGCAAGGCACGGGTGTGGGCCAAGCTCCACCGGGTCGTCCTGGACGAACTCGGCGCACGGGGCGAGCTGGACTGGTCGCGCTGCGCGGTTGACTCCGTGAACATGCGAGCCCTGAAAAGGGGGACCTGACAGGTCCGAATCCTGTCGATCGGGGCAAGTACGGGTCGAAGATCCACCTGCTCACCGAACGCACCGGTTTACCCCTGTCGCTCGCGATATCCGGCGCCAACGTCCACGACAGCCAGGCCCTGATCCCGCTGACCGATGCCATCCCGCCCATCCGCTCGCGCCGCGGCCCCAGGCGACGCAGGCCAGGCAAACTCCACGGCGACAAGGCCTACGACCACCGATTCATCCGCGCCTACCTGCGACGACGCCAGATCCCGGCCCGCATCGCCCGCCGGGGCGTCGACTCCTCCCAGCGCCTGGGCCGACACCGATGGGTGATCGAGCGCACCGTCGCCTGGCTCAACGGTTTCCGCCGCCTCCACCGCCGCTACGAACGCAAGGGCGAGCACTTCGCCGCGTTCGCCAGCATCGCCGCAGCAGTCAGCTGCCTGCGGAGAATCCCCAAATGAGATGATTTCTGAGAGCTCCTCAGTGCTGGGTACGGCGTCGGCGGCCGCGGTGACGGCCCGGTCCAGGCGGCGGACGCGCTCCAGCACCTCGGGGTCGCGGCCCAGCGGCCCGGTCTCGGACATCAGCCGGTCGAGTGCCTCCGTGATCGCCCGGTGGTCACCGGGGCCGGTCTTGCCGCCCTTTCCCACGCCGTTCGAGCCGTCGTCGGCGGGAAGGCCGGCGATCTCGTCGCTGAGGCGGCGGACGTGCTCGACGGTGTCGGGGTATCGGACGATGGTGGTGGCGCGTCCATCGAGCTTCTCGCGCAGCGCGGCGATGATCTCTGAGGCAGACATGCCATTCGTGGGGCTGGTCACCCGCGCCGTCCCCTGGGAGAAGTAACGCTCCTGGGCGGGGTCGCGCAGCGCCTGGACGGCCTCGTATCCGTGATGGGGCACGGGGCCGCCGTTGCTCGCGGTGCCGAGGCAGAGGACGGATGCGTGCTGTTCGTGCCTTTCAGGGGTTCCGCAGGCCGTTGGCCACCCGGAGGAGCTCGGAGGGCGAGAGCGCCGCGTGGTGCGGGTCGATGCTCACCACGGTGAAGGTGCTGACGCCGTCGGACCATGTGAGGGCGCGTTCGGAATCCGTGTCGCACACGAGGGATGCGCTGTGGCCGTTGACGGACATCGGTGGACCGGCATGGGTGCCCGGTGCCGGGTCGTGGGTGCCGGCTGCGGGGAGGTTTTGGGTGATGCTCAGCGCGGGTTTGCCGACGGTCGCGTAGTAGCGGGTCCAGGAGGGCACGGTGTCGCTGCGGTTGTACGGATTGGGAGTCCAGGGTCCGGCCACGGAGCCGAAGACCTGTGGGACGTCCGATATTGCGGTGAAGCCCGGGGGGAGGTAGCCGACGTCGGCGAGCCGGGCGGCGGGGAACGGGACGAAGGGCTTTCCCGTGTTGGCCTCCGACAGCTGTCTGGTCCCCAGAGAGGCGTGGAGTGTGAGACTGACCAGACGGCCGGCTGAGGGGCACTCGTGGGTCTGGTCCACGGTGCGCCCGGTCTTCAGATCCGCGGCGACCGTCTGCGGCGTCTCGCGCGCAAACAGCCGCGGTTCGGCCTCCTGGCACGGTGCCCACATGACCGGTGTTGTGAGGGTGCGGCCGTCGGCGCTGAGGAGCACCTGGCTGAACAGCCCCGCGTCAGCTCTGGGCTCGCGGTCCGCATAGCGCACCACTGCGGACAGAGCAGCCAGGGCGACGACGGCGCCCACGGCGGGGAGGGCCTTGCGGCGCCCCGGTGATGGCATTCGACCACTCCACGTTCGACGGCACGGCCTGTCCTGTTCGACCCGATGTCACCACAGTTCCAACGCTTTCGCAGTGGCCCGCCCTCCGGCGAGCGACCGTGACACTGTTGGGCATTGGGCGCGTCGGAGGATAGTACACACGTCCCCGTGGAGCGCCCGGCGCAGGTGTGTCGGGGCGAGGGGAAGGCGTTCGGTGCCGCGGTCGACCGTCCCCCGTGGACGTGGCGCCCGATGGTGTGCACGCCCGCCCGGGATCCCCTTCTTCCCGGCCCTGCCACGACAGTACCGCACCCGCCTTCGACCCGGCCCGGCGAAGCGGGCCCCACCGCACCGCCGTCACCTTCCATACCGCCCACAGCTCCGCACGGCCCGCCGGCGTCCCCGCGATCTCCACCACGGCCCAGGCGGCTCCTCGAGGCCCGAGTACTACCGGTCGGCTGAGGGACCGGGGCGGCCCGCGCCCTGACGGGCGAGGGCGGCGGTCCACTGCGGGAACTGCGTGATCGGTACGCAGGACGCGGCGGCGGTCTCGGGGCGCACTGCTGCGGCGGGGAGGAACGCGACGCGGCAGTGGCGGCACAACCAGGTCTCCCGCCACACCCGTGGGGCCGAGGGGAAGTCCCACAAGCAAGCGGTCCTCGCCCTCGCCAGGCGTCGCCTCGACGTCCTCTGGGCCCTCATACGCGACCACCGCACGTTTGCTGTCGAGCCACCCCAGCACGACCTCGCTACGGCATAGCCCGCTCACCAAGCGTCACCGACGCTCTTGACAAACCCGATTGGGAATCACAGAACGTCCTCTGGCAGCCGAACGCGGGGCGGAGAGTCCGGTCAGCCGTAGAGCGGTTGGGCGACTGAGACAGTGACCCGGTCGCCGAAGCGGCCGCGCAGGTCTGCCTGGGCGCTGGCCAGATTTCCGCTGACGCCGACCTCCACCACGCCGCGGGTGAAGCTCACCGCCGATCCGTCACCCACACTGACGATGCTGTAGTCGCTCGTGTGCCCTATCAGTGCCGCGACCCGGTTGCGGGTGGCGGCCAGCTCGTTGATCGAGCGCGGCGCGTCGCGCAGGTCCACGCGCACGCCCAGACCCAGGTGGGCGAGGGCGGCGTCGAAGCCGCCACCGCCCGGCTTCCGGTAGACGATGACGCCACCGCCCGGAACGTCCACCATCAGGCCAGTGAAGACATCCTGGTAGGAGCCGCCGAGGTGTGAGACCGCATCTGCGGCCGTGTCCAGCTGCTGCTGATCCGGTCGGCCCGAGCTCGGCGGAGGGCTTGCGGCGACGGCGGACGCGGCGGCACTCGTCGGCGGAGGGCTTACGGCGACGGCGGACGCGGCGGTACTCGTCGGCACGGGAGTGGACGGCGCGACATCGGTGTGTCCAGCGCAGGCTGCGCAAGCCAGCAGAGCGGTCAAGGCCAGGGTGACAGCGGTCAGGTGTATCAGCGTTGGGGTACGGGGCATCGATTCAGCCTCACTTCATCGGCGACGGTTCGTGATCGTACGCGGGCGCGAAGCGGCGTGCGTAAGGAAGGGGACGCGGCGCCTACCACCTGCCGGGCAAATCGCCTAAATTTATGACGATTTCTCTTGCTAGGAGATGGTAAATCCTTGACCGTTATGCCCGGAATGCGCGGAAAGGTGATTCTGGGGCTTTTGTTTGTGTGCGGCAAGTGTCTGCTCGGGGCTACTATGCGGGGTGCGCGATCACCCAAATGGCTGATTGCATCTCATATGGGGGGAATTGAGTGGCTGCTCAAAGAAGTAACTCCGGCCGGAAGTGGATAATTTTGGCCACTGCTCTGCTGGCATCGGTGTCTGCAATTGCTCCAGCTATCGCTATATCGGGGGGCGGCGCCCCCAGTCCTGCGCCGACTCGGCCGGGCTCTTCGTCCAATAAGAAGATTCCAGCTGGCGGTACCACTGCAGCTGCACTGGCGGAGGTCACCAAGCCGGAGACCCTCGAGCTCATGAAGAAGCAGGAGGCACTGGACAAGGTCGTCGACCGGATCGTCGGAGGGCGGGAGGAACATGCTCGGGATCGGATCCCAGGATTTTCCGAGGTAGAGGTCGACCCGGGGGCCAACCGCATCACCTTGCATTGGAAGGGGGAGCTCCCGGACGCGGTTCGCGGTGTGCTCCAAGACCTTCCGGGGGGCGTGAGCGTGCAGGTCGTGCCTGCCAAGTACTCCAAGGCGGAGCTGCACGCAGCTCGCGAGAAGCTGCTGTCGAACGGCAAGCCAGTCCCCCTCGCAGCGAAGAGGGCAAGTCACATCAGCAGCATCGGGCCGTCGCTTGACGGAAGTGGCCTTGACCTCGGCTATGAGGCGGACGACGAGCGGGTGCCTGGGGCACTCCTTGCGCCACTTTCTACCGAAGAGCTGACGCCGCAGGTGGAGGCCATCGCGTCGGCCGTTGCCGGTGTGGAAGTCCACGCCCGCCATCAAAAAACGGTTGTGGACCTGTCGCGAGGCGCAGACTCCGAGCCCTGGTACGGCGGTGCTGGTGTACTGACTCCCGGTGGGACGATCTGTTCCACTGGCTTCGGGGTGTACAAGCCTGCGGACATGTACAAGAGCTTGGTCACCACTGCGTGGCACTGCGGCGCCGGCTCGTACAATACCTGGTACAGTCAGCAGTATATGGGTTACGCCAATGAGGGTGACGGAAACGCCGCCGATGACACGATTGGTATCGTCCCGCGCGACTCCCAGAAATCGGGCGGGTACGTCTATACCCTCGCGTGGAACGAACCCAGCGATTATGCCATGCAGGTCTCCGGATCCGGCGGCAACAATGTTGGCGACTATGTCTGCCAGTCCGCCGCCAACTCGGGGGCGCACTGCAATATTCGCGTCGCCCAAGTGGATCGACAGATCTTGGGGCCCAACGGCGTCTGGCGTAAGTTCGCTGACGAGGCCGTGCAGACGGACCCCAACAACATCGCCGCCGCCAACGGAGACAGCGGTGGACCTGTCTTCGTGACGAGTGACAACGGAACCAAGATCCAGGCCCGCGGGACCATCACCTCTCTTGAGTCGGAGCAGGACTGCGCTGGCCGACAGACCGCTGACGGCGGATGGCGTACGCCGTGGTGCTTTCATGGGATGTGGTACGTCCCGATTTCCCAGACGCTCGCCGACATGGGGTGGGTCCTGAGGACAAGCAACCCGTAAAGATAACGGCCTTGGGTGAAATTGGGGTCGGGGCGTGTTGGCCTGGCGGTTCGGCTGGTGGGATCAGCAGACGGCGTCGCGGGCGAGGACCAGTTCGGTGCTCGCCCGGTGGCGGGCCGGGCGTCGTGCGGAGCGGTCGGAGACCAGCCCGGCGATGGCCAGATGGGTTCACCGCGATCGCCGCCCCCGCGCCGGCCCGCCGACGCGAAGCCCGTACCCTCCTGGTTCTGCTGCTCAACCGCAAGCTCTGACCTGCCTACTCAACCCCGCACGGAACCCGAACGACACCGCTGAATCCGGTCACCGAAGGCGCCGACCACCACCAAGTGGTCGGCGCCTTCGGCATGCCGTGTGCTGGGTCAGAGCTGCTTGAGAGCAGCCTCGGTGGTGGCGGCCAGGACGAAGGCCTCGACGTCGGCTTCGACGGGGAAGGATTCCGCCCTGCCGCCGCCCCACTTGATGGCGGAGATCAACCAGCCGGCGGTGAAGGGGACCGGGATGTCGTACCGGTGACGGGCCTGGTGGGCGATCAGACCGTAGGTACGGGTGGCGGGCCGCTCATCGCTCAGCAACCACCGTAGCGCCTGCGCCGTCTGCGGCGTTGGGTCGGGCAGGCCGGCGTACTGCGCGCTCTCGTAAGTGGCCTCTCCCTCAGCCCACTTCTTGCGGAACGCGGTGGTACTTGGGCTGGTCAGCGACAGGAGCGCGGCGTCGAGCAGCACCCCGGTGACGACGTGGAGCGGGAGTTCGGCGGCCTGGTCGAACACGTGTGATCTCCGATCTGCCAGCAGCAATACCCAGCCACGCTACGTGCCGATCCAGTGACTCCGGGCCCGAACGAGAAGATCCGCCACCACCGTCGGGTGTGACCTGTTGGTTGTTGTGGCGTGTCGGTGATTCGCTGATTGATCTTGTTGGTGAACTGGGGGTTTGCAGGTTGGTTGAGAAGTGTGGGGTGGGGTTGGGCTCGTGTTCGGGGGTGGGGGTCGGTTCCGCCGGTGTCGTTGGCTGACCGTTTGGGCTGTGCGGCCTGCGTGTTTGTGTGGTTGGTTGAGAATCAGCGGATGGCATGAGAGATGGTGGGACTTTCCGCAGTTTGGTTGAGAGCCCTGTATGCGGGTGGGCCGGCGTGGGTGGTACTGGGCGTGGTCCGTCCTGGCCGCCACCACGGTCGCGGTTGACAACCGCGCGTACCCGGTGATCCCGCGGCGGTGCCCCCCGTGACAAGGCGCTGGCCGGGACCGCGTGCAGCACCTGGAGTGCGGCCTTGCGGTGAACGGCCGGCCCGTTCTCCTCGATCAGCCGGACCGCGTCGTCCACGATCTCTTCGCTGGGGATAATCGGCTTGCCCGTGCGGTCCGTCCTGGGGCAAGGTCCGCACCATGTCCGAACAGCACGAACTCGAACTGCGCCGCCTGAGCTCCGACGATTGGCCACTCTGGCGCGAGCTCCGCCTCGCCGCTCTCGCCGAGGCCCCCTACGCCTTCGGCTCCACCCTCGCCGACTGGCAGGGCCCCGGCGACCACGAGGAGCGCTGGCGCTCCCGACTGGAGATCCCCGGCGCCCTGGACCTGGTCGCGGTCCTCGACGGCACCCCCGTCGCCATGGCCACCGGCGTCCCGGCTGACGAGGACCCGTCCGCCGCCGAGCTGATCTCCATGTGGGTCGCCCCGGCCGCCCGCGGCCGGGGCGTCGGCGACCGTCTCATTGCCGAGATCGCCCGATGGGCCGCCGACGAGGGCTACCGGACCCTCAAGCTCGCCGTCATGCCCCACAACGACGCCGCCATCGCCCTCTACCGCCGCAACGGCTTCGCCGACACCGACGAACTCGGCGACCTCCTCGACGACGGCACCATCCGCGAACTCGTCCTGGCGCAGGCCCTATAGGGGACTGTCGCGCCGGGACGGTGAGCATCTCGGCGGCCGGCCGCAGATCCGCCACCGCCGAACGCACCCCGGCCGCTGCCGCGCCGACCAGGACCACCAACAGCAGCCGCGGGAACGCCCTCCAGCGCAGCCCCCACGCCCGATTCGACCCGCCCACGCCGACACCCCACGGTTGCGCGACGCGCTCGTTGCCGAACTGGTCGCATCGGACGGCCGCCACGAGCACATCTGCGTCGTGCGCGTCACTTGCTGACACCCTCCGGGTCCGGGCGCCTGAGCGCCCTGGCGCCGCGTGGCGGACAACGGTGGCGCGGTCAGGCGTGCAGCAGCATGCCGACGTTGCGCCCCTGAGCGTCGCGGCAGGTGAACACGTTCATCCCCTCCTGGTTGACGCGCAGGGCGAGGACGGGCCCGTCCGGCTCCAGCTGCCAGCTCTCGGAGGGCTTTCCCGTCCTGCCGGTGGCCTCCGCGCCCGGGTTCACCTCGTGCCTGCGGTCGCCTGCCTCGGCGAAGTCCTGGGCGAAGCGGACGGCGGACCGGTTGTCCGCCAGCGCGTGGACCAGGAGGACTCCGGTGAAGGTGTCGAGGAACTCGACGTCCTCGTCCATCCCGACCGGGTAGGCGTCGTCCAGGCGCAGCAGGGCCGCCGTGATCTCGGGCTCGTCCGGGTCGGCGTCGAGGACCAGGTACGCCACTATCTGGGGGACCTCGATGGCGTACCCGTCGCTGCCCTGCGGGTCACCGATGTGTACGGTCACGCCCTCGGGTACGCGCAGTTCCACCCGGCGCAGTGGCCACGGTGCGGCCGGGTCGAGGCCGGCGTCGAGCGCGGGCAGGGCGGCGAGCAGCTCAGGCAGGACGTCCACGGTTCACTCCTTCATCTGGTGTCCGATCAAGGACGGCGGCCGGGGACGGACGGTTCCTTCCATCCCGAAGTGCCCGTCCCCGACAACGGGGACGAGCAGTTCCCGCGCGCTCGGGATGCCGCCCACCGGGCCCTGGGCACCGCCGTGGAGCAGTCGGCCGGGTCCCGTGGGCGGGATTGGCTCGTGGTCGGGTGATGTTGGAGGCATCTTCGTCGAGGCGGGGGGCTCTGCGTTCAGCCTGCCCACCGGCGATCTCGCCCGCCAGCTCCGCGCGTGCCATCAAGCTTGGTGGTGGCCGATCGTCCGGCCGCCGTCCTCACCCGCGGCCCGCAGCGCCATAGAGGCGTGAACGCGCGGCGAAGGCATCGCGCAGGTGGATGGGACGGCTGGCTGTCCGGAAGGCCCAGGTGGTAGGGGCTGTGTGGCCCATTCCGCCGGATTCGCCGGGTGCCAAGTCCGGGCGTCAGAAATCGCCCTCGTACGAGGCATCCGTCAGCAGGTACCGCCCGCCGCTCAGCTCGACGGTTACCGCATCCTCCCAACCTTCGTCGCGGGCGGTCGCCTCGGCGACCGCCCGCGAGGCCCGTGTCCTCGTCCGCGTAGCACCACCTGCGAAGACGAGGTGATCGGGTAGCCAGGCGACGGCCTGTGGTTCACCGCCGAGCGTCAGTACGTCCCCGTGCCCGGGCAGCGGCACGGAATCCGCGTACTCCGAGGTACGGGGCAGCGCCTGCTCCCAGCCGTCCCACCCGGCCAGGGCCCGCTCCGGGACGAGCGCCTACCGGGCGGTGTCAGTCGATTCGAGCCAGCCGTCGACCGGCTCGAACCCGGGCTGGTCGGACCGGGCCGGGCGCTCATCCTTCGAGTGGACACCGTTCATGGTCCGGATCATGCCATCCGCCGTGGACAGTCCGAGGACGGCTCGGCGCGCCGGCTGAGCCGGCTTGGTCAGCCGAGCAGGTAGCCGTAGTTGCTGTCGTTCGCGCAGACGCTCCAGAGGGTGTCGTCGTTGGCCGCGCACGGGGCGTCGAGCTCGGCGAGAAGGTCCAGGGCGATCCGCTCCAAGGTGAACTTCCCGAAGTAGACGTTTCCCTTCGTTTCTGCCCCTACCGCCTGGTCCGCAACTGTCGGAGCGTCCAGCCCGGCCCGAGCGTGCGGGTGTGGGTGGTGAAGAGTTCGGCGGCGCGGCGGTAGGAGAGGCGGGCGCGGCCGGTGTAGGGGCAGCGGTCCGGCGCGGGGGTGTCGGCGGGGGCTCGGCGGTCGGTGAGGAAGAGCGGGCCTTCGGTGCGGCCGGCGACGAGGAGGGGGAGGAGCCGGGCGGTGCCCGCCCGCCAGTGGACGGGGGTGTGCCCGGGGCGGGTGCGGCGGTGAGGGAGGTCGAGGTGGTCGGTGTCCAGCGCCAGGACGGTTTCGATCGCGAAGCCGGACTCGTGCAGCAGGTGCCACAGCGTCTGCTCGCGCAGCGGGGCGCGTAGGGCGAACAGGGCGCGCAGTTCGTCGGGGGTCAAGGGGGTGGTGGTCGTGGGGGGTTCCGGTAGTGGCCGGGGGCGCAGGTCCGCGGTCGGGTCGCCGTCGATCCAACCGCGGGCCCGCCACCAGGCCGCGGCCGCGCGCAGGGTGGAGATCTCCCGGTTGAGGGTGCGCGGGTCCGTTTCGGCGGCGCGGTGGGCGACGGCGCCGCGGAGCCGGTCGGCGGCGTCCGGGTGGTCGAGCAGGGCGAGCGGCAGGACGGGCGGCCGGGCTTGCCGCCGTTCGGGGCCGGTGGGGGCGGGACGGTCGGCGAGGGCCCAGGCCCAGGTGGCCAGTGCGATCCGGTAGATCCGCCGGGAGTTGCGGGCGAGCCCGGAGGCGGCCAGGTAGCGCTCGACGGCGACGCCGTACTCGACCGGTGGAAGCTCTGTCATATCCGCCTTCTTCCGCAGTAAATATGTGCCGACGAGTCGCCGGCAAGTTACCTCGATCTCGCAGTAAATAGCAGATCGGAGGCCATGTCGATGCCTGTTTACTGCGGGATGAACGGCGTCTGCGTGAATTGATGCGATAAGGCTCAAGTTTTTTTCCGCAAACTCTTGAGTTGTCTTCCTCCGAAACCGCAGACTTGCTGCCCATGGCAGTGGAAACAGAACGGATCCCGGCCCGCCGGAGGCGCCCTGGTGGCCGGCTCGAGGTGCTGGGAGAGCGCGATTTCACGCGGTTCTTCGTCGGCTACACGACCTCGCTCGTCGGCTCGTCGATGGCGCCGGTGGCGGTGGCCTTCGCGGTGCTCGACGGGGGTGGCGGCGGCACCGACCTCGGATGGGTGATGGCAGCCCGGATCCTCCCCGTGGTGCTGGTGCTGCTGGCCGGCGGGGTGAGCGCGGACCGGTTCGGCAGTCGGCGGTTGATGCTGGGCTCGGACCTGCTGCGCGGCCTGGTCCAGGCCCTGTTCGCCGGATTGCTGGCGGTCGGGCGCGCGCCGGTGTGGGCGATGGTCGCCCTGGTCGCCGTCTGGGGGATCGGTATGCGCCGCAAGGAGTTGGTGGCGGACGCCAACACCTTGCTCGGACTGTCCCGTTCGTTGTCGGCGGTGGTCGGTCCCGCCGCGGCCGGTCTGGTGACCGCGGCGCGTGGCCCGGCCGCGGTGCTGGTGTTCGACGCGGTGACGTACGGCGTCGGCGCCTTCGCGCTGGCCCGGCTGCGGCTGCCCGAGCGGGCGGCGGCTGACGGTGGCGAGTCGGTGCTCCGGGAACTGCGCGCCGGTTGGTCGGAGTTCGCCTCCCGCCCGTGGCTGTGGATCACCACCGCGCAGACGGGTCTGTTCAACCTGCTGGTCTGGGCCCCGTTCCTGGTGTTGGGACCGCTCACCGCCCAGCGGGACCTCGGCGGTGCCCGCGCCTGGGGCCTCGTGATGGGCTTGTACGGTGCCGGCGCCGTGTCGGGCGGGCTGTTGATGCTCGGCCGCGTGCCCGCCCGCCCGCTCGCGGTGGCACCCGTGGCGGCACTGGGCTGGGCGCTGCCCTCCGGGGCGCTCGCGGCGGGGGCCTCACTGGCCTGGGTGGGGGCCGGGGCCCTGGTGGCCGGGATCGGTTCGGCGGTCTGCGGAACGCTCTACAGCACGACGACGCAGAGGTGGGTGCCGGTGGAGTTGCTCGGTCGACTGACCTCCTTCGGCGTGCTCGGCTCCTTCGCCCTCGGTCCGCTCGGCCTGGCGGCGGCCGGGCCGTTGGCGGGCCGGTTCGGGACGGGCGCCGTGCTACTCGTCGGCTCGGTATGGCAACTGGTTTCCGGAGCCGTCGTGTTGGGCCTACCAGCCGTACGGAACCGCCGCTGGGAGGACGGCCCGGAGAACTGACCAGGTCCCTCGGACGGCTCCGGGGCGCACCCCCGGCCTCCGGTGCGGCTCACCGCGTGCCGCGCCCGGCCGGCCCCGGAGCGGGACCGGCTGCCCCACCCGCACACGCACGCCTGCGCGGCGGGCGGGGCGGCCGACCCGGTCGTACGGCGGAGGGTGCGGCGGCGCAAGAGGTCGTCCAATGCCCGGTCCGCTCACCATCAGCCACCACGAGTCCGCGGTTGCCATGGACCACCCCGAGGCTGAGCGGCTCGCCACCGTGCCGGCCGAGCTGACGTACCTGTTGGAGATTCCGGGACCGCACCGGATCAACGACGCGCAGCCCGCCCCGCTATGAGGGCCGCACCCCGAGCAGGCGGCCCGTTTCGACGGCCTGTCGGCCCGGGGCCACGTGGCCACCCTACTGCCGACCGGCACACGGGTGACCGCCGTCATCGCGGCGGTCATCGCACGCGGCCTGAACGGCGACGATAACGAACTCCTGACGCAGTAAATTCTCGACCCGATGGAATGTGCCGTAATTCCTCGCAAAATTAAGGAACCGTCATGCCAGCGCGCCTTGCCGTAGACATGAACCAGGAACACATCTGCCTGCGCCCGATAGTCGAATCCGACTTCCCGTACTTCCTCGCCCTGCTGAACGACCCCGCCGTCATGGGCGAACACCTCTGGACCGGCTGGCGGCAGCCGGATCGCATCCACCGCGTCTGGGCTGAGACCGGCCTGCTCACAGACGAGCAATGGACGCTCGCGATCACCACCGACGGCGAGTTCTGCGGCTATGCCGCCGCCATGCGGGAGGGGGCGTCACCGGCCGCCCCGCACTGGAGCATCGGCGCGCAGCTGCTGCCCGAAGCACGTGGCCGGGGAATCGGCACGCGCGCCCACAGGCTTTTCGCTGACTACCTGTTCGCGCACTCGCCAGTGATGCGGCTGGAGGCGGAGACCGAATCCACCAACCTGGCCGAGTAGCGGGTCCTGGAAAAGGTCGGATTCACCCGCGAAGGCGTACAGCGCGCGCACACCTTCCGCGACGGCGAATGGCGGGACATGGTGCTCTACAGCCTGCTGCGCACCGACCCCCTGGTCTGAGCCGGTGCGGCCGGAACCCGCGTTTTGGGTGCGTTCCGGGTCTGTACGGGTGCGCGTTCAGCGTTCGGTCGCCTTGCCGGGTTGGCCGCGTTTCCCCTGGTCAAGTGGCTGTCCCATCCCACTCACCACCCGGAGTTACCTTCCGGGGCCCCTGCCTGGGGTTTGTGGTGGGTGGGTTGGGGCGTTGGTCGGTGTGGTCGGGCGCTGCGCTGTGCTCTTGTTCTCGCGTCCGGCTGGTGCCGGCCGCTCGTGTGGGTGTGGGTGGGGCGGGCGGCGGTGGCGGTGGCGGTCAGGTGGGCTTCGGGGGTGGTGGCCATAGGAGGCGGACTTTGCCGTAGCGGGCGCGGGCGGTGTCCGCGCTGAGTCCGAGCGCCTTGCCGATCGTGGCCCAGGTGGCGCCGGCCTCGCGGTCGGCGATCACCGCGCACCGGACCAGCTCGCGGGTCAGCTGCTGGAAGTCGGCCGCCGCGGTGCGGTGGGCGCCGGGCAGGCCTTGCTGGGCGTGCAGCGCTTCGGCGATCAGTTCGTCCAGGGCGAGTGCGTGTGTCTGGAGTTCCTGGCTGATCTGGAGCAGGGCCACGCGCGCGTGGATCGCGGCCTTGGCGCTTCTGCGGGTCCGGTAGGCGGCCTGTCGGCAGGGACTCGGGCGTGGGCAGTACCGGCGACCCCGCCCAGCGCAACCTCTACAACCGGCTCCTCGGCTGCCTCCACCACTGCCTGGCCACCGGCACTCCCTACAACGAGCGCACAGCCTTCCCGGCGCCGCCCAAGCTCGAACTGGCCATCGCAGCTTGACCCGATAACCCCATCGGATGTCTTCCTGGGCCCCTGCCTGGCGGTGGTTGTGGTGGAGGTGGGCGGGGGCGTTCAGTGGAGGAGGCGGTAGCCGATCCAGCCGTTCCGCTGGATGCCGGTCTTCATCCCGGGGGCGAGTTGTACGGGCTCGAGCAGAGCCGCGCCTACGGCCGGGAAATGCTGGTCGCAGAACTCGTCGTATGGACTGACGCCGAGTGCTGGCGGAGCGTCCATTCTGGTCATCCGGTGGGCGCGCGTGATGAAGTACTGGCGGTCGACGACGTCACGTGATTCCTCGTGGGTGAAGCCATGTCGCAACACGCCGTGATGGACGGCGCCGTTCTCCATGACGGCCCAGCCGTAGTTCCAGTTGAAGTCGCCGTTCCCCTCGATCCATTGTGCCGCTACCACGGCCACCTGGTCGGTCCGCTTGTACCTGTGGTACGTCGGTTGATCGCCGAGCTCGAACTCGACGTAATGGCGGAGTACGGGGGCGCCGTGGCGACGAGCGAAAGCGAAGAACTCCCTGCCCTGGCGGAGGCCGCGTTCTCTCTGCCGTGCTGCGGCCTGGGCGGCTTCGGCTTCCTTCGCCGTGTGCTCCCGCTGTCGGCGCACGTACTCCGCTGCAGCCCTCTCCAGGTCCGACATGATCTCCAACCCCCAAGCTTGCTCTGGTGAACGCCGGATACCTACCCCGGAGTTAGCCGCGGAAGTCGACCACTGCATCAACGAGGACGACGCTCCAGGGGTCCCGGCTGTGCACGGCCGGCCCCGTCGATCCGCAGTCTGGGCTGTTTGGGGTTTCGTGGGTGTGACCTGTGGTGGGTCGCCTTGGCTGTTTTGGGAGTTTTGGTGGTTTTGGTTGGACCGGTGTGGGTCGGTCCCGGTGTCGGCCCACCCTTTCTGCCCGTGTCGGGCAGCACCTGGTTTTGGTTGCTCTGTGTGTTCGTCGTGACCATGTCATGCGACTGCGCGGGGGGTGTCGGGGGGTACGGTTTTGACGGGGTGTTTGCGCGGGTTTTCGGAACGGGCTTCAGCCGTGTTTTTTTTGCCGGGTTTTGACCGTGTTTCTGCCGGGGTTTCCGGGGTTTTCGGCCTGTGTTTTCGGTGTCCCGGGGTGGTGCGCGTCACGGGCAATGGGGTGTGACGCGCACCGGGTGGTGATCTTGTCAGGCCGGGTGTCGGCGGCTTGTTCGGGGGCGGCTGGTCGGCGTCTTGCTCGGTGCCGCCGTCCTGCCCGCCGCCTTCGTGCCGCCGTCCGCCCCGCCGTCCTGGCCGCCTGTGGACGTCCGCCTCGGCGCCGTCCCAGCGGGGCCTGGGCGGCGTCTGGGCGAGGCCTCGGCCGCCGTCCTGGTCGCGGGCCTCGCCCGCCTCGGCGGCCCGCTGCGCGGACCTCGGCGTCTGGCCTGGCCGTGTGGGGCGGTTCGTTCCAGAAATCTGGAACGCAGGGTGAGGACTCCCGGTCGCCTGGCTGTCGGTCTGCCAGCCGGTCTGCCAGGACCGTCCATCCCGGTGGCCCGGGCCGCGCTGGTCGACGTCCTCGGTCCCGCCCGTCGGCCCTTCGCCGCCTGCTGCTCGCGGCTGCGTCGGCGTCGCCCGGGGGATGGCTTGCGCGAGTCATCATGCTGATGTCCGGGCCGCCGCTCGTCTTGGCGGCTTTGCGAGTCGCTTGGGTCGTTGTTCCTGGTCGTGGTCGTCGGCCAGGAGCCAGCCGTCCCGCGTCCTGCTCGGCGTCCGGCTCGCGGCTGTCCGGGTCCTGCCGCCGCTGTCCGGGGCGTCGTGCTGCGCGGCCTGCTGCGGGGTGTCGTAGGACGCTCTGGCATGATCACCGGCTATGAGCGACCTTGTGTTCGATGCCCTTCTGTGCGACCTGGACAACGTCATCCGCTTTTACGACCTGGACGAGGTGGCCCGCCAGGAGGAAGCCGTCGGGATCGCTCCCGGTACCACCATGGAGATCGCATTCGCCCCCGGGCGGGACCTGCCGCTCGTGCTGGGCCAGATCACCCGGGCTCAGTGGGCCGCGTCCATCAGTGAGGCCCTGACCGCTCAGATCCCCGCCCAGCGGGCAGCCGATCTCGCCACCGCCTTCGCCCATGCCCCCGCCCGGGTGGACCAGCACGTGGTCGAGCTGCTTCACCAGGCCCGCCGCAGCATCCCGGTCGTGCTGGTCACCAACGCCACCGTCTGGCTCGACGACGACCTGGCCCAGCTCGGCCTCACCGATCTTGCCGACCACGTGGTCAACAGCTCCCGGGTCCACAGCGCCAAGCCCGACGCCGAGATCTACAGGATCGCCGCCGAACGAGCGGGCGTCCCCGCTCACCGCTGCGCCTTCGTCGACGACAGCCAGACCAACGTCGACGCTGCCCGCCGGGCTGGCATGACCGCTGTGCTCTACCGCGACATCTCCGACCTTCGCCGGCTCCTCGCCCCCATTGTGAACGAGGGCGACTCGTCCTTCTTGCAGGAGACGCAAGCGGGTCCGCACGACTGACTGTCACTTCGCTGAGGGCCGGAAAAACTTCGTTGAGACGGGCCAGGGTGCCTCGCGTGAGTCATCAAGCGGTGCCTGGCGGCCTGGTCGTCGTCCTGCTCGGTGGGCGTGCTGTTCGGTGGCGCTGCCGTCTGTCGGCGTGGTGGGGATGGCTCGCGCGAGTCATCAGGGGGCGTCCGGTGCGTGGCCGCCGTCCTGGTCGCCGTTCTCGGCGCGGTCCCGGCCGTCGTCGTGCTGCGCCCCGCTGCGCCCGGCGAGCTTGTGGTCCGGGCTGTCTTGGCGCCGTCTTGGTGGACGTCGTCGGGGATGCCTCGCGCGTGGCATGGGCGGTTCCCCGCGGCCGCCTCGCCGCCCGTCTCGGCGCTCGTCACCGTCCCGTTCGCATCCGACCTGGGGCCCGGGCACTGCTGCCCGCTGGGGCCGCTGCCCGCCTTGCCGGACAGTGCCCCGAGCACCCGACCGCCCGGGGCTGAACACTGCTAGCCTCTGCTGCCGACATGGGCGAGCAGGCGGAAGACACCGAGGCACCGCGGCACCTCCACGACGGCGGGGACTACAGGCGGCTGGCCGAGCGGACCTCGGACCCTGACGTCCTGCGCCGACTGGCCAGGGCGGAGTACCCGTTCGTCTGGCACGCGATCGCCCGGAACGCTGCCGCGCCTGCGGATCTGCTGGTCCCGCTCGCTGCCCGGCGGAACAGCACCTGGAACGACAACTGCCTCCTTCAGCTGGTCGCTGCCCACCCGGGGCGGCGGGCGGGGTGGGCACGGTGCGGTCCTGGGCGACCGAGGTCGAGTTCCTGCTGCCGGGCGGCCGGCGCAAGGTACGCCCGGACGGGGTGTGGCAGGCCCCGGAGATCGGGGTGCCGGTGCTGATGGTCGAGGTCAACCGCTCGACCATGGCCCCGGCCGACGTCGCCGCGAAGTTCCCCCGGTACCGCGAGCTGTTCCGCACCAGGGTCCGCGACAACGACCCGGCCCTCGCTGACCGGGAGCCGGCCGACCGGACGGTGCACTGGTGGCGCCGTACCTGGCCCGGCCACACCCGGGCCGGGTACCCGCCGGTCGCCCTGGTCGTCACCGACGCCGGACCCGTCGCGCTGGCCAACCGGCAGCAGGCAGTCGCGGACCTGTCCGCCGACTGCTGGCGCGGCCGCTGGTGCAGGGAGGTCCGCGACTACAACGACGACGGGTGGCGCGAGTACGACGACGCCGTGCCCATCGTCGCGACTACCCTGGAGCTGCTGGCCGAGCACGGGCCGCTCGGGCCGGTGTGGTGGCGCTTCGGCCGCTCGGGCCGGCACTCCCTCATCGAGGCGCTGGAGAACCCGAACAACCGAGCCGCCTACGACCTGCGCCAGGCCGCCCGCGAGGACGAGGAGCACAAGGCCCACCAGGAGCTGATGGACTCCCTGGTCTGCATCGACTGCGGCGACGTTCCCGAGCAGGAGAGCACCTGGGAATACGGCCGCCAGGGACAGGTCGAGTGGACCCGCCGCCCCGGCGGCCGCTGCTGGCCCTGCCACCAGGACCGCGAGGAGCGCCTGGAACGGGAGGCCGAAGAACAGCTGGAGGCCGCCCGCACGGCCAACGCCGTGCTCTACCTGGACGGCCTGATCCTCCCCGGCGGCGCCGCCCGTTCCGGTGAACTCCCGCACGAGGCCGCCGCCCACCACCTGCTCGCCCAGACCGGCCTCTCCCGCCGCCTCACCCATGTCCTCGCCGTCGACTACACCCCCCCGACCGCTACCTGGAGCGCATCAACCTCGTCTTCGACGGTGGCATCGCCGACGGCCGCCCCGCCGGCGCCCGCTTCGTCCCCGTCCGTGAGCTGGGTCGGGCCATGGCCCCCGCCCAGGCCGCCCGCGTCGCCGACGCCCTCGCCGGCCGTGCCCTCCCGTTCCTCCTCCACGGTCAGAGAGCCGCCTGAGGGCCGGGGCTCCCGGAGTCCCAATAGGTAGTTGTTCGACATATGCCGAGCGATAGCTTATGTTCGTGACGTGGCCCTGGCACACCGTCAGCCGACCGGCGACGGGCAGGGCGCCACCGCCGATTCCCGTGTTCCCGTTCCGTGAGAGGAGCGCAGTGCACCGTCACGCCCGCACGCCCAAGGCCCTCGGCGCCGGCATAGCCGCCGCCCTGAGCCTGGCCGCCCTGGCCGTCCCGACCGCCGCCGCCGACACCGCGCCCGCGCAGGCCGCCGGCGACCCCGTCCCCGGCGTGGTCACCGGGCAGGACACCGCCGCCCCGCAGCTGGTCACCGGCCTGAGCGATCCCGCCCCCGGCGACCCGGCCGCTGCCGCCCGCGCCCACCTGGCCGCCCACCGCGACCGTTACCGGGTCGACCCCGCCCAGCTCGCCGAAGCCGGCACCGAGAGCGGCCCCGACGGACGGCGCACCGTCAGATTCCAGCAGAACGAGGGCGGCGTCCCCGTGCTCGGCGCCCAGTACCTCGTCCACCTCGCCGGTGACGGCGCGGCCCAGCACGTCGAGGCGGTCGGCGGCAAGTTCTTCACCAGCCTCGCCGCCCCCACCGAGCCCACCGTCGCGGACGAGCTGCTGCGCACCGCCGCGCTCGGCGCGCTGCCGGACGCCGCCCGCGCCAAGGCCACCGCCGATGACGCCGGCCTGGTGATCCTGCCCGACGGCGCCGGGAAGCTGACCCGCCACTACACCGTGCGCGGGGCCGGCGCCGACGGCACCCCCCTGACCCGTGACGTCTACGTGGATGCCACCGCCGGCGTCGTCGTCCTCGCCCACGATGCCCGCACCCCCTCCGCGGCCGCCGCCCGCCCCGAGGCCGTCGCACCCTCCGCGGCCGCCCCCGACCCGGCCCCGGCCACCGTCACCCCCGCCACCGGCACCGCCCCCGACGTCCACGGCAAGAGCGTGAGCGTCAACATCGCCCGCCAGGCGGACGGCAGTTACCAGCTCACCGACCTCACCCGTCCCGCCGCGATCACCACCTACGACGCGGCCGGCCGCGACGTCGGCGACTTCGACCGCATCCCCGCCGACGCCCACCCCGCGAGCTCCCCGACCCCCGACTTCCCCGCCGCCACCGGCACCGACGGCGCCACCGACGCGCACGTCAACGCCGGTATCGTCTACGACTTCTACCGCGACCGCCTGGGCCGTCTGAGCCTGGACGGCAAGAACAGCCCGATCGTCTCCGTCACCGGAGTCACCGCCGGCGGGCGCGCCTTCCCCAACGCCTACTGGGACGGCAGCAAGATGATCTACGGCGGCGGCGACGACAAGTACTTCCCGTTCGCCGCCGCCCTCGACGTCTCCGCCCACGAGATGACCCACGGCGTCATCACCAACAGTGCCAACTTCGCCTACCTCGGCCAGTCCGGCGCCATGGACGAGGCGCTCGCCGACTACTTCGGCAACGCCATCGAGGTCACCACCCGCGGCATCGCGATGGACGACCCCAGGGCCGCGCTGCTGGGCGAGGGCCTGTGCCGCACCGGCACCCCGCGGGCCTGCGCCACCCGCCACCTGGACGACCACCACACCACCGTCGACGACTACGTCGGCGCCTCCCTGAGCACCGACAGCGGCGGCGTGCACCTCAACTCCACCATCTTCGGCGGAGCCCTGTGGGACATCCGGCGCACCCTGGACCCGCTGGTCGCCGACCGCGTGATCTACCGCGCGCTCACCGAGTACATGACCCCGCTCGACGACTTCGTCGCCGGCCGCAACGCCGTCCTGGCCGCTGGCCGCGCCAGTGGCCTGACCCACGCCCAGCTGCGCACCGTCGCCGCCGCGTTCGACGCCCACGGCATCAAGGCCGGCTGGCAGCGCAAGCTCGGCCTGGACAGCCACGTCCTGCTCAGTGGCATCACCAACAACATGGCCGCCCCGGTGGTCGCCGACGGTCACTGGGTGATGCTCGCCAACGCCGACGCCACCCGCAAGAGCACCGCCCTGTACACCGGCACCGTCACCGGCAGCGCCACCCCGGTGCGACTGAGCCCCGACGACGGCCGCTACCACAGCTGGGCGGCCACCGACGGCACGAACGCGGTGTGGAAGGCCGTCGGCAAAGACGCCCAGGGCGTCTTCGGCTACGAGCTGCTGAGCGCGCCGCTGACCGGCGCCGGCCCGGTGCGCAGCATCTACCACGACGCCCGGCAGGAGCCGCAGAACATCCGCACGGCCGGCGGCGACATCGTCTACACGCTCCGGGACTTCACCACCGACACCACCCGCATCCACGTCGTCCACGGTGACGGCTCCCCGGAGACGGTGATCCCGCTGCCCGCCGGTCACGGCGTGGGCGGCCTCGACCTGAACGGCGGCGTCCTCGCCTGGACCGAGAACTGGATGTCCGGCCAGGACTACGTCAACGCGCCGACCGCGTACTCGCTCGCCGAGGGCAAGGTCACCGCCCAGTACGTGCCCGCCGACCCGAAGAACCTGGCCGACGCCGTCCACCTGGCCGGCGGCCGCATGCTGTGGGTCCAGACCCCGCCCACCGGGCGCGCCACGATCCGCTCCGGCGCCCTGGACGGTTCAGGCATCACCGACCTCCTGCCAGCCGACTCCACCGCCCCCGAGCCGTACCAGCTCACCGTCTCCGAGCGCGCGGTCACCTACGTCTCGCGCATCGGGCGGGTCCACGACGACTGGACCAACGCCCAGACCGCCAAGCTGTGGCAGCTCCCGCTCACCGGCGGCGCCCCCGAGCGCGTCTCCTGCGACCGAGGCTCCCAGGACTCGCCCGTCGCCGATCGCGGCACCCGCGTCGTGTGGCTGGACGCCACCGCCGGACGCACCGACCTCGTCACCCGCGAGCGCCCCGCCGGCGCTCAGTGCGCCAGCGAGTCCGCGCCCCGTTAACCCGCGGGCACCCCGTCGGCGAAGATCGCGTCGGCGACCATGTGGCGGGTGCGCAGCGGGAGGATCTCCCGGTACGCGGGGGAGTCGTACCACGCGCGCACCCGCTCCCGGTCGGTGAACTCGACACCCGCGGCGCCCGCGTTTTGTGAGTGGTCTTGTGGGTGCATGGTGATCCTGCCCGGCACGGCATCACCGCATGTCGGGGGCTGTTTTGGGTGGGCCGGAAATGCCGACAACCCCTTCTTCTGTCCTTTGTCCTGGTGGTGGAGGTGGGTCGGTCGGTTCGGTTCGGGCCTCGCGCCTGCGGCGGGCCGGTGGTTCTTCGGTGCGTCCGGCGAAGCCGTCCGCGTCGACCGGCCGACCCACGGCGCTCCCCCCGGTTCCGCGCTGGTTCCACGTAGGCACCACCGCAGGTGCCACCGTAGGCGGCACCGACGGCACCACCGTACGTATCCCGCCGCTTCTGGCCGCGTTCGCGCGTTTCCGCAGCTCAGCGGCCGCTTTTGGACGGGGGGAAAATGCGACAACCCCTTCTGTCCGTTCCTTTCCCCGGCTTGCTGGTAGGTGGTGGGGCGGTGGTGGGTGACGGTCCGGTCGGCAGGGGTCTGACCCTGCGGGGCCGTGATGGTTGGTGAGCGCCCGGCGAACGCCGGACGCCCCCGGGCTCCGTCTGTCCGGACCGGCGGCGATCCTCCGCCAGGCCCTCCCCCGGTTGATGAGGATGGTCGAAATTCACCAGGGATGCTGGCCGCCTCAGATCGTCCACTGGGCAACGAAGTGAGGGGTCTTGGCAGGGGGCAGCGGCGTGTTGAGGGCCCGGCGACCGAAGTTCGCCGGGCCCTGGTGATCTGTGCGCTGGGGAACATTCCGGGTGCTCGGGTGCGCCTGATCTCCCTGCCTATGGCGTCGATGCTTGGCGCGTCGCCGAAACTCGGACGGCGGCCGGTCATGGCCCCGGGGCCGTCCGTCGCGGCGTCTTAGTGGAATTCGCCTGCGTGTTCCTCGCACCACTGGCGGAAGGTCCGCGGGGCGACGCCGGTGAGGTTGGTGATGTCGTCGCTGATGACTCCGGCGCGTCCGGCGCGGAAGAGCTCGTTGAGGTTCTGCACAGCTGCGGCCATCTCGCGCGGGATGCCCTGCTCGATGCTGTGCTGGGCGAACTGTTCGGGGGTGACCGGCACGAACTCGATCGGCCGCCCCAGGACGTCGGCGAGGATCTCCACCTGCTCGCGGGCGGTGAGCGCCTGCGGGCCGTTCAGGATGTAGGCGCGGCCGGCGTGGCCGTCCTGGGTGAGTGCGACGGCGGCGACGCGGGCGATGTCGAAGGTGTCGACGGGCACGGTCTTGCCGGGGTCGCTCGCGTCGTAGACGCGGCCCTCGTCGCGGATCGTGGGCAGCCACCACAGCGAGTTCGACATCAGGGCGTTGGCGCGCAGGTAGGTGACGTCGAGCCCGGAGTCGCGGAAGACCTGGTCGCGGGCGGCGATCCTGGCTCCGATCACGGGCAGCGGTTCCAGGACGGTACCGATGGAGGACAGCACCACGATCTTGCGCACTCCGGCGGTGCGGGCGGCCTTGATCATGTTCTCGGCCTGTGCGGGCAGCGGGGCGAGCTGCATGAAGAAGACGCCGTCGACGCCGCTGGCAGCCTCGGTCAGGCTCTCGGCGTCGTCCAGGTCGCCGATGGCGATGTCGATGCCGGCCAGGATCAGTTCGGCGCGCGAGGCGCTGCGGACCAGGGCCCGCACGTGGTGGCCCTGCTCGTGGAGCTGGGGGATCAGGGCGCTGCCGACGTTTCCGGTGGCTCCGATGACGAGGAAGGAGGACATGACGGATCCTTTCGGGACCGATGGGTGGTGGAGCGATGGATGAGCGGGTAGCGGCCCGGTTACCAGGGCAGGTCGCCGTCGCGGTCCCGGATCGAGTCTGGCCCGCGGGAGTCCGGGCAGCGTGGCCCAGGTTGGGCCACCCGAGGAGCCCGGCGGCACGTCGACAATCAGGGCCGTGACCATCGAGAATGCAGCTGTGAGCGAGGGACCGGATCTGGCGGCGATGTTGCGTTCCTGGCGTGCCAGGGTCCGCCCGGAAGACGTCGGTTCTCCCTTCGCCCGCGGCGCCCGCCGCACCCCGGGGTTGCGGCGCGAGGAGGTGGGGTGGCTGGCCGGTGTATCGCCCGACTACGTCAAACGCCTCGAACAGGGCCGCGCGCACCCCAGTGCCGACGTCCTGCGGGCGTTGTCGCGCGCCCTGCGCCTGACCGACGCCGAGTTCACGCTGGCGTGCCGGCTCGCCGGCCACGCCGCCGAGCTCGACGGGACCGTCCCCCAGCTGATCGGCCCCGACGTGCAGCGGCTGCTCAGCCGCCTGGCCGACGTGCCGATCGCGGTCTTCGACGCGGCCTGGACCCTGCTGGAGCACAACGACCTGTGGGCGGCCCTGCACGGCGAGACGCGACGCCGCGCCGGCCGCGAGACGAACCTGGTCTGGCGCATCTTCCACAACGACCCCGGCAGGATCCGGCACCCCGACCCGGAGGAGCACCGGGCCTCCCTGGTCGCCGACCTGCGCGACGTCGCCTCCCGTTACCCGGCCGACCGCCAACTGGCCGCCATGATCCGCGACCTGCGCCGGTCGAACACCGACTTCGCCCGACTGTGGGACGGTTCCGCCGTCGCCCACCACGCCAGCGGGCGTAAAACCATCGACCACCCCCAGGTCGGCGCGATCGAACTCGACTGCGACGTGCTCACCCTCCATGGCGCGGACCTGCGCATCATCGTCTTCACCGCCGCCCCCGACAGCGAAGCCGCCGACAAGCTCCGGCTCCTGACCGTCCTCGGCCTCCAGGACATGACCTCGCCGACCCCCGGCTCACCCGCCCACGCGAAGGATCGCGGCCTGGGGACCGCCTGAGCCTTGGACACCGCGTCACCACCCGAAGGGTGGTGAACCAAGCCCAGCAGGTTTGGGTCACCCACCAGCACCACCTGGGGAGGTTCAAACAGCGTCATCACGGTCCGGTTGGACTGTCGACGCCGACCGGATCCGACACCGCCCCCCTGGCCCGATCGATGCCCCACAGGCGGCCCCTGACGGCGATCACCGCGCCCCTGACGCGCCGTCCGGCCGGCCCCCACACGGCCCGGGAACGGCCCTTCCGGGCCTCCCGATGCAGCTCCTGATGTAGCTCCCGATGTGACTCCTGATGTAGCTCCTGATGCCAGCACCCCCGCCCCGGGCGCGGGGTGGCATCTGCGCAGCTCACAGGGCCCACCAAGGTGGCCGGAAATTCTGACAACCCTTTCTGCGCGCCCCTGTCCTCCTGGTGGTGGGGGTGTTGGTGGTGCGCTGTCGGGTCGGGGTGGCCTGCGGCGCTGGCTGCCGGGCCCTGCCCGGCGGCCTGGCGGCCTTCGCGGTCCCCGGCTGGGCCGCCGGGGACGGCCCGGTGTTCGGCGGGGTGGTGCGTCGTGGAACCCGGGCATCGCCGGCCCGGCCCGGCCCGGTCTACCGGACGCCACCGCTCGGTGGGACGCCCCGTGCTGGGCGCCCTCCGTCTTCCTGACGCTCTGTTTTGTCATGGCTGCGGTCCGCTACAGTGGCCGAGCACCTACGGCTCCCCCCTTTCCGTAGTGGCACGCGGGCGCGCATCCCGGGACCTCGGGATGCGCGCCCGCCGGTTCACCACCACCGGTTCACCAGCTGGTGGGCGGCTGTTCCTCCAGTACTTCGAGGACCTCGACCGAGGGGGCCATCACGATGTACGCGCCGTTGACGTCGATGCTTGTCCACCAGATGCCCCGGTCCACCCGGCGTCCGGCGAGGCCCCACTGGACCATCACCTCCTCCTCCCCCCGCCGGAAGACCCGCCGGCGCCGTGGGTGCACCGTCTGGACGTCGACTTCCTCCAGGAAACGCACCCGCGCCCGCGTCCACCAGTTCCGTTCTGCGATCGCCATGCTCGGTACAACGACCGGCACTGACGAGCGGTACGACAAGCACCCGTGACCACAGGGCCGTCAGCTCACGTGCGGGCCTGCACTCCTGCTTCGTCCGGGGCCGGGCCGTCGCGCGCGTGCCTTCGGCCAAGTCCGCTCGTTGAGTCAGACGCGCGTTTCCACCAGGACGCGCGGCGGATCGCCTCGTTCCTTCTGCCCGGATCGCACACCCCCCGCGACCCCGGGCCCTATCCGCTGCGCCAACATGGGCAAGGCCCTGCCTCACTCGGCCCTGCCGTCGCCGACGCGCCGTGCGCCTTGTTCGGCCGGGGGTTCGGCTCGTCGTTCGGCACGGGATCCGGCTGGGGGTTCGGTCCGCGGTGCGGTTCGGCCACCGGCCTCCGTCTCCGCTTGCCGCCTGTTTGCGCTGCTCATCGGGGGTAACGGGCCGAACTCACCACCCGGACTTACCTTCCCGGGGCCCCTGCCTGGTGGTGGTGGTTGTGGTGGTGGGGGGCGTTGGTCGGTGTGGTCGGGCGCTGCGCTGTGCTCTTGTTCTCGCGTCCGGCTGGTGCCGGCCGCTCGTGTGGGTGGGGCGGGCGGCGGCGGTCAGGGGGTTCTGGGGGTGGTGGCCACAGGAGGCGGACTTTGCCGTAGCGGGCGCGGGCGGCGCTCTCGGTGCCAGTATGGCGCCGATGCAACTGCCTTTCCCGCTTCCTGTGAGCACGACCTCCTTGGTGACCGATTGGATCAGTGAGCCTTTTCCAACCTCTCGCGTTGGTTCGGACGTAGAGGAACAAGCCAGGAAGCGATGGCTGGTCCGCTGAGCGGAACAGAGGGCGACTGCGCGCTTTCGCCGGAACACTGTCCACGAGCGAGACGAAATCGGGTTTCCGTTCGACAAGTCAAACGGTGGTGCTCCTGGCGCAGGGGGAGAAGGCTTGCATAATCGGCGAAAAATGGGCTGCACAACAACCAGCCGAACCGCAAACCTTGTTACGTGGCCAGCTGGCCCCGAAGGGAACTCGCATGGTCGATCCCACCCGCAGGCAGTGAGCCTTTTCCAACCGCCGGAACACACTGTCCACGAGCGAGACGAAATCGGGTTTCCGACAAATCATAGGAGTTGCGACGATGAAGATCCAGAACAGGATCACCGTCCTGGCGGCGACGTTTCTGAGCTGCGCGGGCATGGTCACGTTGGCGACGGGAGCGAGTGCCGCCGTGCCGACGCCGGACTCTACGGCGGGAGTGTCCGCCCGTGTCACAGCCGCCGCTGCCGCGAGTAGCTATCACACGATCAAGAACATGGCCTACAGCCAATGCGTGGACGCGCCCGGCGGGGTGCTCAACGTCAGACTTCAGCTGGCCAACTGCAACGGCTCCAGCACGCAGAACTGGGCGTTCGTGTCGGCCGGTTCGGCGGACACCTACTACCTGGTGAATCAGGCGAGCGGGTACTGCGCCGAGGTCAACAACGGCACCAGCGTTCCGGGCGAGGCCGTCGACGAGTACCTCTGTGACGGGCTGGCGTCGGAACAGTGGGTCGAGACCGCCGTGATCGTCGACCAGAAGATCGGCGCGAAGTTCAGGCACGTGGGCACCAATCTGTGCCTCGACACGGTCGGCGGTGCCGGCAGCCAGCTCATCCAGTGGAGTTGCGGCGACGCACGCCCGGCGGCGGCCCAGGTTTGGATCGTGAGTTAGGCCGCTTCCGAGCAGCCTGCCGCTCACCGTTCGGCGGGCTTGCTCAAACGAACGCCGTTCCTGCCGGGGCGATCCCACGGCAGGAACGGCGTTCACAACAGCAGGGCCTCCTGGCGGTTCGGAATGGTCGGATCGGTGTGCGGCGTCGGGCGCCCGGCAGGATCTCCCTGGCGGCCCTTAACGGATTCCGCCGGCCACCGCCTGCCGCGCGGCCCGTGCCAGGCCGTCCGTCCAGGCTTCGCCGTGGCCCGGAAGCACGGTGGCGATGTCGTGTTCGGCGATCTTCTCCAGTGAGGCCAGCGCGGTCGTGCTGTCCTGGGTGAAGGCCCGGCAGATGACGCACGGTCCGACCCGGCCGGCCACCGCGTCGTGGGTGACCAGGGCGTCGCCGGTGAAGGCGACGGAGGCGTCCGGGAAGAGGTAGCTGGTGCTGCCGTGCGTGTGGCCGGGCGTGTGGATCGCGAGCGGCGCGCCGGGCAGGTCGAGTTGCCGGTCGTGGGTGAAGGTGCGCAGGCTGCGGACCGGCGGGATGCGCAGGGCGCCGCCCCGGGCCAGGTGCAGCGGCGCGCGCAGGCTGTTCGGGCGGCGGACCGCGTAGCCGAGCAGCGAACGCTCCGGGGTCCAGACCTTGTTCAGCCGTCGGGGCTCGGTCAGGATCGGCGCGTCGGACTCGTGCACCCAGATCTCGGCGCCGGAGGCGGCACGGACCTGCTCGGCGACGCCGACGTGGTCGGGGTGGCCGTGGGTGACCAGCACCGCCGCGATGTCGGTGACCGGGCGGCCGAGGTCGCGCAGCGCGGTTCGGAGGCCGTCCCAGTGCGCGGGCAGTCCGGCGTCGACCAGCAGGAGGGCGGGCCCGGTGTCGACCAGGTAGAAGTTGACCAGGTGGTCGCCCAGGCGGTGCACGGTGGTCATCGGGCTCACCGGCCCAGCTGGATCGTGGTGCCGGGCAGGGACGCGATCGGTTCGGCGCCGAGCAGCCGCGCCGCCGTCCAGGCGCCGGGCGGCGGGCCGTCGAGGAGGCGGGTGGCGGTCGCGACGGCGACCGCCGTGGTGAACGCGAACCCCTCGCCGGTGCTGAGCTGCGCGGTGTGCACCCGCCCGTCCGCGTCGGTGAGTTCCGCGTAGGCGTGGGAGCGGCCGTCGTCCGTTCCCGCGCCGCGCGGCACCGCGTACGCGGTGACCTCCGGTGCACCGCTCGCCTCCCGCGTCGCCTCCAGGTCGCCGACCGGTACGGGGATCACGGTCCGGGCGGCGCCGCCGAAGGTGAGGGTGGTGGCGCCCTCGCCGAGCGGCGCGCGCACCAGTTCACCGGCCCGGTAGCGGGTGGCCCCCTCGGCCATGGCCTCGGCGACGGTTCCGCGCACACCGTCGGTGTCGTGGGCGCTGTGGGGGGCGGTGGCGACCTTCACCGCGGTCGCGTCGACGCCCGTCCCCAGCAGGGCCAGCACCAGTGCCTCGGTGGCGGCCGGGCCGAACCCGGCTCCGGTGACCAGGGTGGCGTCGCGTTCGCGGGCCTCGGCGTCCCGGTCGAGCAGGGCGCGCACGGCTGCCCGTTCGTTGGCGAGGTCGAGGTAGGCGGTGCCGGTGTCCAGGCAGGCCGCCACCACCGGCGGGGCCAGCCGGGCGAACGGACCGACCGTGTTGACCAGCACCCTGCCCGCACCGGCTGCTGCGATCAGCGAGGCGGGGTCCGCCAGGTCCACCGCCAGAACCGACACTGCCCCGGCCTCGAACCGGGCCGCGGTCCGCGCCAGCCGCGCGGCGTTCCGGCCCGCGAGCACGACCCGCCGACCCCGCCGGACCAGTTCCTCGGTGATCAGGCCACCGGTGGTGCCGGAGGCGCCGAGGACCACGAAGTCACTACGCATGACCATGCCCTTTCCCGCCGACGGGGCCTTCCCGCCGACCGAGACATCATGACACAACATCGATGTTGTGTCATTGATGTCGCGACATCAATGTCGTGCCATTGATATACTGGCTTCCCCCTACTCGGGCGGCGGACCGAGCCGCCAGGCGGACCAGACGGACCCCGGAGCCGCCGAGAGCAAAGGAGCGCGCATGACCGCCGACCGCAGCCACTCCTCCAGGGCCGCCCACGACGAGCTGCGCTACCTCCTGCTGGCGGCCCAGCGCGAGGGCAGCCGCCGGTTCGGCGAAGCCCTGCGCCCGCTGGGCCTGACGCCGCCCCAGGCCGAGGTGCTCGACGTGCTGGCGGAGCACCAGCCCGTCACCCTCGCCGCCCTCGGCCGTCTGCTCGTGTGCGAGCAGGGCAGCCCGAGCCGGCTGGTCGACTCGCTGGTCCAACGGGGCCTGGTCAGCCGTCTCCCCCACGAGCAGGACAAGCGCGCCGTCCTGCTCGAACTCACCGCCGAAGGCCGGTCCCTGGCCGACCGGCTCGGCGAAGCGACCGGCCGGATCGCCGCCGCGATGGCCGAACCGCTCTCGGCCGCGGACATCGCCACCCTCAGCGGCCTGCTGCACACGCTGCTCGAAGGCACCGACGTCGCCCGGACCGTCCGCAACCGCTTCCCCCGGTAGCCGTTCCGGCGACCGGCGCAGGGACCCGGTTCAGCCGTCCCGATAGGGCGGGTGCACTTTTCCCGCGAACGGCCACCGCGGCCGACCCCCCGCCGTACGGCTACCGGTTCGCGCGAGATGTCGTGCACCCGCGCCATGCCGTCTCCGCTTGCGGACCGGGTGGTTGATGCCGTCGTGCTGTACCGGGCCTCGGGGGGCCGGTGCACGTTCGCGGCGGTCACGAAGGAGATCGGGGTCAATCACGAGACCCTGCGGAACTGCGTGCGGGCCGCCGACGTCGGGCCGGCGTCGCTCCGTCGCTCCGTCGCTGCACCGCCTGCCTCGGCCCGGGGAACGGGCGGGGCAGGCGGCGCAGGATGTGCGGGCGGCGCGGAGGACGCACCGGCGGTCAGAAGTGGTGGCTGGTCTCGCGGTTGCCCTGGCCGGACTGCCGACCTCGCAGGACACCACACCGGCGGGCAGCACCCGGCCAAAGGCGCACGCCATCGCTGGGGTCCGGCCGCAGCAGCTCGCGGCCGAAGCCGGGGCGGCGCTGGACCGGGGCGGGGAGCTGGCCGAAGAGGGCACCTCGGGCACGGACACGGTCACGAAGACGGCGAAGAAGGCCACCGCCAAGAAGGCGGCCCCTGCGAAGACGGTCACAGGAAAGAAGGCGGCCCCCGCGAAGAAGACCGCGGCGAAGAAGACCGCCGGCGGCGCGCGGCCGCGCACCGGCGCGAAGAAGACGGCCGCAGCCACGGGCACCAGGCCGGTGCAGACCGGCGCCGAGCCGGCCCCGGACAAGAGCGAAACGGCTGCGCCCGCGCCCAGGCGGCGAACGACCGGTGCCACCTCCGACAGCGTCCTGAGCGTGCTGGCCGACACCCCCGGACCGCTGCGCGCCCGGGAGGTGACCGCCCGACTGGGAGTCGACGAGTCGGCGGACACCGTGAACGCGGTGCGCACCATGCTGGAACGCCTGACCAAGGCCGGCCGGGCGCAGCGCCCGGGCCGCGGCCTGTACGCAAGACTGGACGGCTGACCCGCCTGGCCCCGCCGGCGGCGGGTTCGCGACCCTGCCCTCGCCTCACCGCCGGTTGGTCGAGCGACATCGCCGGGTGCGGCACCCGGACTACCGTGTCATTGCCGTCCCTGTCTGAGATGCCGGAAGGCCGCCACCGGCGGTGGCGGCCTCCTGCGCCCTCTCGGGGCCGGGCAGCGTACCGCCGCCCCCGGACACCGCCGGGGCCGACCGGGGGTCACGCGGCCGACCGCTCCTCGGCCACGTCACTCTTCACGGCTGTTGACCGCGGGCGACGCTCCGTTCGAGCGCTGGCTCGCGGCGGTGACGGAAGGGGCGCTGCTTCTTGTCGGACGCCGCCGCGCTCGCGCGGAGAAGGCACCTGATCTCCTCACCTCCTACTGGCTAGTAGACATGCCGTCATCGGATGAACGCGGAAGGTAATCTGGGCGGCCGGTCGAAGACAGGACCGGCCTTCGCCACGACGATCTGAGGAGCTGTCGCAGTTGATTGGGCACGATCCCCGCGCGGGCGCGCGATCCGAGGCCCCCTTACCGGAGAGCGCGTACGCCGCCGCCCTGGGACCGGCGGCCGAGAACACCGCCGTGACCCGCCTGCAGACCGCGCTCAGGCACAGCGGCCAGTACCCGCGCGCCTCCCTGGAACGCGAGTTCCGGCTGCGCCGGGCAGCGCTGGCCGACCGGCTGGCACTGGAGAGCGGTGAGGAGTGCGACGCCGCGGAGGCCGCGCGCACGGCGTACGAGCTGGTCGCCTTCGACCTGGCCGACGGGCGGTTCGTCCTGGGCCCGGCCGGGCCGGGCTCCTCCAGGTGGGAGGAATCGGCGCGGCCGTATGTCCGTCAGGAGTACGAGCGGTGGGCGGAGCTGACCGACGGCGGCCGGGACGCCCGCCTGAAGGACACGGGCGGCAGCTGACCCCGAGCGTCACCGGAACGAGGGCCCCCTTGGCGCGAGCAGGACAGGCCAGTGTTCTACCTGAGTGAGGGACTGGACGGCGGTGAGGCCGGGGGTGTCGGCGGCGCCGGGTGCGTGTCCGGCCTGCGGCACGCTCGAGCGGTGTCGCCGCCGTGGTCGACGTGCCTGTGGTCGTCGACCTGCCCCCGCTCGCCGGCCCGGCCCGCCGGGCGCCATCGCCGGAGTTCAAGGCCCACACCGGCGACGACGGCGAAGAGTGCGGCATCCTCTGCAACAGCCGGCTGCTGACGGAGGGGATCGACGTCGCCGCCGTGGACGCGGTCTGCTTCGCCGACCCCAAGAGCTCGGTGATCGACATCGTCCAGGCCGTCGGCCGCACGCTGCGCCTGTCCTACCGGCAGGGCAACGTCTCCTGGATCATCCCCGTATACCTCCCACCCCGCTGGTCGGTGACGAGACAGCCGGCGCCGACAAAACGGCCGACGTGAAGGACGCCGCGAAGTCGTGAAGGCCGAAGCCGACACCGAGATCGAGGCCTCCGGCTTTCGCACGATCTGGCGGGTCCTGCGGGCCCTGGCCGCGCACGACGCCCGGGTCATGGGCCGGACACCGAGCTGCGTGCCCACCGCGCCCAGCCCCAGCACGCCATGGCGCAGGTCTCTGAGGACGGCGCGGCCGCAGAGGCCGGGGCGGGCGAGCAGCCGCCGGCGACGGCGGAGCGGTCGCCGGTCGACTGGCTGCAGATCGATGCCCGCCGGCATGCGGCGCGAATCCTCCAGACGGTGGAGCTCCGGGCGTTCAACCCGCGGGCCGTCGAGTGGCAGCGCATGAACGCCGTTGCCGCCGTGTTCCACCTGGAGCACGGCCACCTCGACCCCAGCGACCGCGAGAAGCACGGCGCTGGGCCAGGTCCTCGGCTCGGGGTGCCCTGCGGCGCTGGCTGGCGGGACCCTGCCCGGCGGCCTGGCGGCCTTCGTGGTCCCGGCTGGGCCGCCGGTGTTCGGCGGGGTGGTGCGTCGTTGAGCCCGGGCACCGCCAGCTCGGCCCGGCCCGGCCTACCGGATGCGGGATGGCCGCAGCCGCATGCCATGGCGTCCCAGTCATGCCGTTCGATCTCGATGCGGACCACCTGCATGGCCGGGTGTTCGGCCGCGGAGGGCGCTGTCAGGGACCGTCGGCCGGCGGCGAGCCGGTCCTGCTCGGCGCGGAATGTGTCCAGCAGCCGGAAGAACTCCGCGACGGGTGTCGAGCCCGCGGGCGTCTCCCGCTCGATCTCGGCGGCCCAGCCGAGCGGGCTGTGCCGACCGAGGTGGCGCCAGAGCCATTCCTTGAACGAGTTCTCAGGCCAGAAGTCGAAGTCCTCCTCGACCCGGTGGACACCCAAAGCCACGCGATAGCCGATCAGCATCGACTCCAGGTGCCGCAGTGAGCCGCCGGGCAGCCACACGCCAGGGCGGAGCCGCACCTGCTCCAGGAAGTCGTACGCACCCGTGCACTCCTGCCAGTGCTTCGGGCTGTTCTGAGCCTTGTTCTCGGTGGGCATGGCCGGGAGCCTACGGGTACCCACGCCCGTTGATCTCGGACAGCTCTATTCTGGGTCGAAGGTGGGTGTGACCGGGGGCTGGATGGGGCTACGAGTGCTGTCCGGGCGCGGGGCCGCTGTCTGGGCCGTCGACCGTGAGGTGTCGGCCGCCGTCGGGGCCGGCCTTCGGATGGTGGTGCCGGGGGCGCGGTGGCAGGCCGGTCCCGGTCTGTCGTTCCGGCCGCCGACGGTCGGGGCCTGTGGGGTTGTGTCATTGGGGGGTCGATCGTCCTGGTGGCGGGGCATCAGGCGGGGCTGTGTGCCTCTGCCCTGCTCCCGATGAGACGGGTCACCTGGGCCGACCTGCCCGTGGCCCCGGGTCGGTGTCTGTGGTCCGGTCGGGGGCCGCAGGCCACCGCGCCAGCCCCGACTCACCGTCCGCCCGGCCCACCGCCCCGTGCCCCGGGTACCCGCCGCCTGGTGGCGCCGCAGGCGACACCCCCCGGCCATTCTCTGAGGGGCCGCCAGGCCCCGGCCTTTTGCCGGGGTACCGCCTGCTTTTCTGGCGTTCCTGCGCCGTGCTGCGCCTCGTATTTTTTCAGAAGGGTGGCTCCTGGGTGTTTTTCGCCGATATATTCCGGTACGGGTGGCGTTGCGTATCGTTCGGAATCCCGAGTGGCTGGGGATGGCTTTCCGGTGACATGCCGCGCGTCTCGGGAGGGCGGGTCTGGTGACATGCCCGTGCGTTTTCGATGGCCCTGTGCTGCGCCCCGTCCAGGCGCTTTTGACGGGGCGGGGTGTGACGGTCTGGGGGCTGTTGTCCGGGGTGTCCCTGGCCCCTGGGGTGGTGTGGGGGTCGGGATGGTGACAGCTCTTGCATCTTTGACGCCTCGCCTCGGCACGGGGCGGCAGGGCCCTAGGGAGGCCTGTCCGGGACGCCCGGTGTCGGTGCCGGTCGTGCTGCGCCTGGCGACTGCTGCCGGGGCCGCCGCCCGGGTGAGTGCCGGCCCCGGGGGAGACGCTTCTTCTGGGGATTTACGCCATATCATCTGCGAATCTGCGGTTTGTTGTCACTTGGGAATCAGCTGATGTCACTGGCCCTTGTTGGTGATGGCGTGTGGGGGCGGGGG
>NZ_JPRF03000042.1 GCF_001188955.3 Kitasatospora aureofaciens | reverse complement strand
GAGCACGGCCTCGGCGGCCTGCCAGGCGGAGTGCAGGGTGCGGGCGTCGATGAGTTCGCGGCGCAGCGCGGCGGCCTCGGCGGTGGCGGCGGCGAGGCTCAGGGTGGCGTGCCGGTGGGTGAGTTCGTCGGCGATGAGGCTGTGCCGGGTGCGGTCGGACTCGGCGGCGCTGACGGCGCTCGCGGCGGCGGCGACCTCGATGGCGAGGTCCTGGGCGCGGTCGCGTTCGGCGGCGGCGCGGGAGGTGAGGGCGTGGGCGAGGCGGCGGGCGCGGCGCTCGGCGGTGCGGTGGGCCTCGCGGACGCTCTCGCGGGCGGCGGTGGCGTCGACGATGCGTTCCAGCAGGTCGAGCGAGCCGGCGGTGAAGTCGCGTTCGGCGGTGAGTTCGGCGCGCAGGCCGAGCTTGGCGGCGAAGCCGTGCACCAGGTCGGCCAGGCCGTCGGTGTCCCGGGTGTCGGTGACGGCGCGCAGCAGCAGGTCGGTGAAGTCCTTGTCCTGCTTGACCGCGAAGAGGCCGGCCGCCTCGCCCTCGTCGGCGTTCATCTCGCGCTGGTAGCGGAAGAGTTCGGGGTCGAGGCCCAGTTCGCCGAGGTGTTCGGTCCAGCGGTCGTGGCCGTCCTCGAAGACCAGGTCGAGGTGGGGGTGGGCCTTGCCGGCCTCGGTGAGGGCGTCGCGGAAGCCCTTCATGGTGCGGCGGCGGCCTCGGGCCTTCTGGTCGCCGGCCAGGCTGACGCGTTCGGCGACCGGCAGGGAGTCGAGGGTGAGGCCGGGGCCGGGGCGGAAGGAGTACCAGGTCTCGGCGAACTTGCGCGGGTCGGAGGAGACCTGGCGGCCGCGCCACTCGCTGACCTTGCCGACCACGATCAGCTCGCCGGTGACGGTGTGCTGCCACTCCAGGGCGACGTGGCCGCAGTCGTCGGCGAGCAGGAACTTGCGCAGCACGCCGGAGCTGGCGCCGCCGAGGGTGTTGCGGTGGCCGGGGAGCATCACCGAGAAGATCAGCTTGAGCAGGACGGACTTGCCGCCGCCGTTCTCCAGGAAGAGCACGCCGGCCGGGGCGGGGCGGCGGACCGGGCCGTCGGTGTCCTCGCCGAACAGGCCGATCTGCTGCGGGGCCGGGTCGGCGACGGGCTCGCCGACGCCGCGCAGGTCGAGCACCGTGTCGGCGTAGCGGGCGCCGGCCGGTCCGATCGAGTAGAGGCGGACCCGGTTGAGCTCGTACATGTGCGGCGGTTCTCCGTGCGTCTTATGGGGTTGTCAGAGCGGTCAGAGCGAGTGGAACGGCAGGCCGGCGTCGGCGACCAGCTCGTCACCGGTGTCCGGCGGCAGCAGGCTGGCGGTGCCGTCGGAGACCGGGACGATGCCGAGGTCGAGCAGTTCGGCCATCGCGGCGCTGCCGGCCAGGTCGCGGACCTGGAGCTGGTAGCGGGCGGTGGTGCGGTAGGTGCCGCCGGAGTCGTCGGAGACCTTCTGCAGGAAGCCGGAGTCGACCAGGAACATGACGGCCTTGGCGACTATGCCGATGGTGGAGCCGGAGAGCCGGCGGGCGTCCTTGGTGGCGCCGGTGGCGGTGCGTCGGGCCCAGACCCGCCAGGCGGCCTCCAGGCCGGGGGCGTCGGAGGCCGGGTCGGTGTTGGCGCCGTCGGCGTCGGCCTGCTCCTCCAGGCGGCGGCAGGCCTGGCGGACGAAGGAGTCGACGCCGTTGACGGTGATCCGGCCGAGGTAGCCGTCGTCGGCGAGGTCCTCGGGGCGGGGGAAGGCCAACGCGGCGACGGCCAGGTGGGCCAGGCCGTGCAGGAAGCGGTCGGTGGACTCGGAGGCGGCGCGGCGCGAGTAGTCGCCCATCCGGACGGCGAACAGCGAGTCCTCGGCGGCGGCGACGGCCATCCCGGCCCGCGGCGAGACCTCCAGGACGACCAGGCCCATGCCGGTGGCGATGGCGTCGGCGAGGCGGGCGAACGGCGGGTCCTCGCGGTGGCGGCGGACGAGTTCGGCGTACTCGGCGTCGCGGGCGGGGAGCAGCTTGGCCTGGAGGCCGAAGGAGACCAGCCGGGCGGCGTCGGCGACGTCGGCCGGGGTGATCGGCGCGGGGGCCGCGGGTTCGGTCTCGGCCGCCCAGGACGTGTCGTGGTTGGTCGTCACGGGCGGTGCTCCTCGGGGGTGGCGCGGTGGTTACGGTTCGTCAATGTGCTGTTCCGGCGTCGGGTCAGCCGGCGTCCTTGCGGTCGGCGGCCATGCCGACCGCGTCGAGCAGGGCGCTGCCGACGATCAGGTCGGCGCCGCCGAACTCCCGGTCGCGCAGCGGGGTGCCGTCGTCCACGGCGAACAGCAGGCGCTCCTCGCCCTGGCGGTAGGCGGTGCCGACCGGCGGGCTGGCCGCGTGCACGGCCAGCAGGGCGACCAGGTACGGGAGTTCCGGGTCCCGCTTGCGGGCGTCGGCGAGCAGGCCGGAGAGCCGGCGGGGGGCGTCCGGGGGCAGGTCGAGCAGCTCCAGGGCGGATTCGAGCTGGGCCTCGGAGAAGCGGCTGTCGTCCGGGGTGGCGACGAGGTCCGGGTCGGGCAGTTCGGCGCCGAGGTGCTCGCGCTCGACGGGCGGGGTGAGCAGCAGGTCGACCAGGTCGGCGACCCGGACCGAGACGGGCGTGCGCAGGCCGGCGCCGCGGGCGAAGAAGGCGCCGGTGGGGCGGACGGCCTGCTCCACCGGCAGCCGCAGCACGGGGGCGAGCAGCTGCCCGTACAGGTCGATGCCGCTGCGGGCGCCGGGGGTGGCGAAGGCCTGCCGGTCCTGCTCGGCGCGGAACAGCGGGCCGGCCTCCAGCAGGCGGGTCTGCAGCTGGGTGTGACGGCGGATGCAGTCCTTGACGATGTCGACCAGCTCGGCGGCTCGGCGCTTGTGCTCGGGGTCCTCGGCCTCGTCGCGGGCCTTGCGGATGTTGGTGAGAATCGCGTTCTCGTGCCGGTAGCGGTCGGCGATGTGGTCCAGCGCCTCGTCGATGAGGTCCGGGACCGCCTTCATCCAGTCGACCGCGCGGACGTTGCGGCGGGTGGCGTCGAGGGCGCGGCGCAGCGTCTCGGCGTACTGGACGGTGCGGTACCGGGCCTGTTCGGCGGCCAGTTGGGCATCGGCCAGGCGGCCGCGGCGGATCAGCACCTCCAGCTTGACCTCGGCGGCGATCTGGGCCGAGGTGACGTCGGTGTCGAGCGCGCCGACCAGGACGTTGACCGCCTCGTCGGTGGTGCGCAGGTAGACGCCGCCGTCGGGGCCGGGGACCTCCTCGATCAGCTTGAAGTCGTAGTCGCGGCGGACGTACTCGCCGTCCGGCCCGAAGGTGCCGTAGACCGCGCGGAAGCCGCGGTCCACGCTGCCGACGTTGATCAGCGACTCCAGCACCCAGCGGGCGACCCGCTCGTGCTCGAGGGCGTGCCGGTGCGGGGCCTGGGCGGCGACCCTGGGCAGCATCCGGGCGAGCACCGTCTCGCGGTCGGCCCCGGTGTCGAAGTCCATGTTCAGGGTGACCAGGTCGATCGCGGCGAGGCCGACCTCGGCCATCGCGTAGCCGCCGTACTCGCCGGCCAGGTTGACCTTGCGGTTGTCCAGGTCGTGCAGCGGGGCGGTGCAGGCCAGCGCCTTGAGCCGGCGGGCGAGGCCCTCGTCGGCGGCGGGGCCGGGCGCGGGCCGCGGTGCGGGCACGGCGGCGCCGGCGGCCGGCCGGCGGCCGGTCTCGGTGGGCGGGTCAGCGATGGCGGTCACGGTGGACAAGATTAGAGGTTCGCACCGACATCGACCGAAACGGACCTTGCGGGTGGAGCGAGCCGCAGGCCGGGGGGCGTGTCCGGTGCGGATTCGGAACGCGGTTTCGACGGGATTCCGCCATTCCCGAACCGGTATTCGACAAAACCGTGAGGGCCGCGGGACGGTTCGGTGATGATCGACGCATGATCACCCGACTGGCCGCAGCGTCCCTCGGCGCCGCCCTGTCCATGACCCTCCTCACCACCGGCGCCGCGGTGGCCGCGCCGGCCGGCACGCCGTCGACCTCCGCCCAGCACGTGACCGTGTCGCAGAGCGGGAACTACCCCGGCGGCTTCTTCACCTCCGGCAACATGGCCGCGAGCTGGGTCTCCTCCGGCACCTCGGACCTCACCGGCCCGACCCACTTCACCGTCGACCTGCCGCCCGGCGTCACCACCGACGGCGCGATGTTCTACTCCACGCCGTACGACTACACCTTCACCGAGACCCTCTCCCCCGACGGCCGCCACCTGGAGGCCGTGCTCACCGGCACCCGGGTCGTCGGGAAGAGCGAGTTCATGAAGCTGAGCCTGCGCACCACTCCCGGGGTGCCGGTCGCGGGCGTGATCACGGTGACGGCCGCCAACCCGAACGACACCGACCCGACCGGGCACGTCTCCCGCTACGACCTCGGCAGCGGCAGCCAACTGCCCGCGACCGTCCAGGCCGCCCCGGCCGTCACCGGCCTGGGCACCACCACCGGCCCGGGCGCGGGCGGCACCCCGGTGACCGTCAGCGGCAGCAACCTGGCCCACGGCATGGTGCTGGTCGGCGGCGTCCCGGCGGCGGGCACCTGCACCGACACCGCCTGCACGGTGACCACGCCGGGCGGCTCGGGCAGCGCCCCGGTCAGCGTGGTGACCCCGGGCGGCACGGCCACCGCGCCGGCCGGCTTCGACTACACCGGCGCCGCACCGCCGGCGCCGCCCGCGCCGGTGGTCAGCAGCCTGACCACCACCAGCGGGCCGGTGACCGGCGGGACCGGCGTGTACGTCCAGGGCGCCAACCTGACGTACGGCTCGATCGCCTTCGGCGGGGTTCCGGCCGCGCACGTCTCCTGCGGGCCGTCCTTCTGTTCGGCCACCGCTCCGGCGGGTGCCGCGCCCGGCCTGGTTGACGTGACGGTCACCACGGCGGGCGGCACCAGCGCGCCGGTGACGTACACGTACACGGCGTAACACCTGCGCCCTCGGTGCCCGGGTGCCGCTCCGGCGCCCGGGCACCGGTGCGTCCGGGGGCGGTGCGTCCGCCATGGCACCGGTGGCGTCCGGGGTCGCCCAGGGGTGCGTTGAACATGTTCAAAAGCTGGGTCTAGAGTCGGTTCCGCGCAGGTGGGACAAGGCTCCGCCTGCACCTCGGCGTGCCCCCGCCAGGAGGCCGCTCGACATGGAGGTGTGCGAGATGGACGGCGACCCTGCGGTCATCCTGCGGCGGGTCCGGCGGTGGCTCCGGTTCTTCCTGGTCTGCCTGGTGCTGAGCGGCCTGACCGCCTTCCCCCTGGAGACCGAGACCGGCTGGCTGGTCGACTTCGCCTCCGGCCCGGCGGCGCCGCTGGCCGACCACTTCCCGGCCGCGCTCGCCTGGTTCGAACGGGTGCACACCGGCATCGTCGAGACCAACGACCGCTTCCCGTTCCTGGCGTACGGCACCGACTGGCTGGCCTTCGCCCACCTGGTGATCGGCGCCGCCTTCTGGGGGCCGCTCAAGGATCCGGTCCGCAACATCTGGGTGATCCGCTGGGCGGTGCTCGCCTGCGGCGCGGTGATCCCGCTGGCACTGGTCTGCGGACCGCTGCGGGGAATCCCGCTGGCATGGCGATTCATCGACATGTCGTTCGGTGTCTTCGGCGTCATCCCTCTGCTGATCGTGCTGCGGGCGCTGCGTCCGCTGGAACGTTCCTTCCAGCAACGCACGGCCACGCACTGAGTCGAGGGCCCTCGGCGCCGCCCCGGGGCGCGTGCACAATGGCCGCGCGCCGGAGGGCGCTGCGGGCGTCCGGGTCACGGTCACCGGGCTCCATCCCCAGGCCCTACCATCTGGCTCAACAGCTGCTGGGAGGCGGACGGGCGTGGCCGATGCGGTGATCGATCTCAATGCGGACCTCGGCGAGGGGTTCGGACGCTGGAGCCTGACCGACGACGAGGCGCTGCTGTCCGTCGTGACCAGCGCCAACGTCGCCTGCGGCTACCACGCCGGGGACCCGTCGACGATGCGCCGGGTCTGCGCGCTCGCGGCCGAACGCGGCGTCCGGATCGGCGCCCAGGTCTCCTACCACGACCTGGCCGGCTTCGGGCGCCGCGCGATGGACGTCCCGCCGGAGGAACTGGCCGACGAGATCGCCTACCAGATCGGCGCCCTCCAGGTCTTCGCCCGCGCCGCCGGCTCCCGGGTGTCCTACGTCAAACCGCACGGCGCCCTCTACAACCGGGTGGTCGGCGACTCCGAGCAGGCCGAGGCCGTGGTGGCCGGGGTGCTCCGCGCCGGAGCGGTCTGCGACGGGCCGCTGCCCGTCCTCGGACTGCCCGGCTCCCGGCTGCTCACGGTCGCCGAGGGGGTCGGGCTGCCGGTCGTCACCGAAGCCTTCGCCGACCGCGCCTACACCTGGGCCGGCACCCTCGTCCCGCGCCGCGAACCCGATGCGGTGGTGCACGACCCCGAATCGGTGATCACCCGCGCGGTCGGCATCGCCCGGGACAGCACGGTGGAGGCCGTCGGCGGCGAGCCCATCGCCGTCGAGGCCCGCTCGCTGTGCGTCCACGGCGACACCCCGGGCGCCGCCCAGCTCGCCTGGCGGATCCGCGGCGCCCTCGCCTCGGCGGGGGTCCGGGTCGAGGCGTTCACCTGACGGCGGACGGGCGGAGCCGGGGGCACCGATGCGGGGTACCCGGCGAGCCTCCGTGGCGGTCCCGTTCAGCCTAGGGCGGCGTTCGGCCCAGTACGGCGTCCGGCCCAGTACGGGCCGGTGCGGGTTCAGCCGACGCCCAGCGCCTTCGCGGCCGCGGCCGCGAAGGCGTCCGGGTTGTCGAGCATGATGTTGTGGCCGCAGTCCGGCACCTCCACCACCCGCACCCCCGCAGCGCGCAGTTCGTCGGCGCCCGCCGGCTCCTCGGCCTCCGGGTGGAGGAAGGTGCGCGGGAGGTCGAGCCCGAGCAGCAGCTCGCGCATGGTCGGTTCGCTCCCCCGCGCGAGGTGCACGGCGCTGCGGTACAGGCCCTCGGGCCCGGCCAGTCGCATGGTGGACCACCAGAACGCTCCGACCCGGTCGGCGACTTCCGCCCGTCCGCCGGCCAGGAACTCCGCCTCGGTGTAGCTCGCGATCCCGCTGCTGCCGATCCGCCGGCGGCCGGACTCGATCGGGTCCAGGTTGGCGTCCACCAGGAGCAGTCGCGACACCAGCCCGGGGTGCCGGTGCGCCAGGACGATCGCGATCGCTCCGCCCATGCTGTGGCCGACCACCTCGACCTGGCGCAGCCCGGCGGCCGCGACCGCCGCCGCGACCGCGTCGGCGTGCGCCTCCAGGGTGTAGGAGAAGTCGGTGGGCCGGTCACTGATCCCGAAGCCGAGCAGGTCCAGCAGCAGTGAGCGGCGCCCGGTGAGCAGCGGGTGGGCGACGGCCGCCGCGAAGTAGACCGGCGAGCTGGCGCCGAGCCCGTGCAGGTAGAGCCGCGCGGGCCCGGCGCCGGGCAGCTCGACCCAGCGGATCCGGTCGCCGTTCGCGGTGACGGGGGCTTCGCGCATGCGCACACACTCCTGTGTCGGTCGGTAGCTGCGGAGACCATACATCGAAGCCGAGGTATCGCGTAAGCGATATACCTGCGCTCCGAGACACGGATCTGAGAGAGTGGGCCCCATGCTGAAGCTCGCCATCCTCGGGTTCCTGTACGACCGGCCGCTGCACGGCTACGAGCTGCGCCGCCACCTCGCCGCGCTCACCGGCCACGTCCGCCCGATCAGCGACGGCTCGCTCTACCCGGCGATCAAGCGCCTGGAGGCCGACGGCCTGCTGGTCCGCGAGACCGAGCCCGGCAGCGCCGCCGCGCCCCGGCACACCCTGCACCTGACCGGGGCCGGCCGCACCGCGCTGCTCGACCGGCTGCGCGCACCCGAGCCGCTCGACATCAGCGACGGGAACCGCTGGACCGCCCTGGTCTCCTTCCTGCGCCACCTCGACGACCCGGCCGCCCAGGCCGCCGTGCTGCGCCGCCGGATCGCCTTTCTGTCCGAACCGGCCAGCTTCTTCTACGAGGGCGACCGCCCGCGCGCCGCAGAGGAGTTCACCGACCCGTTCCGGCGCGGCCTGCTGCTGACCGCCCGGGCCACCACCGAGGCCGAACTCTCCTGGCTGCGCGCCGCCGTCGACGAACTGTCGAGCTGACAGGCCGACAAGGCGAATCGCCCGCGTTGACCGAAAGCCGCCGAACCGCCCTTCCCTCCCCGTCCCACCCGTGTTCCGATGGCACCCATGGGCAACGACACGCATCTGCGCAACAAGCGACGCGAAGGCTACGACGGCACGGGCGCCGGCGCGATCACCCCGGACGGCTGCGCGGTCGAGGTGTGGACCCGCCTCCCGGTGGGCGACGCCCCGGACGTGATCGAGGCCGCGGTGCCGCCCGGCGCCCGGATCCTCGAACTGGGCTGCGGCGTCGGCCGGATGACCCACCCGCTGGTCGAACGCGGCTTCGCCGTCACGGCCGTGGACGAGTCCGCCGAGATGCTGGCCCGGGTGCGCGAGGGCGTCCGCACGGTGCGCAGCCCGATCGAGCGGCTGGACCTCGGCGAGCGGTTCGACGTCGTCGTGCTGGCCTCCTTCCTGGTGCACGCCGGCGATCCGGCCGTCCGCCAGGGCCTGTTGGAGACCTGCCGCCGCCACGTCGCCGAGGACGGCTGCGTGCTGGTGCAGCGCGAGGGCGAGGACTGGCACCGCAACGTGCCGCGGGAGAGCCGGATCGCCGGAACGGACGGGGTGGCCCGGATCGTCTCGGCGACACCGGTCGGTTCCGGGGTGAACTCCGTCCACGCCGAGTACGTCTTCCCGGACGGCACCTGGACGCAGACCTTCCTGTCCCGTCCGCTCAGCACGGAGGCCTTCGAGCAGGCCCTGGCGGACGCCGGCCTGCGGGTCGAGACGTACCTGACGGAGGACCGCACCTGGGTCCGGGCACGGCCCGCGGGCTAGTCCGAACCCGGCCAGGTGCGCAAAGTCCGGTCAAGGGGTGAACGAAGAATTGTCACTTTCACCCCGCGCCATCGGCCGCTCCGGGCCCGTGCGCGGCCCGGGCCGCGCGGGTCACGGTCGTCCGCATGCCGCTCCGGCCCGCGAGGACCCACCGTGCCGCAACCAGCGCCCCGCCCGCCCGATCCCACCGGCGCAAGTAGAACGGCGTTCCACGACGGCGCCCGAAAAACCAGTGGCCGGGACACCCTCGTGGTGTCCCGGCCACTGAACGTTGAGCCTCGGCCCGAAGCGGAGCCGCCAGGGCAGGCCCTCAGCGCCCGAACTCCCGGGCGGCGGTCAACCGGCCGCGTACGGCGGCGTGGACCTCGGCCTCCTCGGCCGGGTCGGCGGCGAGCCTTCGCAGCCGCTCCAGCACACGCGCGTCGCCCGTGGTGGCGACGTGGCGCGCGGCGAGCTCGCGCGTGGACTCCTCGCAGTCCCAGAGGCACTCGACGGCGGGCCCCTCGGGGAAGTGCACATCGGTCACGGCGAGCGCCCGGGCGGCGCGACCGCGCAGTTCGGAGGAGGCGGCCTCCCCGTAGATGTGGCGCAGGACCGGGACGGCGTCGGCGGCGGCCAGCCGCCCCGCACCGTCGACCAGCGATCCCAGGCCGGTACCGCTGACCCCGCGCACGGAGATCCAGCGGCGCAGTCCGGCGACCACCAGCGGCGCGTCGGCCGGTTCCCCGGCATCGGCGAGCAGGCGGACGGCCGTCTCCCCGAGCGCGCTGTCGGCTCCCCCGCTGGCCGGGTCGGCCCAGCGGCGGGCCTGGGCCAGCACCTCGGGACCGCGCATCCGCCCCAACAGCTCCAGAGCTGCCCGGACGATCCGGTCGTCCACGTCAGCTGCGGCGGCCTCGATCAGTTCGAGGGCGGCCGGATCGCGCTGGTCGACCAGGTAGCGCAGGGCGGCCCGCCGGGCGCCGGGCAGGCCGTCCCTGGCGGCCTCCAGCAGGACGGGACGGTCCTCGGGCCGGACGACGGCGGTCAGACAGCGGGCGGCCGCGGCGGCGCGGCGGTCCACGGCATCGGGGCCGGACGGGTCCTCGTCGACGCGCACCGGCTCGGGACGGCCCAGGAAGGCGTCGGCGCCGAGGTTGCCCAGGTGCCCCTGGTCGGCCCAGGCCAGGACGTCCGCGGTGGACCAGCCCGGGGTGACCCCGCTGCGGTTGATCTGGCGCTGCCAGAGGTCGAAGGGTGACTGCTCGCTGGCCGCGGCCACTCTGGGGTGGTAGGCCGCCCAGAGCCGCCAGGGCCTGGGCTCGTAGGCGTTGCGGATGAACTCGCGCAGCTCGGCGTCGCCCTCGGGGCCCGGCGGGAAGCGGTCCAGCACGGCGGTGCCGAGCAGCAGCAGGCCCCGGTCGTCGTCGCGCAGGGCGAGTTCGTCCAGGGCCCAGGCCCAGTTGGCGCCGGTGGCGGCGTACTCGCGCAGCATCAGCAGCGCGTCGCGCCGGCCGTACGCGGCGAGGTGGCCCAGGACGGAGAGGGCGAGGCCGGTGCGGCTCTCGTCGTCGCTGACGAGGTCCTCGGCGGAGTGGAGGTGGTCCTCGATCCCGTCGAGGGAGGCCTCCAGCTCCATGTAGAGGCGGGCGTAGTAGAGGGAGCGGCTCTCGACCTGCCAGTCGGCCCGCGGATCCCTGGTGACGCACTCCTCCAGCGCGGCGATGGCCTCGGCACGGTCGGCGGCCAGCGCGTGGAGCTGCCCGTCACCACGGCCTCGCTGAAGGAGGCCTAGGAGGCTGGCACTAGGTGCTATCACTGGCTCGAACATGAGGTCAGCATCCGTTGCGGCGGTCGTAGTGGCAACGGGATTTCCGTCGCCGGGGGTCTCTGGTCGGTACTGCGGTGGGCGCCCGGGCGCCGGAATCACCGAAGGTTACCGCCTCGGACCCCCTTCCGCACACAGGGCGACGAGGGCCGCTGCCACAGTGGCATATGCCAGGGGAATTTTGCCTGCGTTCTGTCCAAATCGCCCACACCGGCGTGGACGCTGTGCGACAGTCTTCTCACCACCCGACGACCCGCACGGGAGCCGCACCCAGCGATGGATCCGTCATGAACATGCCCTTTTGTGCCGCCCGCCCACCGGACACCGCCACGGTGGACGGCGCCCCGGCGGGCGATCCGGACGGCAAAGCCGAGGACGACTCCGACGGCAGGTCGGACAGCGGAACGGAGGGCGGAGTGGACGGCACGACGCAGGGGCCCTCCGGCCCCTCCCTCGACAGCGACGGCCACCCCGGCCCCCGCGACCGCAAGCCGGTCATCGGCTCGGCGGAGTGGGACCTGCTGACCGACGGCGTCCGCTGGAACGCGGAGACCTACCTCCTCCTCGGCTGCGATCCGGGCCACGGCCCGCTCAGCCTCGACCGGCTGCCCGACCGCCTCCCCGAGGCGGACCGGCCGCTGCTGCGCCGGATGATGACCGACGCCCTGGTGCACGGCCGTCCGGCCGCCGGCACCCTGCGGATCCGCCGCCCCGGCGGACGGCACCACAGCGTCGAGTGCGCGGGCGAACCCGTGCTCGGCGCGGACGGCACCGTCACCGCGCTGCGCATGCTGCTCCGGCCGGCCCCGGCCGCCTGAGCCGACGACCGATCCCGGCCCACACCCCGGCCCGAAGCCCCGCTCGGTGCCCGACCGGCATCCCGCCGGCCGCCCGTCTCACGACGGCCGCGGCCGGTTCTTGGCATCCGCCGCCCGCAGCTCCCGGCCGAGCTCCGCCCGCAGCTCGTCCACCACCGGCAGCCCCCGGTACCGCGCGGTCAGCCGGTACATCTCGCGCAGCCGGTCCCAGGTCCGGTGCGAGGAGTTCTGGCCGATCAGGTTCATCACCATCTTGGCCTGGAACGCCGCCGCGTCCGGCTCCCCGGTGATCCACTGCACCGAGGCCAGGGTGATCCGGTCGAACAGCGCCGAGCGCAGCTGCCCGGTGCCCTCCCGCAGGGCGATCACCCGCTCCGCGTGCCGCCGGGCCCGGGGGGCGGCCGCCTCGTCGTGCTCGGCCAGGGTGCGCAGCACCAGCCCCTGCATGCCGCGCAGTTCGGCCTCGTCGAAGACCTGCATCCAGGACGGCGCCGGCTCCGGCGACTCCTCGGCGAACAGGTCCTCCGCCTCGCCGAGCAGCCGGTAGGTGTCCTGGGAGTGCCCGATCGATGCGTGCGCCCAGGCCTCGACGGTGTTGAACATCGCACGGGTCCTGGGCAGCAGCAGACCGCCGCCCGCCTTGGCCGCCGACATCAGGTCGATCGCGTCGTCGGCCCGGCCCAGGTGGACCATCTGCCGGGCGGCCCGGGAGATCGCCTCACCGGCCCGCGGCCGGTCGCCGGCCTCCTTGGCCGCCTCGGCCGCGATCATGAAGTACCGCTGGGCGGTGGGCTCCAGACCCACGTCGTGCGACATCCAGCCCGCCAGCACCGCCAGATTGGCCGCGACCAGCCACAACCGCTGCTCCACCGCCGGTGCGTGGCGGTGGGTCAACAGGCCGCCGACCTCGTTCAGTTGACCGACCACCGCCTTGCGCTGGAGCCCGCCGCCCCGAGCGGCGTCCCAGGCCCGGAACACCTGCACCGAGCGCTCCAGCGACTCCACCTCGTCGAGCCCGACCGGGCCAGCGTCGTACACGTCCACCACCGGGCGCGGGCCGCCCCCGGTTACCACCTGGCGGGGCCCGGGCACGGAGGCCGCGTAGGCCACCGCGTCCCCGCCCAGCCAGCCCTTCAGCGAGTCGGCGATGACCGCCCCGGTCGTGAGCGCGGCTCCGGCGCCCACCAATCCACGTCGGTTCAGCATGAGGTCCATTCCCGTGAACTCGGTGAGGACCGCGGCTGTTCGATCCGGCGACCACGGCGCTGCTGCGGAGGGCTCCGCTCCGGACCTGGTGGGCCGGTGTCGTTCCAGACCGAGGTCCTCAGTGGTGACGACACGGCCGAGCCGCTCCGTGAACACGGCTGCCAGCACCCTCGGCACCGGATCGCGCGGGATCTCCCCCTGCTCGATCCACCGTCGTACCCTCGACGTGTCGGTGGACAGCTGCTGCTGCCCCAGCGCGGCACCCCGACGGTTGACCAGCCGTGCCAACTCGCCCTTGGACCATCCGGTCAGGACGAACAGATCGGCGAGTCGGGTGTTGGGTTCCCTGCTCAATGAAGCCCCCAGGTTCCTCGGCACCTCGAGGCTAGAGGCTCCGGCAAGTGCCAGGCGAGCATTCGCCACCGTTCGCCAGGGCCCGCCAGACTACTAAGCCAGTGCCTGACGGGTGTGTTGTAGGGGTGCGCCACCTCGGCCCTCGGGTCGGGCGGCGTCCCACCAGGGCCGGGGCAGTCCCCCGACCGTGGCACGGGGCGCTCCCGGTCCTCACCCGAGGGGGTGGCGCGGCCGGGTGGCGCGGGGGCGCCGGGCACGGCCACGGCAGTCCGGCCGACCGCATTCCCCAGGGTGCGGACGGCCGGAGCACTGCCGAACAGGGGTTCCCGACCCCGCGTCCGTGCCCGGCGCCCGCGCTCCACCCACCGACCGCAGCAGGGCCGCCGCCGTGCCAGGAAGCACCCGGCGACGGCCCTCCCCGCCCCGCGGGGCACACCCGCCGACGGACCGGAAGGGACCACCCTCAGCCCATGTACTCCTCAGCGACGACCCCCACGCCGACCGCGACCCGCACCACGCTGCGCCCCCCCACCGCAGCCACCGGCCGTCCGGGGCCCAAGCAGGTGCCCCCGGCGAGCCGTCCGGTCGCTCCGCGCGGCACCGAGGGCCGGTCCACGGACGCCCGGGTCCCGGCCGGCCGTACGGCGCTGGGGCTGCGCACCCCCGAGACCGCTCCGCCGGTCGGCCACCGCCTCCCGCTGGCCCGTCAGGCCGACGGCCAGGTGCTGCGCGCCCGGCGGCCCGGCCAGCCGCTCGGGCCGGAGCGGATCGATCCGTCCGCTCTGCAGACCCCGGCGGTGCGGGCCGCGCTGGGCAGTGTCGCGCGGATATGTCCCGCGTTCACCCCGCGCCAGGTCCTGCGCGAGGGCAGCCGCCACATCCTGGTGGCGGGCACCATCGGGCGGGCTCCGGTGGTCGCCAAGTGCCTGGCGCCGCAGGCGGTGCGGAGTGAGTACTTCGAGCAGCTGGTGGCCGACTTCCACCACGAGGTCGCGGTCTACCGGGCGTTCGTCCGGCACCGCCCGCCGGTGCGGCTGCCCCGGCTGGTCGCGGCCGATCACGACCGGTGCGTGCTCGTCATGGAGCGCGTTCCCGGGCGGCCGGCCGCCCGGGAACGCCACCCGGTCAGCGCGCCCACCCCGGGCGAGGTGCGGGCGCTGCTCGGCGCCGTCCGGACGCTGAACCTCTGGCGGCCGCCGAGCGACGTCTTCCAGCCGCGCCTGGACTACCAGTTGGAGATCGCCCGCTACCACTCGGTGGGCCAGCTCACCGACCGGGACGCGGGCGACCTGCGCGGCCTGCTGCACGGCCTCGGCCACACCCCGCTGCAGCTGTGCCACGGCGACGCCCTGCTCAGCAACATGCTGCTGGCGCCGTCCGGCCCGGTGCTGGTCGACTGGGAGCAGGCCGGCTGGTACCTGCCGGGCTACGACCTGGCGCTTCTGTGGAGCGTGCTCTCCGGCGACACCGCAGCCCGCCGCCAGATCAGCCAACTCGCACAGAACGGCGGCACGCTGGCCCGGGACGCGTTCCTGGTGAACCTGGTGCTGGTGCTGATGCGGGAGATCCGGCTGTACGACGTGCCGGGCGCCGGCGAGGAGCAGCGGATCATGATCCGCCGGCTCTACGACGACGCCGCGCTGGCCCGCCGCGCGGTCCGGGCCGCGGTCGGCACCCGCTGAGCCGCCGGGGTCCGGCGCTCGGTTCGGTCGGGCCCGACCCGAGCGCCGGGCCCGACCGAACCGCCGGGCCTGACGGAACCGCCGGGCCTGGGGGGCGTTGAGCCACTGGGCCGCTACGGCCGGGCGCCGCGTTCCAGGGCCGCCCGGCCGGCGGCGTCCAGGACGGCCTCCTCGGGTGCCAGGTGCACCCGGCTGCTGAGCACGTCCCGCAGGTAGCGCTCCAGCGGGTGACGCCGACTCAGTCCCGGGTTTCCGGTGAGCGCGACGGCCTGCTGGACGGCCGCGGTGGCGGCACGGGTGGCCAGCAGTTGGGCGGGGCCGGTCCGGGCCACCGCGTCCGGCTCGCCCCGGTCCACCCGGGGGGCCAGGCCGTGGAGCAGTTCCTCCGCCCCGATTAGCTGGGCCTCGATCTCGCCGAGCGCGCAGCGGTAGCGCGGCAGGGTGCCGAGCGGTTCGGTCAGATTGGCCGGAGTGCGCTGGTTCAGGAACCGGACCAGCCATGCCCCGGCGGCCCGGGCGACCCCGATCGCCACCGCGGCGAGTGCCAGGTCCTGCCACGCGCGGGCGAGTTCGGCTTCCGCGACGTCCTCCCGACCGGGTGTACGTAGACCGAGCGCGAGTTCGACCGGGACCCGCACCCCGTCGAGCACGACGTCGTGGCTGGCGCTGGCCCGCAGGCCGAGCTGGTCCCAGGTGGGGTCGATCTCCAGGCCCTCGCTCTCGCCGCGGACCAGGAACGTTCCGACCCTGGGCTCGGGTTCGTCGGTCCGCGCCGTGACGGCCATCCAGGCCAGCGCCTCCGCGCCGGTGCAGTACGTCTTCCGGCCGGTCAGCAGCCAGCCGTCGCCGTCCCGCCGGGCCAGCGTCGCGGGCAGCGCGTCCGGTCGGCCGCCGGGCTCCATCCGCAGCGTGTTGACCAGCGCGGGCCCGCGCCGGGACTCGGTGAGCAGCCGCCGGTAGCCGGCCGCCGGCCAGGTCGCGCGGCGGGCCTGCTCGGCGTGCTGGAGCAGGGTGAAGGCGGTGACCACGGCCACCGAGGCGTCCCCGCGGCCGAGTTGGGTGAGCACCCGGACGGTGTCGGCGAGCGTGCCGCCCGGACCGCCGTACCGCGGGGACACGGTCAGGGTGAGCAGTCCCGCCTCGTGGACGGCCTCGATGCCCTGGTACGGGAAGGTGGCGTCGCGGTCGTGCTCCTCGGCGCGGGCGGCGAGCAGGTCGACCACCCGGGGCAGGCCGGACAGGGCGGCCTCGACCGCGGAGCGGTCGGGTGCGGACGCGGATCCGGGTGCGGACGCGGCTGCGGTGGGTCCGGTGGGTGCAGCGGGCCTGGCGGAGGCCTTGGGGCGCGCGGGCGGCGCGGACGCTGCCGGGGGCGCGGACCGGGCGGGCGGCTCGGCGGGCGCGGGCGGCTCGGGGTGGCCGGAATCCGACGGTTCGGTTCGAGGACGATCGTTCGGTGAACGATCGTTGGCGGCGAGGGTCGTCATGGGGCTGGTGCCTCCGGGCGGCAGCGTGGCTCAGCGAGTGCGGGCGGCACGCCGTACGGGCGCGCGGAACCGGCCGGCGGCCCCGACGGCCGGCACCCGACCCGTCCCCGGGATGTTTCGGCGCCGACCCGGTCCGGTCGGCCGCCCGCCGCCACGGGGGCCGAATCCCCCGTCAGCGACCCGGACAGACCGCGCTGGCGGTCCGGCGCAGGTCCAAATGCCTGCGGCGGGTCAACAGCGGGAGACGACACGGCATGTCCGCGACTGTACGAACCGGTGATCGATACCGTCAAGCAGCGTCCGAGCCCCGGGCGGGCCCGGTCAGCCCTGCTGGAACATGTCGGCCGGAAGCGGCTTCAGCAGCTGGTACAGGTCGTCCGAAATCGGTCGGTCCCAGGACGCGATGGTGACCAGCACGCCGTCGCTGCGGCCGAACTGGGCGCAGAACACGCGCTCCTCGCTGACCTTGACCTTCTTCACGATCAGCAGGTCGTCCCCGAGCATGACCGGGAAGTCCTCGGCCGAGACGAACTCGACCGGCTCGTCGTTCTCCAGCGCCGCGAGCAGCTGCCGCACCTCGAAGGGCACCTCGTCGCCGGTCTCCCGGGCGGGCGAGCCCTCGGGAAGGTTGCCGATGAACATCGCCGGGCCTCTGCCGCCGAACAGGTCGTAGCGCAGGAAGATGCCCTGGCAGGAGCCGTCCGGGCCGGTCATCATGGCCGCACCGAAGTCGCCGGGCCAGTCGCCCGGGTCCATCGCGAGCACGTCGAAGTCCGGGCCGGCGGGCTGTCCGGAGCGACGGCGGAGAAAAGACATGGGAACATCGTACGTGTCCGGCACACCGTACTCGCGAGGCGGGTGGGACCCCGACGGGGGACGGGCGGGAGGTCGACGCTCAGAGACCAATGTTGACTCTGAGCAACCGTCCGGGCTACGTTCGGTTCAGCACGACAGCCGTTCTGGGTTTCACCCTCCGGGGGGACGGCATGTCGCAACGCGGCCCTACACGCGTATCCCTCACTGTGCACTTGTCGTGCCGAACTGCCGAGCCCAGCTTCGTCATCGTCATCGCGCACAGCGCAAACACACAAGCCAACAGTTCCACTGCAGTTCCGTGCAACAAGAGCCAGATCCGCGGGGCCCCGGCCCGTCGCTCCCGTGGATCTGCTCGGGACGCCGCCGCGTGGGGGCGTGCGGGTCCCGAGCAAGAGGTGCCGTGGTCCGAGTCGCTCTCGGCTTCGGCGCCAGCCTCCCGGCGACTGCCGGCCCCTCGTGGGCCGGGACCGGCCGACGCACCCCGGTGCGCAGGGGATGACTGGGAGGTATGGCCTGGCATTGCTGCCGGGCCGCACAGCAGGCGCCGTGTCTGGCCGCGTGGGGGCGGTGGGCACGGCGTCTGCCTGTGCTCATACTCTGAGCTGCGTTTGTCTAACAGTCAACAGAAATTCTGACGGAGCACGCTCAATAGATCATCAGTTGTGATGTTCGGTACCGGAAACAAGCGTCCGCGCCCGCTGCGGAACCACCGGGGGGCGACCGGGGCCACCCCGGGACCACCCGCGGAGCGGCCCCGGGCCGCCGCACGTGTTCCTGGCAGCTCGGACCGCCCCGCGGAACGAGGCCCGCTCAGGTGAGGTCGAACTCGCCGTCCCGGGCGCCGAGCACGAAGGCTCGCCACTCGGCCGGGGTGAAGACCAGGACCGGCCCGTCCTCCTGACGGCCGTCCCGCATCCCGATGTACCCGTCCACGAACGCGATCTGGACGTCCCCGACCCCCTGGCTGCTGCACAGCCACTCGGCCCCGGTGAAGTCCACCTTCGGCTTGCCGTTCGGCGCGAGCTCCGGCTCCACCCCGGCCGCACCGGCGTTCACACCGGTGTCCGTACTGCTGTTCACTGCCACTGATCGATCTCCTCCCGACGGCGTTCCACGATCAGCCTAGCCACACCGCGCGGCCCCGGTCAGCGGGTTGACGAGGTCTCCGCCGGGGCCAGGAGGAGGGCCGGCGGAGAAGGGCCGGCGGAGGAAGGCCGGCGGAGGAGGCGGCGGAGGAGCGGTCGGGACGCGGTGGGGCGTGTCCCGACCGGCGAGGGCCCCGGGCAGCTGCCAGAGTGCTCCCCAGGACGACGCGTACGGACCCGCCCGCCGGGCAGGGGTCGGTCGGCGGTGTCGTACGGGCCCCGAGCCGTCGTCGCGCCGTCGTCGGGCGCCCTCGGGCGTCCTCCCGGCGTCCCGGGCCGCCCCGGGCCGTCCGGTACTCCGACGGTTCCCCGAAGGTCCGCCCACGACCCGCCCACGACCCGCCCAGGACCCCCTCCTGACCCGTTCACCACCCGCCCACGACCCCGCCCTAGGGAGCAGCCGATGAGCCGCCGGGACGGCACCCGCACCCGCGCCGACGTCATCCCCATCTCCGACGCCCCCTCGGCCCACCCGCCGGCGCCCCGCACCCCGCCCTCGCCCACCCCGCTGCCCCGGCCCACCCCGGCCCGGACCGCCTTGCACGGCCGGGTCGGGATCGTCCTGGTCTCGCACAGCCAGGAACTGGCCACCGCCGTACGCTCCCTGGCGCTCACTCTGACCGGATCCGACTCCCCCGCGCCGGTCGCCGCGACGGGCGGCGACCCGGCCGACGGACCGGGCATCAGCGCGGTGCTGGTGGCCGCCGCCACCCGGCGGGTCGACCAGGGCCACGGCGTGGTGGTGCTCGCCGACCTCGGCGGCGCGGTCACCACCGTACGGACCCTGCTGTCCGACGCCGACGAGCACGGCCTGCCGTTCCCGGTCCGCTTCGCGAACGCGCCGTTCGTGGAGGGCGCGGTGGCCGCCACCGCGACCGCCACCGCGGGCGGGGACCTGGCAGCCGTGGTGGACGCGGCAGAAGAGGCCTACCGGCAGCAGAAGGGCTGAAACCGGCGCGCCCTACGGGCGCTCCTCGCCCGCCCAGGTGAAGACCGCCGGGCCGCTGCACTCCAGCGCGTGGCGCAGCCGCTCGTGCTCGAAGTCGAGCATCGGCGGCAGCTCGTCCAGCGCGAACCAGCCCACCTCCAACGACTCGTCGTCGTTCACCCGGGCCTCGCCGCCGACGGCCCGGCAGCGGAAGGTCAGCACCAGGTACTGCGTCACGTCGCCGTTCGGGTAGGTGACCGGCCGGGTGACCGTGGTCGAGGCGAGCAGCTCGGGCACGACCACCACACCGGTCTCCTCAAGGCACTCGCGCACCACGCCGTCGGCCGGCTGTTCGCCGGGGTCGAGTATTCCGCCGACCGAGGCCCACCTCCCGTCGTCGACCCGGCGGGCGAGCAGCACCCGCTCCCGGTCGTCCACGACGACGGCGCAGACGGCGCTCAGCCAGAGCGGGCGGTTGCCCACGAGGGAGCGGAGTTCGAGGAGGAAGGGGGGAATCGCCATGCGCCGCAGCCTACCGAGCCGTCGGCGGCTCCCCGCGGGAACGTATTCACGGAATAGAGGGGGGATGAAGTCGTTGTCCGGAAATGGTGAAAGACGGCAGGTGGGATTGTCGGATGAGATTAAATTCGGTCGTTCTGACCAATTTCGCTCGATCTGTTGATCAATCGCACCGGGACGGCCATCGGAGTGACCGGCGAATTTGTCGGGACGCCGTCAAAATGTGGCACCCCGGCGGCGGAGCACCCCGAAGACGATCCGGCCGAGCAGCAGCACCCCCGCCGCCAGGCAGCCGGCCACCGCCATCGCCCAGGCCGGACCGTCACCGTCCGGAACGATCACGGCCACGACGATGCCCAGCGCGAGGCAGGCCACACCCGCCACGGCCAGCGGAATCCGGTGGGTGACCAGGGCTCCACCGCTGCACGCGCGGGCCCACCGGGTCGCACCGTGCAGATGGAAAGGATCACGGTCCGCATCTGCCATGAGCCCAAGGTACCCCGCGCGGGCCGGCCCGGCAGCCCGCGGGGAGTGATCGTCCGCGCGCTCTGCGCGATCACCGATCAGGGGCTTCATCCGGCCGCGGACGGTGTGCATGCTCCACAATCAGTCCACGAAAAATCCTCGGCCCCCCGGTACAACCATCCGTCCGGTGCAGCGGTCTCAATGGCATCGAGTGATCCAGGAGCCGTTCACGGGACGGGTGAGAACCCCCCACCGAGAACCGGAATACCCAGGGAGCGGAGCCGCCGCCTCCTGGAGCCGGAGGCCGGGCTCCGTCCTCCGGCGGTACCGCCACGCCGCTCGGCGACCAAGGGGGAACCGTTGCCGCAGACCCAATCCACCCCATCGACCTCCCCGGCCCGCGCCAGGCCCGTGCCCGGCGTCCGGGCACTGCCACCATCCACCGGCTGCGCGTCCGACCACCACGGCGCCGGCCGACCCCGACCGGCCGTCGAGGCGAAGCGCTTCGAGAGCACGCGACTCGATGCCAAGCGCCTCGACGCCAAACGCCTCGATGCGACGCTCCTAGACCCGAGGCAGCTCGACCCGAGACACCTCGGAACGAGGCCTGCCAACGCGGGGAACGTCGACGTCGGGTACGTCGGCGCCGGGCCCGTCGACGCGGGGAACGTCGACGCCGGAAACGTCAACGCCAGGAGCATCGACGCGATGCGGACCGGCACGGAACAGCAGGACGCACGGGGCGAATGGCTGCGGTTCGCCCCCGTACAGCCGCTGTTCCGGGCCCGGGCCGCCCAGCGCCTCGCCGTCCTCGCCTACCACGGGGTCACCGACCACCGCTCCTTCGGCGCCCAGCTCGACCGACTGCGGCGACTCGCCACCCCGGTCTCGCTGGAAGCCGTCCTCCAGGCCGTCACCGAGCGGCGGCCGCTGCCGCCGCGCAGCGTCCTGGTCACCTTCGACGACGCCGACCGGAGCGTCCTCACCCACGCCCTGCCCGCCCTCGACGCGCGGGGCATCCCCGCCACCGCCTTCGTCATCTCCGAACTCATCGGCACCGAGCGACCCTTCTGGTGGCACGAGGCCGACTTCCTCGCCCGCCACGGCGGCCGCGCCCGCTCACTCGACTGCGGCCACCCCTCCCAACTGCTCCCCCGGCTCAAGGCCATGCCCGACCCGGACCGGCGCCGGAGCCTGCACGAACTGCGGGTCAGCGCCGACCGCCGGCCACCCCGTCAGGAACAGCTCACCCCCGCCGACCTGCTCGCCCTGCGGGACGGCGGCGTCGCCATCGGCAACCACACCCAGGGGCATCCCTGCCTCGGCCGCTGCGACGACGCCACCGTGCGCACGGAGATCACCGGCGCCCACGAAGCCCTCACCCACTGGCTCGGCGAACCCCCGATCGCCTTCGCCTACCCCGACGGCGGCCACGACCCCCGCGCCGAAACCGTTCTGCAGGAACTCGGCTACCGCCTCGGCTTCCTCTCCGACCACCGCCTCGGCCCCCGACTCCCCACCCACCCCCTCCAGATCAGCCGCCTCCAGGTCGACTCCACCACCAGCACCCGCCGCTTCGACACCATCCTTTCGGGCCTCGAACCCGCCTACCGCCGCTGGCGCCGCCAAGGAGTCGCCTGACGACCGACGGCGCTGTGTGCGGATCACTCCCCCACAGCGCCGTCCCCTTCAGGCCATTTCCGTCCCCTGAGCGGCCCTGCCCCGCAGACACGCCGCGTGCCCCCACGGCATCGCCCGGGCGCCCGTTCCAGCCACCTCGAACGGCGAGGACCGCTGCCCGGCCTGATCGACCTCCCACGCCGCAGGAACCACAGGCGTTCCTCAGCAGGCCCCGCCCCCTTTAGGGCTCACGCCGCTCCTGGGTACCACCCGAACCACACGAGAAGTCGGGCCGGCCGACTTCCTGCGCATACGGTCTGCCGACCCCCTCAGCAGGCGTCGTGCCCACGGACCAGGTGGGAGCCCTGCCGCCCACGCGCTGCATGGTCCAGGTATCGCCCGGGCCGCGTGAGAAGTCGGGCGGATCGACTTCCTGCGCATCACGCGGTGCCATGGCCCGGGGCGGGTGGCCTCGGGCGCCCGTGCCGTCTGCACGAGAAGTCGGCCTGGTCGACTTCTGCGCGGAGCTGACGCCGAGGCCGCGGATCCGGCGGGCTGCTGGCATCCCGATGTTCGTGCCGGCCGGGGGCGCGCTGCGGCGCTGGGTCTCAGCCTGCTCGGGTGCGCGAGAAGTCGGCCTGGTCGACTTCTCGTGTGGGGCCAGGGCGGGTGGGTTAGGCGGTGACGGGGGCGAGGGTGAGGCCCTGGGGGTAGAGGGTGGCCGTGGGGGGGAGGGTGGCGGGGAGGCCGGCGTGGAGGACGGTGAGGGTGCCGGTTCCGGTGCGGGTGGGGTCGGCGACGCGGCGGAGGGCCTGGGCGGCGACAGCGTCGGCGGAACCGAGGAGTGCGAGGGCCGGGGAGGCGGTGGGGGCGACGGCGGCGCGGATGCGGTCGGCGACGAGTTCGTAGTGGGTGCAGCCGAGGACGATCACGTCGGTGCCGTGCGGGGTGCGGGCGGCCGCGTCGGCGATGGCCGCGGCGGTGGCGTCCTCGTCGCCGTGCTCGACGGCGTCCGCGAGGCCGGGGCAGGCGACCTCGGTGACGTCGGCGGTACCGCCGAAGTCGCGGATCAGCCCGCGCTGGTAGTCGCTGCCGGTGGTGGCCGGGGTGGCCCAGATGGCGACGCGGCCGCCGAGTGCGGCGGCGGGCTTGATGGCCGGGACGGTGCCGATGACCGGCAGGCCGGGCTCCAGTTCGGCGCGCAGGGTGGCGAGCGCGTGGACCGAGGCCGTGTTGCAGGCGACCACCAGGGCATCGGGTTCGAGGGCGGCCGCGGCCCGGCAGCAGCCGAGGGCCAGTTCGGTGACCTCTTCGGGCGTGAGCGGCCCCCACGGCATCGAGGCCGGATTGGAAGAGAGCACCAGATCGACGTCCGGGCGCAGCTTCCGAAGGGCGTCGGCGGCGGCCAGCAGGCCGATTCCGGAGTCCATCAGTGCGATCTTCACGAGGCAAGACTTTAGTCGATCCACCCGTCCCGGCCGGTTCTGCGGCAGACTGCCGGGGTGACCGTCCTGCTGTGGATCGCCGCGTTCTCCCTGCTGGTCTGGCTCTGGCTGGCGTGCTGCCACGGTCTGTTCTGGCGCACCGACGTGCGGCTGCCGCCGCGTCGTCCGCCGGTGCGGTGGCCGCGGGTGGTGGTCGTGGTGCCGGCCCGGGACGAGGCGGCGGTGCTGCCGGTGAGCCTGCCGACGCTGCTGGCGCAGAAGTACCCGGGGCGGGCGCGGGTGATCCTGGTGGACGACCACAGTGCGGACGGCACCGGGGCGCTGGCCGCGGAGCTGCGGACGATGGACGGGCTGGAGCTGACCGTCACCAGCCCTCCCCCTCTGCCGCCGGGCTGGACGGGCAAGCTGTGGGCGCTGCGGCACGGGGTGGAGCTGGCCGGTACGGACGCCGAGTACCTGCTGCTGACGGACGCGGACATCGCGCACGGCCCGGATTCGCTGGCCGAGCTGGTGGCCGCCGCCGAGGGCAACGGGCTGGACCTGGTGTCGCAGATGGCCCGGCTGCGGGTGGAGACCGGTTGGGAGCGGCTGATCGTTCCGGCGTTCGTCTACTTCTTCGCCCAGCTGTACCCGTTCCGCCGGAGCAACCGCCCCGGCTCCCGGACGGCGGCCGCGGCGGGTGGCTGCTCGCTGGTGCGGCGGGAGGCCCTGGAGCGTGCGGGCGGGGTGGCCGCGATCCGGGGGGCGGTGATCGACGACGTGTCGCTGGCCCGGGCGGTGAAGTCCTCGGGCGGGCGTACCTGGTTGGGGCTCGCCGGGGAGGTGGACAGCGTCCGTCCGTACCCGCGGCTGGAGCAGTTGTGGCGGATGGTGTCGCGCAGTGCGTACGCCCAGTTGCGGCACTCGCCGTTGCTGCTGCTCGGGACGGTGCTGGGGCTGGCACTGGTGTACCTGGTGCCGCCGGTGGCGACGGTGGCCGGGCTGGTGGCGGGGGCGCCGCCGGTGGCGGTGGCGGGCGGGGCGGCCTGGGCGCTGATGGCGGGCACCTACCTGCCGATGGTCCGGTACTACGGGCAGCCGGTCGCGGCCGTGCTGCTGCTGCCGTTCACGGCTTCGCTGTACCTGCTGATGACGGTGGACTCGGCGGTGCAGCACTGGCGCGGCCGGGGCGCGGCCTGGAAGGGGCGGACGTACTCCGGGGCCTAAAGGGGCACCAGCGGGCACGGGCGGGCACCAGCGGGCACGGACGGCGGCGGGCGGGCACCAGCAGCGGGCACCAGCGGGCACTGGAAAACGGCGGGCGCGCCGGGCCGGTCGGCTCCATACTGCTCGAATGGACCGTCAGCGGATCTCCCGGCTCGCCCATGCCCACCACCCGATCGCGGCGCCGTTGTCGGACGGCTCGGTGGCCCGCCTGCTGGACCGCGCGCTGGCCGGGCAGGAGGCCGGCCGGGCACTGGACCTCGGCTGCGGCGAGGGTGCCTGGCTGCTGCGGGCGTTGGCCGCGCGGCCGGCTTGGCGGGCGGTGGGGGTGGACCTGGACGCGGCGGCGCTGACCCGGGCCCGGGAGACGGCGACCGCCCTCGGCGTGGAGCGCCGGATCGGCCTGCACCACCGGGACGCCCGGGATTTCACCGCTCCGGAGCCCTTCGACCTGGTGCTGTGCGTGGGCGCCACCCATGCCTTCGACGGGCTGCTGCCCACGCTCGCTGCGGCCCGTGAACTCCTCGCCCCCGGCGGGAGGTTGCTGGTCGGTGAGGGGTACTGGGAGCGTGAGCCGTCCCGGGCCGCGCTGGACGGGCTGGGCGCCGCCCCGGAGGACTTCGCGGACCTGGCGACCACCACCGACCGGGTGCTCGCGGACGGCTGGACACCGGTGTACGGGCACGTCAGCACGGCACGGGAGTGGGACGACTACGAGTTCTCCTGGACGGGTTCGCTGGCCGGGTGGGCACTCGACCACCCGGACCACCCGGATGCGGCGGCCGCCCGCGAGGCCGCGGACCGCCACCGCGCCGACTGGCTGCACGGCTACCGGGCGACGCTCGGTTTCGTCACCTACCTGCTGCGCCGCGACTGAACTCTCCGACTCCAGGTGCTACTTCTGCGTCCGCGCGAGGAAGTCGTCGATCAGCGGCGCGATTTCGGGCAGCTTCTCCTCCAGCGCGAAGTGCCCGGTGTCGAAGACGTGCAGTTCCGCCCCGGGCAGGTCGCGCAGGTAGGCGCGGGCGCCGGCCTCGGTGAAGAACGGGTCGTTGCGGCCCCAGAGCACCAGCGTGGGCGGCTGGTTGGCACGCAGCCAGTCCTGCCAGGCCGGGTAGAGCTCGAGGTTGGAGAAGTAGTCGAGGGCCAGTTCGACCTGGATGTCCTTGCGGCCGGGCAGGTCGAGGTAGTGCTGGTCGAGGGTCCAGCCGTCGGGGGCGACCAGGCTGGGGTCGCCGGTGCCGCCCTCGTACTGGCTGCGGGTGACGTCCAGGGTGAGGATCGACCGGGCGGCCTCCTCGGCGCCGGGGACGCCGCGCCGGTGGGCGATGAACTCCCTCGCCTGCTCGGAGAGTCCCTCCTCGTAGGCGTTGCCGTTCTGGACCACCAGGCCGGTGATCCACTCCGGTCGGCGGGTGGCCAGGCGCAGGCCGACGGGCGCACCAAAGTCGAAGACGTACAGCGCGAAGCGGTCCAGACCGAGGGCGAGGCAGAAGCGCTCGGTCACGTCGGCGAGGGTGTCGAAGCGGTACCGGAAGGCGTCGGGCGCGGGGCTGTCGCTGTTGCCGAAGCCGGGGTAGTCGGGGGCTATCAGCCGGTAGCGGGTGCCGAGGGCGTCGAGCAGGCGGGCGTACTGGTGCGAGGCGGAGGGGAAGCCGTGCAGCAGCAGGAGGACGGGGGCGTCGGTCGGGCCGGTTTCGCGGTAGAAGACGCGCAGGCCGTCGAGGTCGACGTGGCGGTGGTGGACGTGTGGAATCGTCAGCTCACTCATACTAACCATTAAACAGCATATGAATGGTTAGGCAAGAGCCTTCGAGCAAGCTGATCGACCGCCACAACCACGTGGGGGCTCAGCCCTTCTGCAGCTGCTCCCGCTGCACCAGGTAGTCCAGCACCTCGGGCATGCCCTCGACGCCGCCGGCCTTGGTCGGCGACGTGCGGTACTCGCCCTGGACGACCACCGTCGGCAGCTCGTTGATGCCGTAGCGGACGAACTGGGCGGCCGCGTCGTCCACCGACTGCCCGACCTCGGCGGAGCGGTAGGCGGCGCCGAAGCGCACCGCGTCGACGCCTTGGCGCACCGCCCAGTCGGTGGCGGCGGCCTCGGTGTTGAGGTCGGCGTGCTCGGTGTGGATCGAGCGGAAGGCGCTGGTCTGCAGCCGCTCGACCAGGCCCAGGCGCTCCAGCGTGTAGTACAGGCGCGCGTGGGCCCGCTGCACGCCCTCGTCCGGGCTGCCCTGCCAGATCGCCGGCACCCGGCGCAGCACGACGTCGGCGCGGTGCTTCTCGGCCCAGGCCCGCAGGGGCTGCTCGAGCGCCTGGGAGTGACTGCAGTCGTACCAGAAGAACTCGACGGCCTCGGTGCGGGCGTTCTCACGCACCGGCTGCGGATGGTCGAGCCTGACGAACTGGGCACCCTCGGAGGGGGGTTGATGGGAGACCGCACCGGCCTGAACGGGGGACACGGCAATCCCGGCGGCGACGGCGAGCAGGACGGTGGACCGCAGCAGCGACTTCGATTTCACACCGCGCAGTCTGCTGGTGACGACCAGTTACCGACGAGTCGGGGCCGAACGTCGAGCTCGGGTTCACCCGGACGGCGCAAGGACCCGCACCGGATCCTGCCGTAGCCCCAACCGAGACCCCCGTCGCGCCCCGTCGGAGATCCCGCCTGAACGCCCGAGGCAGTCGGAACGCCCGAGGCGGCGCACGTCGGAACGCCCTGGGCGGCGCACGTCGGGCAGAACCCGTCGGTGCACGTGAGCCGCGACGCCCGTCAGCTCGCGGGGTCGGCCGTCCACACCTCGGCGACCAGCCGCTGCCAGTCGTCCACCACCGCACCCAGCTCGAAGTGCTCCAGCGCGTGCGCCCGGGCGGCCGCGCCGAGGCCCGCGCGGTTGCAGGCCAGCACCTTGGCCAGGGCTTCGGCCAGGGCGAGCGGGTCGCCCGGGGCGACCAGCGCTCCGGTGGCGCCGTCCCGGACCACCTCGCGCACCCAGCCGACGTCCGTGGCCACGGCCGGCACCCCGGCCAGGGCCGCCTCGATCAGCGCGCCGGGCACGCCCTCGCTGTCGCTGGTGAGCAGCAGCGCGTCGGCCGCCCGGTAGAGCGGCGCCGGGTCGGGCAGCGGGCCGAGGAAGTGGGCGCGGGCGGCGGCCGGGTGGCGGGCCAGTGCCTCGAGCAGCGGGCCCTCCCCGGCCACGGCCATCCGGACGTCGGGCAGCCGGTCGAGCACGTCGAGGGCGAGGTCGAGCCGCTTCTCGGGGGATATCGCGCCGATCCAGGCGACCAGCAGGACGTCCGCCGGCAGGCCCAGGGCGTGCCGGGCGGCGCGCCGGTCGTCCCGGCCGTCGGCGGGCGGATAGCTCTCGGCGGCCCGGGAGTTGGGGATCACCCGGACCTTGCCCTCGGGCAGCTCGAACTGCTCCTCCAGCACTTCGCGCGCCTCGTCGGTGAGCGTGGTGACGGCGGCGGCGCGGTGCATCAGGGCGCCGCCGCGCAGTCTGCGCAGCCGGTTGGCGGTCCAGTAGCGGGGGTGGCCGACGGAGACGTAGACGAAGGGGGTCCGGGTACCGGCCAGGGCGAGGGCGCAGGCGGCCAGGGTGTCGGAGCCGTGGGCGAGCACGACGTCGGCGGCGCGGGCGGCGGAGCGCAGTGCCCGCAGGGTCGTGGGGCGCAGGCGGCCGGGGCCGAGGACGGCGGCGGCGCGCAGCCGGGCGGTGTCGGGACACCCCTCACCGCAGGTCCCGGGTACGGCCGTCCCCGCGGTGCACACCTCCGACACGACCGCACCCGGCCGCGCGGGTGGCACGGCCGGGTGGGGGGCGAGGGCGCACAGCGCGGAGGCCTGGCCCCGGCGGCGCAGTTCCCGGTGGAGGTCACGGGCGAAGTTCTGGGCGCCGCCCCGGCGTTCGTCGCTGATCAGGTGCAGGACACGCGGGCGGGCTCCGGCCGAATCGGCCGCCGTAGGGTCGGGCATGGACCGACCTTGGCACAGCGCTCGGCCCGGTACAGCCCCTTCGCGCAACCTGGCGGTGGCCCGCACGCCCGCGCCCGTACACCCGGTGTGCGCTGAAGACCCGCCGTCGTGCGCCGGTTGCGACCGCTGTGCGCCCCTTCTCGCCCCTGCCGCTCCGCGGTGCCGCCCTCCGCTCCCCCGCACGCCGCGTCAGGTACCGGCTCACACCATCGAGTGGGGAGCGAGCCGCACGGCGCCGATGGACCGGTACGCGGAGGGCCCGGTCGCCACCCGGGTTCACCGGGCACGGGCCGGGCGGGGGAACGGCCCCCACCGTCGGGTGGTTACGCGGATCGGGTGAACGCGGGTTGGACCTGGGCCCCGGCCGCTCGGCAGGATGTCCGGCCGGAGCAACCCTCGCGCTGCCCCCTCTCCCCCTCTCCCGTTCGGATTTGGAGTCACCCGGTGTTCAAGGGATTCCGCAGCTTCCTGCTGCGCGGAAACGTGGTGGACCTCGCGGTCGGCATCGTGATCGGCGCCGCCTTCACCGCCGTCGTCACCGGGTTCGTCAGCGCCTTCCTGACCCCGCTGGTCGGGGTCGCCACCGGTGCGGTCGGCGACTTCACCCAGAAGACCTTCGAGGTGGGCGGCACCAAGTTCCCGTACGGCCTCTTCGTCAATGCCGTGATCGGGTTCGTGCTGGTCAGCGCGGTCATCTACTTCGCCGTGGTGGTACCGGTCGGCAAGCTGCAGGACCGCTTCGAGAAGTCCAAGCCCGCGCCGGCCGCCAAGGTGGACTGCCCGGAGTGCCTGAGCTCGATCCCGGCCGCCGCGACCCGCTGCTCGTTCTGCACCACCGAGGTCGCCGCCCGGCCCGCTCTGCCCGCCCAGGCGCAGGCGCTGCAGTCGCACTGACGCCCCGCCGGTGGGCTGCGGAGTTCTCCCGCGCAGCGCGTCCGGGTCGCCCGCTCCGGGCGCTGACGGGAACTTTATCCCCGAAACATTCACGAGCCCCCGTCGCACCCTCGGCGGGGGCTCGAATGCGCCGGGCGCACGCCCCGTCCGCAAAAGTTTCTCCATGGGGGCCGGGCGTCCGCCGGCCGGTCACCGCAAGGCCTTCCGACCGCTGCGTCCGGGTGCTGTTCGATCACTGACGGGGTGCCAGGGTTGTCCGGAACTGAGCGCCGGAATGTCCGTTCTTACTACTTTCGAAACCTTTGTGCGAGCGAAGACTGTGTAAACACTCGAACTGCTCCCCCTCCCGCTCTCCTCAGCAGGCGCATTGTGGGCTTACCGTATGCCCCATGACCTCGCCCCGCTCCTACGACGGAGTCGGCTACCCCTCTCCGTCCTTCTCCTCCGGCACGCCGATCTACGACAGCCTCGTGGCTGAGCGCGGCGTCCCCCAGATCGCACCCATCAACGTGCCGGCCGCCCTGCCGCCGGCCCTGTCCTCCGGTTACGGATCCGGCCTCGGCCAGTCCTACGAGAACCGGTACGGCAACGGGTACGAGAGTGCCGGCAGCAACCTCCCCGCGCTGCCGCCCGCCCGCCTCGCCCTGGGCCCCGGCCCGAGCAGCGGCCCCTCCGCCGGCCCGGCCACGGCGTACATCCCCGCGCAGTCCGCGCCGGCGTACGCCTCCGCCCCGCAGCCGACCGTCCCCGCTTACGGCGCCCCCCAGCCGTACCAGCGGCCGCAGCCCGCCGCCCCCGCCTTCGCCCAGACCGCGAGCGGCGGCTACCAGCCGACCGGCGGCCAGAGCTTCGGCGGCCAGAACACCTTCATCGGCCAGGGCGGCCAGCAGACCTTCGGCGCCCAGCCGACCGGCGGACCGGCCGGTTTCGGCCAGGGCCAGCCGGGCGGCCTCCCGCAGGGCGGTCCGCAGAGCTTCGGCGGCCAGCAGTCCTTCGGCGGCCCGAACCCGGCCGGTCCCGGCTTCCAGGGCCAGGGCGGCGACCAGGGCTTCGGCGGCGCCCAACTGCGCCCGGCCATGGCGCCGGTCGCGCCGGTCCGCCCGATGCAGCCGCAGCGCCCGGGCCCGTACGGCGAGCCCGGGGGCTTCCAGCAGGGCGGCTACCAGCAGCAGGGCCAGGGCTACTGAGCACTGCCACCGAGGGGCCGACCCCACCGGCCCGCACCCGCACCACCTGAGCACCACCCGGCGCCCCCTGAACGCCGGGCGAACGGAGAAACGGGTCATCCACGGACCGCCCGGAACGCCCCCCACGGCGTTCCGGGCGGTCCGTGCGCGTACGGGGCGGGCCCTGCGCGTACCAGGCGGGCCTGCGCATGCCGGGCGGTCCCCTGCGCACACGGGTCCGGGAGGCGCCCGACCCCTGCGGGCCGGGAGCGGGCCGGGCACCTCCGGGTGCCGTGCGTCCGGACGCAGCGCTGCTGGCAGGATGGGGGAATGCACCTCACCGGACTCCACGTCTACCCCGTCAAATCGATGTACCGCCTGAGCCCCGACAGCTCCGCGGTCCACCCCTGGGGTCTGGCCGGAGACCGCCGCTGGATGCTCGCCGACCCCACCGGACGCTTCGTCAGCCAGCGCGAGAACGCCGCCCTCGGACAGATCCGGGTCCGCCCGCTGCCCGACGGCGCACTTGCGCTGACCGCTCCAGACGGTTCCCGGATCGAGGTCGCCGCCCCCGCCGTCACCACCGGGGACCCGGTCGCCGAGGTCGAGGTCTGGGGCACCCGCTTCCGCGCCGTCGAGGCCGCCAAGGAGGCGCACCTGTGGATCGGCGAACACCTCGGCGACTACCGCCTGGTGCACCTGGACGACCCGCGCGCCAGGCCCGTCGACCCCGAGTACGGCGAGCCCGGCGACACCGTCTCGATGGCCGACGGCTTCCCGCTGCTGCTCACCACCACCGCCTCGCTGGAGCGGCTCAACGAGCTGATCGCCGCCGAGCACCCGGACGCCCACGAGACGCTGCCGATGGAGCGCTTCCGCCCCAACGTGGTGGTCGGCGGCTCCGAGCCCTGGGCCGAGGACGGCTGGCGCCGGATCCGGATCGGCGCGCTCACCTTCAAGGTGGTCAAGCCCTGCGGCCGCTGCGTGGTCACCACCACCGACCAGGAGAGCGGCGAGCGCCGCGGCCCCGAGCCGCTGCGCACCCTGGCCCGGCACCACAAGCTGATGCGCAGGGCCGCGTTCGGGCAGAACCTGATCCCCGAGCGGCCGGCCGGCGTCGAGGGCGACGTCCTGGGCACGCTGCTCGTCGGCGACGACGTCGAGGTACTGGAGGACGGGGCTCACTGGCCGGCCGACGGACGCTGAGCCGCCGGCACGCCCTGGCCGCGGTTGCGCGTGCGGCCCGCCGGTACGGAACTCCGGCTGTGCGCGCTCGTTGAAACAAGTGGTCGGAACCTGTGGCCGCGGTGGGCGCCCCCGGTGTCCACGCGGCGGCGGGCCGCCGGACCGGCCGTCCGGGCGGCCCGGAACGGGCGGACCGACCACCCGCCGGGGCGCGCTACGGTGGGCGGACGGCCCGCGCACCCCCGCGCCCACGGCCCGTTGATCGCCGGCACGACGAAGGTGGGGACGACAGACCGTCATGGCTGAGCACAGGGTCCGGGTCACCCAGGACAGCGCATCCCGCTGGCGTCGCCGCGCGGGCGAGTACGACACGCTCGCGGAGGCCCTGGCGGCCGCCGAGCCGGGCGACACCGTGACCGTCCGGCCGGGCACCTTCCGGGAGAACGTGCTGCTGGACAAGCCGGTGACGATCGTCCCGGCCCAGGGCCCGGGCACCGTCCGGATCGAACCGTCCTCCGGGGTCGCGATCACCGTCACCGCCGCCGCGACCGTGAAGGACCTGGTGGTCGAGGGCGGCGACAGCTCCTCCCCGGCCGTCCTGGTCACCGGGCCGGAGGCGACGCCCGCGTTCAGCGGCTGCCGGATCGACACGCGCTCCGCCACCGGGATCGAGATCGGCGGCGGCGCCCGGCCGACCCTGCGCGGCTGCGTGGTCGCCAACCCGGGCGGCCTCGGACTGCGGCTGCGCGGCGAGGGGACGGCCGCCGCCTTCGAGGACTGCGAGGTCACCGCGGCCGGCCAGGCCGGACTCGCCGTCCTCGGCGGGGCGACCGCCGCCCTGGACCGCTGCCGGGTGCACCACGCCTCCGGCGCCGGAGTGCTGCTCTCCGACCCGGGCAGCGCGGCCGAGCTCACCGGCTGCGAGATCTACGAGATCCGCGGCAGCGGCGTTCAGGCCGAGGCGCAGGCGGGTGGACGGCTGGTCGACTGCGACATCCACCGGGTCACCGGCAACGGCCTGACCCTGGACGGTGAGGCCGAACTCGTGCTCACCGGCTGCCGGGTGCACGACCTGCCGGAGAACGGCGCCGACCTGCGCGGACGCGCCAGGCTCACCCTCCTGCACAGCACCGTGCGGGACTTCGGGCGCGGGGCGCTGTCGGTCTGGGACCAGGGCACCGAGGCGGTCGCCCAGTCCTGCCAGCTCCACGGCTCCACCGGCGAGTACCCGGCGCTGTGGGTCAGCGACGGCGCCCGGCTCACCCTCACCGACTGCTCGCTGCACGACCTGCCGGACGCGCTGTTCGTCCTCGACCGGGACTCCGCCGCGGTCGCCCAAGGTTGCTCGTTCAGCCGGATCCGCAGCTCGGCGGTCTCGGTCAGCGGCGGGGCCACGGTCACGCTGGCCTCCTGCCGGGTGCAGGAGGCCGGAACCGGGCTCTGGTTCCGCGACCACGGCAGCGGAGGGTTGCTCACCGACTGCGAGATCTCCGACGTCGCCACCGGAGTCATCGTCACCAAGGGCGCCGACCCGGTGCTGCGCGAATGCACCGTACGGACGAGCACCGACGCCGGGGTGTACGTCTCGGCGCAGGGGCGCGGCACCTTCGAGGACTGCCGGGTCTCGCACGGCAAGGGCTTCGGCTTCCACATCATCGACGGGTGCCGCACCCAGCTCACCCGGTGCCGGGCGGAGCAGAACGAGCGAGCCGGGTTCGAGTTCTCCGAACCCGGGCCGGTCGCCGAGGGGTGCACCTCGGACGACGTGGCGCCGGCTGGGTCTGCGGGCGCCAAGGCCTCCGGACTGCCGGAACTGCCGGGCCCGAGGGGCGGCCAACCAGCCTCTTCAAGGCCGCCGTTGACGGCCCCTTCGATGTCCTCGGCAGCCTCCGCCGTCTCGACGGCTTCGGCTGCAACGGCTTCGACGCGTTCGGCGGGTTCGGCGGCGACCGCCGCGATCGCACCGATCCCGGACTGTCGGCCCGCCGACGAGGCACTCGCCGAGCTGGACTCGCTGGTCGGACTGGCCACGGTGAAGCAGGAGGTGCGCACCCTGATCGACCTGATCTCGGTCGGCCGGCGCCGCCGCCAGGCCGGGCTCAAGGCGCCCTCGCTGCGCCGGCACCTGGTCTTCACCGGCGCCCCTGGCACCGGCAAGACCACCGTCGCCCGGCTGTACGGCGAGATCCTGGCCTCGCTCGGGGTGCTCCAGCGCGGACACCTGGTCGAGGTGGCCCGGGTCGACCTGGTCGGCGAGCACATCGGCTCCACCGCGATCCGCACCGCCGCCGCCTTCGACCGGGCGCGCGGCGGGGTGCTGTTCATCGACGAGGCGTACGCGCTCGCACCCGAGGACGGCGCCCGGGACTTCGGGCGCGAGGCGATCGACACCCTGGTCAAGCTGATGGAGGACCATCGGGACGAGGTGGTCGTCATCGTGGCGGGCTACACCGCCGAGATGAAGCGCTTCCTTTCCGCCAACCCCGGTGTCTCGTCACGTTTCTCACGCACCATCACCTTTCCCGACTACACGGCGGACGAACTGCTGGAGATCGCCCGGGCGCAGTGCGCGGAGCACGAGTACGCGCTCTCCGAGGCGGCCGAGGATGCGCTGCTGGAGCACTTCGACCGGCTGGAGCGCGGCCCCAACTTCGGCAACGGGCGCACCGCGCGGCAGATCTTCGAGACCATGGTCGAGCGCCACGCGGTGCGGGTGGCGGGCCTGGCCGACCCGTCCACCGAGGAGCTGCAGCTGCTGGTCCCGGCGGACCTGCCGGTGGTGCCGCAGCCGTAGCGAGCTGGGGAACTCCCCGACGGCCGCGGACCGTTGGGCGCACATGAGCATGCTGTTGACGGGCGCGGCGGGCGGCTTGCTGTTACCGGCCGGACTGGTGGTGCTGTTCTTCCTCGGCGCGGTGGTGCGACGGTTCCGCAACCGGCCGGCGGTGGGCGGGCCGGGCACCCCGGCGGGGGGCCGGGGTGCGGGGGCGACCGCGACGGAGGAGTTGCACGCGCTGCTCTACCCGAGCAAGCGGGTGCAGCTGGAGCAGCGGCGGATCGAGCTGGTGCTGCGGGACGACGAGCACGACGGTGCGCCGAAGCGCACGGGGATCGACCTCGCGGGTGGGCGGGCGGTGATCCGGCGGGGCGGAGGGGAGACGGGTGACAGGCGACAGGGTCAGCCCGTCCAGGCGCCTCCCGTTAGGAAGGACTCCATCGCGGCCCGGTACGGCGCGATGTCGATCCGCTCACCGGCCAGCCAGGCGTCCGAGTAGTACTTGTCCAGGTAGCGGTCCCCCGGGTCACAGATCAGGGTGACCACGCTGCCCGTCCGCCCGGCCGTCCGCATCTCCGCGACGATCCGCAGCGCGCTCCACAGCCCCGTCCCGGTGGAGGCCCCGGCCTTCTTGCCGAGCACCTGCTCCAGCACCCGCACGGCGGCGATCGAAGCGGCATCCGGAACCTTCATCATCCGGTCGACCGCCCCCGGCACGAAGCTCGGCTCCATCCGGGGCCGCCCGATGCCCTCGATCCGGGAGCCACTCCCGCAGGCCGCGTCCGGGTCGTGGTTGACCCAGCCGTCGAAGAAGCAGGAGTTCTCCGGGTCCGCCACGCAGATCCGGGTGTCGTACTGCATGTAGTGCACGTACCGGGCGATGGTCGCGGAGGTGCCGCCCGTCCCCGCGGTGGCGACGATCCAGGTCGGCTCGGGGTGGGGCTCCAGGCGCAGCTGGGCGAAGACCGACTCGGCGATGTTGTTGTTGCCGCGCCAGTCGGTGGCGCGCTCGGCGTAGGTGAACTGGTCCATGTAGTGCCCGCCGGTCTCCTCGGCGAGCTTCGCGGAGGCTTCGTACACCTCGTCCGAGCGCTCGACCAGGTGGCACTCGCCGCCGTGGAACTGGATCAGGTCGATCTTGGCCTGGCTGGTGCTCTTGGCCATGACCGCGATGAACGGCACCCCGATCAGCTGGGCGAAGTACGCCTCGGAGACGGCGGTGGAGCCGCTGGAGGCCTCGATCACCGGCTTGCCTGGGCGGATCCAGCCGTTGCAGAGCCCGTACAGGAACAGCGAGCGGGCGAGGCGGTGCTTGAGCGAGCCGGTCGGATGGGTGGACTCGTCCTTGAGGTAGAGGTCGATCCCCCACTCGGCCGGCAGCGGGAAGCGCAGCAGGTGGGTGTCGGCGGAGCGGTTGGCGTCGGCCTGGACCTTGCGCACCGCTTCCTTGAGCCAGGCGCGGTAGTTCGGGTCCGAGCGGTCGACGTCGACGGTCGGCTCGATTTCGAGGCTCACACCGGACTGGGTGCTCATGGTCACTACTCCCTCGTTGCGGCCCCCCGCTGCTCACTACGAGTGTACGAGTGTCACGATAAGTGACCGTTTTCGGAGACCCAGCTTCCGCTTATCCCCTTCGGGTTCGGTGGCCGTGCTGCCGGCGCCACGGTGCCACCCAACGCCACCCAACGCCACCCACTGCCACCCACTGCCACCCGGCGCTAGACCGGCACCGACTGCGGGTCCGCCAGGTACGGGCCCCAGCCGAGCTCGGCCGCGCCCGCGAGTGCACCGTGCGCCAGCTCCGCGCCGACGATCGGCACCCGACCACTGCGTCCCCACAGGCTGCGCTCGGCGACCACGGCGCGCAGCCGGTCGGGGGCGGCCTCCAGGAGGTCCAGGTGCAGTCCGCTGAGCACCACCCGGTCCGGATTGAGGATGTTGGCGACCCCGGCCAGTCCGAGCCCGAGCCGGTCGATCACGTGCTCCACCGCCGCCCGCGCCCGCTCGTCGGTCGAGGCCGCCCAGCACAGCTCGCGCGCCTGGTCGATCAGCGGGCGCCCCGGCTCCGGGGTGAGGCCGGCGGCGGCGAACAACGCGTCGGGGTCGGTCTCGGAGTTGAGGCAGCCCCGGTTGCCGCACACGCAGGGACGACCCTGCGGGTCGACGGTGAGGTGGCCGACCTCCAGGGCGAGCCCGGCGCTGCCGGTGTGCAGGTGGCCGTCGATCACCAGGGCGCCGCCGACGCCGCGATGGCCGGAGGTGACGAAGAGCAGGTGGCGGGCTCCGCGTCCGGCGCCGTGCCGGTACTCGGCGAGCGCGGCGAGGTTGGCGTCGTTGGCGATGGCGGTGGGCAGCGGGTGCACCGCCATCGGCCCGTGGTCGGCGCGGCCGACCTCGACGTCGTACAGGTCGGCGACCGGGGTGCCGCTCGGCCAGGCGAAGTGGAGCGCGGCGAGCGCGGTGCCGTCCGGTTCGGTGACCGGGTTGGGCAGTGCGAGCGCGGCCGCCAGGCAGCGGCGGCTGGTCGAGCGGGCCAGTTCGGCGCCGGCCTGGGCGACGGCGCGCAGCATCCGGACCGGATCGGTGGCGGCGGGCAACGGCAGGTGGACCGGCGGGTCGAGGAGTCCGCCGAGGCCCGCGAGGGTGACGCTCAGGCCGTCGGCGTGGATCTGACCGGCGACCACGACCGGGCCCTCGGGGTCAATTGCCAGCCGGTGCGAGGGACGGCCGCGACCGCCGCCGGCCGGGCGCGAGTCGACGGTGATCAGGCCGAGCGCCTCCAGCTCGGCCGTGACCGCGCCGGCGGTGGCCCGGGTGACGTCCAGCGCGCGGGTGAGCGCGGAACGGGTGGGCGTCTGGCCGGTGTGGATCAACGAGAGCGCCGGGCCGAGCAGCGTCCGACCGCGGTCGGGAGCCGCGCGGCGGTGGGCGTCGCGCTGCACGTCGGGGTCGGTCCCGGAGCGGGGCCGCGGGCTTGAGGGTGAGAGCTGCACGCCCCTATTGTTACTTTGTGCCGGTTCGAAACAAAATCCGTTCCCACCGCCACACCGACGAATCCTCCTCCCAGTCTCGCAGCACAACTCTGGCGCCCGACAGGCCCTGGGGCGCCGCACGGCTCGCACTCACCGCCTTCTTCGCCGTCGACGGCTTCCTGTTCGCCGCCTGGGTCGTCCGCATCCCCGACATCCGGAGCCAGGTCAGCGCCTCACACAGCGCGCTCGGGCTCGCCCTGCTCTGCCTCTCCATCGGCGCCGTGCTCACCATGCCGGTGGTCGGGCGGCTCTGTCTCCGGTACGGCTCGAGGCCGGTCACCGTCGGCTCGCTCGCCCTGCTCGGTCTCGCCGTACCGCTGCCGGCGCACGCCCACTCGGTGCTGTCGCTCGGCGCCGTGCTGCTGCTGTTCGGCGCCGGGTACGGCGGGGCCAACGTCGCCATGAACAGCGCCGCCGTCGACCTGGTGGCGCAGCTGCGGCGGCCCGTCATGCCCAGCTTCCACGCCGGGTACAGCCTGGGCGGCCTGGTCGGCGCCGGGTTCGGCGGACTGCTCGCCGACCGGCTGACCACCGCTTGGGCGCTCGCGCTCGGCGGGCTGCTTGGGCTGGCCGTCACCGTCGGCGCGGGCATCGTGCTGCTGCGCAGCCCGGCGGCGCCGATGGTCGCACCGGAGCGCGGCGGTGACGGGTCCGCCGCCGGGTCCGCCGCCGACGCCGGCGGCGGGTCCGACCGCGGGTCCGGTGAGGGTGGCGTGGCCATGGGCCCTGCCGAGAACTCCACGGTCCGCCCGACCGGGGCACCCGTCCGGTTGCTGGTGCTGATGCTCGGGTTCACGGCGCTGTGCACGGCGTACGGCGAGGGCGCGATCGCCGACTGGACCACCCTCCACCTCACCGACGACGTGCACGCGAGCGCCGGGACGGCCGCCGCCGGGTACGCCGCGTACGCCTTCGCCATGACCAGTGGGCGGGTGGGCGGCACCTGGCTGTCCATACGGCTCGGCCAGAACCGGCTGATGCTGCTCGGCGGGCTGACCGCGGCGGCCGGCATGCTGGTCGCCGCTCTGGCCCCGGCCGTGCCGCTGGCCATCGGGGGATTCATCCTGGTCGGCCTGGGGCTGGCCAACCTGTTCCCGCTCGCGATCGCCCGCGCCGGCGCGGCGGGCGGACCCCAGGGCGTCGCGCTGGCCTCGACGCTCGGGTACGGGGGGATGCTCATCGGGCCGGTGGTGATCGGCTTCCTCGCCGACGCGGCCGGACTGCCGCTGGCCCTCACGACGGTCGCGGTCGCGGCCACGACGGCGGCGCTGCTGCCGTTCGCGGTCGGGCGGCGCGGCTGACAGATGACAGATGACAGCGAACGGATAACGGATGACAGATTTCATCATCTGTCATCCGTTCGCTGTCATCTGTTTCCCGGCCTGCGCCTGCTTCGCCCCTTCCCCGCCCCGCCCCTCACGGATCCGCCGCACAAATGGCAGGATGCGACTCCATGACCACCACCGGACGCATCCAGGTACTGCGGGCGAGCGAGCGCCCGGCCACCCCGTGGCTCAACGGGGGCGGGGTGACCAGGGAAGTGGCCGGGTTCCCCGCCGGGGCCGGCCTGAACGACTTCGACTGGCGGGTGAGCCTCGCCGACGTGGCCTCGGCCGGGCCCTTCTCGCCGTTCCCCGGGATCGACCGGGTGATCACCCTGATCGAGGGCGCGGGCATGGCGCTCACCGTGGACGGCGTCGAGCGGTCCGTCGACGCCCCGTTCCGCCCGTTCACCTTCCCGGGCGACGCCGCCACCGACTGCCGACTGCTGGGCGGTCCGGTGGTGGACTTCAACGTGATGACCCGACGCGGCCGGGTCGAGGCCGCCGTGGACCTGGTCACCGAGCCCGGCACCGTCCAGGTCCCGTCCGCCGCCACCGTGCTGCTGGTCTGCCTCGCAGGTTCGGCCACCGTCGACGACGGCGAACTGACCTGCTACGACGCCGCCTTGCTCAACGCACCCGGCACGCACCAGCTCCGGCCCCACGGTGTCACGGCCGTCATCACCTTCCGCGCCGCCACCGCCACCTCCGCCCACGCCCACGCCCGCGCCGCCGGCACGAGCTGAGCAACGCACTGCCCGTGCCCCCGGAGCGACCGGGGGCACGGGCAGCGGCGCCTGCCGCACAGACGGCGAGCGATCCGTCAGCCGCAGAACACCGGCGTGGCGTGCGCCGGGTCCAGGGCGTTGGTCACCAGGTGCAGCGCCGTCGGCGAGAAGGCGATCGCCACGTGCTCGGCCAGCGTGACCGGGCAGTGGTCCTGCAGTACCTCGTTGTCCACGTCCGGCCCGTTCAGGAACTGTGTCCGCCAGGGGGTGACGACCTCGTCGTACACGGTCGAGATCACCGTGTAGTGCACGCCCGGCACGGTGTCCGGCCGCGAGGCCATGGTGGTGTTGAAGTCGGAGCCCACCGCCTGGTCACGACAGGCCTGGCAGACGGTGTAGATCAGGTCGGCCACCCCGGGGAAGTACGGCGCCAGCTTGGTGATCCCGTCGAGGGTGGTGCCGTGGTTGGACGGCGCCAGGCCGATCAGCTTGTCCACCTTCGAGGCCCCGCCGAGGAACTTCAGGTAGTAGTTCGGCAGCATGCCGCCCTGCGAGTGCCCGACGATGTCGACCTTGGCCGCGCCGGTCGCGGTCCTCACCAGATCGATGAAGTGGGCGAGTTGGGCCGCAGAGGCGGGTACCGCCCCGAGGCCGCCGATCGGCAGCAGCAGTCCGCTGCCGGTGGAGGTGATGCCGGGGACGGTGCCGTAGTCGAGGGCGAAGACGCAGTAGCCCAGGCCCTTCAGCAACGGGGACAGCGCCAGCCAGTTCTCGTAGCGGTTGGCGAAGGTGCCGTGCACCAGCACCACGGGGTCGGGGTGCGCGGCGGACGGTCGGCAGCTCCAGTCGTTGGCACCGGGCGGCGAGGCCACCGTGTCACCGTCGGGCGGGAGTTCGGCCGCGGCGGCGAGTACGGCCGCACCGAAGGCCCCTCCGAGCCGACGGCGCAACGGAGTTGCGGAGAAGCAGAGAAGTGGGGTCCTCAACTGTTGCCTCCACGGCGGAAGTTTGTTACCAACAGGTAACCCGAGTGGCTCAATGATGCGGTCGCCCCTCCGGCCCGGCCCTTGGGCGTTCCCCAGACCTGGACGGTGTTCTCTGTGACCGGTCACAACGCACCCCACTGCTCCCCTACGGCCCGCCCCGCCGCAGCGCCCACGACCCGCCCCGCCGCCCCCTCCTCCGACTCCCCCGCCGACTCCTCCTCCACGGTCACCGACCACCCGACGGTCACCGACCACCCCACCCGGTGGCACGTCCCGGTGATCGGCGGACTCCCCGCCGACCAGCGACTCATCGGCGGCGCCCGCGAGTTGGCCACGCGCCTGGTCGCCGCTCTGCTGGACCGCGTGCCGGTCTACCGCCGCCTCCCTCGTGAACAGCTCACCGGTGAGCTCACCCGGGATGCCGAACGCCGCATCCGCGCCCTCGCCCACGCCGTCCGCACCGGGCTCCCCGCCCCCGCGGAGGAGTTCACCGACGTACGGGAGGCCGCTGCCCGCCGCGCCGAGGAGGGCCTGCCGCTGGACGCCGTCCTGCTCGCCCACCACCTCGGGCTGGAGGTCTGCTGGGAGTTCCTCACCCGGGACGCCCACGCCGGTGACGCCGCCGACCTGTTGCTGCTCAACCGCCTGCTGCTCGACCAGCTGCGCCGGGCCGCGATCGCCGCCGGTGCCGGCTACCTCGACGGGCAGCGCTCGGCCGGCGACCGCCGTTCCACCGCCCGGCAGTCCCTGCTCACCGCGCTGCTCGCCGGAACCCCCACCGAGGAGGCCGCCGCCCGGGCCGGAACGGAACTTCCGGCCGGCTACGCCCTGCTCTGCCTGTCCCTCGCCGACCATCCGGACGAGTACTCGCCCGGCATCGACCCGGGCATCGCGGCCCGCCGCAAGCTCCGCCGCTTCGGAGCCGAACTCGACCACCGCACCCGGCAGTCGGCGCTCACCGCGCTCACTCCGTCCGGCGGGTTGGTGCTCGTCCCGCTCGACACCGCGCCGGATCCGACCACCGATCCGACCGACGGGAGAGTCGCGGACGAGCTGTGGCCCCAACTCTCCGCAGCACTCGCCGCCGCGGCCCGCGCCGCCGGTGTCCCCGTGCTGGCCGGAGCGGCCGCCGCGGTACCGGCCAAGGTGCCCGGCGCCGCCGCGCTCGCGTACGAAGTCCTGGATGTGGCGAGGGCGTTCGGCCTGCCGCCCGGGCTGCACCGGTTGGACGACGTACTGCTGGAGTACCAGTTGACCCGGCCCAGCCGGGCCCGCTCCCGGCTCGCCGCACTGCTCGAACCGCTCGCAGACGGCGGGGAGTTGCTCACCACCCTGCGCACCCACCTGGCCGGCGGCCTCAACCGCCGCCGCACCGCCGGCGCCCTGCACCTGCACCCGAACACCGTCGACTACCGGCTGCGCCGGATCGCCGTCCTCACCGGTCTGGACCCGGCCCGCCCGGCCGACGTGCTGCGGATCACCGCCGCCATCGCCGCACGGACCGCCGAGCAGTCGGGCTCGGCCCGGCGGCCGACCGAACCGCCTTCCCCCGCAGGCCAGTTATGAAAAAATGACGTCGCCCGCACCACCGGATACCGAAGGCGGCGCGGGCAGCGGTGACGCGCCGGTGCTCAGCAGTTCAGGTTGGAGTGGGCCCCCACCCAGCTGTCCAGCGTGGACCAGGTCTGCGGCCCGACCACGCCGTCCTGTCCGATGCCGGCACAGCGCTGGAAGGTCCACACGGCCGAGTCGGTCGCCGGACCCCAGACACCGTCCACGTCCAGCTTCGGGCTCCCGAACGAGTACGGGACGTGGTTCAGTTCGCACTGGAGCTGCTTCACCGCGCTACCGGTGGCGGTGGAACGCAGCGTGGGCTCGGAGCCGGTGTAGCCGCAGTACTGCGAGGCCTGTGCCGAGGCGGTGGGCGCGGTCGCGAGCCCGGCCGCCAGCACGAGACCGGCGGTGACGAGCCCGCCGACGAGACGGTTGCGCATGGAGGTCCCCCGCTCGATGGATCGTTCGTCCGAAGTCATGGTGATCTTCGAACGAACGGCACCCTAGCCGACGAACCATCAGGATTCAGGAGGACCAATCTAAAAGCTCGACAAAGCGATCCTCAGGCCTGCTGCTCGCCCGGCAACCGGAGGTCCCATTCGACCAGGGCGCGCAGTTGCTCCGCGGTCACCCCGTCCGGCACCGGCCGGGGCGGTTCGTGGCGCAGCGGCGGCTGCCAGCCCTCCTCCTCGCTCCAGCGGCGGACCACCTTGGCCGGGGCGCCTGCGACCACGCTGTGGTCGGGCACCTCGCCCCGCACCACCGCGCCCGCCGCGACCACCACGTTGCGCCCGATCCGCGCCCCCGGCATGATCACGGCACCGGTGCCGATCCAGCTGCCCGCGCCGATCTCCACCGGCTCGTTGCGCGGCCACTGCTTGCCGATCGGCAGCTCGGTGTCGCGGTACTCGTGCGCCTGGTCGCTGACGTACACGCCGGGGCCGGTCCAGACGTCGTCGCCGATGACGATCGACTGGTGGCCCACGATGTGGCTGTCCCGGCCGATCACGCACCCGCCACCGATCCGCACGATCGGCTCCGGCCCGAGGTCGAGCCCGGGCAGGAACCCCGCGCTGATGGTGACCCGCTCGCCGATGATCGAGAACGGTCCGATGGTGATCCACTGCTCGTTGAACACCGCCCCGAGCGGGAAGGCGAGGGTCGTGCCGTCGCCCAGCTCGCCGAACCGGTACGGTCCCGGGTTCCGGTTGGTCACCGCGCCGGTCCGTTGCATCCAGCGCCAGCCCCGGTGGACGAGGCGTCCGGCGGCCCGGCGGCCACCGGTCCGGACGGTGGAGAGGAGGGAACGGGTTATCGGCATGCGCTCACGTTACCGGCCCGTAGGGTCCGCCCGTCCGTCGGGAGGCCGACATCACACCCGTTCACACCCGTCCCGGCAGTCAGCCCCACCCGCCACCGCAGACCGCCCTACCGGCCTCCGCGCACCCGCTCCCACCGGCCACCCACCACCCGCCGCCGTGCACCCCGCGCCCGCCCCGCCCCCGGTCCCGGTCCCGGCCGTCCGGAATCCGCCACCGCTGTCGGACCCAGGTGAAAGACTCCGCCGCATGGAGATCTCCGAGCACATCGACGCGCTGCGCCGCGAGGGCGTTCTGCTGGCCGACGCCGCCGCCCGCACCGACCTCGCCGCCCCCGTCCCGACCTGCCCGGACTGGCGGCTGAGCGACCTGGTGCGGCACGTCGGCCAGGTCCACCGCTGGGCCGCCGCCTACCCGTCGCAGGGGCTGGACGCCGTGCTGGACGAGGCCGGCGCCCAGGCCGTCATCGGCCCGGACCCCTCGGACGCCGCGCTGCTCGACTGGTTCCGCGAAGGCCACGCGGCGCTGGTGACGACGCTGTCGGAGGCCCCGGCCGACCTCGAGTGCTGGAGCTTCCTGCCCGCACCCAGCCCGCTGGCCTTCTGGGCCCGCCGCCAGGCCCACGAGACCGCCGTCCACCGCTTCGACGCCGACGCGGCGGCCGGCTCCCCGGGCCCGGCCGTGGACCCCGCGTTCGCTCTGGACGGCATCGACGAACTGCTGCGCGGCTTCATGGCCCGCGGCCGGGCGAAGGTGCACTGCGACGGCCCCCGCACCGTCCGGATCCGGGCCACCGACGGCCCGGGCTCCTGGCGCCTGACCGTCTCCCGCGAGCCGCTCGCCGTCACCACCGAGGAGAGCCCCGAGCCGGCCGACCTGACCATCACCGGCCCGGCCCACGAGCTCTACCTGCTGCTCTGGAACCGGCTGACGGTCGAACAGGCCGAGCGGCAGGCGCAGACCGGGCCGGTCGAACTCAGCGGCGACCGGGGCCTGCTCGACCTCTGGCGGGACGGCGCGGCCATCCGCTGACCCCACGTCGACCTGCCCGGTCGTCGGCCGGGCAGGTCATCGGCCGGGCAGGTCATCGGCCGGGCAGGCAGTCATGGGCCGGGCGGGTCGGCCACGGGACACCGGCCACAAACGACCAGCCTCACGTCACGCCTCAAGCCTCAAGCCACCCGCCGCCCCTACGGCTCAGCGAACCCAGGCCGCCGGCCGCTTCTCCAGGAAAGCCCGCATCCCCTCCTGCGCCTCCGCCGAACCGAACAGCAGCGCGGACAGCTGCACCAGCTCGTCCGCGTCCCGCTGGAAGGACCGCACCACCTCGGCGTTGGCCAGGCGCTTCGACTCCGCCAGCCCCTGCGGTGAGCCCTGGCGCAACGCGTCCAGCAGGCCCTTCAGCACCACGCCGGTGTCCTCGGTGGACCCGGCGGCCTGGGTGATCAGCCCGATCCGGGCCGCCTCGGCGGCGTCGAAGACCTCGCCGGTGAGGTAGTAGCGGGAGGCGGCACGCGGCTCCAGCTTGGGGCGCAGCGGCAGCGAGATGACGGCGGGCGCGAGGCCGAGGCGGACCTCGGTGAAGGCGAAGGTCGCGGCCGGTCCGGCGACGGCGAGGTCTGCCGCGCCGATCAGACCGAGGCCGCCGGCCCGGGCGTGCCCGTCGACCACGGCGATCACCGGCTTGGTGCAGTCCACGATCGCCTTCTGCAGCTCGACCAGGCCGCGCGGGCCCACGGTCGGGTCCGCGCCGGTCGCCTCGGAGAGATCCGCGCCCGCGCAGAACACCTTGCCGGTGTGGGTGAGCACCACCGCGCGGACGTCCTGGTTCGCCGCGGCCACCGCCAGTCCGGCGTGCAGTTCGGACATCAGGCGGGAGGAGAGCGCGTTGCGGTTGTGCGGCGAGTCGAGGGTGAGCGTGGTGACGGCGTCGGCGGTGGTGACGCGGACGAGGGGCTCTGCGCTGGTCATCGGCGTGGGCCTGCCTTCCGGCTGAGGGTGGGTCGGACTGCGGGCACGGTCCGGGGTGCCCGGACCGCGCCCGCACGACTCTGGCACGCCCACCCGCCCCTCGGCCAGAGCCGGCCGCTGCCCGGCGGAGCGCAGCGGCCGCCGGAGGGACGGAAAACCGCTGGTCGCGGCCGTCCGCCGCCGGGCAGCATGGGCGCCATGACCACCGAAGCCCCGGTCCTGCTGCTCGCCCCGCGCATCAACGAGACCGGTCTCCAGTTGCGCACCGCCGCCGGGCTGCGCGGCCTGCGGGCTCGCACCGCCGCCTCCTGGCGCGCACCGCGCGAACTGCTCGGCGCGCCGGTCCACGTGTACGGCGGGCCGCTGTTCGCCGACGCGGTCGGCCGGGAGCTCGGGCTCGCCCTGCTGGAGCCCGCCGAGGACTGGCTGGCCAGGCTGCCGCGCGCGCTGACCGGCCGCCGGGTGTCCGCGACGACGCTGGCCGAGGCCCGTGCGCTGCGCGGCCCGGCCTTCGTGAAGCCCCCGGCGGACAAGCTGTTCGCCGCCCGGGTCTACCTCGACGGCGGCGCGCTGCCCGGTCCCGAGCTGCTGGACGGCGACACGCCGGTGCTGGTGAGCGAGGTGGTGCGGTTCCGCGCGGAGTACCGGCTGTTCGTCCTGGACGGCATGGTGCGGGCCGGTTCGCGCTACGCGGTGGACGGCGACCTGTCCGTGGCACCGCTCGGGCGGGACGGCTCCCAGGTACTGGCCTTCGCCCGTGATGTGCTGGCCGCCTCGGCCGCGCAAGCGCCGCTGCCGAGCGCGGTGGTGGTGGACGTCGGGCCGACGGACCACGGGTGGGCGGTGGTGGAGGCCAACGCCGCCTGGGCCAGCGGGGGTTACGCCGCCGGGCCGGAGGACGTCCTGGACGTGGTGCTGCGCTCCTCCGGTCCGGCCACCCAACTGGCCGGCACCGACGTGCCGTTCCTGCGCGAGCTGCCCGAAGTGGTGCGCTGACGGCGCCGGTTGGGTGCGCCGGGTCGATCGGCCGGCGTCATCGCTTGCGGCACCGGCGGGCGATGCCGCACGATCGTGCGCCATGACCACCAAGCACCTCACCCACATCACCGAGCCGCCCGGCGTCGCCCCCGGGACCGGCTACACCCAAGTCGTCACCGGCAGCGGTCGACTGGTCCAGGTCTCCGGGCAGGTCGCCTTCGACGAGCACCGGAACCTGGTCGGCGCGGGTGACCCGAAGGCGCAGGCCCGCCAGGTCTTCGAGAACCTGCGCCGCTGCCTCGCCGCCGCCGGGGCCGACTTCTCGGACGTCGTCAAGTTCACCTTCTTCATGACCGACATCGCCCACCTGCCGGCGATCCGGGAGGCCCGCGACGAGTACCTGGGCGACCTTCCGCTCCCGGCGGCCTCCGCGGTGCAGGTCGCCGCGCTGTTCCGGCCGGATGTACTGATCGAGATCGAGGCGATGGCGATCGTCCGGGCGTAGCCGCCGGCCAGGCACAGGGTCGCGGCGCGTCACGGGGCCGCGGCGGGTCAGGCGGTCCGCATCCCGGGCGTCACGCCGCCGGCAGCCGTGCGTCCCGCCGTCCGGCCCACCGGACGGCGGGCCCATCGCCAGGCCAGCCGCCGCGAGCACCGCGCCCAGGACGGCCCAGCCGGCCGGCCCGTAGCCGATCACCGCGGTGCTGACCAGCGCCGGACCGGCCATCAGCGCGGCGGCCGTACCCGCGTTGAACACTCCCTGGTAGGCGCCGTGGCCGCGCTCGCCCGCGAGGTCGTAGCTCAGTGCCCAGCCGCCCGCCTGGCCCATCACCTCGGCGAGCGACTGCAGCGCGATCCCCGCCAGCACCACAACCGCGGCGAGGATCCCGGGCAGTCCGTGCGCCAGGGCGAGGACCAGGCAGGAGGCGGCGAGCAGCAGCCCGGCACGACGGCACGCCCGGGCGGCGGCCGTCCGCTCCTCGGTGCCGCGGGTGGCCCGCACCTGGAGGGCGATCACCATCAGGGTGTTGACGACCAGGCTGCCCGCGACGGTGATCCGCGGCGCGGCGGTCTGCTGGACGATCCACAGCGGCACGCCGACCTCCAGGACGGCGAACTGCAGGCCGAGCACCGAGCACAGCGCGGTCACGGCCAGGAAGGGGCCGTCGCGCAGCGCCGGATTGCCCCGGCCCTGCTTGACACCCTTGTCGACGGGATCCGAAGGGTTCGCGGCGCCGGACCTGGCCGCGGCGCCGGAGCCGCCCTCGGTGCCGGACACGCCAGGCGTACCGGTCCGGTCCCGGGACTCGGCCGCCACCGAGGCCGCTGCCGGCGCCGCCACCACCGGCAGCCGGTGGAGCAGGAACGCGACGGCCACGTAGGAGACGGCGTCGGCCAGGATCGCCGACAGGTAGACCGCCCGGGTGTCGAGTTGGAGCGCGATCGCGCCGAGTCCCGTCCCCAGGCAGATGCCGATGTTGGTCACCACCCGCAGGTGGGCCCGGCCGGCCACCCGGCGGTCGGCGGGCAGCACCTCGGCGTAGAGCGCGTTCCGGGCCGCGGACGATCCCCGGTCGACGGCGGAGACGGCGCAGGCCAGGAGCACGAAGGCCGGATAGCTGTGCACGAACACGTACCCCGCGGTGCCGACCGCCTCCGCCGAGACCAGCGCCACCAGGACCCTGCGGGCACCCCAGCGGTCGGCAGCCCGACCGGCCGGCACGCTGGCGACGACCCCGCAGAGGCCGGCGGCGGTCATCCCGAACCCCAGCTGGGCGGCGCTCAGGCCGAGCACCCGGGTGAAGAACAGCACCGCGACGGACAACGAGAGGCCGTTGCCGACCGTGTTGACCAGGGTGATCCCGGCGAGCCGACGGACCGTCGGATCGGGGTGCAAGCGACGCCGGAGGGCCTCGGGCAGGCGGCCGGACCGGCCGGGTTCGGGCATGGCGAAGGACGGGGCGGAGGACTCCGCCGGTGAGGTGGTCATGCCGTCGATTCCACCGCCGTCCGGGGTGGAGCAGGTACTCCTTTAGGCTCTGACTAAATCTCTGCGGGTCGGCAGCTGGTAGCCGGACCTCGCGTCGGCGTCGGACGTCGGCATCGGAAGGAGAACGCCCGTGCACCGCTTCACGCTCCGCCTGGCCGACCTCGCCAGCACCTGGTTCGCCTACTCGCCGATCCTGGAGGCCACGCTCAGCCTGCGGATGTGGAGCCACCCCGGCGTGTACCGGCTGCAGAGCCGGGCCTTCGAGCAGCTCCGGCCCTCGTTCGAGCGCCTGGACTCCCGGCTGCTGTTGTCACTGGTCGCCGACAACCGCTGGGTCCCCGACTTCCTGACGCCCCGCCCGTCCGCCCCCGCGCCCGAGTTCCGCACCGAGCTGGCCACCGTCCGCGGACTGCCGCCGGAGCTGCTACGCAGCGAACTGGAGCAGACCTTCCGGCCGAACGGGCAGCCGCTTCCCGCCCTGCTCGAAGCCGGACTGGCGGACCCGGAGCGGCTGTTGGCGCGGATCTGCGACGCGCTGGAGGAATACTGGGAGGCCTGTCTGGCGCCCACCTGGTGGCCCCAGGCCCGCGCGGTGCTGGAGGCTGACCTGGTGTACCGGGCGCGGGTGCTCGCCCAGCACGGCGCGGCGGCACTGTTCACGGACCTGGACCACCGGCTGCAGTGGACGGACGGCGTGCTGTCGATCAACCGGCACTGGACGGACGGGGACGTGGAGACCGCCGTGGACGGGCGCGGGCTCGTGCTCTGCCCGACCTTCTTCGTCCGGGGCGCGATCACCATGATCGACAGCAGCCGCGCGCCGCAGATCAGCTACCCCGCGCGCGGGCAGGCGGGCATGGCCGGCCAGGGATCACCGGTGCCGCCGCAGGCCCTGGAGGCGCTGGTCGGCGCCCCGAAGGCCCGACTGCTCTCGCTGCTCGCCGAACCGGCCTCCACCACCGAGCTCGCCTACCGCCTCGGCGTCACCCCGGGTGCGGTCAGCCAGCACCTCTCCGTCCTGGCGGCCACCGGCCTGGTCACCCGAGCCCGGCACGGGCGCTCGGTGCTGTACCGGCGCAGCGTGCTCGGGGACGAGCTGACGGGTGGCAGGTGACAGCGAACAGATTTCTACGGCGCGGCCCCGGCCGGTTCGCGGAGGGGGCCGGCACCCGCGGGTACGACAACCTCATCACGGGCGTCTCCGGACCGACCGTCTACCACGACGCCAAGTCCGTTGCCACGTAAGGCCGCACGGGCGCCAACGGCCAGTGGTGGACCTTCGACGCCCCCTGGTCGATCGCCCGGAAGACGGCCTCCCCCAAGTCGAAGGACCTGCTGGGCGCGATGGTCCGGGAGATGTCCGGTGACACCCCGTCCGGCACCCTGATGAGCTCGCTCGACACCGGGCTCAACCAGCGGGCCCCGTAAGGCGGACGGGGCCGACGCTCCTCCCCCACCGGAGCAGCGCCGGCCCCACCCACGCGTGCCGACCGGGAACAGCTACCGCGCCGCCATCGCCATCAGCTTGCGCGCCGCCCGGTTCTGCCGCAGCAACTGCGCGAAGGTCGTGTGCCCCTGGGTGGTCCGGGCGAACGCCCGCCACGCCGCCGGCACCAGGCAGACCGCCGCGTGGAACAGGTACGGCCGCCGCTCGAAGGCGCCCAGCAGCTGCTTGCCCGCGCGCATCTCCACGCCCAGCCCGGCCTTGACCGCGAACGCGTAGTTCAGCGCCTCGCGCCGCACCGACGCCGCGTCGCCCGCCTCCGCGACCCGCACCGCCCACTCGCCGGCCAGCCGGCCCGAACGCAGCGCGTACGAGATGCCCTCGCGGGTCCACGGCTCCAGCAGCCCGGCCGCGTCCCCGGCGACCAGGACCCGGCCGCGGGAGAGCGGCGAGTCCTCCGCCCGGCAACGGGTCAGGTGCCCGGACTCGACCCGCGGGGCGAAGCCGGACAGGCCCAGCCGCCGGATGTAGTCGGCGAGGTACTGCTTGGTCCGCTCGCCGTCGCCGCGCGCCGAGATGACGCCCACGGTCAGGCTGCTGGTCTCGGTCTTCGGGAACACCCAGCCGTAACTGCCGGGCAGCGGGCCCCAGTCGAGGTGGATCCGGCCCGACCAGTCGGCGGCGACCTGCGGCGGCACCGGGATCTCGGCCTCCAGGCCGAGGTCGATCTGGTCGAAGGTGACGCCCACGTGCCGGGCGATCCGGCTGGCGCTGCCGTCCGCGCCGACCACCGCACGGGCCTCGAAGCTGCGCCCGTCGGCCGCCGTCACCAGCGCCGTCCGGTGCTCGCCTCCGCGCTGCTCGACCCCGGTGACGGTCACCCCGGTGACCAGCACCGCCCCGGCCTGCTTGGCCGCCTGCACCAGGCGCAGGTCGAACTCGTCCCGGTTGACCAGCCCGAACAGCATCCGCCTGGCCCGGCGCGTCCGGGTGTACCGGCCGTCGTAGGCGAAGGTGACGGCGGACACCCGGTCCTGCAGGGGTAGTTCGAAGTTCGGCGGCAGGCTGTCCCGGGAGGGGCCGATGATGCCGCCGCCGCAGGTCTTGTAGCGGGGGTGCTCGGCCTTGTCGAGCAGCAGCACCCGGCGGCCCTGCGCGGCGGCGGCGTACGCGGCCGAGGCTCCGGCCGGTCCGGCGCCGACCACCACGACGTCCCAGACGCCGTCGGGCGGCAGCGGCGCCTCGTCGAGCGGGCTGTTGAGCGGGCTACGGGAATCGGGGCTTCCGGAGTCTGTCACGTCGAGCAATCCTATGCGTCCGGCCACCGGCCCGGACGCCGCACCGCCCGCCGATCCCGATGGTCCCCGGAAGCCCTCGAACGCCTCCGCCTATGATCGGCGGTACCCCAACCGATCTGCTCCGCCCGAACCACCCCCGGGCGGACCGCCCCCTCGGAGCACCGATGTCACAGCCCCTGGCCGACGCCGTCCGGTCCCTGATGGACCGTGCCCGCACCGACCTCGCCGAGCTGGTCGCCTTCCCATCGGTCGCCGACCCGCGCCAGTTCCCGGTCGAGGAGTGCCAGAAGGCCGCCCAGTGGGTCGCCGACGCCTTCGCCGCCGAGGGCCTGGGCAACATCCAGCTGCTGGACACCCCGGACGGCACCCAGTCCGTTTACGGCGAGCTGCCCGGCCCGGACGGCGCCCCGACCGTCCTGCTCTACTCGCACTACGACGTCCAGCCCCCGCTCGACGAGAACGCCTGGCTGAGCCCCGCCTTCGAACTGACCGAGCGTGACGGCCGCTGGTACGGGCGCGGCGCCGCCGACTGCAAGGGCAACATCCTGATGCACCTGACCGCCCTGCGGGCGCTGCGCCAGGTGTACGGGGACGGCTACCCGGTCGGCCTGAAGATCATCGTGGAGGGCTCGGAGGAGCAGGGCACCGGCGGCCTGGAGCGCTACGCCGAGGCCCACCCCGAGCTGCTCGCCGCCGACGTCATCGTGATCGGGGACACCGGCAACTTCGCCCCTGGCCTGCCCACCGTGACCACCTCGCTGCGCGGCATGACGGTGGTCGAGGCCTCGGTCACCACCCTGGCCGGCAACCTGCACTCCGGTGCCTTCGGCGGCGCCGCCCCGGACGCTCTGCAGTCCCTGGTCCGGATGCTCGCCTCGCTGCACGACGAGAACGGCGACGTCGCGGTCGCCGGGCTGGCCGCCGACCAGACCTGGGAGGGCGTGCAGTACCCGGAGGAGCAGTTCCGCACCGACGCCAGGGTGGTCGACGGCGTCGAGCTGACCGGCACCGGCACGGTCGCCGACCGCCTCTGGGCCCGCCCGTCCGTCACCGTCCTCGGCATCGACGCCCCGCCGGTGATCGGCGCCACCTCCTCGGTGCAGGCCGCCGCCAAGGCGCTGATCAGCCTGCGCGTCCCGCCGGGCATGAGCTCGGACGCCGCCCAGGACGCCCTGGTCGCCCACCTGGAGGCGCAGGTCCCGCTCGGCGCCCGGCTGACGATCCAGCGCCAGGGCAACGGCGCCCCGTTCCGCGCCGACACCGACGGCCCGGCCTACGAGGCGATGGGCGAGGCGATGGCCGAGGCCTTCGGAACCCCGATGGTCACGGCCGGCGAGGGCGGCTCGATCCCGCTCTGCAACACCCTGCGCTCGCTCTACCCGCAGGCCGAGATCGTGCTGATCGGCGTCGAGGAGCCGACCACCCAGATCCACGCCGTCAACGAGAGCGTCGACCCGCAGGAGCTGGAGCGGATGGCCCTCACCGAGGCCCTGTTCCTCCGCCGCTACGCCGAACTGCGCTCCAGCTGACGCGAGTTCGCACCGGTTCCGGGCCGCCCGCCACGCCACCGGCGGGCGGCCGCGACCACCGCCGCGTAGCCGACCGCGCCCGCAGCAGCCCGTGCCACCCCGCCACCAGCGCACCGGCGATCGCCACGTCCAGCGTCGGCACCGCCCACCAGGCGTGCGTCAGACCTCCGCGCCCGTACACCCCGGGCAGCAGGGATTCGGCGAAGAACGGCACGTCGGGCGCCATCGACCCGGCCACCAGCGCCGAGGCCACCAACGGCCCGCGCTCCCCGGCGGCGCGCAACAGGGGCAGGACGGCGGCGGGGTGGCTCAACGTGAACGGCATGCCTCCATCCTGACGCCCCCACCGCCCGCCCGACCAACCAGGGCCCCGCCCTCCCCGCCCGGTGGCCCGCCCGGCCGGGCCCTTCCTCCACCGGGCCCGCCCTCCCGCCGGATCGGCCCGCTCCGCCGGGCCCGCGCTCCCCGCCGCGTCGGCCGTCCGCTCCGCGCCTACACGGCGTCCGCCGTACTGGCCAGGCCGAGCGCCACCCGGCACCCCGCCTCCAGATACCGCAGCTCCCCGCTGCGCCGGGCGTCCAGCGCCGCCGCGAGACGCCGGTAGCGGCTCGGCGGCAGCAGGTCGGCCGCCTCGTCCAGCGTGACGAACCGGCAGCCGCGCAGCTCCTCCTGCTGCAGCAACAGGTTCTGCCGGCCCGCGGCGTCCAGCAGCCCGCCGTCGTACATCAGCCGCAGGCCGCCGCGGCGCGGGCCGGTGCGCGGCTCCCAGTCGACGGCGAGCAGGCGCAGCACCGAGGGGTCGAGCCGCAGCCCCAGCTCCTCGGCGGTCTCGCGCAGGGCGGCGTCGGTGGGGGCCTCGCCGCGTTCGACCACGCCGCCGGGGAAGTCCCAGTCGGGCTTGTAGACCGGGTCGACGAGCAGTACCCGGTCCTGCTCGTCGAAGAACAGCACGGCCGAGGCCACGGTGTCCCCGGTCGGGTCGGGGGCCTGGACGATCGGGCAGCGCGCGTCGCCGACCCGGACCAGCTCGGCTATCCGGTGCGCGGTCTCGCGCGGGGTGAGCGCGCTGGTGTCGAGCATCCGGGCGTCGCCGACCAGCCAGCGGCGGGCGGCCCGGTAGCGGGGCAGGTGTTCGAAGCACCAGGTACGGACCCGCTCGGAGGCCTCCGGGTCACCGGGGCACTCCTCGCGGCGCGCTATCCGGTCAAGAAGGATCGTTTCTTCTGGATCCAGGACGAAGTGGTGCACCGCGATCCCGTGCGCGGCCAGGTCGCCGAATATCTCGTCCCGGTAGTCCTCTCTCAGCAGCGTCATGGGCACCACCAGCGGGCCGCCGACCTCGCCGATCAGCGCGGCCGCCGTCTCGGGCACGAGCCGGCGCCAGGCCGCGAGGTCCTGGAAGTCGGACACCGTGGCCAGCCGGTCGGCCGGGAGCATCCGGCGCAGCCCGAAGCCCACCAGCTCGGGATCGAAGAGCACGCTCCCCGGCAGCAGTTCCACCAGCTCGCGGCAGGCGCTCGTCTTGCCCGCCCCGAATGTGCCATTGACCCAGACGATCACAACGTCCCCTGCCCTCGACTCGCCCCGATGCCGTTCGCACCGGGCAGCGCCCCCGTCGGCCGAACCAGCGCCACCCGTGGTGGTACCCGCGCGATGCCGCTCCCCAAAACTGCTCGCCGCGCCCGCCCGCGCGCCCCGGCCCACCCCTTGACAGGGGCATGTGCCCAGGCCACGGGCCCGGTACGGACATGTACGGACCGGCCGACAACAAAGCCGCACGCCGCGGCCACCCCCTGCGCACGGGAAGTCGGACCGGCCGACTTCCCGTGCGCGCCCCTCCCGTACGCCGCTCGCGCCGCCCTTGCGCCGCCCGCGCCCCTCCCAGCCACGACCCGGCCGCCCTCAGTCCACTCTCCCGCCCCCGACGCCGGCCCTCCCCGCCCTCCGCCTGCCTCGGCGCGTACCCCTTGCGCCGCCCCCGCCCCGGCACGTACAGAGGAACGATGAAGCTGCTCCCCGCCGGCCGGGTCATCGTCATCGGCTCGGTCAACACCGACCGGATCCTCCGCTGCCCCGTGCTCCCGGCGCCGGGCGAGACCGTCCTCGCCGCCGACGCCACGCTGGGGTTCGGCGGCAAGGGCGGCAGCCAGGCGGTGGCGGCGGCCCGGATGGGAGCCGCGACCCACCTGGTCGCCAAGGTCGGGCGCGACGCCGACGGGGAGGCGGCGCTCGCCGATCTGCGCGGCGCGCAGATCGAGACGGGCGCCGTGCACACCCACCCCGACGCGCCCACCGGTCAGGCGATCGTCATGGTCGAACCCGGAGGGGAGAACAGCATCGTGGTCGTCCCCGGCGCCAACGCCCGGCTGACCCCGGAGGAGGTCACGGCCGCCCTGGCCCGGCTCCACCTGCTCCCGGTCGATGTCGTGCTCACCAGCAACGAGGTCCCCGCGGAGTGCATCCGCGCCACCGCCGCTGCCCTGCCCGCCGCGGGCCCGAACGGGGGCACCCGCTGGCTGCACAACACCGCCCCGGCCGGCGACCTGCCCGGTCCCGGCCCCACCGGCCGCCGCCCCTTGGTGGTGGCCAACGCCGTCGAGGCCCGCCAGCTCACCGGCGCCGCCACCGCCACCGAGGCCGCCCGTGCCCTGGCCCGGCTGGCCGAGGGGGCGGTGGTCACCCTCGGCGGCGAGGGGGCCGTGGTCGTCACCGGGGAGGGACTCACCCGGCTGCCCGCACCCGCCGTCCAGGTGGTCGACACCACCGGCGCCGGCGACGTGTTCTGCGGCGCACTCGCCGCCCGGCTCGCCCGCGGCGCGGCCCTCGCCGAGGCGGCGGCCACGGCCGTGGCCGCCGGGGCCTTCGCCGTCACCGCGCTCGGCGCCCGCGGCGCGCTTCCCCGCCCGGCGGACCTCTGATCCACCGGCTGCTGACCGACCGATTGCCGACCTGCCGGCTGCTGACCGACCGCCGGCCGACCCGCGTCGGGCCGCAACGGTCCGCAGGCGTGCGGGGCACCCGGCCCGCCGGCTCGGGCGCCCCGCATCGGATGTGCTACGGCCGTCCCATGAACGCCGGGTAGTACCCCTTGCTGATCGACGAGATCCGGATCCGCGTCCCGGGCCGCGCGGCCTCCACGTACTGGTTGTTGCCGAGGTAGATCGCCACGTGCTGGATGCCCCGGGCGGTCCCGTTCGGCGACCAGAACAGCAGGTCACCGCGGCGCAGCTGGCTCGCCTTGATCGGCGTGGTGGCCGCGTACTGGTCGTTGGCGACCCGCGGCAGGGCGATGCCGCCGCGCCGGAAGGACTGCTGCACCAGGCCCGAGCAGTCGTACCCGTCGGGCCCGTTGCCCGCGGTCCGGAACGGCTTGCCCAGCTGGGCGAGCGCGTACTGCACCGCCGCCTCGACGTTGCGGTCCGCCGCCACCGAGCCGCTGGAGGCGCCGCCCGAGGAACCGGACGAGGAGGAGCCGCCCGAGGAGCCGCCGGTCCGCTGCAGGTAGACGTCGTAGTGGGAGGTCCAGCGCCACTCCCCCTTGGTGTTCTTGAACCAGTACCGCGAGCCGTCCCAGCCCGGCTTGATCCCGCCGTTCGAGGACTTCGACGACGACGTGGACGACGCCGCGGACGAGGACTTGGACGTGGACTTCGAGGAGGACTCCGCGCCGCCGGTCCGCGCCAGGTACACGCTGTAGTGGCTGGTCCAGCGCCACTGCCCCTGGCTGTCCTTGAACCAGTACCGCGAGCCGTCCCACCCGGCGTGCGCCGGCGCCCGCTCGGCCGCGGCGGGGCTCACACCGGTGCCGAGGCCGATGGCCCCCACGCCGACCGCGATCATGGCCGCCATGCCGATCCCCCGGCGGATCCGCCCGTCCCGCGCGGGACGGGCGGCGTTGGCGGAACGGGCCTCGGTGGCGGGGGCGTGCTGCCCGGTCGGTTCGTCGGCGACATCCGGCGCGCCGGTGTTGACGGTGGTCATCCTGCTGACTTCCTTCACTGCTGCGAACGCCTGCGGCGTACGGCCGCCGAACGGGCGGCTGCGGAAACTGCTGCGGACACGCGGTACGCCCCGGCACGGCCGGTTCGTACGGCTCGGCAGATCCCGTCCGACATGCCGGGGCCTCCGGCCGTGCGACCGGAAGCCGCGGCATGTCGCCCAGGGATTCAGTTCTGCCTGCGTGTCACGTTATGCACGCGTCCGCTCACTGCGCGCAGTGGAGTGCGCCAAAGGAAGGTTTCCGGGTGGGGGAGCCGACGGCGCATCAGGATGAACACCCGTCACCGCGGGACGTCCCGACGCCCCCTCATCAGCGGCCCTCGGCCTCCGCCAGCAGCTGCTTCTTCAGCACCTTCCCCAGGGCGTTCCTGGGCAGTTCGGGCACGAGCACGACTCGGCGCGGCCGCTTGTGCACCGAGAGCCGCTCCGCCACGAAGGCCGTCAGCTGTTCCTCCGTCACAACGCCGTCGGGGATGACGTACGCGACGATCACCTGTCCGAGGTCCTCGTCCGGCGCGCCGACCACCGCCGCGTCGGCGACCGCCGGGTGGTCGCGCAGCGCGGCCTCCACCTCGCCCGCGCCGATCCGGTAGCCGCCGCTCTTGATCAGGTCCACCGACGCGCGCCCGACGATCCGGTGGAAGCCGTCCGCCCCGATCACCGCGACGTCACCGGTGCGGAACCAGCCGTCGGCCGTCCAGGCCTCGGCGTCGGCATCCGGCCGGTTGAGGTAGCCGCTGAACAGCGTGGGGCCGCAGACCTGCAACTCACCGACGCTCTCCCCGTCGTACGGCACCGGCTCGCCGTCCTCGCCGACCAACCGGGTGCGCACCCCCTCCAGCGGCAATCCGACGCTGCCGGGCCGCCGTTCACCGTCCGCCCTGGTGCTGACGGTGATCAGCGACTCGGTCATCCCGTAGCGCTCGATAGGGGCGTGCCCGGTGAGCGCCGCCAGCTTCTCGAACACCGGTACCGGCAGCGGCGCACTGCCGGAGACCAGCAGCCGGGCCGAGGACAACCGCCCGGCCGCCTCCTGATCCGCCGCCAGCCGGGACCAGACGGTGGGCACGCCGAAGTACAGGCTGCCGCCCGCCGCCGCGTACCCCGCCGGGGTGGGCCGGCCGGTGTGCACCAGCCGGCTGCCGGTGCGCAGGGCGCCGAGCACACCGAGCAGCAGTCCGTGCACGTGGAACAGCGGCAGACCGTGGACGAGGGTGTCCTCGGCGGTCCACTGCCAGGCGGCGGCGAGGGCGTCCAGGTCGGCGGCGATCGCCGCGCGCCGGATCACCGCACCCTTGGGCGCGCCGGTGGTGCCCGAGGTGTAGAGCACGAAGCCCGTCGCGTCGGGGGCCGGCTCGGCGAACGTGGTCGACGAGCGCTCGGCGGGGTCGACGGGCAGGGCCGTCACCGACGCCCCGTCAGGCGCGGCCTCTCCGGCTGCGTGCGCCAGCAGCGCCGCGCCCGAGTCGCGCAGGATGTGCTCGCGCTCCTTGGGGCCCGAGTCGGGCGGCAGCGGCACCACCGGGACGCCCGCCAGCAGGCCGCCGACCACGGCGGTGACCGTCTCCAGGGTGGGCCGGGCGAGCACGGCGAGCGCGGGAGCCCCGGCCACCCGGTCGGCGACCGCGGTCGCCGCGCCCAGCAGCGCCTCCCGGGAGAGCGCCCGGCCGTCGATCCGCAGCGCGTCCGCCGCGTCGCCGTGGTCGCCCTGAAGTGCCGTCAGCAGTGCCATGCTTCCGTCCTCGCCCTCGTCCTCGTCCTGATCGCGCGGCGGGCTCCCGCGCCCGGCCGCCGTCGGGCCGACTCTACGGGCCGGCGCGGCGCCCCCCTCCGGCACGGGGGCGGAAACGGCGGAGGGCGTGGCACCGAGCACCCGGTGCCACGCCCTCCGGTCCACGGGACCGCTCGGATCAGCCCTTGCGGGCCTTCACCTCGGTGGTGAGCTGCGGCAGCACCTGGAAGAGGTCGCCGACCACGCCGTAGTCGACCAGCTCGAAGATCGGGGCCTCGGCGTCCTTGTTCACGGCCACGATGGTCTTCGAGGTCTGCATGCCGGCCCGGTGCTGGATGGCGCCGGAGATGCCCGCCGCGATGTAGAGCTGCGGGGAGACCTGCTTGCCGGTCTGGCCGACCTGGTTGCTGTGCGGGTACCAGCCGGCGTCGACGGCGGCGCGCGAGGCGCCGACGGCCGCGCCCAGCGCGTCCGCGAGCTCCTCGACCACGCCGAAGCCCTCGGCGGCACCGACGCCGCGGCCGCCGGAGACCACGATGGCGGCCTCGGTCAGCTCGGGGCGGCCGGTCGAGACGCGCGGGGTGCGCGAGGTGACCTTGGCGGCGTTGCCGGTGAACTCCACCGACACGTTCTCGACGGCGCCGGCGGCCGGAGCGGCCTCCGGGGCGACGGCGTTCGGCTTGACGGTGATGACCGGCGCGCCCTTGGTGACCTTGGACTTCACCTGGAAGGACGCGGCGAACACCGACTGGGTGGCGACCGGGCCGCCGTCGCCGGCCTCCAGGTCGACGGCGTCGGTGATGATGCCGGAGCCGATCCGCAGCGCGACGCGCGCGGCGACCTCCTTGCCCTCACCGGAGGACGTCACCAGCACGGCGGCCGGGGACACCGTCTTGGCGATCTGGGCCAGGGCGTCCACCTTGGGGACGACCAGCTGGTCGGCGAACTCGGCGCCGTCCGCGACGTACACCTTGGCGGCGCCGAACTCGGCGGCCTTGGCGGCGATGTCGGCGGCCGCGGCACCGGCGCCCAGG
>NZ_JPRF03000041.1 GCF_001188955.3 Kitasatospora aureofaciens | reverse complement strand
GTTCGACTTGCATGTGTTAAGCACGCCGCCAGCGTTCGTCCTGAGCCAGGATCAAACTCTCCGTGAATGTTTACCCGTAATCGGGTCCACACCCGCGTTGAGCGGCACGGCAACCACCGGAATAGGGCGGTCCCGCGCACTGCGTCCTCGCTAGTGTTTGTTTCAAAAGGAATCTCCAACCTTGATCAGACGATCGAGGCCGGGGATGTCAACATATCTGGCGTTGACTTTTGGCACGCTGTTGAGTTCTCAAGGAACGGACGCTTCCTTCGGACCGCCTTCCAGCGGGCCCTCCGGGCGCTTCGTTCTTTCGTGTTTCCAGCTTATCAGATGTTTTCCGCTCCGTTTTCCGGGGCTTCGTCATCCAACTCGCTGGTGTCTTCTGCGGCTTGACGCCCCGTCCGACGTTTCAAACTCTAGCCGATCCCCGCTCCGAAAAGCGAATCCAGCCGAGTCCGACTGCAATCCGATAAAACGAGCACGCCCAATAAGCACCGAGCCGATACGCGAAAGCGAAACGACCGGCGCGAACCGGAAGTGGTGTTTCAGAGGATTGGCTGCCCCGGGACCGTCCGCGCAGACGCGTGTCCGGTGCTCCCTGCCAGGCAGCTCGAAGGACTGTACGCGCTTCCGCTCCCGGATGCAAACGACGTGCAGAAGGGGCCGGCCGGACCCCCGGGGAGGGGTCCGGCCGGCCTCGCCAGCGGGCTCAGCTGTTGGTGGGGAAGCCGAGGTTGATGCCGCCGTGCGACGGGTCCAGCCAGCGCTGGGTGACGGCCTTGCCCCGGGTGAAGAACTGCACGCCGTCCGGGCCGTACGCGTGGGCGTCGCCGAACAGCGAGGCCTTCCAGCCGCCGAAGGAGTAGTAGGCGACCGGCACCGGGATCGGCACGTTGATGCCGACCATGCCGACCTCCACCTCGAACTGGAAGCGCCGGGCCGCGCCGCCGTCGTTGGTGAAGAGGGCGGTGCCGTTGCCGTACGGGTTGGCGTTGATCAGCGCCAGGCCCTCCTCGTAGGAGGCGACGCGCACGACGGAGAGCACCGGACCGAAGATCTCGTCGTTGTAGACGGACATGCCGGGCTTCACGTGATCGAACAGCGTGGGGCCGAGCCAGAAGCCGTCGCTGGTCGGGCTGCCGTTCCGGTCCTCGGGGGCGATCGGGTGCTTGCGGCCGTCCACGGCGAGTTCGGCACCGTCGGCGACACCGGACTCGACGTAGGAGGTGACCTTGTCGCGGTGCTGGCCGGTGACCAGCGGGCCCATCTCGGAGTCGCCGTTGCAGCCGGGGCCGACCTTCAGGGTGGCGATCCGCTGCTTGATCTTGTCGACCAGCTCGTCACCGATCGGGTCGACGGCGACCAGGACGGAGACGGCCATGCAACGCTCGCCGGCCGCACCGAAGCCGGCGTTGACGGCGGCGTCGGCGGCCAGGTCGAGGTCGGCGTCGGGCAGCACCAGCATGTGGTTCTTGGCACCGCCCAGGGCCTGCACACGCTTGCCGTAGCGGGTGCCGGTCTCGTAGACGTAGCGGGCGATCGGGGTGGAGCCGACGAAGCTGACGGACTTGATGTCCGGGTGCTCCAGCAGACGGTCGACGGAGACCTTGTCACCGTGCACCACGTTGAAGACACCGTCCGGCAGCCCGGCCTCCTTCCACAGCTCGGCCAGGAAGTTGGCCGCCGACGGGTCCTTCTCCGAGGGCTTCAGCACGACTGTGTTGCCGGCCGCGATGGCGATCGGGAAGAACCACATCGGCACCATGGCCGGGAAGTTGAACGGCGAGATGATCGCGACCGGGCCGAGCGGCTGGCGGATCGAGTAGACGTCGATGCCGGTGGAGGCCTGCTCGGTGAAGCCGCCCTTGATCAGCTGCGGGATGCCGCAGGCGTACTCGACGACCTCCAGGCCGCGGGCGATCTCGCCGAGCGCGTCGGAGTGCACCTTGCCGTGCTCGGACACGATGATCGAGGCCAGCTCGTCCCGGCGGGCGTTCAGCAGCTCGCGGAAGGCGAAGAGCACCGTGGTCCGCCTGGCCACCGAGGCGTTGCGCCACTGGGTGAAGGCCGAGGCCGCGGCGGCCACGGCCTGGTCGACCTCGGCGATCCCGGCGAAGTCGACCTGGCCGGCGACCTGGCCGGTGGCCGGGTCGAAGACGTCACCGCGACGGGGCGCCGCACCGGCGGTGGCCACCGGCTTGCCGCCGATCCAGTGAATGATGTGCTTGCTCAAGTCCGTCTGCCTCCGAAGTCCCGGGCGGCGTCCTGCCACCGGTCCGGTCTGGCGCCGCCCGCGAGAGGGCCGGGCGACGGGAATTCACGGGGCTACCGCGCTCGTCTCCCAGTGTGGTGGCCACCGGGGCACGGCTCAACGAACAGGCTGACGGGGATCACGGATTCAGCCTTACAGGTCGTCCGGTCGCTGCGCCGAACGCGTGAAGCCGCCGGGCCCGACGGCTCGGTGTCGCCTCAGGACTCCTCGTCCTCCAGGTACGGGTCGTGCAGCCCGTCCGCCGCCTGCTGGGTCTCCAGCAGGTCCAGCCGCAGGTCCTGCGCCCAGGCCAGGGCCCACCGCTTGAGCCCCTCCACCGCCCCGGCCTCGACGCCCCGGGCGGGGAACCGGCCGTCCGCCGCCTCGGCCAGCGTCTCCAGCCGGTCGGCGAGCCAGTCCGGCTGGAAGTCCGGGTCCAACTCGGCTGCCAGCGCGAGCAGTTCGCCTTCCCGGTAGTTCCTGGTGAGGGCGTGCACGTCGATCAGGTCGCGCGGCATGCCCCGGTCGACCAGCAGCGCGGTGGTGAGCGCCGCCGCGTCCTCCAGTGCGACCACCGGCAGGACCACCGGCGGCTCGCCGGGCTCGGACACACCGAAGTCCAGCCGGACCGGCCGGTGGGCGAGCGGCTCCTTCCGCAGCTCCACCGAGTGCGACCGGCCGCCCAGTGCCAGCCGTACGGCCAGTTGCTCCAGGCGCGGTGTGCCGGGCCGCTCCGCGACCCCGCCGCCCGCCGCGCGGTACGCCTCCGCCAGCGCGGCTGCCACCTCCGGCAGGTCGGCGCCGCCGGTGGCCAGGGTCAGTCCGTCCTGCGGGCAGGCCGGAACGCCGTGGGCGCGCAGCGCGTGCCCACCGGCCAGCGCCAGCCCGTACCGGGTGCAGAGGGGCCCGGCCAGGGCGGCCAGGCGCAGCTGGGCGGGGCCCGGTCGGAGCGACGCGTCGACGGCGTGCGGGGCGGTGGTCACGTCTCCAGTCTGACCCGAGCTCCCCACCCGGCGCGCCACGGCTGCGGACCGCAGGAGTCCCCGCTACCAGCCGCCGAGCCCGGCCGCCTCCTCGTGCAGGGCCAGCTCCAGCAGCACCGGGTCGTTGAGCCGCCCGGAGCCGTCGGGCGGCACCAGCCAGCGCACGCCGCGGCTGCCGCGTCCGGGGTGGGGCACGACGATCCAGGTGCCCTCCCCCGCGCAGCGCACGCCGGTGCCGATCCAGCGGGCAGCGGTGCCGACCGGCACCAGGAAGCTGACGTGGTCCTCCCCGGAGTCGGTGAGGACCGGGCCGCAGGGGGCGGTGTCCAGGACGTCCAGGGCCGGGCGACCGAGCCGACCGGGGACGGCGAGGACGTCCCAGCGGCGTCCGGCCGGTAGCAGGGTCAGGCCCAGCCCGGTGCGTTCCCACTGCGCCCGGAGGTCCTCCGGGTCCGGTGCCGCCTGGGTGAGCCAGTTCAGTCCGGTGCGCTCCATGTCGTGTCCCCGTTTCTCGCCGGCGTACTGGTCGGGCTCGGCGGGATACCGGGACCCGCCGTCACCGAGGAGAGGCGGACGGCGGGTCCCTCTTACACGGGTCGCGGGACCGAACCGGCGGGGTCAGCTGTCGAAGCCGAGCCCCAGCCGGTCGAGGGTGCGCAGCCAGAGGTTGCGGTGGCCGCCGTTGCGGTCGGCGCGCTCCAGCGAGCGGGTGGTGATCTCGATCCCGGCCCAGCGCACCGGTTCGGGCGGGAACGGCAGCGGCTTGGAGCGCACCATGTCCAGGGAGGTGCGCTCGGTGCGCTCGCCGGCGAGCAGGTCGAGCATCACCTCGGCGCCGAAGCGGGTGGCCCCGACGCCGAGCCCGGTGTAGCCGACGGCGTAGGCGACCTTGCCCCGGTGGGCGGTGTCGAAGAACGCCGAGAACCGGCTGCAGGTGTCGATGGCGCCGCCCCAGGCGTTGGTGAAGCGCAGCCCCTCCAGCTGCGGGAAGCAGCGGAAGAAGTGGGTGGCCAGGGTGCGGAAGGTCTCCGGCCGCTGGTCGTACTCGTGCCGGACGTGGCCGCCGTAGTGGTAGACCGCGTCGTAGCCGCCCCAGAGGATCCGGTTGTCGGCGGAGAGCCGGAAGTAGTGGAACTTGTTGGCGCTGTCGCCGAGCCCCTGCCGGCCGCGCCAGCCGATCGCGGCGAGCTGCTCGTCGCTGAGCGGCTCGGTCATCAGGGCGTAGTCGTACACCGGCACGACGTACGGGCGGACGCGCTTGAGCAGGGACGGGAACACGTTGGTGCCGAGCGCGACCCGGCGGGCGAAGACCCGGCCGTACGGGGTGCGGGCGGCCATGCCGCTGCCGTGCTCGCGCAGCTCGGTGGCCCGGGTGTGCTCGAAGATCCGGACGCCCTGGCCCAGGCAGGCCTCCTTGAGGCCCCAGGCGAGCTTGGCGGGGTGGACCATCGCCACGCCATCCTTGTCCCAGAGACCGCCGAGGAAGGTCGGCGAGTTCACCTCGGCGCGCAGCTGGTCGGCGTCCAGGACGGTGATGTCGAGGCCGTAGCGGGCGACGGCTTCGGCGATCTCGTGCAGTTCCTCGACCTGGTGGGGCTGGGTGGCGACGTCGATCTCGCCGGTGCGCTCCCATTCGGCGTCGATGCCGTAGCGCTTGAGGGTGGCCTCGATGGCATCCAGGTTGGCGGCGCCGAGGCGCTCCAGCTGGGCCAGTTCGGCGGGCCAGCGCTCCAGGCCGTTGCCGAAGCCGTGGGTGAGGCTGGCCGCGCAGAATCCGCCGTTGCGCCCGGACGCGGCCCACCCGACCTCGTTGCCCTCGACCAGCACGACGTCCAGTGACGGGTCGCGTTCCTTGGCGATGAGGGCGGTCCACAGGCCGGAGTAGCCGCCGCCGACGACCAGCAGGTCGCAGGTGGCGTCGCCGACCAGGGCGGGCAGCGCCTGCGGCCGGCCGGGGTCCTCCAGCCAGAACGGGGTGGGCCTGGCGTCACTGAGTGCGCGGGCGGAGTCCATGCATTATCAGCCACTTTCTACGGATAGATGGAGGTGGGGGCCACCGCTGACCGACCGTGCGTCAGGCGGTGGCCTTCCGGCGGTTTCCCAGCCACTGGCCCGCGACGGTCAGTGCGACCGCGGCGACGAACATCGCGGTGCCGATGACGTTCACCTGCACCGGGATGCCACGCTGCGAGGCGCCCCAGACGAACATCGGGAAGGTGACCGTGGTCGGGCCCGAGTTGAACTGGGTGATGATGAAGTCGTCGAAGGAGAGCGCGAAGCTGAGCAGCGCTCCGGCGGCGATGCCGGGGGCGGCCAGCGGCAGGGTGACCCGCAGGAAGGTCTGGGTGGGGGTCGCGTAGAGGTCCTGGGCGGCCTGTTCGAGCCTCGGGTCCATGCTCATCACGCGCGCCTTGACCGCCGTCACCACGAAGCTGAGGCAGAACATGATGTGCGCGATGAGGATGGTGGTGAAGCCGAAGGGGATGCGCATGTTGAGGAACAGTGTTCCCAGCGAGGCGGCCATGACCACCTCGGGCATGGCCATCGGCAGGAAGATCATCGCGGTGGTGGCCGAGCGGCCGCGGAAGCGGTAGCGGGCCAGCGCGAAGGCGACCATGGTGCCGAGCACGGTGGCGCCGACGGTGGCGAGCACCGCGATCCGCAGGCTGAGCGAGAGCGACTGGCACATGTCGGCGACGCCGCAGGGGTTGGTCCAGGCGTCGGTGGAGAACTCGTTCCACTCGTAGTTGAACTTGCCGACCGGCTTGTTGAACGAGAAGGCCAGCACGACCAGGTTGGGCAGCACCAGGTAGGCGAGGGCCAGCAGGCCGGCCAGGACGACCAGGTGGGCGCGGACCCACTTCAGGATGCGGGACATCAGACCAGTTCCTCCGTCCCGGCCTTGCGCATGTAGACCGTCACCATGCCCAGGATCAGGGCCATCAGGACGAAGCTCAGCGCGGCCGCCGTGGGGTAGTCGAGCACGTTCAGGAACTGCTTCTGGATGCCGTTGCCGACCATCTGCTCGCTCGGCGAGCCCAGCAGCTGGGCGTTGATGTAGTCGCCGGAGGCCGGGATGAAGGTCAGCAGGGTGCCCGCGACCACCCCCGGCAGCGAGATCGGGAAGGTGACCTTGCGGAAGGTGGTGAACGGCCGGGCGTAGAGGTCGCCGGCCGCCTCGTGCAGCCGGGGGTCGATCCGCTCCAGCGAGGTGTACAGCGGCAGGATCATGAACGGCAGGAAGTTGTAGGTCAGGCCGCAGACCACGGCGAGCGGGGTGGCGAGCACCCGGTCGCCGGAGGTGAGCCCGAGCGCGTTGGTGACGTCCAGGACGTGCAGGGCGTTGAGCGCGCCGACCACCGGGCCGCCGTCGGACAGGATGGTCTTCCAGGCCAGCGTGCGGATCAGGAAGCTGGTGAAGAACGGCGCGATGACCAGGATCAGGATGACGTTGCGCCAGCGCCGGTTCGCCTTGAAGGCGATGGTGTACGCCAGCGGGTAGCCGATGACCAGGCAGAGCACGGTGGCGACGGCCGCGTAGGAGAACGAGCGGACGAAGTGCCACTTGTACTCGACCACGGCGTCCCAGTAGGTCGAGAAGTGCCAGGTGACCTTGAAGCCCTCTTCGAGCGAGCCGGTCTGCAGCGAGGTGGACCCCTGGTACAGCATCGGCACGGCGAAGAAGACGACCAGCCAGACGATGCCGGGCAGCAGCAGCCAGTACGGGGTGAGCTTGCGCTTCGGCTTCCGTTCGGCCGGCTCCAGCGGGACGGCCTGCGACGGCGCGGCCGGGGCGGTGGTGGTCACGCGGCCTCCTCCGCGGTGCCCGCGTCGATCGCCTGCGCGGCGTCCAGGGCGAAGGAGTGCGCCGGGTTCCAGTGCAGCTGCACGGCTGCGCCGGGGACGATGCGGGCGTCGCGCTCCATGTTCTGCTCGAAGACGGTGACCTCCTGGCCGCCGTCGGTGCGCACCACGTACTGGGTGGAGACTCCGATGAAGCTGGAGTCGAGGACGGTGCCGGCCAGCTTGTTGCGGCCCTCGGCGACCTGCTCGGTGGCATGGGTGATGGTGATCTTCTCCGGACGCACGCCCAGGTGGACCCGCTCGGCCCCGGTGGCGCAGCGCGCCCTCGGCACCGCGAGGCGGGTGCCGGCCACGGAGACCAGCAGGTCCTCGCCCGCGCCGCCGGTGACCTCGGCGGGCAGCAGGTTGGACTGGCCGAGGAAGTTGGCCACGAAGGTGGTGGCGGGGTTCTCGTACAGTTCGGCGGGCGCCCCCAGTTGCTCGACCCGGCCGCCGTTCATCACCGCGATGGTGTCGGCCATGGTCATGGCCTCCTCCTGGTCGTGGGTGACGTGCACGAAGGTGATGCCGACCTCGGTCTGGATCCGCTTGAGTTCCAGCTGCATCTGGCGGCGCAGCTTGAGGTCGAGGGCGCCGAGCGGCTCGTCCAGCAGCAGCACCTGGGGGTGGTTGATCAGCGCGCGGGCGACCGCGACGCGCTGCTGCTGGCCGCCGGAGAGCTGGTGCGGCTTGCGCCGGGCGTACTGGCCGAGTTCGACCAGCTCCAGCATCTCGTCGACCTGCTTCTTGACGTCCTTCTTCCCGCGCCGGCGCAGGCCGAAGGCGACGTTCTCGAAGATGTCCAGGTGCGGGAAGAGCGCGTAGCTCTGGAAGACGGTGTTCACCGGCCGCTTGTACGGGGGCAGGGCGGTGACGTCCTGGCCGCCGATCAGGACGGTGCCGCTGGTGGGCTCCTCCAGGCCGGCGATCATGCGCAGGGTGGTGGTCTTGCCGCAGCCGGAGGCGCCGAGCAGGGCGAAGAAGGAGCCCTGGGGGACGGTCAGGTCGAGCGGGTGGACGGCGGTGAACGAGCCGTACGTCTTGCCGATGCCGGTGAGGCGTACGTCGCCGCCGGTCGCGTCGCGCAGCTGGTCTGTCATGGGTGTCTTCCTGGGTCTTTCTGCCGGCAGTGTTTGTTTACCGAGGGGGTCAGGCGCCGATGAGCTTGGAGAACTTCTGCTCGAACTCGCTCTCCTCGCCCTCGGTGAGGGTTCGGAACACGTGCGCCTTGGCCGCCATCTCGGGGGTGGGTACGACCAGCGGGTTGGCCGCGCTGTCCGGGGCGAGGGCGGCGAGCTCGTCCTTCATCCCGGTGACGGCGGAGACGAAGCCGATGCCCGCGACCAGCTGCGCCGCGATCTTCGGCTGATAGTAGAAGTCGATCAGCTTTTCCGCGTTCGTCTTGTGCCGTGCCTTGGCCGGGACCAGCATGTTGTCGGTCGAGGCGAGGTAGCCCTTCTCGGGGATGGCGAACTCGATGTCCGGGTTGTCGGCGCGCAGTTGGATCAGGTCGCCGCCCCAGGCGACGCAGGCGGCGATGTCCCCGGAGGACAGCTCCTGGCCGTAGTCGTTGCCGGTGAAGCGGCGGATCTGCTTGCCGTCGACGGCCTTCTGCAGGCGGGCGATCGCGGCGTCGTAGTCGTCGGCGGTGAACTTCGCCGGGTCCTTGCCCATGTCCAGCAGGACCATCCCGATGCTGTCGCGCATCTCGGAGAGGAAGGTGACCCGGCCCTTGAGGTCCGGGTCGTCCAGCAGCTGGGAGACGCTGGTGACCTCCTTGCCCCTGGTCGCCTTCCGGTTGTAGGCGACGACGGTCTGGATGCCGGCCCAGGGGTAGGTGTAGAGCCGGCCGGGGTCCCAGTCGGGGGCGCGGAAGCGGGCCTCGACGTTGGTGATCGCGGTGGTGACGTTCGCCGGGTTCAGCTTCTGCGCCCAGCCGAGCCGGATCAGCCGGGCGGCCATCCAGTCGGTGAGCACCACCAGGTCGCGGCCGGTGTCCTCGCCGGCCGCCAGCTGCGGCTTGACCTTGCCGAAGAACTCGACGTTGTCGTTGACGTCCTCGTTGTACTTGACCTTGATACCGGTGGCCGCGGTGAAGGCGTCCAGGGTGCCGTGCTTCTCCTTGTCCTTCTCGTCGGTGTCCACGTACAGCGGCCAGTTGGAGAAGTCGACCTCCTTCTCGCTGTCCGAGAGGTCCTTGGCGGCGTTGGCGGTCGAGTCGCCGGTCGCCCGGGGTGCCGCGGGGATGCCGCAGGCGGCCAGGGTGCCCGCTCCGGCGGTCAGCGCGGCGGCGCGCAGCAGGGTGCGGCGGCCGACCGCTGCCCGACCACTGGTCAGACTGCGTTCCCAGGCCCTGCGGACCGGTTCGGGCAGACCGTCGGTGAGCTCGTTGAACGCCTTGAACGCCATGCGGGCCTCCTGGGGAAGACGGGGTGCGTGGGGGGAGCACCCGGCCGTAGGGGTTATCGGTCTCCGAAGACGGTGCGGTGCCAGTCCTTGCGGGCGACCGCGGTGGTGTCGAACATGACGTGCTTGACCTGGGTGTACTCGTCCAGCGAGTACTGGGACATGTCCTTGCCGTAGCCGGACGCCTTGTAGCCGCCGTGCGGCATCTCGCTGATGATCGGGATGTGGTCGTTGACCCAGACGCACCCGGCGGCGATCTCCCGGGTGGCGCGCAGCGAACGGTGGACGTTGCCCGTCCAGGCGGAGGCGGCCAGGCCGTACGGGGTGTCGTTGGCCAGCCGCAGGCCCTCGTCGTCGCCGTCGAAGGGCAGCACCACCAGCACCGGGCCGAAGACCTCGCCCTGGACCACCTCGCTGTCCTGGGCCGCGCCGGTGATCAGGGTGGGCGCGAAGTAGGCGCCCCGGGTGAGGTCGCTGCCGTCGTGGCCCTTGGCGGGCGCGGGGCCGCCGGTGACCACGGTGGCGTAGGAGCGGGCGCGCTCCACGAAGCCGGCCACCCGGTCCCGGTGGGCGTACGAGACCAGCGGGCCGAGGTCGGTGCGGGGGTCGCGCGGGTCGCCGATCCGGATCGCCGCGTACAGCTCGGCGACCCCGGCCACGAAGGCGTCGTAGAGCGGGCGTTGGACGTAGGCGCGGGTGGCGGCGGTGCAGTCCTGGCCGCCGTTGATCAGCGAGGCGGCGACGGCGCCGTGCACCGCGGCGTCCAGGTCGGCGTCGTCGAAGACCACGAACGGCGCCTTGCCACCGAGCTCCAGGTGGGTGCGCTTGACGCTCGCGGTGGCGAGTTCGGCGACCCGCTTCCCGACGGCGGTGGAGCCGGTGAAGGAGACCATCGCGACGCCGGGGTGGGAGACCAGGTGCTCGCCGGCCGTGCGCCCGGCGCCGGTGACCACGTTGACCACGCCGTCCGGGATGCCCGCCTCGGTGCAGGCCCGGGCGAACATCAGGGAGGTCAGCGGGGTCAGCTCGGCCGGCTTGAGCACGATGGTGTTGCCCGCCGCGATCGCCGGGAGGATCTTCCAGGCGGCCATCTGCAGCGGGTAGTTCCACGGCGAGATCGAGCCCACCACGCCGATCGCCTCGCGCCGCACGTAGGAGGTGTGGTCGCCGGAGTACTCCCCGGCCGCTTTGCCCTCCAGGTTGCGGGCGGCGCCGGCGAAGAAGGCGGCGTTGTCGACGGTGCCGGGGACGTCGAACTCGGTGGCCAGCTTCACCGGCTTGCCGGTCTGCGCGGTCTCCACCCGGGCGAGGTCGTCCGCCGCGTCGGCCAGTACGGCGGCCAACCGGGTCAGCGCCTCCGACCGTGCGCCCGGGGTGGCGGAGGACCAGCCGGGCAGGGCGGCCCTCGCGGCGGCGACGGCGGTGTCCACGTCGGCGGCGGTGGCCAGCGCGACCTGCTCGACCACGCTGCCGTCGGCGGGGTTGACGACCTGGAAGGGCTCGCCGCTGCCGCGGGTCTGGCGGCCCGCGATGTACTGCGCGCCCGCGCCGAAGTCGGTCAGGTCCATCTGGGGTTCCTCCAAGTGCCGGCGGTTCGACCGCGCGCCGCGGCGAAACGCTTCCGCAGTGGGGGTCTGCGGTCCCGCTGACCTTGCCAATTGCGGGGTTGACGTGACAAGGGTCACTTCGCCAGCCTCGGCGCGAAGGGCCTTACAGAGTGCAAGGGTTCTCGCAGGGCGACAAGTCGTCGGGACGGTGCATGATTCACCTGACACCCTGTGTACCCCTGGGTCCCCGACGCCCCTGAATCCCGCCCCCTCCTTCCGCCCCGGAGGCCCGCGATGCTCCCCACCGTCGCCCGAGTGCTCGACCTGGAGGTGATGCGGCGCGGTCTGCCCCAGGTGGTGGCCGGCGCCGACCACCTGGAACGACCGGTCCGCTGGGTCCACGTCAGCGAACTTCCCGACGTCGCCGGGATGCTCCAGGGCGGCGAGCTGGTGCTGACCACGGGCATCGCGCTGCCCGAGGACCGCGAGGGCCTGGCCCGCTACGTCCGCGACCTGGACGAGGTCGGCGTGGCCGGGCTGGTGGTCGAGTTCGGGCGGCGCTACTTCGACTCGCTGCCGCGCGCCCTGGTGCACGCCGCCGAGCAGCGCGGGCTGCCGCTGGTCACGCTCCGCCGCGAGGTGCGCTTCGTCGCCGTCACCGAGGCCGTCCACGCCCTGGTGGTCAACGCCCAGCTGGAGCAGCTGCGGATCTCCGAGTCGGTCCACCAGGTCTTCAACGAGCTGGTGGTGGAGGGCGCCGAACCGCCCGAGGTGATCCGCCAGGTGGCCCGGATGGCCGGCGCGCCGGTGGTCCTGGAGAACCTCGCCCACCAGGTGCTCGCCCACGACACCGCCGGACGCCCGGAGGCCGAGCTGCTGGAGGACTGGGAGCGCCGCTCGCGCGGGGTCCGCCCGCCCGGCCGCACCGGCCACGACCCGCGCAGCGGCTGGCTGGTCACCACCGTCGGCGCCCGCGGCCAGGACTGGGGTCGGCTGGTGCTGGTCCAGGAGCCGGGCCCGCTGCCGGAGGGCGAGCCGCACCCCCACGCCATGCTGCTGGAGCGCGGCGCCTCCGCGCTGGCGCTCAACCGGCTGGTGGTGCGCGACCGGGAGAGCCTGGAGCGGCAGACCCACCGCACCCTGCTCTCCGGCATCCTGACCCACGCGCTGACCGTCTCCGAGGTGGCCCTGCGCGCCCAGGCCCTCGGTGTCCCGCTGGACGGCCGACGGCTGGTCGGCGTGGTGCTGCGCCAGCGCCGCGGGCCGATCCCGGCCGCGCTGGAGGCCCAGGCCCGGCTGCGCGACTTCACCGAGCTGGCGGCCGGCGCTGTGCGGGCCTGCCGGCTCTCCGCCCTGGTCGGCGCGCTGGACGACGAGGGCGTCGGCCTGCTGATCGCGCTCGGCGCCCAGCAGGACGAGCACGTCGCGCTGGACGCCTTCTCGGCCACCCTGCGCCGGATGTCCGCCGAGGCCGGCCGGGAGGGCGCCGACGCCCCGGGCCCGGTGGTCGCGGTCGGCTCCTCGGTCGGCTCGGTCCGCGACGCCCGGCGCACCCTGCTGGAGGCCGCCCAGGTCGCCGACGCGGCCCTGCACGACGCGCCCGGTGGCGGCCGCACCGCCTCCTACTACCGGCTGCCGGACGTGCGGTTGCGCGGCCTGCTCCACCTGCTGCGCGACGACGCCCGCCTGCAGACGTACGTGGAGCGCGAGTTGGGACCGCTGCTGGCCCACGACGCCGAGCACAACGGCCAGTTGGTGCAGATGCTGCGGATCTACCTGGAGCACGGCCGGAACAAGTCGGCGGCGGCCGACGCCGCCCACCTGTCCCGGCCTTCCTTCTACGACCGGCTGCACAAGGTCGAACGGATCCTGGGCGTCGACCTCGACCAGGTGGAGTCCTGCCTGTCCCTGCACGTGGCGCTGCTCGCGCTGGACGCCGTCCGCAGGTGAGCGTCACACCCCGGTGATGCGCCCCCAGACCTTGTGCAGCTCCGGCCGCTCGGCCGAGGTGACGTCGCGCATGCCGTGCAGCCGGGCGCGCATCTCCGCGGTCGGGAACACCAGCGGGTTCTCGGCGAGTTCGGCCTTGTCCTTGTCCCCGCTGTCCGCCAGCACCTCACGGGCGGCCGGCACCGGGCAGATGTACTGGACGGCCGCGGCGAGTTCGGCGGCGACCTCGGGCTGGTAGTAGTAGTCGACCAGCAGCTCGGCATTGCGCTTGTGGACGGCCCGGTTGGGGATCATCAGGCTCTCCGCCCACAGTTCGCCGCCCTCCTCCGGTACGACGAAGGCGATGTCCGGGTTCTCGGCGGTGAGCTGGACGGCGTCGCCCGAGTAGGCCTGGCAGGCGACCGCGGCGCCGGAGGCGAGGTCGCCGGTGTAGTCGTTGCCGGTGAAGCGGCGGACGTGGCCGGTGTCGACCATCTTCTGCACCAGGTCCATCGCCCGGTGCGCGTCGTCGTCGCTGAACCGCGCGATGTCCGCGCCCTGGGAGAGCATCAGCAGCCCGAGCGCCTCGTCCAGCCCGGCGAACAGGGTGATCCGGCCCTTGAGGTCGGGTGCCCACAGGTCGGCGGTGGACTGGAGTTCCCGGCCGAGCGCCTTGCGGTTGTACGCGATGCCGGTGATCCCGGACTGCCAGGGCACGCTGCGCCGGCGGCCCGGGTCGAAGACCGGGTTCGCCAGCTGCGGGTCCAGGTTGGCGGTGACGTTGGGCAGGTTGTCCCGGTCCATCGCCTGCACCCAGCCGAGCGAGACGTACCGGCCGGCCATCCAGTCGCTGATCACCATCAGGTCCCGGCCCGGGTCGGCGCCCTGGGTGAGCACCGGGCTGATCTTGCCGAAGAACTCGTCGTTGTCGTTGATGTCCTCGGTGTAGGTGACCGCGATCCCGGTCTTCTCGGTGAAGGCGTCCAGGGTCGGGCGCCCGCCCTGGTCGTCGGTGTCGATGTACTGGGTCCAGTTGGAGAAGTTCAGCCGCTTGTCGCGCTCCGAGCGGTCCGGCGCCGAGCGGCGGTCCTCGGCGACGTACGCGGACGGGATGCCGCAGCCGGCCAGGGTGCCGGCGCCGAGCAGCGCGGCGCCGCCGAGCAGCGAACGTCGGTGCAGCGTACGGGAGTCGGTCGGGCGTCGGGTCAGAGTGGTGCTGCTGGACATGGGGGCCTTCCGGAACGTGGGAGGGCCCCGGACACGCCGTGCCCGGGGCCGTCCTGGGAGGTACGTCAGACAGTGTGCGCGTCGGTGAGCGACAGCACCTCGTCCAGCACCGCGAGGCCGGCCTTGGCCTCCTCCTCGGTGACGGTGCACGGCGGGACGACGTGGAAGCGGTTCATGTTGACGAACGGCCAGAGCCCGCGCTGCTTGCAGGCCGCGGCCAGCTCGGCCATCGGTGCGTTGTCGGCGCCCGCGGCGTTGTACGGCACCAGCGGCTCGCGGGTCTCCCGGTCCTTGACCAGGTCGAGCGCCCAGAACACGCCGAGGCCGCGCACCTCGCCGATCGAGGGGTGCCGCTCGGCCAGCTCGCGCAGGCCGGGGCCGAGCACCGTCTCGCCGATGTGCTTGGCGTTCTCGACGATGCCCTCCTCCGCCATCGCGTTGATGGTGGCCACCGCCGAGGCGCAGGCCAGCGGGTGCCCGGAGTAGGTGAGCCCGCCGGGGAACGGCCGCTCGGCGAAGGTGGCGGCGATCTCGGCGCTGATCGCCACCCCGCCCAGCGGGACGTAGCCCGAGTTGACGCCCTTGGCGAAGGTCATGAGGTCCGGCACGACGCCCCAGTGGTCGGCGGCGAACCACTCACCGGTGCGGCCGAAGCCGGCCATCACCTCGTCCAGGATGAACACGATCCCGTAGCGGTCGCAGATCTCCCGCACCCCGGCCAGGTATCCCGGCGGCGGGACCAGAACGCCCGCGGTGCCGACCACCGTCTCCAGGATGACCGCCGCGACGGTGCCCGGCCCCTCGAAGGCGATCACCTGCTCCAGGTGCTCCAGCGCCCGCTCGCACTCCTGCGCCTCGTTCTCGGCGTGGAAGTTGGAGCGGTAGGCGTACGGGCCCCAGAAGTGCACCACCCCGGAGACGCCGGTCTCGTTGGCCCAGCGCCGCGGGTCGCCGGTGAGGGCGATCGCGTTGGCGGTGGCGCCGTGGTACGAGCGGTACGTGGACAGCACCTTCTGCCGGCCGGTGTGCAGCCGGGCCAGCCGGATGGCGTTCTCCACGGCCTCGGCGCCGCCGTTGGTGAAGAAGATCTTGTCCAGGTCGCCGGGGGTGCGCTCGGCGATCAGCCGGGCCGCCTCGCTGCGCGACTCGACCGCGAAGCCGGGGGCGATGGTGCAGAGCTTCGCCGCCTGCTCCTGGATCGCGGCGACCACCTTCGGGTGCTGGTGGCCGATGTTGGTGTTGACCAGCTGCGAGGAGAAGTCGAGGTAGCGGTTGCCGTCGTAGTCCCAGAAGTACGAGCCCTCGGCGCCGGCCACCGCGAGGGGGTCGATCAGCGCCTGGGCGGACCACGAGTGGAAGACGTGCGCGCGGTCGGCGGCCTTGACGGCCTGGCCGGCGGCTGAGTCAGCGGTGGGGATGCTCATGCCGGTAAGGCTAGGACGGGCCGACCGGGAAGTGCAGGTTCATCTTGTCAGCCGGTCGCACGGCGCGCCGACAGGATGCAAAGCGACAGGGCCCGGGGCGGAAGAGCCCCGGGCCCGTGGTCGGTTCGTACGAACCTGGACGGCTCGGACGGCCGTCGTTCTGCGCTCGGTGGTCGCGACCCGCTAGATCGCGGTCATGACGTGCTTCACCCGGGTGTAGTCCTCGAAGCCGTACGACGACAGGTCCTTGCCGTAGCCGGACTTCTTGAAGCCGCCGTGCGGCATCTCGGCGACCAGCGGGATGTGGGTGTTGATCCAGACGCAGCCGAAGTCCAGGCGGCGCGACATCCGCATGGCGCGGGCGTGGTCCTTGGTCCACACCGATGAGGCCAGCGCGAACTCGACGCCGTTGGCGTACTCGACGGCCTGGTCCTCGTCGGTGAACTTCTGCACGGTGATGACCGGGCCGAAGACCTCGTTCTGGATGATCTCGTCGTCCTGGTTCAGCCCGGAGACGACGGTCGGAGCGTAGAAGTAGCCCTTGTCGCCGACCCGGTGGCCACCGGCCTCGACCTTGGCGTGGGCGGGAAGGCGCTCGATGAAGCCGGCGACCTGCTTCAGCTGGTTGGCGTTGTTCAGCGGGCCGTACAGCACGTCCTCGTCGTCCACGCCGCCGGTCTTGGTCTCGGCCGCGGCCTTGGCCAGCGCCTCGACGAAGGCGTCGTGGATCGACTCGTGCACCAGCACGCGGGTGGCGGCGGTGCAGTCCTGGCCGGCGTTGAAGTAGCCCGCCACCGAGATGCCCTCGACGGCCTCGGCGATGTCGGCGTCCTCGAAGACCACGACCGGGGCCTTGCCGCCCAGCTCCAGGTGGACGCGCTTGACGTCCTTGGAGGCGGACTCGGCGACCTGGATGCCGGCCCGGACGGAACCGGTGATGGAGGCCATCGCCGGGGTCCTGTGCTCGACCATCAGCCGGCCGGTCTCGCGGTCGCCGCAGATGACGTTGAAGACGCCGACCGGCAGCTCCAGGTCCTTCAGGATGCCGCCGATGATCTCGGCCAGCAGCACGGTGGAGGCCGGGGTGGTGTCGGAGGGCTTGAGCACCACGGTGTTGCCCGCGGCGATGGCCGGGGCGAACTTCCACACCGCCATCATCATCGGGTAGTTCCACGGCGCGACCTGGGCGCAGACGCCGACCGGCTCGCGGCGGATGATCGAGGTCATCCCGTCCATGTACTCACCGGCGGCCTTGCCCTCCAGCAGGCGGGCGGCACCGGCGAAGAAGCGGATCTGGTCGACCATCGGGCCGATCTCCTCGGAGAGGGTCAGCGCGCGGGGCTTGCCGGTGTTGCGCACCTCGGCGTCGACGATCTCGTCGGCCCGGGCCTCGATCGCGTCGGCGATCTTCAGCAGCAGCTTCTGCCGGGTGCTCGGCGTGGCGTCGCGCCAGACCGGGAACGCGGCGGCGGCCGAGGCCATGGCCGCGTCCACGTCAGCGGCACCGGACAGCGGCGACGTCGCGTACACCTCGCCGGTGGTCGGATCGACGATGTCGAGCGTGCGGCCGTCTGCCGCGTCGACGAACTCACCATTGATGTAGTTGCGCAGCGTACGAAGGTCGCTCACGGGTCTCTCCTCGGTCTGGGCCTGCGGCGTTGCAGATTCCGGCGCCATGGTACGTCGGCGGTTGCGGCCTACGAAGGGCGCCGAGTGGCCGGCCCCGAAACGGCGCGGTCCACTGGTGGCGGAATGCGCGACACCCTGCGGAGGCGCGCGCGTACCGTGCCAGGGTAGCCGCAACACTGCCGGTATCGACAGGTACATCGCTCATGGGCGATGAAATCCGTATGCGATTTCCAAGATCACGACGAAATCAGCAGCTTCCACGCTTGCGAACAGAAGAACGATCAGGCACAGTGGCCGCGTGGCCAACCGCGACCGGAACGCGAGCGTTCCCCTCGACGCCGCCTCCAAGGCGATCATCGAGCAGCTCCAGGAGGACGGGCGCCGCCCGTACGCCGCCATCGGCAAGGCCGTCGGCCTGTCCGAGGCGGCCGTACGGCAACGCGTCCAGAAGCTGCTCGACCAAGGCGTGATGCAGATCGTCGCCGTCACGGACCCGCTCACCGTCGGCTTCACCCGCCAGGCGATGGTCGGCATCCGGGTCGAGGGCGACATCGAACCCGTCGCCGACGCGCTGGCCGCCCTCGACGAGGTCGACTACGTCGTCTGCACCGCAGGCTCGTTCGACCTCCTGGCCGAACTGGTCTGCGAGGACGACGAGCACCTGCTCGAACTGATCAACAAGCGCATCCGCGCGCTTCCCGGCGTGCGGAGCACCGAGAGCTTCGTTTACCTGAAGCTCCGGAAACAGACCTACACCTGGGGCACCCGATGACAGCCGACCCGGCGCAGAAGGACCTTTCCAAGACCGCCTACGACCACCTGTGGATGCACTTCACCCGCATGTCGTCGTACGAGAACTCCCCCGTGCCCACCATCGTCAAGGGCGAGGGCACGTACATCTGGGACGACAAGGGCCGGAAGTACATCGACGGGCTGGCCGGCCTGTTCGTCGTGCAGGCCGGTCACGGCCGCACCGAGCTCGCCGAGGTCGCCGCCAAGCAGGCCAAGGAACTCGCGTTCTTCCCGATCTGGAGCTACGCGCACCCCAAGGCCGTCGAGCTGGCCGAGCGCCTGGCCAACTACGCCCCGGGCGACCTGAACAAGGTCTTCTTCTCCACCGGTGGCGGCGAGGCCGTCGAGACCGCCTGGAAGCTGGCCAAGCAGTACTTCAAGCTGATCGGCAAGCCGACCAAGTACAAGGTCATCTCCCGCGCCATCGCGTACCACGGCACCCCCCAGGGCGCGCTGTCCATCACCGGCCTGCCGGGCCTCAAGGCCCCGTTCGAGCCGCTGGTGCCGGGCACCCACAAGGCCCCGAACACCAACATCTACCGCGCCCCGCACTACCTGGAGGGCCCCGACGGCACCGTCGACCCCGAGGCGTACGGCCGCTGGTGCGCCGACCAGGTCGAGGAGGCCATCCTCTTCGAGGGCCCCGAGACCGTCGCCGCCGTCTTCGTCGAGCCGGTGCAGAACGCCGGCGGCTGCTTCCCGCCGCCGCCCGGGTACTTCCAGCGCCTGCGCGAGATCTGCGACCGCCACGACGTGCTGCTGGTCTCGGACGAGGTCATCTGCGCCTTCGGCCGCCTCGGCACCATGTTCGGCGCCGACAAGTTCGGCTACGTGCCGGACATGATCACCTGCGCCAAGGGCATGACCTCGGGCTACTCCCCGATCGGCGCCACGATCATCTCCGACCGCATCGCCGAGCCGTTCTACAAGGGTGACAACACCTTCCTGCACGGCTACACCTTCGCCGGCCACCCGGTCTCCTCGGCCGTGGCGCTCGCCAACCTCGACATCTTCGAGCGCGAGGGCCTGAACCAGCACGTGCTCGACAACGAGTCGGCGTTCCTGGGCACCCTGAGCAAGCTGCGCGACCTGCCGATCGTCGGCGACGTCCGCGGCAACGGCTACTTCTACGGCATCGAGCTCGTGAAGGACAAGGTCACCAAGGAGACCTTCAACGACGAGGAGACCGAGCGCGTGCTCTACGGCTTCCTCTCGAAGGCGCTCTTCGACAACGGCCTGTACTGCCGCGCCGACGACCGTGGCGACCCGGTCGTCCAGCTGGCCCCGCCGCTGATCTCCGACCAGTCGACCTTCGACGAGATCGAGCAGATCCTGCGGACCAGCCTCACCGACGCGTGGGCGAAGCTCTGATCCCCTGAGCCCCTTCCCCACCCTCCGCCGAAGGGCGGTCCCGCTCCCGCGGGGCCGCCCTTCGGCGTTCGCGCCACCACTGCCGAACATCACAGTCGTACGACCAAACATGCCTGAATGCGGGTGATTTGCCCGTGATGGCCCAGAGCGCCGCAACCGCGACCGGCCCCGGTCGTTCTAATCTGACGACTGTCATATCCCTGCGGCCACCCAGGATGGAACCTCATGTCAGCGGCACCGCCTGACAACGACGTGCTGTGGGCCCGAGGGATCGTCAAGTCCCACTACGGCACCCCCGCCCTGCGCGGCATCTCCATCGGCGTCCGCGAGGGGGAGGTGCTCGCCGTCACCGGCCCGCGCGGCTCCGGCAAGAGCACCCTCCTCGGCTGCCTCTCCGCCCAGCTCCCGGTCGACGAGGGCGAGGTCTGGTTCAACAGCTCCCCCGTGCACACCCTCGGCCGGGCCGGCCGAGAACGGCTGCGCCGCGACCGCTTCGGCTTCGTCGGCTCCGAACCGCACCTGGTGCCCGAGCTGACCGCCCGCGAGAACGTCGCCCTGCCGCTGCTGCTCGCCGGCGCCGGCCACAAGGCCGCCTACACCGCCGCCACCGAGTGGCTGGAACGCCTCGACGTCGGCGACATCGCCCGGCACCGCCCCGACCGGCTGGTCCAGAGCCAGTGCCAGCGGATCGCCGTGGCCCGCGCCCTCGCCCCGCTGCCGCCCGTCGTCTTCGCCGACGACCCCACCGCCCCGCTGCACCGCGAGGCAGCCGAGCAGGTCCTGCGGATACTGACCAGCGCGGCCCGCTCGCACCAGCTCACCCTCGTCCTGGCCACCCACGACCCCGAGCTCATCCGGTTCGCGGACCGCGCCGTCGGCCTCGTCGACGGACGGATCACCGCCCCCGCCGCCCCCGTCCCGCGCGGCACCGTCGCCCCGGCCGGTGCCTCCGTCGTCACGGCCACCCGCCGCTGACGCGGCCGAGCCGCTGAAAGAGTCGACGTGTTCTACCTCCGCCTGGCCCGGGGCTACCGGGTGCCCGACCTCGGCCGCTGGCTGCTCACCGCACTGGCGGCCGCCGTCGTCGCCGCCTTCCTGCTGCGCTCCCTCGGCCGGGCGCTGAGCGAGCCGATCGGCGGCGCCGACGCGCTGGTGCGACTGCTCTGGTGCCTGCCCCCGCTCGCCGCCGTCGCCTGGTTCGCGGCCGTCGCCGCCCGTTCGGTGCCCGCCCGGCGGCCCGAACGACTCGCCGGGCTCACCGCCGCCGGGGCCGGCTCCCGGCGGATCCGCACCCTGATCGCCGGCGAGGTCGCCCTCGCCTGCACCCTCGGCAGCGTGCTCACCCTGCTGCTCTTCCTGGTGCTGCGCAACGACATCGCCGGGCCCTCGCTCGCTCCCGACCTCGGCATGGGCGTGCCGCTGCCGGCTGCCGCGCCGGTCACCCTGCTCGCCCTGGTCCCGCTCACCGCCGGCATCGCCGCCGCCTGCTCGGTGCCCGTCGCCGAGACCCTGCCCGGCGGCCGCACCCGCGGCCGCACCGGCTTCGGCCCGCTGCGGATCGCCGTGCCCATCGGGCTGGTGGTGATCGGCGCCGCACTCGAACTCATCGCGCTGCGACCCGGCGCCCCCGCCGACGGTCGCCCGATCCACCTGCCCGCCGGGCTCGGCACCACCAGCACCGCCGCCCTCGGCGGCTGGGCCGCCGGCGCGCTCGGCCTCGCCCTGCTCACCGGCCCGCTGCTCGCCTGGACCGGGCGGCTGCTCGCCGTCGGCCGGCCCACCCCGCTGCGGCTGCTGGCCGGACGCGGCCTCACCGCCCAGGCCCCTCGGCTCGGCCCGCCGCTGGCCGTGCTCACCCTGGTCCTCGCCCTGGTGCTGACCACCGTCCGGTACTGGATCGGCACACCGAACCGCGCCGACGCACTGCCCGCCGTCGAGGCCTGTCTGGTGCTCGGCTGCGCGGCCGCCGCGGTGCTCGCCAGGCTCGCGGAGGTCCGCACCGACCGCCGCGAGGTCACCGAAGCGCTGCTGCGTCTCGGCACCTCGCCCCGGCTGCTGTTCGGCGCGGTCGCGCTGCGCACCCTCGCGGTGGGCACCACGCTGCTGCTGACCGGCGGGGCGACCGCCGCGCTGGCGGCCGCAGGACTGCGGTAGGGCAGCCCGTCAGCCCGCCCGGTCAGCTTGCCGAGCCCGCGTGCCTGATCAGCCCGCCGGCTCGGCCCACCTGCTCAGCCCGCCTGCTCAGCCCGCTGCGGCGAGCTGGCCGCAGGCGCCGTCGATCTCCTGGCCGCGGGTGTCGCGGACGGTCGTCGGCACGCCGTGCGACTGGAGCCGGCGAACGAACTCCCGCTCGTCCTCCGGACGGGAGGCCGTCCACTTGGAGCCCGGGGTCGGGTTCAGCGGGATCAGGTTGACGTGCACCCGGTGGTTCTTGATCAGCCGGCCGAGCAGGTCCGCGCGCCACGCCTGGTCGTTGATGTCCTTGATCAGCGCGTACTCGATGGAGATCCGGCGGCCGGACTTCTCCGCGTAGTTCCAGGCCGCGTCCAGCACCTCGGCGACCTTCCACCGGGTGTTCACCGGGACCAGCTCGTCGCGCAGCTCGTCGTCCGGGGCGTGCAGCGACAGCGCCAGGCGGCAGCTGAGGCCCTCGTCGGCCAGCCGGTTCATCGCCGGGACGAGACCGACGGTGGAGACGGTGATGCCGCGCTGCGACAGGCCGAAGCCGTCCGGCGCCGGGTCGGTCAGCCGGCGGATCGCGGCCAGCACCCGGTTGTAGTTGGCCAGCGGCTCGCCCATGCCCATGAAGACCACGTTGGACAGCCGCGCCTCGCCGCCCGGGATCTCCCCGGCCTTGAGCGCGCGCATCCCGGCGGCGATCTGCTCGACGATCTCGCCGGTGGACAGGTTCCGGGTCAGCCCGGCCTGACCGGTGGCACAGAACGGGCAGTTCATGCCGCAGCCGGCCTGCGAGCTGATGCACATGGTGACGCGGTCGGGGTAGCGCATCAGCACCGACTCGACGAGCGTGCCGTCGAACAGCTTCCACAGCGTCTTGCGGGTGGTGTCGTCGTCGCAGGAGACGTGCCGCACCACCGACATCAGCTCGGGCAGCAGGCTCTCGGTGAGCTTCTCCCGGCTGGCGGCGGGGATGTCCGTCCAGCTCGCCGGGTCGTTCGACATCCGGCCGAAGTAGTGGTTGGAGAGCTGCTTGGCGCGGAACGGCTGCTCGCCCAGCTCGGCGACGGCCTCCTTGCGCTCGGCGGGGCTCAGGTCGGCGAGGTGTCGCGGGGGCTTTGCGCCGCGCGGCGCGACAAAGGTGAGTTCTCCGGGCTTAGGCATGGTTGTTCCAGTGTCGCAGACGCGCGGAGGCCCCGGACGCCAGGCGTCCGGGGCCCCGTCTCACCGCGCTCCGGTCAGCTTCCGACGAAGGCGGCCAGCAGCAGCCAGACCACCGGGGCGGTCGGCAGCAGCGAGTCCAGCCGGTCCATGATGCCGCCGTGACCGGGCAGCAGGGTGCCCATGTCCTTGATCCCGAGGTCCCGCTTGATCATCGACTCGCCCAGGTCGCCGAGGGTCGCGGTGACCGCCGCGCAGCCGCCCAGGATCAGGCCCTGCCACCAGCTGCCGCCGTCGATGATCAGCTGCATCAGTACGGCGCCCGCCAGCATCGACAGGCCGATGCCGCCGGCCAGGCCCTCACGGGTCTTGCCGGGGCTGATCGTCGGGGCCAGCTTGGTCCTGCCGAACTTGTAGCCCACCGCGTAGGCGCCGGTGTCGCTGCAGATCGTGACGATCAGGAAGAGCACGATCCGTTGGGGCCCGTCGTCGGCCGCCAGCATCATCGCCACGAAGGTCGCCAGGAACGGCACGTAGAAGGCGGTGAACACACCCGCCGTTATGTCCCGGAGGTAGTTCTCCGGCGGCTGGGCCATCCGCCAGACCATCACCGCCAGCCCGGTCAGCGCCAGCGCGGCCGCGGCCCACTGGACGCCCGCCCAGTAGCCGCAGGCGACCATCGCGACGCCGCCCACCACCAGCGGGACCAGCGGGGCCTTGATCTGCTTGCGCTCGGCGAGCCGGGTGGTCAGCTCCCAGCTGCCGACCGCCACCGCAGCCATCACGACGAACAGGAACAGCGCCTTCACCACGAACAGCGAGGCGACGATCACCGCGCCGAGGCCCACCCCCACGCCTATGGCGGCCTGGAGGTTACGGCCGCCGCGCTGCTTGCGAGGCTCCGGCTGCGGGGCGGGCTGGGCGGCCACTGGTGTCTCCTGCCCTGGATGGAACGACGGCACGAAGGGGGGCTGCCCGGCCGCCCGGTGGCTCTGCGGCGGCGCGGGATGCACCGGAGCCCCCGGGTGCGGCGGGGCGCCGCGGCCGGGGGCGGAGGGGACGTCGTCGGTTATCGCGCGCAGCACGACCGTCTCCGTCAAGCCGGGCGGCGCCGGCTCGGGCTGCTCGTCCCGGAACATCGGGCCACCGGGTCGGCCGGCCTCCCGGGACCGGTCCGCGGCGGGGTCGACCGGCCCACCGGTGGCCGGCGGCCGTCCGGGCGCCGCGTGCCGACCGGGGATCGGCGGCCGACCCGGACCCGGCGGCCGCCCCGGGCCCGAATACTGACCGGGCGCACCGGAGTGCGGGCCGGGATCGGCCGGTACGGGAGGCATGACCTGAGTCTCCTCCGCGTCGCCGCCCCAGTACACCGGAGGCTGCTGCGAGTGATCCGAACGGAGGCCCCGGTCCCCCGGGGCGGCACCCGGCGCACCCTGCTGGGCGGCCGTCCGGCCGCCCGGGTGGCCGGGGTGTCCCGGGAGGGGCAGGCCCTGGTCCGGCTCCGGGCGCTCGCCGTACCCCGGCGCCGGGTGGGCCGGGGTACGGGGTGCCTGCGACTGCGGCGCCGGGCGGTAGGGCTGGAACTGCTGGTCGGACGGGCCCCAGTAGCCAGGGGCGTCAGGGGCGTCGTTCATCAGACCTCGAGCAGCTCGGCTTCCTTGTGCTTCAGCAGCTCGTCGACCATCGCCACGTACTTGGCCGTGGTGTCGTCGAGCTCCTTCTCGGCGCGACGGCCGTCGTCCTCGCCGACCTCGCCGTCCTTGACCAGCTTGTCGATGGCGTCCTTGGCCTTGCGGCGCACCGCGCGGATCGAGACCTTGGCGTCCTCGCCCTTGCCGCGGGCGATCTTGATGAACTCGCGGCGGCGCTCCTCGGTCAGCTCGGGCAGCACGACCCGGATGATGGAGCCGTCGTTCGACGGGTTGACGCCCAGGTCCGAGTCGCGGATCGCCTGCTCGATGGCCTTCAGAGCGGTCTTGTCGAACGGCGAGACGACCGCCATCCGGGGTTCCGGCACCGAGAACGAGGCCAGCTGGTTGATCGGCGTCACGGCGCCGTAGTACTCGGCGACGATCTTGGCGAACATCGCCGGGTGGGCACGGCCGGTGCGGATGGCCGCGAGGTCGTCCTTGGCGACGACGACGGCCTTCTCCATCTTCTCCTCGGCCTCGAGGAGGGTCTCTTCGATCACTGTGATCTCCCTGTCCGGTTCATCTGCTGTTGTCCCGACCGGTGTCGGCATCGGGGCCGGTCGCGGCGGACGCCGTCCCGTACGGCTGGCTGCTGCTCAGGCCCGGACGGAATCCTGGCTGATGAGTGTGCCGATCTTCTCACTCTTCACCGCACGCGCGATATTGCCCTCCGCCAGCAGCTCGAAGACCAGCATCGGGAGATTGTTGTCCTTGCACAGCGTGATCGCGGTGAGGTCGGCGACCTTGAGGTCGCGCGCGATGACCTCGGAGTACTCCAGCGCGTCGAACTTCACCGCGTCCGGGTTGGTCCGGGGGTCGGAGTCGTAGACGCCGTCCACGCCGTTCTTGCCCATCAGCAGGACGTCGGCGTGGATCTCCAGGGCGCGCTGGACGGCCGTGGTGTCGGTGGAGAAGTACGGCATGCCCATACCGGCGCCGAAGATCACCACGCGGCCCTTCTCCAGGTGCCGGACGGCGCGCAGCGGCAGGTACGGCTCGGCGACCTGGCCCATGGTGATGGCGGTCTGGACCCGGGTCTCGATGCCTTCCTTGACCAGGAAGTCCTGCAGCGCCAGGCAGTTCATGACGGTGCCGAGCATGCCCATGTAGTCCGAGCGGGCCCGGTCCATGCCGCGGACCTGCAGCTCCGCGCCCCGGAAGAAGTTGCCCCCGCCGATGACCACCGCGACCTCGGTACCGGCGCGGACGACCGTGGCGATCTCGCGGGCGATCGCGTGCACGACGTCCGGGTCCACGCCGAGCCCGCCACCGCCGGCGAAGGCTTCACCGGACAGCTTGAGCAGCACCCGGCGACGCGAGCCCGCCTCGGTGTCCTGCGCGGTCTCCTGCGTCTCCTGCATGGACTTCTCCTTTTTGCACCTGCTGGCTCACAGGCCTGGGTGTGCGGATACCCGGCCTGCGCGTACACGCGAGGAGGCCACTGCCGCGGGAACCGGTTCGGTGTCCTGCACGGCAATGGCCTCCTCGTCGTTCATGGTGCCGAAGCGGCCCGCCCATGGACGGTTGGCGCTGGGTGAGCCCGTTCGGCGTTCCGCCCGCCCCGGTCAGTGGGCGGGGGCGGTTCCCAGCCTAGAGGGGCCGGGGACCAGGTGGAACGTGGCTCAGGCGCCGACGCGGAAGCGGGCGAAGCGCTTGAGGCTGACGCCGGCCTCTTCGAGGACCTTGGCGACGGTCTTCTTGTTGTCCTTCGCGAAGGCCTGCTCCAGGACGGAGTTCTCCTTCACGAAGCCGGTGACGCGACCCTCGACGATCTTCGGCAGGGCGGCCTCCGGCTTGCCCTCCTCGCGAGCGGTGGCCTCGGCGACGCGGCGCTCGTTCTCCAGCTCCTCGGCCGGGATCTCCTCGCGGGACAGGTACTTCGGCGCGAAGGCGGCGATGTGCTGCGCGACGTCCTTGGCGACCTCGGCGTTCTCCTTGTCCAGCTCGACCAGGACGCCGACGGCCGGCGGCAGGTCGGGGCTGGTCTTGTGCAGGTAGACCGCGACGAAGCCGTCACCGTCGAACTGGGCGAAGCGACGGAAGACGATCTTCTCGCCCAGGGTCGCGTTGGCCTCGTCCACGAACTGCTGGACGGTCTTGCCGGCCTCGATCTCGGAAGCCAGGGCGGCGTCCAGGTCGGCCGGGGCGCTCTTGGCGACGTGGGCGGCGATCGCGTCGGCGACCTTGACGAAGTTGTCACCCTTGGCGACGAAGTCGGTCTCGCAGTTCAGCTCGACCAGGACGCCGGACTTCTTGTCCTCGGCGATCAGCGCGGCGACGGCGCCGTTGGAGGCGTCACGGCCCTCGCGCTTGGCAACGCCCTTCTGGCCCTTGATGCGCAGGAGCTCGACGGCCTTCTCGACGTTGCCCTCGGCCTCGTCCAGGGCCTTCTTGCAGTCCATCATGCCGGCGCCGGTGAGCTCACGGAGCTTCTTGACGTCCGCGGCGGTGAAGTTCGCCATGGTGTGAATCTCTTCTCGCGTCTCGCGTGTCTGCGTGGGGATGCGCCGGGACCGATGGTTCGGCCCCGGCGCGGGAGAGAGGGGCACCCGCCGGCGTGGTACCGGCGGCTGCCCCTCACCCTTGGTACGTCAGGCCTGCTCGGCCGGCGCCTCGGCGGCGGGAGCCTCGGCAGCGGGAGCCTCGGCGGCGGCGGGGGCGGCCTCCTCGGCCTTCTTCTCGCCCTCGATGAGGTCCTTCTCCCAGTCGGCCAGCGGCTGGTCGGCGCCCGGCTCGGCCTTGGCGTCGCCCTTGGCAACACCGGCGCGGGCCTTCAGGCCCTCGGCCACGGCGTCGGCGATCACGCGGGTCAGCAGGGTGACGGAGCGGATCGCGTCGTCGTTGCCCGGGATCTTGTAGTCGACCTCGTCCGGGTCGCAGTTGGTGTCGAGGATGGCGACGACCGGGATGTTGAGCTTCCGGGCCTCGCCGACCGCGATGTGCTCCTTCTTGGTGTCCACGATCCAGACAGCGCTGGGAACGCGCTGCATGTCGCGGATACCGCCGAGGGTCTTCTCCAGCTTGTCGTGCTCGCGCTGGAGGACCAGGAGCTCCTTCTTGGTGAGGCCGGAGCCGGCCACGTCCGAGAAGTCCAGCTCGCCGAGCTCCTTGAGGCGCTGCAGACGCTTGTAGACGGTCGAGAAGTTGGTCAGCATGCCGCCGAGCCAGCGCTGGTTCACGTAGGGCATGCCCACGCGGGTGGCCTGCTCGGCGATGGCCTCCTGGGCCTGCTTCTTCGTGCCGACGAAGAGGACGCTGCCGCCGTGGGCAACGGTCTCCTTGATGAACTCGAAGGCGCGGTCGATGTAGTTCAGCGACTGCAGCAGGTCGATGATGTAGATGCCGTTGCGCTCGGTGATGATGAAGCGCTTCATCTTCGGGTTCCAGCGGCGGGTCTGGTGACCGAAGTGGACGCCGCTCTCCAGCAGCTCCCGCATCGTGACGACGGCCATGGCCGTTCTCCTCAGGTGTTACGGCCCGACTGCGGCGGTGCCTCGGGGGTTCCCCGTCGGGCGGCCGCCTACGGCCGGGTCAGTCTCGGTTGTCCGTGGCGGCCAGGTGACAGCCACGCCTGACGCCCCGATCGTGCCGAGCCGCTTCCACCCGCTCGGTCCGGGGACCGGTCGGGCTCGGCGGACCGAGCGGCACTCGCACCTGGCGGGGCTGCGGACGAACCGCGTCCGACCGCCGGTGGCGGGGCGTGCGAAGTCGACCCGGCGGACCGGGTCGCGTGTGAAGTGTACGGGAAGCGCCGAGCGGCGAGCGACTTCACGGGCGCCGGAGGGCCTGCGGCCGGTCTGCGGCCGGGCTGCGAATGACCGGGGGGGGGAGCCTGGGGGAACGACTGCGGCGGGTGGGGCCGCGGCGGGTGGAGGAACGGCGGCCGACTGGTCGGCGGTCTGCCCCTGGAGCGGTCCTCGTATGCCGTTTGTACACCGGATAGCGGCGTCCGTACACCCGTCCGAGGGATGGCGCACGGGCGCTGGGGCGGTTTGTCCACAGGTATCCGGAAGTGGGTGGCGTGGGAGGCGGAGTGCCGTCAGCCTCGGGGCATGACTGGGCGAAGTGGGGTCCGACAGGTGTGCACCGGGGTGGTGCTGGGGGTGGCGCTCACCCTGGTGGGTGTCGTTGGGGTGCCGGGGGTGGGGTGGGCGGTCGGGGGCGCGCCGGCCGGGGGTGGGTCGGTCGGAGGTGGGCCGGTCGGGGGTGGGTCGGTCGGGGGCGCTCCGACTGGGGATGACGCCTCTCCTCGGGGCGCGGCGCGGGCCTGGCCGGTGGGCGGCCCGGGCGGGCTGTTGGGGCGTTTCGAGCCACCGGCGAAGCCCTGGGCGGCCGGGCACCGGGGCGTGGACCTCGCGGCCGTGCCCGGGGCGGAGGTGCGGGCGGCGGCGGCCGGGGTGATCGCGTTCTCCGGGCTGGTGGCGGGGCGCCCGGTGGTGACCGTCGCCCATCCGGGGTCCGGGTCTCCCCCGCTGCGCACCACCTATCTGCCCGTCACCGGCACCCTCCCGGTCGGTACCACGGTGGCCGCCGGACAGGTGATCGGCCGACTGGCCCCGGACGGGCGCCACTGCGGCGCGGGCGACTGTCTGCACTGGGGGCTGCTGCGCGGCGGGCGCTACCTCGATCCGCTGGCCCTGCTCGGAGCGGGCCGGGCCCGCCTGCTACCGCTGGGCAGGGGTGGCGCAGGGGTGTAGTCAGGGGGTGAGGATTGGAGCAGACAGGCGAACGGGCGGACGGGCGGACGGGCGGACGGGCGGACGGATCGAGCGTCCGGGCTGCGGTTCAGCCGCGGTCGAGGCCGTGCAGCGCCAGGGAGACGGCGGCGTCGGCGATGGCCTCGGCGGACTCGACCGGGCAGCCCGCGCGGTCCCCCGCGGCGAACTGCTCGGCCCGGCGGACGGCCGCCTCCACCACACCCTGCAGCAGCGCCGCGGCGAGCCGGGGCCGCTCGTGGCCGAGGTCCTCCAAGGCCTGGACGACCAGCCCGGCGAGTCCCGCGTGCGCCGCCCGGATGCGCTCGCGCGCGGCCTCGTCCAGTTCCACCGCCGAGATGGCCATCACCGCACGGTGCCTCGGGTCGCCGGCCAGTGCCAGCTGGCCCCGGACGTACGCCTCGATCCGCCCGGCAGCGGTGTCGCAGCTCGCCATCCCGGCCTCGATCTCGGCCGCCCAGAGCGGGAAGTCCACCTCGCACAGTGCCTCGACCACGGCGGCGCGGGAGCGGAAGTACTCGTAGACCGAGGAGCGCGCCAGCCCGGTGCGGGCCGCGAGGGAGGGGAAGGTCAGGGCCTCCATGCCGCCCTCGATGAGCAGGGTGCGGGCAGCGTCGAGGAGGGCTGCCCGCTGCAGCTGGCGATGCTCGGCCACCGTGGCCGCTCGGATCTTCGGCACGCCCCCACTGTACGGAGCCCTACCTGCGACCGGTACGGCGCCGCGTATTCGGGCGAGGGGCGGGACCGGCGGGCGGTCCGGGCACCGGCTACCGGATGTCCGAGAGCTTGGCGCGCAGCTGGAGGACGGACTTGGTGTGGATCTGGCTCACCCGGCTCTCCGTCACTCCCAGCACCTGTCCGATCTCGGCAAGGGTGAGGCCCTCGTAGTAGTAGAGCGTCACCACGGTCTTCTCCCGCTCGGGGAGGGTGTTGACCGCTTGGGCCAGCAGTCTGCGCAGCTCTCGGTCCTCGGCCACCTCGACCGGGTCGTCCGCGCCGTGGTCCTCCAGGGTGTCCACCAGGCTCAGCCGGTCGCCGCCCTCCCCCACCGGGTGGAGCAGTTCGTCCAGGGCCACCACGTTGGCGAGCGACAGCTGACTGAAGATCGCGTGCAGGTCCTCGATCGCGATGCCCATCTCGGCCGCGACCTCGGGCTCGTGCGGCGTCCGGCGCAGCCGGGCCTCCAGCGTCGCGTACGTCCGTTCGACGGCCTTCGCCTTCTGCCGCACCGAACGGGGGATCCAGTCCAGGGCGCGCAGTTCGTCGATGATCGCGCCGCGGATGCGGCTGATCGCGTAGGTCTCGAACTTGATCGCGCGGTTGACATCGAACTTCTCGATCGCGTCGATCAGCCCGAAGACACCGGAGGAGACGAAGTCGGCCTGCTCCACGTTGGAGGGCAGACCGACCCCGACCCGACCGGCCACGTACTTGACGAGTGGTGAGTAGTGCAGGATCAGCTGCTCCCGCAGCCGCTGGTCACCGGTCTCCTTGTACGAGCGCCAGAGCGCTTCGAGCGCGCTGCGCCCCGGGGCGCCGGCGTCCCGGGCGGGTGAGCCCGCACCCTTGCGCTCGCCCTCGCCGGCCCGTTCCCGGCGGGGCCGGGACACGGGTGGGGAGGTGGCTTCCGGCGCGGGGGCGCTCGACGGCAGCCCGGGGGCGCGTTCGACGGCCGCACCATCGGGCGCGTCCGCCTCGGCGACCGCCCCGGCGTGGTGGCGCGCCCCGGTGCCGTGCGCCGGCTCCGCTCCCGGGGGCACGCCGGCGCTGGAAGCGGCGTCGGTACCGGGCGCGGCATCTGCGTCGGGCACAGCATCGGCGTCCCTGGCCGCGTCGGCCGGCTGTCCAGGCACCACCGTCGGCCGGCCGCCCTGGCGCGACAGGCCTCCCATCGTCCCCGCCGATTTGGGCGGGTACTCGGTCACGGGGCGCCGCTCGGTCCGCGGCCCTCCCGAGGACCGGGCGCCACCGGTCACTCTGTGTCCGGGAATGTGTGTGGGCATACGTTGGTCTGCGCCGTTCTGCCGAGTCATGTGCTGATAGGGAAGGCATGTGGAGCGTAGCGTGACCGACTCACTGCAAAGCGCTACCACCGCTCGGTCGTCCCTCGATCCGGTGGCCTTCGCCCACCGGATCCGGCCGTACGAGCGGGAGAACCGGATCAGCGGGTCAGCAGGACCGTCGCGGGTCGCCTTCCCCGGGCGAACCCATGTTCGCCCTTTCGGCGATCACCTCCTCCTCCGTACCACGCGCCAGTGCGCACCGTGTCGCTCCACGAAGCCGAGTGAGACCAACTCGTAGAGCCGCTGGAGGACTTCGTCCGGCGGAAGTCCGGATTGGCGGGCCAGTCGCTCGACCGGAGCGCCCTCCGCCGTGGCCGGGACGGCCTCCAGCACCCGGGCCACCGCAGGCTCCAGCAGGTCCCGCGGCAGCACCGGGCCGCTGCGCTGCGGAGCCAGGTCGTCCCCGATCGCGCCGACCAGGTCGGTGATCTCGGTGGCGTCGGTGACCAGCGTGGCGCCGCCGCTGCGGATGAGGGCGTGCACCCCGGCGGAGAGCTCCGAGGTGACGGGGCCGGCCACACCCATGGTGTGACGGTTGAGGTCACGCGCCCGTCTGGCCGTACTCAGGGCTCCGCTGCGCAGGGCTGCCTCGACCACCACGGTGCCCCGGGTCAGCGCCGCGATGACGCGGTTGCGGAGCACGAAGCGGAAGCGGTTCGGGTGTTCCCCGGGCGGGAGTTCGCTGACCAACAGCCCCTGGACGCCGATCCGCCGGATCAGTTCGGCGTTCCCCTTCGGATAGGCGACGTCGACCCCACAGGCGAGCACGGCGACGGTCATCCCACCCACTGCCAGCGCCCCGCGGTGGGCCGCCGCGTCGATCCCGTACGCGGCTCCGGACACCACGACCCAGCCGCGCTCGGCCAGTTGTGCCGAGAGCTCACCCGCGACGTGGGCGCCGTAGGCCGTGCAGGCCCGCGAGCCCACCAGCGCGACCGAGCGGAGGGCGAGCAGCCGCAGCGAACCGGTGCCGGTGGTCCAGAGCCCGATCGGGCGTCCGTCGCCGAGGTCGTCCAGTTGACTGGGCCATTCGGTGTCCCCCGGAATGATGAAGCGTCCACCGGCGTCCCGTACCCGTTTCAGGTCGTCCGCCGGGGCCAGGCCGGGGAGCCGCGCCTGGTAGGCGGCCAGCCGGGCGGAGTCCAGCCCTGGGTGGTCGGGGACATCTCCGTCCCGAATCGCCCGGACCACCTCCACCGCCGGGAGTTCGCGGAGCCAGCGGCCGACCACCGCGTCGCCCGGTTCGCTGAGCCGGTTGAGCAGGACCCGGGCGAGGCGCTCCGATTCCTGCGGGGCCAACGGCGGGCCCGCCGCGGCCGCGCGGGGCGCCTGAGATGCCCGGGATGCCTGAGGTGTTTGGGGTGCCTGGGGCGTCTGGGCTGTGTGTCCCAACAGCTGGTTCATACCGCCTCCTCGTCGTTCGCCGCGGGTTCCGTCCGCGTTCCGGGCCAGTCGTCGTCCGGGCCGCGCCGACACTGGGCCGGGAGGCTCCCGAGCCGCCCGTGGACGCGCCCGGAGAGCGGGACCCCCTGCTCGACTCCGGTGCGCAGGACGAGGGCGGTGCGCACGTCCTGTTGGTCCGGCCGGTCACGGCCGGCCAGATCGGCAACCGTCCAGGCGACCCTCAGCACCCGGTCCAGGCCGCGGGCGGTCAGCAGGCCGCGCTCCAACTGGCGCGCGGCGTCGTTGAGAGCGCCGGCGCCGAGCTGCCAGCGGGTCCGCAGTTCGTGGCCGGGCACCTCCGCGTTGGTCCGCCAGGGGGTGTGCTCCAGCCGGGCCGCCGCGCGCTCCCGGGCTGCCAGCACCCGGGCCGCGACGGTCTCGGTGCTCTCCGCCGTGGCGTCCCGCTCCATGAGCTCGATCCTGGTCACCGGGGCGACCTGGACCTGGAGGTCGACCCGGTCCAGCAGCGGCCCGGACAGCCGCCCCTGGTACCGGCTGACCATGGCCGGGGTGCACTCACAGCCCTCGCCCCGCCGCGAGTACCGGCCGCACGGACAGGGGTTCGCGGCCAGGCACAGGAGGAACCGGGCCGGGAGCCGCAGCGATCCGGCCGAGCGGGCGATCACCACCTCGCCCGACTCCAGCGGCTGGCGAAGCGCGTCGAGCACCCGCACGGGGAACTCGGGCGCCTCGTCCAGGAAGAGCACGCCCCGGTGGGCGAGGGACACCGCCCCCGGTCTCGGCAGGCCACTGCCGCCACCGACGATCGCGGGCATCGTGGTGGAGTGGTGCGGGGCGCAGTAGGGCGCGGTGTCGATCAGCGGGCGTCCGACCGGGAGCAGGCCCGCCACCGAATGGACGGCGGTGACCTCCAACGCCTCCTTCTGGGTCAGCGGCGGGAGCAGCGAGGGCAGTCGCTCCGCCAGCATCGTCTTGCCCGCCCCCGGTGGCCCCTTGAGGTAGAGGTGGTGCCCTCCGGCCGCGGCGATCTCCAGGGCTCGCCGGGCCTCGTACTGACCGGCCACGTCGGCCATGTCGAGCCGCAGCGTCCGGTCGTCGGGCAGGCCCCGGACCCCCGCGCTGGGGAGCATGAGTCCGGCCATCAGCGGATCCGGCCGGCCGCCGATCCGCTCGGACGGCTCTTCCGGTTCCACCGCCCCGGTCAGCACGGCGACGAGTTGGCGCAGGCTGCGCACCCCGATCGCCGTCACCCCCGGAACGAGCGAGGCCTCGGGCGCCGTCTGCTCGGCGACCACGACCCGTTCGTACCCGGCGTCGGCGGCGGCCAGCACCGACGGCAGCACCCCGCGGACCGGCCGCACCCGGCCGTCCAGCCCCAGCTCGCCGATGAGCAGCAGGTCGGCGATGGAGGAGGGGTCGAGCCGCTCGGCGGCGGCCAGCACGGCACACGCCACCGCGAGGTCGAAGCCGCTGCCGCTCTTGGGCACCGAGGCGGGGCTGAGGCCGACGGTCAGCTTGCGCTGCGGCCAGGCCTCGCCGCTGTTGCAGACCGCGGCGCGGACCCGGTCCCGGGCCTCGGTGAGCGCCTTGTCGGGCAGACCGACCAGGGTGAACGCGGCCACCCCGGGCTCCAGATCGGCCTGGACCTCGACGATCACCCCGTCGACCCCGACCAGCGCGACGGAACAGGTGCGGGCGAAGGCCATCTCAGACCACCCCCCGCAGGTGGTCGACCACGGCTGCACCCCGCGCCCGGTTGACCACGGCCACCAGATCGATCCGCACCCCTCCCGGTGGGGCGGGCGGCCACTGCGGATCGGACGGCCCGGGGTCGTACCCGGGCCCGGCCAGGCGGGCGAAGTGCCCGGGCCAGCGCTCGGCCAGCCAGCGCTCGGCGAGCCGTTGCAGCCGGGCGGCCTTGGCCCGGTCGATGGCCTCGCTGGGTTGTTGGAAGCCCCGCTCGGAGCGGGTCTTCACCTCGCAGACGGCGACGGTGTCGCCGTCGAGGGCGACGATGTCCAGCTCGCCCTCGGCGCAGCGCCAGTTGCGGTCGAGGATGCGGAGTCCGGACTCCGCGAGGTGACGGGCGGCGACCCGCTCCCCGTAGCGGCCGAGCCCGATCCTGGTGCTGCGGCCCGGCTCGGCTGCGCCGTCCGCCCCGGTTGCGGCCGCATTCGGTACGGCCTGGTCCTGCACGATGGTGTTCTGCACGGTGACCACCTCCGCCGAGGAGGCTGCACCACCGTGCGCACCGGGGCCGGGAAATTCCGTTTCCCTGTGGATAACCCCGACCTGTGGATAACTCTTGTCACCCGCAGGAGTGAGAAGCCCCCGCCTGACGAAATTCGGCTGGACAACGCGGGACGGAGTCGTCCAACGTCAGTTCCCGAAGCCGGACTCGTCCGAGGGCAGCTCCAGATCGCTCTTCGCGAGTTCCTCGATGTTCACGTCCTTGAAGGTCAGCACCCGGACCTTGCGGACGAACCGGGCCGGCCGGTACATGTCCCAGACCCACGCATCCGCCATCGACACCTCGAAGAACACCTCGCCCTGGACCGAGTGCACCTGCAGCTCGTAGTCGTTGGTGAGGTAGAACCTTCGTTCGGTCTCGATCACGTACTTGAACAGGCCGACGACGTCCCGGTACTCCCGGTAGAGCTTGAGCTCCATCTCGGTCTCGTACTTCTCGAGATCTTCGGCACTCATCCAGGCGTCCCCTCAACTTGTCAGTCCACCCATTGTGGACCACCGCACCCACGCTCAGAGCCGTACCGGATCGACCGGCGGGCCCTCTGCCAGCAGTCGTCCCAGGAAGTCCCCCAGTCCGGCCGGGTAGACCGTCTCGGCCGTCCCCCGCAGTTCCTCGACCGTCCACCAGCGCGCCGCGAGCAGCTGGGCGTGCTCGTCCTCGCCCATGCCCGCGTGGTCCAGACCCGTCTCCGCGGTCCGGGCCAGATGGAACCACTGCTCCTGCTCGTAGCGCCGCCCCCGAAAGGAGAACGACACCGTGCCGTACGCCACCAAGGGCCCCAGGTCCACACCCCGCAAGCCGGTCTCCTCCGCGAGCTCCCGCTCGGCCGCCTCGCGCACGTCCTCCCCCGGCTCCAAGCCGCCGCCGGGCGTGAACCACCACGTCTCGCCGGGCACCGCCGGATCGGCGCCCAGGAAGAGGAGGATGCGGTCCAGCCCGTCCAGCAGCAGGATCCGCGCGGCCCTGCGACGCTGTGCAGTCATGGCAGCGCTCCACGCTCCTTCCGTTCGCATCGGTGGCGCTACCGATCCTGCCACCCGGCGCGTCCGTCCGGGGCGATGTTCGGCACAGCGGCCCGGCCGGCAACAGCCGCGGTCAGGAGCTGCGCCCCCGGCGGATCCGGCGCGCCAGGCCCGCCACCCCGCCCACCGCCGAGGTCACGACGATCAGCGCCGCGCCCGCAACGCTCGCGTAGGCGGCCGGCTCCAGCGGCCCGGGCTCGGCGGCCTTCGGGCCCGCGAAGCCGTCGAAGGCCGTGGTCCGGTCCAGCAGGCCGGTCCGGCCGAACGGAAGCAGAGTGGCCTCGACCCTGGCCTCGACCTCGGTGGCCGGGACGGTCCCGCCGTCGGCCTCCAGGTGGGTGCGGGAGTCGAGCGAGCCGACCCGGTTGTCGCCGAGCAGGAACAGCCGCCCCTGCGGCACCGTCACGCTGAACGACTCGCCCTGACGGCCCTGGGTCGCGAGGTACGGCTCGTCCACCGGCTTGCCGTTGACCGTCAGCCGGTGGTCGTCCGCGGTGGTGGCGACGGTGTCGCCGCCGACCGCGACCACCCGCTTGACCATGAGTTCCCCGCCCCAGGCCTGGTCGCGGAAGACCACCACGTCGCCCCGGCCGATGGTGCCGCCGTCGGTCTTGCGGGCGAGCACGGTGTCGCCGGCCTGGAGCGTCGGGTGCATCGAGGTGGTGGGGATCTTGTACGGCCGGTAGTCGACCGCGATGAGGACGAAGCCGCCGATCATCATCAGCAGCCCCAGCGCGAGCGCGATGCCCTGCAGCACCGCGGCGGCCCGGCGACCGGACCGGGCCGGCGTCTCCGGGTGGTCGGCCGACTGTTCCACGACACTGCTCATCGACACCGTCCACCTCTGGCCGACCGGAGAACACCACTGGCACGCCGGTGGCTCGGGCGCGAACGCCGACGGGCCGTGGCACGTCCGAGCAGATTACTCGTCGGTACCACGGCCCGCGCAAGAGTCGGAGACGACTCGGTGGAGCTCAGGACTCCTTCCGGCGCTCCTTCCGGGTCCGCACCCGACGCACCAGCGGCAGCAGGGCGACGGCACCCACCGCGCCGCCCACCGGAGGCGCGGCCGGCAAGACCGCCGACAGGCCCGTCTGGTCGAAGGTGTCCGGCACCGGGAGCGTGGACCAGTGGCTCACCGGCCACGCCACCACGAAGGCCCGCCCGATCACGTTGTCCACCGGCACCGTCCCGCCGCCCGGCTGGTCCATGTGGAAGCGGGAGTCCAGCGAGTCGGCGCGGTGGTCGCCCATCACCCAGATCCGGCCGTTCGGCACCTTCACCGGGCCGAAGGGCTGCGTGCCGCAGGGGGTGTTGCCCTGGTAGACGTACGGCTCGTTGAGGGCGACTCCATTGACCTTGACCGGCCCGTCGTCCTTGCACTCGACGGTGTCGCCGCCGACCGCGATGACCCGCTTGATCAGGTCCTTCTCGTTGGCGGAGGGCATCAACCCGACGAAGCTGAGCACGTCCTGCACGCCGCGGACGAAGGAGTTGGTGCTCTGCTGGGTCGGCTCGTCGTTCAGCCAGCCACCCGGGTCGTGGAACACCACGACGTCCCCGCGCTCGGGTTCGGATCCGAACCAGGGGGTCAACTTGTCCACCAGGACACGGTCGCCGACCTGCAGCGTGTTCTGCATCGACTCCGACGGAATGGAGAACGCCTGGACGAAGAAGGTCTTGATCACCAGCGCGAGGATCAACGCGATGCCGATCAGGATCGGCAGCTCCTTCAGGAAGGAGCGCTGCTTGCGCGGCTTGGCCGGAGCCTCCGAATCCGACTCGTTCACCTGCTCGCTCTCCGACCGCTGTGGCTCCGGCGGGCCGTCCGCCCCGGTGCCGTGCGCGTCGGCGTTCTGGGCGGCCGTGTCCTCGCCCGCCGTCGACGGTGCCGAGGACTCGGCGGACCGGTTCACCCGGCCGCCCGGGCCCTCGGGTTCCCCGGCGCCTGAGCGGGCACCGATCACCAAATCCCCCACAACGTCTCCTCCCTGCTGTGCGGACGCCCGCGCGCCCGCGCTCAGAGTGCCGCACAGCGGGCACCACGCTCGCCACGACCATGAACGCCTCAGGGCTGCCCACAGCGGACTGCCCTGACACCAACCCGGCCTCGGCGCACGGCCGGGACCACTCCCGGCCGCACCTGCACTTCTCTATCACTCCAGGGCATCCGGCTCGCAGTTCCACACGCGCTGTCCGGCCGTCCAACGGCCGGAGCGGCTCACTTCGGAGGCCGCCCCGGCCGGCGAAAGACAAGCGGAAGGATGCCCAATACACCCATAACGAGCGGAGGTTCTGTTGGAACCGGCCCAATGCCCATCGATTCCGGCGCAGTTCCGCCGGGCTGAGACGCCGCGGCGAGAGAGGAGAGTGAACTCGGTTCATCGAGTTGATGGAAGCGGCCCAGCGGCCAGGCGATCACGAACGCGCGACCGACCACGTCGTTCAGCGGGACGGTGCCCTGCCCCGGATTGCCCATGTGGAAGCGCGAGTCGGCGGAGACGTCCCGGTGGTCCCCCATGACCCACAGGCGCCCCTTGGGCACCGTCACCTTGAACGGCTGCCGGGAGGGCGGGTTGCCCGGCGCGAGGTAGGGCTCCTCCACCGCGTGGCCGTTGACGGTGAGCCGCCCCTGCGGGTCGCAGCACTCGACGGTGTCCCCACCGACGCCGATCACGCGCTTGATCAGGTCCTGCTCGTTGTCGGACGGCAGCAGTCCGACGAAGGTCAGCACCTGCTTGGTGCCGCCCAGTACCGGACCGTCGTGGGACGGCTTGCGATCGTTCTCCAGCCAGCCGCCCGGGTCCTTGAACACCACCACGTCGCCGCGCTGCGGCTCACTGCCGAACCAGGGGGTCAACTTGTCCACCAGCACCCGGTCCCCGACCTGGATGGTCTGCTCCATCGAGCCCGAGGGGATCACGAACACCTGGATCAGGAAGGTCTTCAAGACCAGCGCCACCAGCAGGGCCACCAGGACGATCAGCGGGAACTCACGCAGCAGCGAGCGCTTGCGCCGGCGGGCCGCGCGTCGGGCACTGCGACGGCGCTCGGCCCGGCCGCGGACCGGCGCGGCCGACGCGGCCGGCTCGGCCGGATCCGCGAGTCCTACCGAACGGGCGGAACGGCCCGAACGGACGGAACGCACGGCACCGCCCCCGTCCCGGTCCGCCTCGCCCTCGCCCGGCTTCGGGGCCGAGCGGTCGGCGACCCGACCCCTACCCCTGGTCCCCATGACCACCCGTCCCCGTGACCGCGGTGAAAGCCGAGGGCCGGTCCAGGCCGGTCAGGCGCGAGAACGGGTACACCACCCAGTCCGCCCGCCCGATCACCTTGTCCGCGGGCACGAAGCCACCGCCGGGCTCCCCGAGGTGGTCGCGCGAGTCCCGGGAGGCGCTCCGGTGGTCGCCCAGCACGAACAGCTCGCCAGGCGGCACCACGACGTCGAAGGCCACGTCGGACGGCTGGTCCCCCGGGGCCAGGTAGGAGGTCTCGTCCACCGGTACGCCGTTGACGGTGAGCGGCGCGCCCGGGCCGGTGCTCCTCACCCGGTCGCCGCCGACGCCGATCACTCGCTTGACGTAGACCGTGTTCCCCGCCGGGACCAGCCCGAGGTCCCGGCCGACCGAACGCACGTTGTCCCAGAACCCCGGCTGACCGGCCGGTTCGGGGAGGAAGGAGCCCACCCCGTCGAAGACCACGATGTCGCCGCGCCGGGGGTGGCCGCCGAAGGCGTAGGCGAGCTGGTTGGCGATCAACCGGTCGCCAGGCTGCAGCGTGTCCTCCATCGAGCCGGAGGGCACCGTGAACGGCCGGGCGACGAACGCGTTCACCAGGAGCAGGGCCGCCAGGCAGATCCCGACCAACAGCAGCAGGTCCCGGGACCGCGAACGCCCGGGCTCGGACTCCCCGTCCCCGCCGGACTCCCCGTCCTCGCCGTCCTTCTCCGCCGCCTCGGGCTGGTCCTCGGACTGTTCGGGCACCGGGCCGCCGTCCGGCGCCGCCTGCCGTTCCGGGGACGGCTCCGGCCCGGAGACGACCGCGGACCGCGACAGCGAGTCCGCACCGGTGGGTGCGGGACTGCCGTCGCGGTCCGCGGGTGGTTCGTGCGTGCTCATCGGGCGCTGAGCTTACCTTGCGGTTGCTCAGCCCTTCCGAGCGCTCCGATCCCCCGGCGTGGCCGGGGGCCGGTGGATCAGCGGTCGCGCTTCTCCTTGATCTTCGCGGCCTTGCCGCGGAGGTCACGCAGGTAGTACAGCTTGGCGCGGCGAACCGCACCGCGGGTCACGACCTCGATCTTCTCGACGACCGGGGTGTGCACCGGGAAGGTGCGCTCCACGCCGACGTTGAAGCTGACCTTGCGAACGGTGAAGGTCTCACCGACACCGGCGCCGTGGCGGCGGATGACGACGCCCTGGAAGACCTGGACACGGGAGCGGTTGCCCTCGATGACCCGGACGTGAACCTTCAGGGTGTCACCGGCGCGGAAGGCCGGGATGTCGGTACGCAGCGAGGCCGCGTCGACAGCAGCGAGCTTGTTGCTCATGTTGCTCTCCATCGCAGGCGCCACGGGCCGCCCACGGAAGTTCGTCACAATGGGGTCTGCTGCGGGCCGCATCGGCTGGCGGCGATCCCCCCGTGGCGGGGGCGCCGGTCCACGTGCTCCCTACGGAAGGGAACCAGCGACAGACAGCAGCGGCCTATTCTTCCACATCACCGGCTGCGGACCGAAATCGGCCGAGCTCCTCGTCCCAGACCAGGCCCAGGACGCTGAGCGCCGCCCGGTCCTTCTTGTCGAAGGCGCCGTACTGCCAGCGCCCGACCAGGTCGGGCCGGTTGGTCAGGGTGCGGGCGAAGGCCTGCTCCCGCCGCCAGCGTGCGATCTTGCCGTGGTTGCCGCTGAGCAGCACGTCCGGCACGGTCCGGCCGCGCCATTCGGCGGGCTTGGTGTAGACCGGGCCCTCCAGCAGGTCGGCCATCGCGCCGGGGGCGAAGGAGTCGTCCCGGTGGGATTCGGCGTTGCCGAGCACGCCGGGCAGCAGCCTGGCGATCGCCTCGACCATCACCAGCACCGCGACCTCACCGCCGGCCAGCACGTAGTCGCCGATCGAGGCCTCGACCACCGGCATGCGGGTGGCCGCCTCCTCGATGACCCGGCGGTCGATGCCCTCGTACCGCGCCGGGGTGAACGCCAGCCAGGGCCGGCCGGCCAGCTCCTGGGCGAGCTCCTGGGTGAACGGGCGCCCACTCGGGGTGGGGACGACCAGGGTCGGCACCTCGCCCGCGGGTCCGCCGGCCACGACGGCGTCCAGCGCCTCGCCCCACGGCTCGGGCTTCATCACCATGCCGGGGCCGCCGCCGTAGGGGGTGTCGTCCACCGTGCGGTGCACGTCGTGGGTCCATTCGCGCAGGTCGTGGAGGTGCACATCCAGCTGGCCGCGGGCCCTGGCCTTGCCGACCAGCGAGATGTTCAGCGGTTCCAGGTACTCCGGGAAGATCGAGACGACGTCGATCCGCATCCCGGACCGGACACCCGCGCCGGCGTCCTGACCAGCGTCCTGCGCGGCCTCTCCGGGAGTCTGCCCGACGGTCACTCCGACTCCTCCGGCTCCTCCGACGCGGTGCCGACGACCTCGGCCTGGTCGGGGTCGATCAGCCCGGCCGGCGGGGTGATCACGGCCCGCTGGTTCTCCAGGTCGATGGTCGGCACGATCTGGGTCACGAAGGGCACCAGCACCTCCGTCCCGTCGGCCTTCCTCACCGTGAGCAGGTCCTGGTACGGCAGGTGGACGACCTCGGTCAGCTCGCCGACCGGGGTGCCGTCGAGCAGCACCACGTCGAGGCCGATCAGCTGGTGGTCGTAGTACTCCTCCGGGTCCTCCGGACGCTCCTCCGGGTCGACCTCGGAGATGAGCAGGGTGCCCCGCAGCGCCTCCGCAGCGTTGCGGTCCTTGACGCCGGCGAAGCGCAGCAGCAGTCGGCCGCTGTGCACCCGGCCGGATTCGACGGTCAGCGGTCCGGCCGAGGCGGGGTCGGTGAGCAGGACAGCACCGGGACCGAGCCGGAGTTCCGGCTCGTCGGTGCGGACCTCGACACTGACGTCACCCCTGATGCCGTGGGCGCGGCCGATCCTGCCGACGACGAGCTGCACGGTGATCGTTCTCCTGGAGTTGCTGGGCGAAGAAGGCTGAGACGGGTAAGCGCTGAGACGGATATGCGCTGAGACGGGTGCGCGCTGAGGGCCGAGCAGGGACAGCCAGCAAAAAAGGCCGACCGGGACGACATGCGTCCCGGTCGGCCTCAAGCCCGACGGCTGAACGAGCAGCTGCGTCAGCGAATGTTGTCCACGTCGACCAGGTCGACCCGGACGTTGCGACCGCCGAGGGCGCCGACCACGGTGCGCAGTGCGCGCGCCGTGCGGCCGCCCCGGCCGATCACCTTGCCGAGGTCATCGGGGTGCACCCGCACCTCGATGGTGTTGCCCCGACGCAGGTTGCGCGAGCGCACCTGCACCTCGTCGGGGTGCTCGACGATGCCCTTCACCAGATGGTCGAGGGCGTCCTCGATCACGATCAGGCCTCGGCGGCGGCGTCGGCGTCAGCCTCGGCCTTGTCCGACTTCTTGGCCTTCGGGGTGATGGCGACACCGGTGGTGGCGTCCTCGAAGCCGGCGACGGCCTTCGCGAACAGGTGCGAGAAGTCCTCGACCTTGGGCTCGGCGACCTTCAGCGGCTCCGGAGCCGGCAGGCCCTTGAACTTCTGCCAGTCGCCGGTCAGCTTGAGGATGGCGAGCACCGGCTCGGTCGGCTGGGCGCCGACGGACAGCCAGTACTGGGCGCGGTCGCTGTCGACCTCGATCTTCGAGGGGTTGTAGGTCGGCTGGTAGATGCCGATCTCCTCGATCGCGCGACCGTCACGCTTGGTGCGGGCGTCGGCGACGACGATGCGGTAGTGCGGGGAGCGAATCTTGCCGAGACGCTTCAGCTTGATCTTGACTGCCACGGGAGTGGATTCTCCTGGTGTTGACGTGGGTGAGCAGCCTCGCCGTCCGCGTGGGGTTGCGGGGGAGGCCGTTCAAGGGACACGCCAGCCGTAGGAGAGAGGGGTCCTGCCCGGCTGCCGAGTACTCAGCTGTCCATTCTGCCATACCGGCGCGGACGCTCTTCACCCGGCCGTCACGGAGGAAGGCCCGGAGCAGGGCATACGGAAGCCCGAGGGCGATGCAGGGGCGCCCCACGACAGGGCGCGGGGAAGCCCCGAGGCGGAGCGCGAACGGGCGACGGGGCCGCTCAGGGCCCGACCGGGAGCCCCCGCTCCCGGTCAGCCCACAGACTCACCCGTGTCACCGATGTCACCAACGTCACCGGCGCCAACGTCACCGGCGCCGGCCACCCCGGCCGTGCCGACTGCCCGCACAGTCGCCGACCGGTCCCGGCCCCGGATTACGCGATCTTGAACGGCTGCTGGCAAGCGCCGCAGACGATGGACGCCTGCGCGAGCACCGACGGCACGACCCGGACGTTGCGTCCGCAGCCGCAGACCGCCTTGACCCGTACGCCGCCCCCGGAGGAGCCGTGCCGGGCGGCCGGCCCGCGGAAGGCGCGGTTGGTGCCGTCGCCGGCCACCGCTTCCTGGTGCGCGCCCAGGGCGCGGTCCAGGCGCTCGATGGTCTCGGCGTAGCGCTCCTGCGTCTCCTTGAGCATGGTCACCTGGGAAAAGCCGCTGCTGGCGTGCGGCTCGACCGGGTGCGCCAGGCCCAGCTCGGAGGCGAGCATCAGGAAGCGCCGGTTGTGGTAGCGGCCGGCCCGCGAGGTGTCCCGGATGTCCCGGGCCGCGGCCAGACCGTGGGCAGCCTCGTGGAGGAGCCGCTCGAAACCGAGCCGCGTGCCACAGGCCGAAGAGGACTCTCCGATCAGCGCCTCGGGCGAGGCGAGGTCGGGGAGGTCCTGGTGGTGGGCCTGGATGTCACTCCAGGCGGCGGCCAGTTCGGCCGCGAGGACGAGGGGCTGTGTCGTGCTCACGCTAGACCAACGATGCAGGGCGAGCCGATGTTCCGCATGTTCCCGTTCTCCGAGAATTCCCAGGGAACTCCCAGGAATGCGCGACTGTGCGCGAATTGCGCGTTCCGGATCTGACGCAAGACCAACCCCCTGCCGGTTTCGGCCCGCCCTAACGTCGGCGGGCCTCGTGAATTCCGCCCGGGGGCGGGCTGTCGCCCCCTGGACGTACGGCCCGAGGACCCGCCGAAGTTGACAGGGCCACGGGCCGTACACCGTACCGCTATTCCGTTAATATCGGCAGTTGACCGGCCAGTAGGGATGTCCGCTTCCCGGACTCCCCCGTCAGAGTTACCGGATTCTTACCCAACCGCATTCCGGGCAAATGTCGCCGGTAACGGTCATTACCTGCCGGCGTCAGACATCAGTACGCACGCGCGACGATCGCGATATTGCCGTCCTGGTCGTCCGCCTGCGGCACCGAGCCGTCGGCCGCGATGATGCAGCGCACCGTGACGCCCTGCTCGGCCAGCTTGGCCTCGCCCTCTGCCCCGAGGTCGGCCCAGGCGATCCGGCCCCAGCCGGTCGCGGCGGCCTCGACGGCCTCGTCCAGGGTCTTGACATCGACGGTGCGGGCCTCGCGGCGCTCGCGGGACTGGCGCAGCAGCAGCGCCTGGTCCTCCTCCAGGACGCCCGGCAGCAGCGCGGCCAGGGCGTCGATGGAGACCGGCTCCTTGCCGCCCGGGATGCGGCGGGCCAGCATCGCGGTGCCGTTCTCCAGGTCGCGCGGGCCGACCTCGATGCGCAGCGGAACGCCCTTGAGCTCCCAGTCGACGGCGCGTCGGCCGAACGGGGTGTCGGTGCGGTCGTCGACCACGACGCGGATGCCGGCGGCCTCCAGCTGGGCACCGATCTCGCGGACCTTGGCGATGACCGCGTCGTCGCCCTTGATGGCCAGCACCACGGCCTGGACGGCGGCCAGGCGCGGGGGCACCCGCAGGCCGTTGTCGTCGCCGTGGGACATGATCAGGCCGCCGACCATGCGGGTCGAGACGCCCCAGGAGGTCTGCCAGACGTACTCGCGCTCGGCGCCCTGCAGCTGGTAGGTGGTGTTGAACGCCTTGGCGAAGTTCTGGCCCAGCTCGTGGCTGGTGCCCATCTGCAGCGCCTTGCCGTCGCCCATCATGCCCTCCAGGGTGAGGGTGTTGATGGCGCCGGCGAAGCGCTCCTTGGCGGTCTTGCGGCCGAGCACGACGTCGATGCCGAGCACGTTGGTCATGAAGTCGCCGTAGACCTGGGTGTGGATCATCGACGCGTAGTCGCGGGCGTCCTCGTAGGTGGCGTGGGCGGTGTGGCCCTCCTGCCAGAGGAACTCGGTGGTGCGCAGGAAGATGCGCGGGCGCAGCTCCCAACGGACCACGTTCGCCCACTGGTTGATCAGCAGCGGCAGGTCGCGGTGGCTCTGCACCCACTTCGAGAAGTACTCGTTGATGATCGTCTCGGAGGTGGGCCGGACGACGACCGGCTCCTCCAGCTGCTTGCCGCCACCGTGGGTGACCACCGCGAGTTCGGGGGCGAAGCCCTCGACGTGCTCGGCCTCCTTGGTCAGGTAGGACTGCGGGATGAACATCGGGAAGTAGGCGTTCTGCGCGCCCGCCTTCTTGATGCGCGCGTCCATCTCCTGCTGCATCCGCTCCCACAGGCCGTAGCCGTACGGTCGGATGACCATGGTGCCGCGGACCGGACCGTTGTCGGCAAGCTCGGCCTTGTTGATGAGGTCCTGGTACCAGCGCGGGAAGTCTTCCGCCTGAGGGGTGAGAACGGGTGCCTTAGCCATGGGCGGAATGGTACGGGGAGCGACGCCCTCACTTCGAATCGCCATCACACCCGCACGGAGGGAGACACGTCCGCGGCCGCGGAACGCCGCCCGCAGGGGGCGCACGACCGCGACACGCGCGCACCACCCTGCACCCCTCTGGACGCCGGGCCCGACCCGCTGTTCGCTGGAGTGGGGCGGGACTTTGGGGGAGCCGTAGCAGCACACCGAAGGACCGGATGGGAGGCCGCGATGGCTTCAGCTCGGACGACCGGCACGACCGCACGACCAGCGGACGCACGACCGACCGGCGCACGACCGCACCACCCGCAGCAGGGGGCCGCCGGGCCCGCGCGGGCGCGTGACTGGGCGGAGATCCAGGAACGCATGCTGGTGCCGCTCTACGAGGCGGTGTACGACCGCCTGGAGGTCGGCCCGGCGAGCAGCGTGCTGGGCCTGGGCTGCCGGTCAGGACTGGCCCTGCTGCTCGCCGCCGGGCGGGGCGCCCAGGTCTCCGGGCAGGAGCCGCGGGAGGAGCTGCGCGAGCTGGCCCGGGACCGTCGGCTGCGGGTGTGCGCGGGGGCCCGGCCGGCCGCCGCCGTCCCCCGCTCGGCCCATTCGCTGGTGACGGTTTTCGACCAGCTCCCCGGCGCCGCCGATCCGGGCCGGGTGGTCGCCGAGGCGGCCCGGCTCACCCTCCCGGGCGGACACGTGGTGCTGGCCGCCTGGGGCCCGCAGGAGCGCTGCGAGAGCGCGCCGGTGCTGGACGCGGCCCGTCGGATGGCGGGGCGGACCACCGCACGCGACCCGTTCGAGCTGAGCGTGCCGGGCGCGCTGGAGGACCTGCTCGCCCCGGTCGGTCTGCGACCGGCCGGCAGCGGCCGGGTCAGCTGCCCGTTCGCCTACCCGGACCTGGACAGCGCGGTGCGGGGCCTGCTCTCCACCGGGCTGTTCGAGCCGGCCGAGGAGTTCTCCGGCGCCCCGCTGGTGGCCAAGGAGTTGGAGGAGGCGCTGCAGCCGTACCTGCGCCCGGACGGCTCGGTCCGGATGGAGAACGTCTTCCGCTATCTGGTCGCCGAGCGACCACGCTGAGGACGGCGACGACACGGAGCCGGGAGGACACCGCGCCGGAAACCCGAAACCGGGGGCGCACGCCACCACGGCGAGCGCCCCCGGCCCCGAACGCATGCCTCACGCCTCCTGGTCGGTCGCCTCCCGCGGCACCCCCGCCGCCCGGTAGGCCGCCTCCTCGTCCAGCGTCTCCGCCTCCAGCAGCGCCGCCGCCAGCGCGTCCAGCCGGGGCCGCTGCTCGGTCAGGATCCGCACCGCGTCCTCGTAGCACTCGGCGACGATCCGCCGGGCCTCCTCGTCGACCGCGTCCAGCGTGGTCGGCGCCGCCGAGAGCCCGTACGCGCCCTGCGCGTCCGAGGGCACCGCGGTGAGTCGGCCGACGCGCTCGCTCATCCCCCAGCGTCCGGCCATCCCGCGGGCGATGTTGGTGACCTGCTCCAGGTCGCTCTCCGCCCCGGTGGTGATCACCCCGTACACCACCTGCTCGGCCGCCATCCCGCCCAGCGCGCCGATGATCCGGCCGCGCAGGTAGGGCTCGGTGTACGAGTAGCGGTCGTTCTCCGGGGTGGAGAGGGTGACGCCGAGGGCGCGGCCGCGCGGCACGATGGTGATCTTGCGGACCGGGTCCGCGCCCGGCTGGAGCATGCCCAGCAGTGCGTGCCCGCTCTCGTGGTACGCCGTCCGCTCGCGCTCCTCCTGCGGCATCACCAGGGGCCGTACGGCGCCGAGTTGGACCTTCTCCAGGGCGTCCGAGAGGTCCCGCTCGCTGACCGCGTCCTGCTCCCGCTTGACGGCCAGCAGGGCGGCCTCGTTGACCAGGTTGGCGAGTTCGGCGCCGGTCATCCCCGGGGTGATCTTGGCCAGCTGCTGCAGGTCGGTGTCGCCGGCCAGCGGGACGGTCCGGGTGTGGATGCGCAGGATGGCCGCTCGGCCCTCCCGGTCGGGCGGGCTGACGGTGATCCGGCGGTCGAAGCGGCCGGGGCGCAGCAGCGCCGGGTCGAGCACGTCGGCCCGGTTGGTGGCGGCGATCACGATGACGCCCTCGGAGCCGGTGAAGCCGTCCATCTCGGTGAGGATCTGGTTGAGCGTCTGCTCGCGCTCGTCGTGCCCGCCCATGCCGCCGCCGGCGCCGCGCTGGCGGCCGATGGTGTCGATCTCGTCGATGAAGATGATCGCCGGGGCGACCTTGCGGGCCTCGGCGAACAGTTCGCGGACCCGGCTGGCGCCGACGCCGACGATCATCTCGATGAACTCGGAGGCGGAGGCGGAGAAGAACGGCACGTCCGCCTCGCCGGCCACGGCCCGGGCCAGCAGGGTCTTGCCCGTGCCGGGCGGGCCGCTGAGCAGCACGCCGCGCGGCATCTTGGCGCCGAGCCTGCGGTACCGCTCGGGGTTCTTCAAGTAGTCGACCACTTCGGTGAGTTCGGCCTCGACCTCGTCGATGCCGGCCACGTCGGCGAAGGTGGTGCGCTTGCCCTGCTCGGCGGTGACCGGCTTGGGCGGGGCCTTGCGGCCGAGCGGTCCGGCGCCGAGGCCGCCGGACATCCGGCGGGCGAGCAGCACCCAGACGAAGACCAGCAGCAGCATCGGCGCGAGCGAGAGCAGCAGGTTGGTGAGGAAGCTGCGCTGCTGGACCGGCGAGGTGGCGGTGACCTCGACGCCCTGCTGCTGCAGGGTGGTCCAGAGGTTGTCGCCCGCGAAGGAGGGGCGCTGGGTGTCGAACTCCGTGTAGTCGCCCTTGCCGCCGTCGGGTTTGGGCTGGGCGCTCTTGAGGGTGCCCTCGATCGCGTCGCCCTTGGAGTAGATCTTGGTGATGTTGCCCTTGTTCAGCTGGTTGTTGAACTCGGTGTAGGAGATCGTGGTGGCGCCCTCGTTGCCGAAGAACGACAGCAGCAGGTCGGAGATCAGGAACACCACGAGTGCGGTGAGGACCAGGCCCGTCCAGCCGCCGGGCATCCGGCGGCGGGGCGGCGGCGGGGGCGGGGCGCCCTCGGACCGCCAGGGCTGGTCGGGGGTCTGGCGCGGCGGCACGGGTTCGGTCACCCACCGGACGATACGGACAGGCGCTCGGGCGGGCCAACCGCAACGCCGCGCCCGCCCGGCCGTACGGCCGCATCTAGGCTCCCGACCAGCGGATATGCCCCGGCGGCACCGGTCAGCCCGCGGCGCCCGGCCACTCCTCGGCGGTCAGCGCGAACCGCTCGTGGTCGCGCCAGTCCCCCTGGAGGAACAGCATCCGCGGCGTGAAGCCCTCATGCCGGAAGCCCAGCCGCTTGGCCAGCGCGATCGAGCGCTCGTTCTCCGGCTGCACGTTGATCTCCAGCCGGTGCAGACCCAGCCCGTCCGCCGACTGCGGGGCGAAGCAGCGGTCCAGGACCAGCCGCAGGCCCTCGGTCATCCGCCCGGTGCCGGCGTACGGGAGGTAGGAGTCGTAGCCCAGCGTGGCGTTGCAGAACCTGCCCATCACGATGTTGGCGACGTTCACCTTGCCGACCAGCCCGCCGGTGTCCCGGTCGAAGATCAGGAACGTGCGCAGGCCGGCGCCCTGGCGGCCCAGCAGTTCCGGCAGCCCGTCCGGCTCGACCGGGTTCCACCGCCCGATGTGCTCGGCGGACCGGCGGACCGCCTCCGCGTACAGAACCTCGTCCTCGGCCCTCGGGGCCCTGATCATCACTCGCATGCCGACATCATCGGACACGGCGGCGTTCCCGGACACGGCACCCGCCTCGGACGCACGATCGGCCCGCCGTCCGGAGAGCACCGGACGACGGGCCGATCAGGACCGGACGGAGCCGGTCACCAACGCTCGGGCCAAGGACTACAGCATGTCCTTGAACTCCTTGGGCAGCTCGAAGTCGGCCGGGCCCTTGCCCGCGCCGAGGCCGAACGCGCCGCCGTCGGCCGGACCCTGGCCGCCGCCCGGGCCGAGCGCGCGGCGCTCGGCGGCCGCGGCCTCCTCCTGCGCGCGCTTCAGCGGGTTGCCGCTCTTGCGCTTGCCCTTGGCCTGCGGGGCCTTCTTGGCGGACTTCTTGGCGCCGCCGCCCATGCCCGGGATCCCCGGCATGCCGGGCACGCCCTTGCCGGAGGCCATCGCGGACATCATCTTGCGGGCGTCGAAGAACCGCTCGACCAGGTTCTTGACCTCGCCGACCTGGACGCCCGAACCCTTGGCGATGCGGGCGCGGCGGGAGCCGTTGATCAGCTCCGGCTCGGCGCGCTCGGCCGGGGTCATCGACTTGATGATCGCGCCGACCCGGTTGACGTCCTTGTCGTCGATGTTGTTGATCTGCTCGCGGATCTGGCCCATGCCGGGCAGCATGCCGAGCAGCTTGGAGATCGAGCCCATCTTCTGGACCTGCTCCAGCTGCGACAGGAAGTCGTCCAGGGTGAACGCCTTCGGGCCGCCGCGCAGCTTGGCCGCGATCTTCTCGGCCTCGGCCTGCGAGAAGGTCTGCTCGGCCCTCTCGATCAGCGAGAGGACGTCACCCATGCCCAGGATGCGCGAGGCCATCCGGTCCGGGTGGAAGGCGTCGAAGTCGTCGACCTTCTCGCCGTTGGAGGCGAACATGATCTGCCGGCCGGTGACGTGCGCGACCGACAGGGCGGCGCCACCGCGGGCGTCACCGTCGAGCTTGGAGAGCACCACACCGGTGAAGTCGACGCCGTCGAGGAAGGCCTGCGCGGTGGTGACCGCGTCCTGACCGATCATCGCGTCGACGACGAACAGGACCTCGTCCGGGTCCACCGCGGCGCGGATGTCGGCGGCCTGCTGCATCAGCTCGGCGTCGATGCCGAGGCGGCCGGCGGTGTCGACGATGACGACGTCGTACTGCTTCTGCTTGGCGTACTCGATCGAGTCCTTGGCCACCTGCACCGGGTCGCCGACGCCGTTGCCCGGCTGGGGGCCGTAGAAGGCCACGCCGGCCCGCTCGGCCACCACCTGGAGCTGGTTGACCGCGTTGGGGCGCTGGAGGTCACAGGCGACCAGCAGCGGGGTGTGCTTCTGCTTCTGCAGCCAGTGGCCGAGCTTGCCCGCCAGGGTGGTCTTACCGGCACCCTGCAGACCGGCGAGCATGATGACCGTCGGGCCGTTCTTGGCGAACCGCACCCGGCGGGTCTCGCCGCCGAGGATCGCGATGAGCTCCTCGTTGACGATCTTGATGATCTGCTGCGCCGGGTTCAGCGCGCCGGAGACCTCGGCGCCGAGCGCCCGCTCCTTGACCTGCTTGATGAAGGCCCGGACGACCGGCAGCGCGACGTCCGCCTCCAGCAGCGCGATGCGGATCTCGCGGGCGGTGGCGTCGATGTCCGCCTCGCTCAGGCGGCCCTTGCCCCGGAGGTTCTTGAACGTCGCTGCGAGGCGATCGGAAAGGGTGTCGAACACGTCGTCGCGGGTCCTCTGCGGCATCGGTATCGGTACGGTCGTCGTCCCCCAGGGTATCCGGCCACCCCGGGTACGGTCTCCACCCCCGGGGCGGAATGCCCGGAGCGGCCCGGGGAGCAGCCCCCGCGGAGCCCCTCAGCCCAGTGCCGCCCGGACCGCTGCGGCCACCTCCCCGGCCCGTCCTGCGGTGAGCGGACGGCCCGCCGGATCGGTCAGGTAGAAGGAGTCGACGGCCTCCGCGCCCAGCGTGGACACGTGCGCGGTGCGCACCCGGACGCCCGCCCCGTCCAGCGCCCGGCCGATCCGGTGCAGCAGCCCGGGGGCGTCGTGCGCGCGGACCTCCAGCACGGTAGCGGTCGCCGAGGCCACCGCGGGCGCCACCGCGACCAGCGGCGGCGGGGTGGGGATGCCCCTGCGGCGCGGGGCGGCGGCGTCCCGCTCGGCGAGGCGGCGGGAGACGTCCAGCGAGCCGTCCAGCGCCCGGCGCAGGTCGGCCCGCAGCCGGGCCGCCTCCGGCAGCTCGCCGAACTCGGCGGCCACCCGCCAGGACAGCAGCAGTACCGGGCCGGAGCCGACCGGGTCCAGCTCGCGCAGGCCCGCCGAGCGGACGGTCAGCCGGTGCAGCGCCAGTACTCCGGCCACCGTGCCGAGCAGTCCGGGCCGGTCCGGAACGGCGAGGGTCAGCTCGACGCCCATCGGCCCGCTGCCCGGGTCCGCCCCCTCGGCCCGGGCCAGCAGGGACAGCGCGGGGCCGCCGGTGCGGGCGGCCTCGACCGCGATCCGCTCCTGCTCGGCGCTCGGACGGGCCCAGGGCGCGGCCCCTTCCGGCGCGGCCCCTCCCCCGGCCAGCTGCGCGGCGGCCCGGGCCACCAGGCCGTCCACCAGCGAGGCCCGCCAGCCGCTCCACGCCGCCGGTCCGGTGGCCAGCGCGTCCGCCTCGGTGAGCGCGTGCAGCAGTTCCAGCTCCGACGGGGTGCCGACCGCCTTGGTGATCGCCTCGACGGTGGCCGGGTCGTCCGGATCGCGCCGGGTCGCGGTGTCGACCAGGGTCAGGTGGTGGCGGACCAGCACCGCCAGGGTCTCGGTGTCCTCGGCGGGGAAGCCCATCCGGACGGCGAGGTCGCGGACGATCACCTCGCCGGCCTCGCTGTGGTCCCCGGGCCAGCCCTTGCCGATGTCGTGCAGCAGCGCGGCGACCAGCAGCAGGTCCGGCCGGGCGACCCGGCGGGTCATCGAGGCGGCCCGGACGGCCGTCTCCACCAGGTGCCGGTCGACCGTCCAGCGGTGCACCGCGTTGCGCTGAGGACGGCAGCGCACCCGCTCCCAGTCCGGCAGCAGCTTCGTGATCAGCCCCTCCGCCTCCAGCGCCTCCCACACCGGGACGGCCGCCTCCCCCGCCCCCAGCAGGGTGACCAGCTGCTCGCGCGCCTCGTCCGGCCAGGGCACCGGCAGCGGCCGGCACTCGGCGGCCAGCCGGCGCACCGTCGCGTACGAGACGGTCAGCCCGTTCTGCGCCGCGGCGGCCGCGGCGCGCAGCGGCAGCACCGGGTCGGCGGCCGGGCGGGCGCCCTGGGCGAGCACCGCCTCGCCGTCCTGCTCGACCACTCCCTCGGCGAGCGGGCGGCGGGCGACGGCGCCCCGGGCCACCGCACCCGCGCCGCGCCCGGCGCCGGCGAACCGGAAGACCGGGCGGCCCGTCCGGCGGCCCCGGCCGGACCGGGCGGCGAGCACCCGGTCCACCGCCCGCCAGGTGACGTCGCCCGCGTAGGCGACGGTCCGGGCGGCCTCGTAGACCTGGCGCAGCAGGGTGTCGGCGTCCAGCACGCCGAGCCGCTCGGCGACCTGGTCCTGGTCCTGGAGGCTGAGCCGCTCGGTGGCCCGGCCGGTGGCCAGGTGCAGCGCGTCGCGGACGTCGGCGAGCCGCAGCGCGGCGGCGTCCAGCCCGTCCCTGGGGGCGTCGGCGAGCCAGGTGGCGGCGACGGCGTCGAGCGCGACCAGGTCGCGCAGGCCGCCGCGGGCCTCCTTCAGGTCGGGCTCCAGCAGGAAGGACAGCTCACCGTGCCGTTCGGCGCGCTCCCGGCCCAGCTCGCGCAGCTCGGGCAGTCGCGCGGGGGCGCTCGCGCGCCAGTCGGTGAGCACCGCGGAGCGCAGTGCGGCGGTGAGCGCACCGTCCCCGGCGAGGTGGCGGGCGTCCAGCAGGCCCAGCTGGGCCTTGAGGTCGGCGGCGGCCACCGCGCGGGCCTCGGCGGGGGTGCGCACCGAGTGGTCGAGCTTGGCGCCCGCGTCCCAGACCGGGTACCAGATCCGCTCGGGCAGTTCGGGGGCGATCGGGCCGTCGTGCAGCAGCAGCACGTCCAGGTCGCTGCGCGGGGACAGCTCTCCCCGGCCGTAGCCGCCGACGGCGACCAGCGCGACGCCGGACGAGGGGGCGCCGGACGACGAGGCACCCGACGACGGGACGCCGGCCGCGGCGAGCAGTCCGGCCAGCCAGTCGTCGGTCAGCCGGGCGAGCGCGGCGCGGCGCGGGCGGCCGGTCAGCCCCGGCCGGTCGAGCAGCGCGGCCCGGGCCGCGGCGTAGGCCGAAGGGTCCGAGGGGTCCGAGGGGCCGGAGGAGGGGCCGGTCTCGATGGTCATGCGCGGAGTCCCGTCCGTCGTGCGGGTTGGTCCTGGGCGCCCGTACGGCCGTAGCGGGGCCCGGGCGCGGGTACGCCGACCGGCGGACCCGCGCCCCGTGGGGGAGGGCGGGCCCGCCGGATCGCTCAGTGCCTCACAGGGCGTCGGGCCCGCGTTCGCCGGTGCGGACCCGGACGGCGGTGTCGACCGGGATGCTCCACACCTTGCCGTCACCGATCTTCCCGGTCCGGGCGGCCTTCACCAGGACGTCGATCAGCTCGTCGGCGTCCTCGTCCTCGACCAGGACCTCGATCCTGACCTTCGGCACCAGGTCCACGGTGTACTCGGCGCCCCGGTAGACCTCGGTGTGGCCGCGCTGGCGGCCGTAGCCGCTGGCCTCGGTGACGGTCAGGCCGTGGATCCCGAAGGCCTGCAGGGCGGCCTTCACCTCGTCCAGGCGGTACGGCTTGATCACGGCGGTGATGAGCTTCATCGGGCGTCGACCTCGGTCTTCTCGGCAGTCTTCTGGGCGGACTTCTCAGCAGCCTTCTCGGCGGCCTTCCCGGCAGGCTTCCCGCCGGGCGCGGCACCGGTGCCCAGGGAGGGGAGCGCCCGGGCCAGGCCCGCGCCGACGGCGCTGAAATCGTAGGCGGACTCGGCGTGTTCCGCCTGGTCGATGCCGGCCACCTCGACCTCCTCGGGGACCCGGAAGCCGACCAGCTTGTCGACCGCCTTGGCCAGCAGCCAGGACAGCACGAAGGAGTACGCCGCGACCACCGCCACGCCCATCGCCTGCTTGCCGAGCTGGGCCGGCCCGCCGCCGTAGAACAGGCCCTTGGCGGTCTGGCCGACCCCGCCGGTGGCGAACAGGCCGATCAGCAGCGAGCCGATCGCCCCGCCCACCGCGTGCACACCCACCACGTCGAGCGAGTCGTCGAAGCCCCAGCGGTACTTGAGCGAGACCGCGGCGGCGCAGACCGCGCCCGCGATCAGGCCGATCGCCACCGCGCCGAGCGGACTCACCGAACCGCAGGCCGGGGTGATCGCGACCAGCCCGGCCACCGCGCCGGAGGCGGCACCCAGCGTGGTGAACGCGCCGTGCTTGAGCTTCTCGAAGACCAGCCAGCCGACCAGCGCCGCGCCGGTGGCGACCTGGGTGTTGACCATCGCCATCGCGGCGACGCCGTTGGCGGCCAGCGCCGAGCCCGCGTTGAAGCCGAACCAGCCGAACCAGAGCAGCCCGGAGCCGAGCATCACCAGCGGCAGGCTGTGCGGGCGCATCGGGTCCTTCTTGAAGCCGATCCGCTTGCCCAGCACCAGGCAGAGCGCGAGGCCCGCCACACCGGCGTTGATGTGCACGGCCGTACCGCCGGCGAAGTCGATCACGCCGTTCCGGTCGCCCAGCCAGCCGCCGTGGCCGTTGTCGACGAAGAACACCCAGTGTGCGACCGGGAAGTAGACGACCGTCACCCAGAGCGCGATGAACAGGCCCCAGGCGCCGAACTTGGCCCGGTCCGCGATGGCGCCGCTGATCAGGGCCGGGGTGATGATCGCGAACATCAGCTGGAAGATCGCGAAAGCCGTCACCGGGATCGAGCCGCTCAGCTCGTTCAGCCCGATGCCGCGCATCCCGAGGAAGTCCAGGTTTCCGATGAGCCCGGCGAAGGCGTCGGGCCCGAAGCTGAGCGAGTAGCCGTAGAGGACCCACAGCACGCTGACGATGCCGAGCGAGAGGAAGCTCATCGCCAGCATGTTCAGTGTGCTCTTGGCCCTGACCATGCCCCCGTAGAAGAAGGCCAGGCCCGGGGTCATCACCATGACCAGGGCCGCACTGATGAGCACGAAGGCGGTGTCGCCCGCGCTGAAGCCGTCCGGCATCGGCGTCTCCTCTGCGTGAGGGCCGCTCCCCGGGTACCTGTCCCGTGCCACCCGGGGTGGCGGCGATGAACAGGAGAGTGCCGAAGGCTGGTTTCGGCCAGTGCGGCCGGTTGTTTCACGGCCGTGACGCATGCGACGCGCTGGTTACGGGCACGTGAACCACGGCCCTGTCGTTGGGCCGGACGGGTTACCGTGCCGCCGCGCCGCACGGTCCGTCGCCGGAAACGCCACCGACCGTGACGGCGGCGGCCGTCACGGTCGGTGGTGTCCTCGCCCGGGGACCGTTCAGACCACCGAGACGAACTCCGGAATGTCCTGAACCACCCGCTCCTTGAGCCGGCTCACCGCGTCCACGCCCCGGAACCGGGCGGACGCCGCCTCCGTGGTCTTGCGGACCCGGGAGTTCAGCCGCTCCGACCGCACCTTGGTCGCGATGTCCACCGCCTGCTCGGCGTACCGGACGGCCTCCTCGGCCTCCTTCTGCAGCAGGTGCACGCTGGCCATGCCGATCAGGTTGAAGGCGTACGAGCGCACGTGGTCCTCGTCCTGGCGGAACAGGTCGACCGCGCGCTCCATCACCGGCGCCGACAGCGAGGCGTACAGCTGGGCGTTGTCCGAGTGGTACGCCAGGTCGCGGTACGAGTGGGCGTTCTCGGCGTTCAGCTCGGCCGGCGAGAAGAACTTCAGCCAGTCCGGCTCGCCGTCCCCGTCGCGGATGTCGGTGAAGGTGTCCTCGGACAGCCGGATCGCCCGGGCGCAGCGGTTGACCTCGCCGATGGTGGCGTAGGCGCGCGCCTCCATCGCGTACAGCAGGGACTGCTGGCGCGGGGTGGCGGTGTCGCGGCTGCCGTACTGGGCCAGGTGGATCAGCTCCAGGGCGTCCTCGCCCCGGTTGAGGTGGATCATCTGGCGGCTCATGTCGGTGAGGATCAGCGCGCCGAACGGGCGGTCGCCGGCCTCCTTGGCCGCGTGCAGGGCCAGCACATAGTACTTCTGCGCGCTCGGGTGCATCCCGACGTCGTAGGACATCCAGCCGGCCAGGTGGGCGAGTTCGGCGGTGAGCCGGAACAGCCGCTTGGTGGTGTCCTCGCTGTACGTCTCCTGGAGCAGGTCGGTGACCTCGTGGAGCTGGCCGACCACGGCCTTGCGGCGCAGCCCGCCGCCGTTCTGGGCATCCCACTGGCGGAACATGACGGTGGTCTGCTCCAGCAGTTCCAGCTCGGGCTCCGAGAGCCGGCCGGTGAACGCCTCGCCGCCGTTGGCCGCGGTGAGGATCGGGGTGGGCACGCCGGTCGGGCCGGGGGCGAGCCAGCGCTGCATCGGCTCGATCAGCGCGGCGCCGGCGGTCAGCGCCAGCGAGGTGCCGAGGAATCCCCGGCGGTTGAGCATCAGGTCGCTGCGGGAGTAGTCGCTGATCAGCTGGACGGTCTGCGGTCCGCTCCACGGCAGGTCCACGCCGCCGCCGACGGTGGAGACCGGGATCGCGGCGCGCAGGCCGAGGTCCTCGATCGAGACCACCGAGCCGAAGCGCTCCGAGAACAGCTCCGACATGATCTTGGGGATCGGCTCGCGGGGCTGCTCGCCGTCGAGCCAGCGGCGCACCCGGGAGGTGTCGGTGGACACGTGGTGGGCGCCGATCTGCCGGGCCCGGCGGTTGACCTGGCGGGCCAACTCGCCCTTGGACCAGCCGCTGCGGGCGAACCACGTGGTCAGCTTCTCATTGGGTTGCTTCTCTGCCATGGGAACGTCCCCATCCCGCCCGGCCCCTGCGGGGCCCCGATCGTGACCGCCCGACGGTGTGCGGGCTCTTGCCAGACGTGCCGTGCCTGAGGTGCTGCGTACCGCCCCGTCGTACTGGTGTGCCATCGTCGTAGACGGTGCGTCAGATCCCCAACTCCCGTTCCCCGACGGCCCGGAGCAGGAACCCCGGCGACGTCCGTGTGCTGAACGTAGTGCCCCTCGGGGCACCCGTGGGAGCGGCCCTGGCGAAACGCCACCTTTCGCCACCCCCAGGAGTGAACCGAAGCACGGGGGCACAGGCTTCACTAGGTAGTCGCGACGGTCCGGCATATGCGGGCCGCCAAGTCCCCCGGCCAACCCCGGAAGCCCCGGCAGACCTCGCAATCCACCGCTGCCACAAGCGATTTCGCCGTCCACTCGGGACGGCAACCGCCTCACGCACCCGACGATCCGGCATCGGCGCCGCCCCCACAAGGCGGCGCCCGAGGCACACCGTCGCAACAGGCGCGCGCCAAGCGCTGCGCGCCGCCACCGCACCACGCACCACGCAACGGACAATCAACACACAGTCACCATCCCGTAACCATCGGCAACGACAACCTGTTGGGGGAGGCATGGACAACCTGTTCGGCGAACTTCGACTGGGGCACCTGCGGCTGGCACCGCTGGGCGCGCGCCGCCGCACCAAGGTCACCGCGTCCCAGGCCGCCGCGGAGTACACCGGCCGCTGGGGCTGGACGGTCGCCCCCGGCGACCCGGCCACCGGCACCCCGGGCACCGGCGCCACCGCCCCGACCCGCTGTCCCTGCGGCTCCCACCGCTGCGCCGCCCCCGGCCTGCACCCCGTACCGGGCAGCGCGAGCCGGGCCGCCACCGGCGCCGAGGGCTCGGTGCTCTTCCCCACCGGCCGCGCCTTCGACGTGCTGGACGTCCCCGAGCAGGCCGGCCTCCAGGCGCTGGTCCGGCTGGAGCGGATGGGCACCCAGATCGGCCCGGTGCTCGCCCCGCCCACCGGCCGACTGCAGTTCCTGGTCGCCGCCGGAACCGCCCGCCGCCTGCCCGACCTGCTCTACCGGATGGGCTGGGACGACGCCGCGCTCGACCTCACCTGCCACGGCGAGGGCAGCTACGTCGCCGCCCCGCCCACCGTCCTCGGCGAACTCGGCCCGGTCCGCTGGCTGCGTCGCCCCACCCGCGACAACGCCGGCTGCCCGCCCGAGGCCCGGCTGCTGCTCGGCACCCTCGCCTACGCCTGCCACCGCAGCCGCGAGCGCACCGCCGAGCCGGCCTGGATGGCTTCGTGACTCGCCCGCTCGCCTCCGGGACGCTCTGATCCGGCGCCGACGGTCGTCGCTCCGGCGCTCGCCCCCCGCTCTCGCCGCTCCTCCCTTCCGGCACCGGCGCGCCCCTTCCGCTCGAGGCGGTCGCCCGACACACGCGAAAGGGCCCGCCCCCGAAGGAGCGGACCCTCACCGACGGGAGGCCCCGGTCAGTCCCCGATCAGCGCGTCCACGAACGCACCCGGCTCGAACGGCGCCAGGTCGTCCGCGCCCTCGCCCAGACCGATCAGCTTGACCGGCACGCCCAGCTCGCGCTGCACCGCGACCACGATGCCGCCCTTGGCGGTGCCGTCCAGCTTGGTCAGCACGATGCCGGTGATGTCCACCACCTCGGCGAACACCCGGGCCTGGATCAGGCCGTTCTGGCCGGTGGTGGCGTCCAGCACCAGCAGCACCTCGTCCACCGGGCCGTGCTTCTCGACGACCCGCTTGACCTTGCCCAGCTCGTCCATCAGGCCGGTCTTGGTGTGCAGTCGGCCGGCGGTGTCGATCAGCACGGTGTCCACACCCTCGGCGATGCCCTCCTTGACCGCGTCGAAGGCGATCGAGGCCGGGTCGCCGCCCTCCGGGCCGCGCACGGTGCGCGCACCGACCCGCTCGCCCCAGGTCTGCAGCTGGTCCGCGGCGGCGGCCCGGAAGGTGTCGGCCGCGCCGAGCACCACCTTGCGGCCGTCGGCGACCAGCACCCGGGCCAGCTTGCCGGTGGTGGTGGTCTTGCCGACGCCGTTGACGCCGACGACCAGGACCACGGCCGGGCCCTCCTCGTGCTTGGTCGAGCGGACGGTGCGGTCGGCGTCCTTGCCGACCAGCTCGACCAGCTCCTCGCGCAGCAGGCCGCGCAGCTCGTCCGGGGTACGGGTGCCGAGCACCTTCACCCGGGTGCGCAGCCGCTCGACGAGCTCCTGGGTCGGGGCGACGCCGACGTCCGCGGTGAGCAGGGTCTCCTCGATCTCCTCCCAGGTGTCCTCGTCCAGGTGCTCGCGGGAGAGCAGCGAGAGCAGACCCTTGCCGAGCGAGTTCTGCGAGCGGGAGAGCCGGGAGCGAAGCCGGACCAGCCGGCCGGCGGTGGGCTCGGGGACCTCGATGGCGGGTGCCACCTCGGCCTCGGCCGGAGCCTCGACCTCGACGGCCTCGGGGGCCTCGGGGAGCGGCACCTCCTCGACGGTGCGGCGCGGCTCCTCGGTCGGAGGCGCGGCCTCCTCGCCGACCTGGGGCTCCTGGGGGGTCTTCGGCGCCGTGATGACCGGCGCCTGCGACTTCGGGGGCAGCTGCTGGCGTCGTCTGCCGGAAACGACGAGGCCGGCGATCGCGCCGATGGCGACCACGGCGATGACTACGGCAAGGATCACGTATTCCATAACGCCCCCAGTATCCGTGACCGGAGCCGTTCCGGACCGCAGCCCGGCCTAGACCGTCACCCTACGGACGCCTGAAGGACGCCGCTCGCGGTGCTCGTCGCGCAGCCGCTGGCTGATCACCTGGGAGATGCCGTCGCCCTTCATGGTCACGCCGTACAGCGCGTCGGCGGACTCCATGGTCAGCTTCTGGTGGGTGACCACGATCAGCTGGGAGCTCTCCCGCAGCTCCTCCATGATCCCGATCAGCCGGCGCAGGTTGGTCTCGTCCAGCGCCGCCTCCACCTCGTCCATCACGTAGAACGGGCTGGGGCGGGCCTTGAAGATCGCCACCAGCAGGGCCACGGCGGTCAGCGAGCGCTCGCCGCCGGACAGCAGCGACAGCCGTTTGACCTTCTTGCCGGGCGGCCGGGCCTCCACCTCGACCCCGGTGGTGAGCATGTTGTCCGGGTCGGTCAGCACCAGCCGCCCCTCACCGCCCGGGAAGAGCCGGGCGAAGACGCCCTCGAACTGGGCGGCGGTGTCGTGGTACGCCGAGGTGAACAGCTGCTCGACCCGCCGGTCGACGTCCCGGACGATGTCCAGCAGGTCACGCCGGCTGCGCTTGAGGTCGTCCAGCTGCTCGCCGAGGAACTGGTGGCGCTCCTCCAGCGCGGCGAACTCCTCCAGCGCCAGCGGGTTGACCTTGCCCAGCTGCTGATACGCCTTCTCGGCGGCCTTCAACCGCTTCTCCTGCTCGGCCCGGACGTACGGGTACGGCTCCCCCGGCGCCTGCCCGTCCTCGGGCGTTGACGGCGGGACGGGCTGGTCCGGCCCGTACGAGGCCAGCAGCTCGCCCCCGTCGATGCCGAACTCCTCCAGCGCGCGGGCCTCCAGCTGCTCGATCCGCAGCCGCTTCTCCGCCCGCAGCACCTCGTCCCGGTGCCCGGCGTCGACCAGCTTGTCCAGTTCCTCCTTGAGGCCGCGCCCGTGCTCGCGGTGCTCCCGGAGCTCGGCCTCCCGCTCCGCGAGCGCCTGCTCGGCGGCCGCGCGCCCGGCGTCGGCGCGGGCCAGCGACACCTCCAGGCAGGCC